>JAKSOL010000014.1 GCA_024405635.1 Salinivirgaceae bacterium | reverse complement strand
AACTCAATTTCTCATACAAAGCTCGTAGAGACGCGGCATGCCTCGTCTCGGGTTTGGGATAATTGCATTTTTGCAATGGAAGATGCCGCGAACGACGTTTATGTTTGGACAAAACTCGATGGTATTTGAAGACGCCGCGTGCGACGAATCGGGGTTAGGTATTGCTTTTTTTTGCAATTGGGAGACGCCGCGTGCGACGTCTCTACAAACTCAATTTCTCATACAAAGCTCGTAGAGACGCGGCATGCCTCGTCTCGGGTTTTGAGATTTAAGTTATCAATAGATATTACACTTACTATTTGGGTTGTTGCACAAGTGTTTTGTGCTAATCTTTCACTTTCAGCCCCACAACTGCAACCTCTCAAATGCCTTTTTATTAGCACAAAAAAAAGCAGGCCTTAAGCCTGCTTTTTATATTACGGTTGATATTTGTAAATCTTATTCTGGAATTGACTCGAACACGTTGTCAACACCTTCTGTCTCACCGTCAAGGGTGTTGTTGTCATAGATGTTGCCCTTGCCGCAATTCTCAAACTTCAAACCTGAAACACCTCCAGGGAAAGCTTCTGACCAGACACGTGAGTAAACTGTCTCTCCATCAACTTCTTCCTCTTTTGTGCCTGTACGAACAATCAAGCCGTACTCCTTAATGTTTTTGATTGTGAGGTTCTCAATCTTAAGCACCTCGTCAAAACAATCAAGTTTCAAGCCAAACTCGTCACCATCGCTGATGACAACGTTCTTAAAGATGCACTCGTCCTCTTCTGAACAATGGTTAACACCCTTCCAGTAGCCAGCCTTGCTTTCCAAACCACAAAGTGTGATAGGAGATGCTTCTGTTCCTTCAAATTTCACTACAGTCTCAGAGTTAGTATACATTCCTTCGTTCTTGCCAAATACCAATTTTACGCCAGCATTCACTGTCAACTCCGATTTGCCTTCAACCATAAATCCATTAGGGAAGTAATAAGGAATGTCTACATTGTTGAGTATCAACTCCTTGTTGTCATTAATGCTATTTGTCATCATGATGTAGTTCTCTCCATTCTCCTCAAACTTGTTCCCGCTACCGATGTTATTAGCATTCCAAGCATCAATATCCATAGGAGCTTTTGCCACGTTCTTGATAGTGTTGTTTTCAAATGCCTTAAAGTTCTTGCCATTACCCCAATGAGTTTGAACGCCAAAGCCCATACCTCCATCAATTGTGCAATTCTTTACAGATACAGAGCCAGCATCGAATGTGTTCAAAACGCCATATCCATCGTATGAACCGCCATTCTTCAAGATGACATACTCCATTTGGTTGTCTGAACGGTTAGAGTGATACTCAATGTATCCCCATGCACCCTTGTTCTGGTTGTTCACAGGACCGGTAAATGTGATTGGTTTCTCAGCAGTACCTACCATCTTCAACCCAGCGTTCTCATCAACAGACACTATTCCATTTGTGCCAGTGAAAGCAATTGTTACACCTGGTTCAATAGTCAAGCAAGCATTACCGCTAATGGTCAACATACCGTCAACGATGTAGTCGATTGGCAAGCCAAGGTCCTTTAAGGTTTTGTTCTCGTCCATAGATCCCGATAGTTTCATAGCTTCGCTTATGTCGGTAACATCGCCGCCGTTTCCGCCATTGCCACCATTGCCATTTACGGTAACAGTAACAACGTATGCAGTTGTTGAACCGTCTTCAGCAGTTACTGTGAAAACAACAGGTTTGGTAAAGTTTTGTGGAATACCAGAAAGTGGATTAACTGTTGCCTTGTCTGAAACGTTAATAATAGGAACAAGTTCAGTAACATCAGTTTCTGCAGGAACCACAATGGTAATTTGTTTTGTGCTGTCGTTAATCACTCCAACAGCTTGAGGATCAGCAAAACTGAAACTCTTGATTTGTTTAGCATCGCTCTTTTCGTCATCGTCTTTTGAGCACGATGCAAACACAAGCGACACCGATAAAATTGCCATAGCAAATTTCAATGCTCTTTTCATAAGAATTTAATTTACAGTTAATTATTAAATAAAAAATAAATGTTTGTTCGTTTTTGCAATGTTACTAATAATTGCAGCATTTTTTGTACGCACTTACAATATAATTGTCATTATTAACGACACAAAAGTGCTACCTATCATCATTTTAAACAATCCCCCAATTGTGGGGGGAAAAGTTTCTTTTCCAAACATATTGTCCACACACCGAAAGCAATACATTTGCCATAAACAACACAACAAAATGCGCATATATATATTAATAGCACTGCTATGCATCGTTCACATTGCAGCAAGTGCAGAATACAGTGACCATCGCAACCGACACGAGGACTCGCTTGAAGTAGTTTTTAAAACCCAACAACTTGAGCCAACCGAAAAGGCGCGAGTGCTATCAAACCTAATGTGGGGATTTTTGCAAACCGATGGCGAAAAGTCGAAAAAATACGCTTGGCAACTTGTGGCGCATGCTCAGGAAAACAACTTTGCAAAATCAGAAGTTGACGCCTACCGCATTTTAGGTCAGCACGAATATGCCGATGAGAATTTTGAAAAAGCCGACAGCTTATTTGCTTGCTCGCAAAACGCAATTGAGAAAATGAAAGCACTCGGTTACTCCGAGTCCGACATTGACGATTTACAATCGACTCTTTGGGGTGCCATTGCCAACAACTACAACGCCCAAGGCATGGCCACCGAAGCAATACTCTACTACTCAAAAATGTTGGAGTTGCTTCAAAAGCACAACTGGCGCGAGAATCAGGCTTTGTTGTTTTACAATATTGGCGAACTTTATCTTCAAGAAAACGACCTAAAACAAGCAACCGAAAACTATGAACGAGCCGTTGAAATTGCCGAATCGACAGGAGACTCGCTAATTGTTGCCATAACACAAAAAGGGCTTGTGTCGTTGCATCTTGCTCAAGGCGATTATGCTACAGCTCTTAAAGAATCGAGGCAATCGCTTGAATATTTTCAACGACATAAAGAAGAACGCGAAAGCGAAAACGAAGTGCTGACTGCTCAAGTTGAGTCGTTGGAACAAATAAACCGACAAGCTCACACAATAAATATAATTGGATATGTACTTGAAGCTGCGCTTGGTTGCGTTGCTCTGCTTGCAATTTTCTTGATGCGCCAACAACGACGCCGCGCCGCAAGCGAAAAAAAATTAGCCGAAATACAAGCCACCATTGCAGGCGAGGCCGAAGAACGTACACGACTTGCCCGCGACTTACACGACGGAATTGGCAGCATGCTAACCGCTGTGCGAATAAACCTTGAGCAGTTTCAGCAACACCTTAGCGACACAATGCCCGCCGACAGTCTAACTCAAACCTACAACGTACTCGACAAAGCCCGTTCTGAACTTCGCCGCGTGGCCCACCACTTGATGCCCGATGCTTTGCAACACGATGGACTCGATGCCGCACTCAACGATTTTTGCCAATGCACTCCTACGGTAAACTACTTTTCGTCGGGATACAAGGCCCTAAACCCTGAACTGGAGAAAATGCTTTACCTAATAACCCACGAATTGGTAAACAACGCCTTAAAGCATGCCAACGCAAACAACATAGATGTTCAACTTTTGCAAGACTCAAAACAAATATCGATAACAGTGAGCGACAACGGATGCGGAATGACTCAAGACACCGCCAACAACGGAATGGGACTCTGCAATATACGCCAACGCATAGCTGCATATAATGGCCGAATGTCGGTTGATAGCAAACTTGGCGAAGGAACCGAAATACTAATAACCATTAACCACAACTTATGAACAAACAAATAAGCCGCATCATTATTGCCGACGACCACAACCTTCTTGTTGATGGCTTAAAAAACTGCCTAAACAACACCGATGGGCTAAAAGTTGTTGGAACAGCAAACACCATTCTGCAATGCCTCGATATACTTTCTGAGCAACAAGCCGATGTTCTGCTACTAGATGTGCAACTACCCGACGGCAACAGCATCGACATTGTTTCAAAAATCAGGCAACAATACCCCACTCTTAAAATAGCAATGTTGACATCGTTTACCGAGCCTTCGGTTATTCGCAGAGCACTTAACGCTGGAGTGTCGGGCTACATGCTCAAGAGCAATAGTTCTGGCATTATTGCCAAAGGCGTACATCTAATTGCCAACGGACAGTTTTTTATATCACCCGAAGCCCAATCGCAACTTGAATCGGCACCCATGCAAGTTCCATCGCTCACTCGCCGCGAGCGCGAAGTGCTTCACCTTGTTGTTGACGGACTTTCAACCAAAGAAATTGCCGCAAAACTCGACCTTAGTTTTGACACCATTCACGATTACTTGCGCAACCTTCGCATAAAACTCAATGCTAAAAGCATGGCCGATTTGGTATGCCGAGCAAAAGACCAATGCCTGTAAAATTTGCCTTTTGCCGTTGCAATAACAATATGGAGTATTACAAAATTGTGGATTTACTACAAACAATGGTTACCCTCAATTTTTTTTCGAAAAAACTTTCTTTTGCCTGTTGTTCCTTTTTAGGAACTAAAAAAAAACACGTACTTTGCCAATAAGTTATCAGTTACATTTATTCACTAGAAGAAGTACCAAACAAGCGATTTATCGCATAACATGCACTTGTTCTCAATAATAAGCAAACAGATAACCCACAAACCACCTAAATACATTTGGCCAAACAATAAAAATGAAAAAAACTGCCCTTTTCGCATGTTTAATTTCTGCAATGAGCACACACGCTCAAGTGGCAGAAGACTCTATTAAGACACCCGAAAAGCAAAACAGCGCCATATTTCTGAATGCAGCATCGGACAGCAAGCCTCGCGAAGTATCGCTCGGATTACCCACCAATAGTTCGTCAGCAGTTCAGATATTTGAAGATGGCCTGCCTGTGTCGTACTACATATACCACTTGTTTCCCTACAAATCGTGGCATGGTGGCGCAAGCGCAATCAAAACAGGCTCCATTGGACCAATGGAAACAGCCATGCGTTATGGCGAAATAAACAACTACATTGATAGTTACAACCGCGTTGGAAGCGATAACTTGCAAGGAACAGTCAGCTACACACTGGGACAATATGGGCAACACAAGATTGATGCCAACATTTCGGGTCCTATTGCTGGCGGAGTGCAATATTCAATAAGTACTTACCAAAATATCGATCCAGGATCGAACCACTGCATTGACCCAAAAATTAAAGACCGCCACCAATTTTACAAAGGCGTACTATCGTTTGGTTTTGCTGAAGGAAAAGGCAAAATGGCGCTTGTGTATCAACATGTTGACTTTTTGAGCATACAAGAAAACTATGGTCCTTTTCTTTTTGTAGGCGACGGCAGCGTAAAACTTTACAAAGGTTTCAACATAGGCCGCGACTCGTACCGCCCAATACTGAACAATATTGAGTATATGGACTTTATGTCTGGCGAAATGGCGACAATGAGCCTAAAAGACGGCAACCGCGACAAATCGAACCACTTGACCTATAAACTCGATTTCGACTTTACCAACGGCGCCAAGCTAAGCTTTAAAAGTCGATTGAAGGACGGTACATCGGTACGAGGAGCTGGAACTCTAGCAGGCATCGACAATGCTACAGCCGAATCGGGTTACACACTTGCCAATGGCGATGTTTACATTGGTT
Organism: Salinivirgaceae bacterium; assembly: GCA_024405635.1. Classification (GTDB taxonomy): domain Bacteria; phylum Bacteroidota; class Bacteroidia; order Bacteroidales; family SZUA-534; genus JAKSOL01. The sequence continues at coordinate 61,334 of JAKSOL010000014.1, read as the reverse complement.
CAGTTCAAAAACGCAACCTACTCCACTTTGACACATTTGAATCGTCGTGGATAAATAATGTAGAACTAGATTGGAATAAAGAGAACCACAAACTTCGTGCAGGCATCGACCTAAACCTTAACCACGGCGGAACGGTTTCATCGTCGGCCATTTTTGCACACGTAGTGGCTACCGACCCTGAACTACTTTACTTTAAAGGCGACAAGTTCTACAACTTTAACACTGCCGCTGAATACTACAACGGCCACGAAAAAAAGTTGGCTGCTTACTTAAACGATAGTTGGAAAGCTAGTCAAAGGCTTGACATTGATGCCTTTATACGCATCGAACGACTTTCTATCAACGGCAAATCGGCAAACAACATTGGCAACGACAAAAGCAACACTCGCTACCCAGGATTCAACCTAACTTTGGGAAAAATTACATCGTTTGACGAAAAATACCTTAATGGCGCATTTGGCGGCAAAATGCTTTACCGCATTGTAAATGGATTTAGTGCCCAAGCCGATTTTACCTTTACCCGAATCCACTCCAACATATTCAACTATGGTGGATTTTACGATCCTTCGACAGCACCAACCGACACTTATCTAGCTCGTTTCGGTTTCTCGTACCAAAACAGTTGGATAAACGTTCTATCGCAGATAAATTACATTAGCCAAAGCAACTACAACTCCAGGTCGGTATTTCACCATCAGTTGCTAAAGGAATCGGGAGGATATCCAGCAGGATTCACCGAATCGGTTACACTGCCGCTAACCTACGGCATATCGTCGCTAGGTTGGATGACCGATGCCATGATAACCCCAGCCAAAGGTCTTAACATTCACATGCAGTTAACCATCAGAAATCCGCAATACAAAGATTTTGTATTCTCGCCAACCTTTTCCGATGGTGTAACTGAAATTCACGACTTCAGTGGCAAAAACGTAACAAACCTACATAAGGTGGAAATAACCTGCGACCCTTCATACTCATTCGGCGATTGGCGACTTTGGCTCAGCACAAGGTACATAAGCCGACAATATGCCAACAAAACAAACTCGCTCTACTTTAAAGGTCGATTTGAAACCTTTGGCGGTGCCGACTATACACCAAACGACAAACTAAAACTGAGTCTTAACGTAATTAACATATTGAACCAAAAGGGAGCTAGCGGCAACCTCAGCTCTGCCGACCTTGTTGAAGATGCTTCAGAGTACAAGAACTATTTAATGTCGGGCACGTTCATCAGACCTTTCACTATTGAGTTAGGCTTAACAATTGATTTATAACATAGCATGCGTTAGTCAACGGCAACGTGTGTTAAATAAATTCCAACACTCTACTTTAGAGTAACTAACTTTCGGTTTCAGGCAAAAAAAACGGCATTGCAAAATCTGCAACACCGTTTAACTCTATTGATTATAAGTTATTTAAGATTTCAATTTACGCTCAATCTCCTCAATATAATTCTTGAATTGGCGATCAGTATCAATCAAGTTGTTTACTGTTTTGCAAGCATGAAGCACAGTTGCATGATCTTTGCCTCCAATTTGAGAACCAATGGTTGCCAACGATAATTTGGTTTTATTTTTAGCAAAGTACATTGCAATTTGACGGGCTTGAACAATCTCACGCTTACGAGTTTTTGAAGTAATTGCCTCCGATGGCAAATCAAAGTAATCGCAAACAATTTTCTGAATATAATCGATGCTCAACTCGCGCGATGTGTTCTTAACCAATTTATCGATTTGTTGTTTGGCCAAATCCATTGTAATTGCATGCTTGTTAAGAATTGATTGCGCCATAAGCGAAATTAACGCGCCCTCAAGCTCACGAACGTTAGTTGACACATGCAAAGCAACGTATTCAAGCACATTGTCGCTTATTTCTTGAATACCATCGTTATATACTTTGCGTTTCAAAATATCCAAACGAGTTTCATAATCAGGAACCTGAAGGTCAGCAATCAATCCCCATTTGAAACGAGAAATCAAACGGTCCATCATACCTTGCATATCAACAGGAGCCTTGTCGCTAGTAAGAATCAACTGACGGCCATTTTGATGTAGATAGTTGAATATTTGGAAGAAAGTTTCTTGCGTTTTTTCTTTACCAATAAACTCATGCACGTCGTCAATAATAAGCACATCAATCATTTGATAGTAATGAATGAAATCAGGTAGCTCTTTATTAATAACAGCGTTGGTATATTGATTTTGGAACTGATTAGCAGTTACATAAAGTACAATCTTATCAGAAAAACGTTTTTTGGTTTCAATGCCAATAGCTTGAGCCAAGTGAGTTTTGCCCAAACCAGAGTCGCCATAAATGAATAAAGGATTAAATGATGTTTTGCCAGGATTGCATGCCACAGCAAAACCAGCCGAACGAGCCAACTTATTGCACTCACCTTCAATATAATTATCAAAGGTAAGTTCTTGTTTAAGGTTAGGATTGATGCTGATTTTTTTCAAGCCTGGCATTGTGTACACACTAGGATAATCTTTTCCTTGTGGATGTGGTATTGGCATTTGGCGATTATCAACATTCACCTTGTTTATTGATGGATATTCAACTCTTGGAGTTGCCTTAATATGGTTGTTATTCTCCATCATAATTGAATAATGCAACTTAACCTCTGGACCAAACACATGACGTAAAGTTTTACTCATTATGTCAATGTAATTCTCCTCCAAATACTCGTAGAAAAATTGGCTAGGTATTTGCAGAGTCAAGTTGTTACCATCCAAACTCAATGGGGTTATTGTTTCAAACCAAGTTGAATAAACTACAGCCGAAAGGTTGTCCTTAAAAATGCGCATGCACTCACTCCATGCTTGTTTTAAATCTTTATTCATTGAAAATCAAAAATTTGGGTTTTCTGTTGTTAACGATGCAATTTTGTTAAAAAAAAACTTCAAAAAAAACGGCTTTTATAATTGCATTTTTCATTACCGATATATGCTTTTATATATCAGCATTTTGCGTTTCAAAAAAAATTAACATTTTTTACAAAAAGCTGATTATCAATTTATTACAAGCAAAACGATTTAATAAACTCAATTTCAAGCTTTTGTAAAAATGCAAGTACTTTAAGTACTTTTTTTCTTCTTTTTTTAGTATTGAATAATTGCTTTTTTGGCCTCAAAACCGAAGTAACTGATTGTTAATAATTTTGGGTTATCAACATAAATATATATACATTTTTTTCATCTGTTGAAAATCCAAATTCGACAAATTGTGGTTATGAACAACTTTAACTCAAAGCTTTGTTTTTGTTAATTACACTTTATTGTAATACAAAAAAAAAATCAGCCCACAGAAATCTGTAGGCTGACAAACAAAGAAAGTTATAAAAAACAACTATTTAAGCATCAATGTTAGCGTACTTAGCATTCTTTTCAATAAAGTCACGACGCAAAGGAACATCGTCGCCCATAAGCATTGAGAAGATGTAGTCGGCTTCTGCAGCGTTTTCTATTGTTACTTGGCGAAGTGTACGATTTTCAGGCGACATTGTTGTGTCACGCAACTGTATTTCGTTCATCTCACCCAAACCTTTGTATCGTTGAACATGGACCTTATTTTCATCGCCACCGCCCATTTCATCAATTGCCTGGCGACGTTGCATCTCGTCCCAGCAGTAACGTTGCTGATTGCCTTTCTTTACCAAGTACAATGGTGGAGTTGCAATATACAAGTATCCGCACTCAATTACCTCACGCATATAGCGGAAGAATAGTGTCATAATAAGTGTAGCAATGTGGCTACCATCAACGTCGGCATCGGTCATAATAATAACCTTGTGGTAGCGCACTCCGCTCAAGTCTAAATTGCCATTTACATCAATCTTAACACCAAGAGCGGTGTAAATATTACGAACCTCTTCGCTATCGAACACGCGGTGGCGAATAGCTTTTTCTACGTTTAGAATTTTTCCTCGAAGTGGCAAAATTGCTTGGAAGTGGCGGTCGCGAGCTTGTTTAGCTGTACCACCTGCCGAATCACCCTCGACCAAGAACAATTCGCGAACAGCAGGATCTTTATCTGAACAATCGGTTAGTTTTCCTGGCATGCCGCCTCCTGAAAGTGGCGATTTTACTCGTACACTTGCACGAGCTTTTTGTGCTGCCATACGAGCTTGTGCGGCAAGAATAACTTTACCAACAATCACTTTAGCCTCGCTTGGATGCTCTTCAAGATACATGCTTAAGGCCTCGCCTACTGCCTGATTCACAATACCCGAAACCTCACCATTGCCAAGTTTAGTTTTTGTTTGACCTTCAAACTGAGGCTCTGCTACCTTAACTGAAATAACTGCAGTCAAGCCCTCGCGAAAGTCGTCGCCTGTAACTTCTACTTTTGCTTTTTCAAGTTCGCGCGACATGTTTTCGTCGGCATATTTTTTCAAAACGCGAGTCAATGCTGTACGGAAACCTGTTAGGTGTGTACCGCCTTCAATGGTGTGAATATTATTCACGTATGACAATACGCTTTCAGAATAGCCATTATTGTATGTCATTGCAATCTCAACTGGCACTTCGCCTTTTGTATTTACAATGCTGATAGGCTGAAATCCTTCGATAATAGGTGTGCGGTTTGTATCAAGATATTTAACAAACTCAACTAATCCCTCGTCAGAATGGAATGTTTCGGTTTTGGTGTTGCCCTCTTCATCTGGGCGAAGGTCTGACAACGAGATTGTGATGCCTTTGTTTAGGTAAGCCAACTCGCGCATACGAGCTGCAAGGATGTTATACTGATAAACTGTATCGGCAAAAATTGAGCCATCGGGCTTAAATGTTATAATTGTACCAGTGTCGGCACATTGGCCAATAACATGAACCTCGCAAGTTGGAGTTCCTTTTGAGAAGGTTTGCTCAAACACTTGACCGTCGCGATGAACTTCGGCACGCAACATTACAGACAATGCGTTTACGCACGATACACCTACACCGTGCAAACCACCAGAAACCTTGTACGTATCTTTATTGAACTTACCACCAGCGTGCAACACAGTCATAACTACCTCAAGGGCCGATTTGCCGCCTTTTTGCATTTTGTCGGTTGGGATACCGCGTCCGTTATCTTTTACTGTAATTGAATTATCGGGGTTGATTGACACTTCAATTGTGTTGCAGAAACCTGCCAAAGCCTCGTCAATTGAGTTATCTACAACCTCATATACCAAATGGTGCAAGCCTTTTACACCAATATCGCCAATATACATCGCAGGGCGTTTGCGAACTGCTTCCAAGCCTTCAAGCACTTGAATGCTATCTGCTCCATACTCTTGATTCTGTTGAGTTTTTACTTCTTCGCTCATATCTTTATAAATAACTATATTTCAATTGATTAACAGCGTTTTTACGCTTTTTACTAAAACAAACAAATATAGCAAAAACGCCCTTGTGAATAAGATTGGCTGGCGGTTAGAATTAAACAAATTACTAACATTTACGCGGCTTTTGAGTCGGTTTTCCGCCTCTTTAACTCAAAACCTGAACAATTCAAATTTTGAAAAACAAAAAAAATCTGAGACTTATATTCAAATCTCAGATTTTCAAACTTTTAAATATAAAATGCACTAAAATGCGAATGTCAAGCCTGCCATTAAGTTAAAGCGATGCGACTGATAATTGTTCCATTGGTAGTAACGAGAACCACAAAGGTTTTTTAAATCAACAAAAGCCGATAATCGTTTCGAAACTCGGTACTCAAGACCAAGATTCAAATCAACAATATCGCCCAACTCTTTTGCTACTACTTCCCCTGCCTCGTCAAATGTTTTTGCGTAGCGCTTGCCTAGGTAATAAATGTTGGTGGTTGCAATTATTTTATCGCCTAAGTTATACGATGCATCTAGGCTCACATCAACGTTTGGCATGTGCCATGCTTTTTCTTCATTATCAAGACTATATGTCATATAACTTGCTTTCATTCCTATTTTGAACTTGTCGCTGGTTTTGTATGACAATTCGCCCATAATTTTTGTTCGAGTCATGTCGTCATAAACCACAACAAACTTGTTCTGAAGCAGCAAACTAGTGTCGTTCACATAAAAGTATTGGTTCGATACGTTTGTAAGTTCTCCTTTGATGTTAAATGCAACTTTTGAACTAACATTTCCGCGAAAACCCACAACCAAATTCAAACGAGTATCGGTTGGTTTAACTCGCATGTTTGTTTGAACAAACGGATTTTCCATATAAATGTCTTGAAAGGTATTCACTTTGTATGTTCCGTTAAGTTCAACGTATGGCATCAAGAAATAGTCGATGATGTTGTATTGAGCCTGAATGTCGGGATAGAATTTATAGCCCGATTCTTCTTGGTCAAAAATGGTGTTTACACCAATAGCCACGCGCCATTTTCTGCCATAAGCTCCTACCCATGGATTAAAGTTTACAACCATAGAGTTTAGCGAATCGGTTATGCCGTGTGTTTTGTGGTAATCAATATCAATATCAACGCCAAGAAACTCATTTTCAAACAAATAGCTCAAAAAGGCAGTTGCTTGCAAATTGTCTTGACCAATTCCGTGTAGCGCTTTTATTCCATCAACTCCCAAGCCTAATTTGTACGACAACAAACTAGAATCGAGATTATTTGTTTCAAGTGTTGCCCCTCCAGCATAGTAATTAACTGTCTGTTTTTCAACATCTTTGCGTTTCATTGGGATCAGCGAATCTGGCAAATTCAAATCTTGATTGTAGCCGTAATAGTAGTTTTGTTGGTTACCATAGCGACCATAAATTGTTGCAGCTTTGCTATTTTTAGACAAGTAACGCGCTTGTGCATCAAGATCGAAATGAGAAACTCCAGCATATACTTTGTTTTTGTCTTCGTTTTTGATTTTTGCATTGCTAGAGTTATAGCGCGACGATGCGCTTAAAATCCATTTTTCTTTGCGTTGCGAGCCTACATAAACATTAAGCATTGGGGTCATGTATGAACCAAAACCGCCTTTAATGTACACGTTATGCAGCATTGGCAAAGGCTCTGCTATCAGCTTGGCTGGTTTAATTGGCTTTGGCGAGTATTTGGTTGGATACATTGAAGTTTCTGTATCGTATTCAAATTGTGGCACAACTTTAAATGTATCAACTATTTTAGGCAACTCGCTTACCTTAAAAGCATCGTTGATAACTGGTTCGTATGGTTTTACAACCTGAACCTCTTGATTCAAGTTATTTTGGGCCGATGCGGTTGCAACTGCCGCAATCAGTATAACTGGCAAAAAAATCTTTTTCATGTTACTCTTCATTTGAAACTGGTGCAACTACTTCTGTTTCTTGCGATTGAGATTGTCCAAACTGAACATTTTCTTTATCAACAATCGATTTCAATTTTTCGTTAGCCTCGTCAAGTATTCCGTCCGACTGATCGTCGTAGTTGTCAATCACACTTTGCAAGTTGGCTTTAGCTTGAAAATTATCACCTCTATTGGCGCAAATGTCGGCCAACATAAAGAATGCCTTAGCCACCCAATACAAATGTGGTGTACCAGACATAATAAGTTCATTTGCCTCTTTTTCAGCCGACTCAAAGTCTTGTTGTTCAAATTGCATTTGTGCAATGCAGTATTGTGCCTCAGCACCTTCAAAACTATTCATATCGGTTGCCAAAACTGCAAATTGGGTTCGTGCGGGGTCAAGTTGATTCATTTTCTTATAACTGATAGCCATTATGCGACGAGCTTTACGCACTTGCTCTTCTGTAACTTTGTCGGTCATAATAACCTCTCGGCCAGCTTCTACAGCGTTATTAAAGTTGCTATCGGCATAGGCCATGTCCATCATACCCTCGCGAGCCACAATTAAGTTTGATTTAATTTCAGCATTGTCTTTCAACTTTTCGTACAAACTATATGCTTGTTTGTAATCTTTTTGTTTTTCGGCCAATGTTGCTGCACTTAACAATGCGGCTTCAGAGAAGATGTTTTTAGGTTTTTCAACCACATACAAGAAATCTTGTTTAGCCAAACTGTCTTGCTCTTGTTTGAAAGCGCAGTCGCCACGATAGAAATGCGCATTTAATGTAAATTTTCCGGTTGGATATTCGGTCAAATACTTGGTAAACAAATCGTTGGCACGCTCCCAGTTGCCTGACATATACACTTTTTCGGCCGACATATAAACCAACGAGTCTCGTTCTTCCATATTAACATCGGCACCGCCGGCACGACCTTGCGCATAAGCAAAATAGTCGTCAACCTGATTCATATCAACGTATATGTTTTTGAGCGACGACATTGCCTCGCGCGACTCTGAAGTTCCAGGATATTTATCAATTACGGCTTTGAAGTACTCAATTGCATTTTGGTTGCGACCTTCGGCATAATGAATCAAACCTAGTTGCAACATCGATTTAATTACATACGAACTATTTGAGTAGTTGTCAACAATGTTGTCAAAGTCTTTGATTGCAAAGTCAGCCGAATCGATAATCATGTAACTGCGACCACGCTCAAACAAAGCATCGGCTGCATAGGTTGAGTTTGGATTAGTTGCTAGTAATTTTGACAACGCCTCAATTTTTCCCAGTTGGTTTTTACTCAATCCCATTGAAAAACCTTTTTGAAACAGAGCGTACTCAACGTCAAAAGTGTCAAGTTTAACGGCATTGTCGTAATACTTAACAGCCTCAACATAGTTTGAGGTCATAAACATGCAATCGGCCATGCGAATGTAGCCATCGGCTAGTTTTAGCTTTTGCACATCGTTTGACTTATCAACAAACTTACGGAACCAATCTGAAGCTGTTGCATAGTTATGCTGCTTAAAGTAGCAGTAGCCCATGTTGTAGTAGCAAGTGTTGTATTCGGGCATTGAATATGCTCCTGGTGTTACAAGGAATCCATTGTAAGCTTCAATGGCTTCAGCATAACGCTCAAGACGATAAAGAGCCTCGCCTTTCCAATATTGCGAGTATGCGCGTATTTTTCGATCAAACGATTTAAGTTCAATGGCACGATCAAAGGCCTCAATCGACTCTTCGAAACGCAAGTTATTGAACAGCTCCAAACCGCGGAAGTATGCCACACGTTGCCAAGCTGCCTGCATTTCGGGTGTTTTATTTTTAATGTTATTAAGCGATTGCAAAGCTGCCTCGTAGTTTTTAGAACTCAGATAAACCTTTGTCAAATACTCATAAGCATCGTCGTGATGAATTGAATTTGGATACAATTCAAGATATTGATTAAACGCCTTAATAGTTTGATTGAAAGGCGAATACGACAATTCATACGATAGTTTTGCATAGTTTAGCAACGATTGCTCGCGAATTTTATCGTTGTATTTATACTTAGCAGCCGATTCAAAACCTTTCATTGCTGACTCTTTGTTTCCCAATTGCATATACGACTGTGCAATGTGGAAAAAAGCATTTTGCGACAAAGCATCATCAACATTGGTAACATTGCTCATTGTGCTCACAACTTTTTCATAATCAGCAGTTTGATAGTAAACGTAACCCAGTTGGTAAATGTCTTCGCGTGTATATGTTTCAGCTTTTTCTTTATATGTTTCCATGTAGGGCAATGCCTCGGCATACAACTCCTTGTTATACAAAGCCTCGCCAACAATACGCGACATTTCGGCTTGACGTTTGCCCTCGCCCATTTCAAGTATCTCTTTACCAAGTTTTATCACTTGGTCGTCTTTGCCTTGAATGAAATAGATTTGAGCACGATAGTATGGTACAAGTGGCGAGAACGTTTGGTCGTCTTCCAACTTCTTAAGGTTGTTAAGCGCAGTCTCGTAGTTCTTGTTCATGTACGCAATGTGCGCATAGTAATATGTAGCTGGCGCGGTGTAAATGCTCTCTTTGTTTAGCAACTCATAGAACATTTTCGATGCCTTATCATATTGTTCAAGTTTAAAATAACTGTAACCTTTTTTGAAATAGAGTTCACAAAGTTGATCTTGATTTAGGTTTTGTTTCCAAACCTTATCAAAATAATCAACGGCTTCCTGATAGCGTTGTACTCTATACTGATATCGGCCCATTTCGAAATAAGCAACACGAGTACGTGGGCTTTCGGGATATCGCTCAATAAAATCGTGAATACGATATTCGGCATCGTTATTAAACAATTCCAACGCACAAAGAGCTGCATAATATTGAGCATCTGCTTTAATATCGGAAAAAGCATCGCCATAGTGAGCAACCACACGTTCAAAATAATATTGAGCCTGCGAATACTTCTGCTTTGAGAACAAATCCACCCCTATTCGGTACTCATAATCCTCGTCGTGATTTATCATTGAATTCTGCGCCAACATTTGCACTGAACAAGCAGACAAAAGCACCGCTAAACAACTGATTCTTAATTTTTTACGCATCATTTTGGTATATAACAAAACAGCGTAAAAGTAGTAAGTTTTGTACTTAACAACTGACCGCAAAAGTCCATTTAATAAACAACAAAGTGTTAATTAAATGCATGTTGGCTCAACTTGCAACTTTACTATTTGCAATACTTTTGAATAGTTAAAAATTTGTAGAAAAAATGGCGCTTGACACAATTATAAAACTTGAAAACGCAACCATTGCGCACCCCGACAACACAATAATCACCAATGCAAATCTTGACATCCAAAAAGGTGAACTTGTGTACCTAATTGGCCGTACTGGTAGCGGTAAAAGTAGTCTGCTTAAAACTTTTTATGCCGAGCTCCCTCTCTCAAAAGGAACAGGAACAGTTGCTGGTTTTTTGCTCAATGGACTAAAAACTCGACAAATACCCTACTTGCGTCGCAAATTAGGTATTGTGTTTCAAGATTTTCAACTATTAACAGATCGTACTGTTTTCAAAAACCTTGAATTTGTATTAAAAGCTACGGGATGGAAAAGCAAAACTGAAATTGAGCGCCGAATTCACGAGGTTTTAGACAAGGTTGGCCTTTCGCACAAAGACTACAAAATGCCTAACGAACTTTCGGGTGGCGAGCAACAACGTGTGGTTATTGCGCGCGCTTTGCTTAACGAACCTGAAATAATTTTGGCCGACGAGCCAACTGGCAACCTTGACCCCGAAACATCAAAAGGCATTATGTCTATCCTTTCTGAAATTAGCCGAAACGGACGCGCTGTGCTTATTGCAACTCACGACTACGCTTTGTTGCGCGAGTTTCCTGGTCGCATCATAAAATGCGAAAATTCAATGCTTATTGAGTTATCGAGCAACGAATTACAACAAATTGAAGAATAAAATAAAGGCCGATAAATATTGAAATATCTATCGGCCTATTAATTATAAAAACGCTTGTAAATTGCTAATGCACAACTTACAAGCGTTTTTTATCAATTATAATGTAAACTGCATCACCTCTCTGCCTTTTTGTAGTAGCATAAGGTCAGCAAGAACCATTGCTGTTGTTGCCTCAAGAATTGGTGGTACACGCAATGCTACACACGCATCATGACGCCCGCGCACTTGCAAGGTTTCAACTTGCTTTGTTTTAAAGTTGTAGGTTTGTTGTTCAAGTGAAATGCTAGCAGTAGGCTTTACCGCAATACGGAAATACAAGTCGTTTCCGTTTGTTATTCCACCATTTATTCCACCTGCATTGTTAGTAGCTGTGTGTCCCTCAGCATCAACAAGAACATCGTTATGCGCAGAACCTGTCATGTTGGCTGCTGCGAAACCGCAACCAAACTCAATGCCTTTTACAGCAGGAATGGCAAAAGCAGCATGGCTAATTAGCGATTCGGCCGAGTCCCAAAATGGTTCGCCCAAACCAACAGGCAAACCTGTAACTTTGCAATCGACTAGCGCTCCAACTGAATCGTGCGCCTCAACTGCCTTGTTTACAGTTTCTTCAATATTTGTATTACCTCCAACTTCAAGAATATTTGACACAACCTCAATACCAAATTGCGACAATAGTTTTTTAGCCACCACTCCTGCTGCAACAACTGCAACAGTCAATCGAGCTGAAAAATGGCCACCACCTCGGTAATCGTTGTATCCGTTGTATTTAATTCGACCTGTAAAATCTGCATGGCTGGGGCGTGGTTGATCAACAAGGTTTGAATAATCGCCCGAGCGTGTATTTTCGTTACGGAAGATGATTGAAATTGGAGTTCCTGTGGTGAAACCGTTAAATACTCCCGACAAGATTTCGGGTTTGTCGCTCTCAATGCGAGGTGTTGTGCCTTTTGCGCCACTTTTGCGACGAGCCAAATCGGCAACAAAATCATCGTCGCACAATGGTAAACCAGCAGGACAACCGTCAATTACGGCACCAAGGCCTACTCCATGCGATTCGCCAAACACTGACACCTTAAAAAATCTTCCTAACGTATTCATATTATTATAAAGGATTAAAATTCAGATACTTGCAACCCCCATTTTTGCATATCGTCAAAAAATTCGGGATACGATTTTGCAACACACTCAGTTCCTTCGATGCGAACCTCGCCATCGGCTTGCAAAGCGCACAATGCCAACGCCATTGCCATGCGATGGTCGTTACATGCACTAACAGTTGCTCCTTTTACCTTGCCGCCATGAATGTGCATCACATCGCCATCAAGATCAATTTGAATGCCTAGTTTGCCAAATTCGGTTTGAATGGCTAGTGCTCGGTTGCTCTCTTTGTGGGTCAATCGGCCAACACCTTTTATGCTTGACACGCCGTTGGCATGAGCCGCCAATGCTGCCATAACTGGGAACAAATCGGGACAATTGGTTGCATCAAAGTTGAATGCTTTATGTTGCATGTTTTTATTTACCAATACTTTATCGCCATCAAACTGACAATTAGTTCCTGATAGTTTCAGAACTTGCATAATTGCCGCATCAGCTTGGGCCGACTTTTCATTTAGGCCTGCAACGGTTGCTGGGCCGGCAATTGAAGCTGCAATTAGCAAACCAGCTGCCCCACTCCAATCGCCTTCAACACAGTAATTTGCGCGGTTGTATTGTTGATTGCCATCAATAGAGAATAATTCGTAATTGTCGTTTTTTACTTTTCCGCCAAACTCTTCAATAATTTGCAATGTCATATCGATGTATGGTCGGCTTGTAAGTCGGTCAACTTTTAATTGCGATTTATTAGCAGCAAGCGGCAGTGCTATTAACAAGCCAGTGAGGAATTGTGAGCTCACAGAGCCATCGACCTCGGCCACGCCCCCATTAATTGGACCTTGAAGTTCCAAAGGCAATTTACCGTCGTTTGACTGCACATCAACTCCAAGCTGGCGCAAAGTGCTTTCCATAAAGCCCACAGGACGAACAAGCAACGAACCTTGACCTGTCATTGTTACTTTTTGACTTTGCAATGCCGCAATTGGCGAAAACATGCGCAAACTCAAACCTGCCTCGCCGCAATGCAATGTTTGGGCTTTTAATCCCGATGATGGAGGTGTAACTACAATTTGATTTTCGCCCTCAACCACCGAGCATCCTAAATTGCGTGCAATGCCAATAGCTGCGCGGCAATCGGCACAATCGGAAATGTTACTGATTGTAGTTGGTTGTTTTGAAAGAGCCGCCAAAGCAATGGCTCGCTGCATGTAACTTTTTGAAGGCGGAGCTACTACTGTTCCGCTTATTGTTGATGCTTTTACAGAAAGATTCATCAGTTTAATCGTTTAATTGTAAGGTTTTTACAATTCCTTGCATTGACTTTTCGTCGATTTGACCTGGAGCGGTTGCTGCAACATCGTTCATCGATACAAAAGTAAAAGGCGAACCCATTGTTAAAGCAGCAATGCGAGTAATCATACCCAACTTGCCCATTCCTATAGCTAACACGTCGTAATCGAGTGTGTATAAACTAAATAGGTTACAAATATCCATTTTACTATTAACGGTAGTTGCCACTTTAACCAAATCGGCACCAAAGCGTTTGGCATTTGTTGCAATGTTCACAAGTTCGTAAACCACAGGAGTTTGCGAATAGTTGTGATACGAAATAATAACCTTGCAACCTGCAGCGCGAGCCACTTCAACCATATGGTTTCGATATTCGGCTTCGGCCTCTATTTCAATATCAACCCAAGCAGCTCCAGCATTAATGGCAGCTGTAAGCAATTTGGTTTGTTGAGCAGGCGAAAGATTTTTAGGTCGGCAAGTTGCAATAAGATTTTTATGCGAGGCAAACAACTTGCTAACCTCTTCAACAGAAAGTTCACACTCTTCAATGCGGATTTCAGCCATTTCGGCATCGGCAATAAGCTCCGCAACACGGTTGTAGCCTTTTTCGGCAATCGATCTACAAAGCATAATTAAAACTCAACTTGTTTAAGAGTTTCTATATCAATCTTTTCAATATAAACATCGCCAATGCCATTCATCAGCACAAAATTTATTTGCGAGCCAATGCGTTTTTTGTCATACTCCATGGCTGCAAGAATTTCGGCACGGTTACCGGTTACTTCGGTTGGCAAATCTAAAGCACGTAGCAAGTTAACAATGCGGTCGGCATCGGTTTGCGACAAAGTGCCACGCATAACCGACAAGCGAGCAGCAACTGCCAACCCGATGCTAACAGCATGGCCATGGCTCACTTTTTGCACCTTTTCAACTGCATGACCAAATGTGTGGCCAAGGTTTAGTTTGCGGCGCTCGCCTTTTTCTTTTTCGTCGCGGCCAACTACTCCCGATTTAATTTCAACTGAGTTAACCACAAGTTTTTCAATAACTTCGGAATCTAACGATAATGCGCGTTTTGCATTTTGTTCAAGATAGTTGAACATTTCGGCATCGGCAATAAGTGTGTGCTTAACAATTTCGGCAAATCCGCTTGCTAGGTCGTAGGTTGGCAACGAGTGCAGTACTTGCGAGTCGCATATAACAAACTGTGGCTGATTAAAGTTGCCAATCATGTTCTTCAGTCCGCCTTTTTGGTTTACTCCGTTTTTGCCACCCACACTGGCATCAACTTGTGCCAATAGTGTGGTTGATACAAATCCAAAACCAATACCACGTTGGTAAATTGATGCCACAAAACCTGCCACATCGGTAACAATACCGCCACCTACTGCCAAAACAAAGCCCGAACGATCTATTTTAAGTTCAAGCATGCGGTCAATAACTGCAGCAACTGTGTCGAGGTTTTTGTTGCCCTCACCTAATCCTATTTCAATTATTGGATATTGCTCAAAGTATTGTCCGTATATTTTACGAACATTAGTATCGGTAATAACTACCACTTGTTGTGTGGGTAAATATTTACCAAAGTTTTTGAAACTCTCACCAATCAATATTTGCGATTGTTGGCTACCATTTACTGTTATTTGTTTCATTGTCAATGTATTCTATCGTTTTTACGACATTCTTTTTTTCTTTCAATCAAAATTAGTCTTTACCGTTCATTACAACGGTTTGCTTGTTAATAGACTCTTGATGAATGGCCATAAAGATAACACTTACAAAATCTTCGCTAAGGTTTTGCAATTTACCCTTTTCAATGGCAGTGTTAAGAATATCGTTCCAACGGCTTGATTGAAGAATGGTTATGTTATTGTCTTTTTTGTACTTACCAATTTGTTCAGCAATTTTCATACGCTCGCCAATCACACGGAACAATTCGTCGTCGTATTTATCAATTTGCAAACGAAGTTCCTCAAGGCTAGTGTCTTGCGCAGCTGTGGTTTTAACATCGCGCAAAACAAGCGATTTTAGCATAACATTAAGGTCGGCTGGTGTAAGTTGCTGTTTAGCATCGCTCCACGCTTTTGCTGGATTGCAGTGGCTTTCAATAATTAAACCATCGTAGTTCAAATCGAGAGCTTTTTGCGAAACCTCATGAAGCAATTCGGTACAACCCGATATGTGGCTTGGGTCGCAAATCATTGGTATGTTTGGCATACGGCGACGGAATTCAATAGCCAATTGCCATTGTGGCACATTGCGAAAACGCGATTTTTCGAAGCTTGAAAATCCGCGATGAATAACGCCCAATTTGGTAATGCCAGCGCCCATAATGCGTTCAACTGCGCCAATCCACAAATCAACATCGGGATTAACTGGATTTTTAACCACAATTGGAATATCAACGCCTTTTAGCGAGTCGGCAATTTCTTGCATAGCAAAAGGATTGGCCGAAGTGCGAGCGCCAATCCAAAGCATGTCAAGTCCAGCCTTAAGAACTTCCTCAACATGTTTAGCATTAGCTACCTCGGTCGATACTTTCATTCCCAACTCTTGTTGAACTCGGTTTAACCAACCAAGACCAATTGTACCAACACCCTCAAACGAGTTTGGACGAGTACGTGGTTTCCAAATGCCAGCTCGAAGAATTCCAATACCATTTGCCTTTAAATCGGCAGCTGTTTGCATAATTTGTTCTTCGCTTTCGGCGCTACAAGGACCTGCAATAATCATTGGACGAGCAATATCGCCCCATCCCCAATTCATAAATGGTTGTTCCAAAACTGTCATAGCTACGTATTATGAATGTTATTTAATTACTCTTCTAATTGTATTTGCTTCCGAAATCAGTTTGCGAGTTGTATCGCTATCGCCGTTTTGAATGCTTGTGCGAAAAGCCTGAAGTTTTTCCATATAAGTATCGAGCACAGTAAGAATATTGTCTTTGTTTTGCTCAATAATTGGCAACCACATGTCAACCGAGCTTTTTGCCAAGCGAACTGTGGTATCAAATCCACTACTTGCGAGATCAAAAATATGCTTTTCGTCTTTCTCTTTGTCAAGAACAGTAAGAGCCAAGGCAAACGAACAAACATGCGAAATGTGCGAAATGTATGCAGTGTGAACATCGTGGTTGGCGCTATTCATCAAAACAACACGCATGCAAAGCGTATCGTACATTTTCTTAACCAAATCAACAGCTTTTGGGCCACTATCTTCGCTATCGCAAATCACAACTACTTTTGAGTCGTACAAGCCACTTTTTGCTGCCCACGGACCCGAGTACTCGGTACCTGCCATTGGGTGAGTTGCCACGTAACGATTGCGATATTGATGATTTTTAAGCGACAAGCATATTTTTTCTTTGGTTGAACAGGTGTCAATCACCACTTGATTGTCGTTGCTCAAATCGAGAACTTGAGTCACTACTTTTGCTGCGGCGCTTACAGGAACTGCTACAATAACTAGTTCTACTTTTGTCATTGCCTCCTCAAGAGTGCAAATCTCGTCAACCAAACCAATGTTAAGCGCAGTTGCCGAGTTTAGTTTACTGTTGTCAACGCCCACAATATGACTAGCAAACCCTCTAGCTTTCAAATCAATAGCCATTGAGCCGCCAATCAATCCTAATCCTACAATTGCAATATTCATTTTTATAAAAGTTTGTTCGTTTTGTAACAAAAAACCCCGCTTGGTTTAAGCGGGGCTTTTGTTTTAATTCCTTATCATATTACACAATAGATGCCCCGCTTCAATTATTATAAAAGAAGTAATAATAGAATGCGTAGTATCCAAAAGTGTTGTTCATGTTGTCGTTATTGATTCGGGCACAAAAGTGATAAAAAATTTGCCACAGCAAACATTTTTACTGCTTTTTTTTAGTTTGATGCACATTGATATTGCCATTTGTACGATTAGTAAAATTAAACTGTAAGCCGATTTACAAAGTTCATGATAACGCAATATCATAAAACGCAAAAAGTCCACACCCTAATGCGGATGCGGACTTTTGTATTAATAACTTTTGACGTTTATTTTTTGCAATCGCAGCATTTGCACGATGTGCATTTCCAAACAATGGCAGCCAATGCAGCACCAATAAATGGACCAACTACAAATGCCCAAAGTTGACTCAAAGCAGCGCCACCTTGGAACACTGCAGGAGCTATTGAACGTGCAGGATTTACTGATGTTCCTGTGTAGTGAATACCAACTAGGTGAATAAGGATAAGCGAAAGGCCAATTGCAAGACCGGCCAAATTGCCTGCACCTTTTTCAGAATCGGTTGTTCCAAGCACTACAAGTACAAACACAAAAGTTAAGATAACCTCAACAATCATTGCGGCAAAAGCGCCGTTTGCACAAGAGTTTGCTCCGGTTTGGGTACCATCGGCACCAACTTGTTGCACTAAAACCCAAAGTAAAGCAGAACCAATAAACGCGCCAATTACTTGAGCAACCATGTAGCAGATTGCATCTTTACCGCTCATGCGTTTGCTCATCCACACGCCAAGTGTAATAGCAGGGTTAATGTGGCAACCCGAAATGCCACCAATGGTGTATGCCATTGCTACAACAGCCAAACCAAAAGCACACGATGTGCCTACTACCGATGCTGTATCAACACCACAATTTAAACTAACTGCTGTTCCGCAGCCCATAAGTACTAGCACCATTGTGCCAATCATCTCTGCAAAATACTTTTTCATTGTTTTAATTATTTAATGTTAAACATGCCTTTGTTTAGGCTTTTATTGTTCATTCACAAACCGTGCCACTGCTACTCTATTGTATATTGAATGGTTGTAACCACACGCACTTTTTTTCTATCCTCAAGTCCTTGTGCAGCATCTTCAACCGAAAAATAACCTTGCGATGCACTCTTAATTTTGAGTTTTGCGACACCATTACCAACTATTTGTTCAGCGGCTTTTAAAGCGTTTTTTTGAGCCTCGTCAACCATTTCAGGTTTAACATCGTTCAGTTTGGTAAAGTCGTATTCTACTTTGCTCGAATAGTCGATGGTAATAGCAATACCTTCGGCAAGCAAGTCGAGCGAATTGGCATGAGCATCTTTAACTGCAGCCACATTTGTTGACCGCACCAACACAACTTGGCGAGCAACATAGTCGTAACGAGCATCGCGCGCATAAGAGTTAACTGTGTTGTCGGTCAAGTCGGGAGCTTGAATCGTATAATCGTCTTTTGTAAGCCCTTTACGCTTAAGATAAGCCTCAACAATTTTATTTTTTTCAATTACACTTTTGCGAATCGTCTGCAGGTCATTTCCGCCCACCGAATAGGTAAGCGGCCACACGGCCAAATCGGCATCAACCTCACGCTCGGCCAAACCTCGCACACTTACAACTCCCTTTTTTTCGGTAATATGTGTCAAACCAAGCGACACTATAGCTGCTGCAATAATTATTGCAAGCGACAACAAAACAACATTTTGAGTTTTCATCATTTTAGAGTTAATAGTTTAATAATCTGTCGTTTACTTGTAATTCAAACACAAAGTCATTAAATAATTTGTGTGTAGAAATATACAAAATCGCCACCAAATAGTAATATGCAAACTATTTGATGGCGATATTTATTTCAGTTCAAAAACTATCGAGATAGTTGAGCAAAAAAGCGGCTCAACAACGACACGTTTTTCAAAGATGGGGCAGTTTCAAATTTGCTATTAAGGTCGATGCCGGCAAACTGTGGATGATTTATTTGGTTGATAGCCAAAGCATCGTCGGCGCAAATGCCGCCCGAAAGTAAAAATGGCAAATTTAGAGTGTAAAGGTTAAGCAAACTCCAATCGAACTTATTTCCGCTTCCCCCGTAACCCGAACATTTATAATCGAATAGCATATAATCGGCAATTGTTTCGTACTCGCGGCTAATGTTGCCAAAATCGGTTGCCGACGAAACAGAAACGGCCCGAATAACTCCAACACCCAGAGCCTTTACTTGGCGAGCAAAATCGACAGTTTCGTTGCCATGAAACTGAACATAATCGAGTTGCAAATCAGTTACTTTTTGGGCAATAGACTCAAATGGTTCGTTTACAAACACACCAACTAACTTGGTTTGAGTTGCATGCGTCATTTGTGCAATTTGTTGTGGTTCTGCAACATAACGCGACGACTTGGGATAAAAAATCATTCCCATAAAATTGGGCTGCAATGCAAGCAAATCGGCTACGTTTTGTGGTTCGCGCATTCCGCAAACTTTAATCAGCATGTGTTTATTGGTGCTCTTCAACATTATTTCAAGTTTTCAATAAACTCTTTAAGTGTTTGCGCTGGTTGTTCGGTTTTCATAAAATTTTCGCCCATTAAGAAACCGCGGAAACCTTGCGCACGAAGTTCTTTTACAGTTTGTGGGTTTGAAATTCCACTTTCTGAAACCTTTACAAACGAGTCGGGAATTTGATGACAAAGGTCAATGCTTGCTTGCAAATCGACCTCAAAGGTTTTAAGGTTGCGGTTATTGATGCCAACCAAATCGACTTCGGTGCAAATATGGCCAACTTCGGCTGGCGAATGCAGTTCAAGCAGAGTTTCTAATCCCAACGAATGAGCAACTTGGGCAAATTGTTTCACTTGAGTTGGAGTAAGAATGGCAGCAATTAGCAAAACCACATCGGCTCCACTCGCTTTTGCCAAATGAATTTGAAATTCGTCAATCACAAATTCTTTAAATAGGATTGGCGTTTTAACCAAACTGCGAGCCTCGCAAACATCGGCAGGCGAACCTGCAAAGAACTCGTTATCGGCAAGAACCGAAATGCCCGAAGCGCCCGATTGCTCGTAACCTGGCACAATGTTAGCAACTTGTGCGCCCTCTTTTATAAAGCCTTTTGATGGGCTACGGCGTTTGAATTCGGAGATAATTCCGCTGTTGCTAGATAGCAAATTGGCTTTTAACGAATAGCATTTACGATTGTAAAACTCCGACTGACGAAGTTCGTCAATCGAAGTTTTTTGTTTCAGTTCAGCTATCTCTAACTGTTTGTGTGCTACAATTTTATCGAGATACATAAAACCTATTAAGAGTTGAGTGCAACGTAATTTTTAAGTGCTTGCATTGCTTTTCCGCTCTCGATGCTTTCGCGAGCCTCGGCAATACATTCCTCAATTGATTTTTGAGGACAGAAAGTACGAATTGCAAAAGCCGAATTGATAAGCACCACGTTCATTGGGCCGCGGTTAGCTTTATTAGCAAGCACATCGTCAAACACTTTTTTAGCATCGTCAAGTGTTTGGTCTTTGCCACCACAAATTTCGTCAGGAAGAACAGCTGGCAAACCTATTTCGGCAACCGAGTACACTTTTTCTTCGCCAACCGACGATACTTTAAAACTACTAGTAAGTGAAATTTCGTCGTATCCATCGGTGCTAGTAACTATGGTATAGTTTATACCCATTTTTTGATAAACGTTGGTGTAAAGTCTTAGCTGATTGAGATTTGCAGTGCCCAACATTTGGTTTTTTGGTTTTGAAGGATTAACCAAAGGACCAAGCAAGTTGAAAACAGTTGGCACTTGCAATGATTTGCGAATTGGACCAACGAATTTCATTCCATAAGCAAAAAGTGGAGCGTGCAAGTATGTGATGCCAGCTTTTTCAAGATTTTCTTTGTGACGGTTAACATCGTCGGTAAACTTAACTCCGTGAGCCATAAGCACATTGCTAGCACCCGAAACCGAAGATGCAGCCACGTTTCCATGTTTAGCAACCTTGTAGCCAGCACCTGCTAGCACAAAACACGAACAAGTTGAAATGTTGAAGGTGTTTTTACCGTCGCCACCAGTACCAACAATGTCAATGGTGTTGTAGTCGCTCAAATCGACAGGTTTACCAGTTTCGAGCAAACCTTCGCGAAAGCCCAAAAGTTCGTCAACCGAAACACCGCGCATTTGCATCATACCAAGCATAGCGGCAATTTGTTCGTTAGAATATTGCTCTTTGGTGATGTTCACCATTATTTGTTTTGTATCTTCTTGCGAAAGAATCTCTTTTGCTACAAGACGTTGTAATATCTGTTTCATGGTTGTATTTATTTATTAGTTCAAACTTTTTATCTATTTATATGATGTTGCAAAAAGCAAACGTTTAATGCTCTAACCAATTACCAATCATCACTTTACCCTCGGGAGTTAACACACTTTCGGGGTGAAACTGAATGCCGCGAATGTCGTAAGTTTTGTGACGTAGAGCCATTACTTGTCCCTCGTTACTTGTGGCGGTTATTTCAAGGTCGGTAGCTTTGAAACTGTCAGCATCGACAACCCACGAATGATAGCGACCAACTTGAATGTCAGAACCAAGACCAGCAAAAATGTAATCATCGGCTACAATTTTTGCGGGGGTTTGCACACCATGAAAAACATCGGAAAGGTTAACCAACTTGCCACCAAAACTTTCGCCAATGGCTTGATGCCCAAGACAAACGCCAAGTATTGGTTTTTTACCAGCATAGGCTTTAATTACTTGCATAAGCAAACCTGCCTCTGAAGGAATGCCTGGTCCTGGCGAGAGTATAATCTTGTCGAATTTTTCAAGGTCAGTTAGTTCAAATTGGTCGTTGCGGTAAACGGTTACATTGGCACCAAGTTCTTTCACAAGATGCGAAAGATTGTAGGTGAACGAATCGTAATTATCTATTATAACTATCTGTTTCATAATCAGTTTATCGTTTTAAATCTTTCGTTACTTGTTAAAAAGTTTCGGCAACACCAATGGCTTTACGTAAAGCACCAAGTTTGTTGTTTACCTCTTGCAACTCGTACTCAACATCGCTTTTTGCCACAATGCCACCGCCTGCTTGGAACCATAGTTCGCCACCGCGGCTTACAAATGTGCGAATGGTAATTGCCTGATTTAACGATTTGTTTAACCCAATAAAGCCAATGCAACCGCCGTAAGCACCACGGTTATGTGGTTCGTACTCGCTTATAAGCTGCATTGCTCGCACTTTTGGCGCACCGCTCAATGTACCAGCTGGGAAAGTGTCGATAAATGCTTTTATAGGATCGGCGCCTTCGTCAAGTTCACCAGTTACGCGGCTCACAAGGTGAATAACGTGGCTATAGTATTGCATCTCTTTGTATTTTTCAACATGCACGTTGTGGCAGTTGCGGCTCAAATCGTTACGGGCAAGGTCAACTAGCATAACATGCTCAGCATTTTCTTTTGGGTCGTCGTGCAAATATTGTGCGTTTTTGGCGTCTTGTTCAGGGTTGCCGGTGCGCTTGGTTGTTCCTGCAATTGGGTCAATGTAAGCTTGCTTGCCCTCAATGCGGCAGTGAGTTTCAGGACTTGAACCAAAGATGCGGAATCCGCCAAAGTCGAAGTAGAACAAGTATGGACTTGGGTTGATGCTACGCAACGCGCGATAGAGTTTAAAGTCGTCGCCCTCGTATTTTTGGCAAAAACGGCGCGAAAGAACAATTTGGAACACATCGCCACGCAAGCAATGTGCAATGCCTCGGCGTATATTCTCGCGATGCTCGTCGTCGGTAAGAGTACTGGTTGTTTCGCCAACTGCGCGGAATTTGTAGTCGGTAATGTTGCCGCTACGAATGGCATTAACAATGTTGATTAACGAACTTTGCTCACCATCAGCAAGCATTTCAACCACCATCATTTGGTTGCGAAAACTATCGAACACAATAACGTATTTGTACAAAATGTAAAGCATATCGGGAGCGTCGTCTTTAGCAGCAGTACTGTCTTTTACGTTAATGTCTTCAAAGTAGCGCACAGCATTAAAAGTGGTGTAACCATATAAACCACAATAATTTGCGGCATCGCCATCAACCGAAAAATGGTTCAAAAATTCGTTAATAGCATGCTCTGAGCGATATTGGTGATTCACATCGTGCTCAACCGACTCGCCATTGGGGAATTTTAGCACAGCTTTAGCATGGCTAATTGCCACGCTACCAATTGGTTCCATACCAATAAACGAGCGGCTATTTTCGCCACTATGGTAATCGCTACTCTCCATTAAAGCGCTTTGTGGATAGTTGTCGCGAATTTTAAGATATGTTTCAACGGGCGTATGCAAGTCGCCCATAAGTGTTTGTGTAGCAGTATGATACTTGTAATTCATAATCTTACTCCTTAACTTTTTTAATTAACGAGCTTACAGCTTGCTCAATAGTTGGGTTTTCTTGCAAACTCTTAATGAAAGCCGAGCCAATGATAGCTCCGCGAGCATTTGCGCAAGCAGCATCGTAGGTTGCTTTGTTTGACACACCAAAACCAACCAATGTTGGGTTTTTAAGGTTCATTTGCTTAATTCGGTTGAAATAGGCTTGTTTTTCGTCGTTAAACGAATTTTGTGCACCAGTTGTGCTTGCGCTCGACACCATATAAATAAAACCTGAACTTATTTCGTCAATCTCACGAATGCGAGACTCGGGAGTTTCTGGAGTGATTAGCAAAATAAAGTCAAGACCATATTTGTCAACAATCGACTTGTATTCGTTCTTGTAAATTTCAAACGGAAGGTCGGGAATAATTAAGCCATCGATGCCAAGTTCTACTGCTTTTTTGCATAGGTTTTCAAAGCCATATTGCAATGTACAGTTAATGTAACCCATAAAAATGAGCGGAATGTTAACTGTTTTGCGAATGTCTTTTAGTTGTTCAAAAAGCAATTTTTGGCTAATGCCATTTTTAAGCGCAATGTTGCTACTATTTTGAATTACAGGGCCATCGGCCAAAGGATCGGAAAAAGGGATACCAATTTCAATCATATCTACCCCACCATCGGCCAAAGCCTTAATAATATGTGGAGCGTCGTTTAAGTTTGGGAATCCCGATGTAAAGTACACCGAGAGTATGTCGTTTTGTTTTTTATCGAAAAGTTCTTTAATGCGTGTCATTGTGAGTAAAATTTGCGGTTCAACTTAATCTTGTTTATGCATGTGCTTCAAATAAGTTTGCATATCCTTGTCGCCACGACCGGAAACGGTAAGTACCACCACATCGTCTTTTTTAAACTTCATGTGAGGCAAAATGGCCAAAGCATGAGCACTTTCAAGGGCTGGAATAATGCCCTCCATGCGAGTTAGTTCAAAAGCTGCAGCAAGAGCCTCGTCGTCGGTAATTGGAAGGACTTTTGAACGACCATCTTGAAACATTTTGCAGTGCATTGGGCCAACTCCGGGGTAATCGAGTCCAGCCGAAATTGAGTATGGTTCAATAATTTGGCCGTCGTCGGTTTGCATTACAAACATTTTGCTACCGTGTAGCACTCCAATTGTACCGCAGTTGAGCGATGCTGCAGTTTGTCCTGTTTCAACACCCAAGCCACCAGCCTCGGCAAGAACAATATTCACACGCTCGTCGTTCATGTAGTGATAAATGGTTCCGGCAGCGTTGCTTCCTCCGCCAATGCAAGCCATTAAATAATCGGGATAGTCGCGGCCTTCTTTTTCTTTAATCTGCCATTTTATTTCTTCTGAAATAACACTCTGCATCTTTGCTACCAAATCGGGATAAGGGTGTGGTCCCATTGTAGAACCTACAATGTAGAATGTATTTTTTGGATTGCAGCACCAGTCGCGAATGGCCTCGTTGCAAGCATCTTTCAGAGTTTTGTTGCCGCTTTGTACAGGCACCACAGTAGCACCAAGCATGCGCATACGCTCAACATTAGGGCGCTGGCGTTCAACATCGGTTGCACCCATATAAACTATGCACTCCATATTCATAAGTGCGCATGCTGTTGCTGTTGCCACACCATGTTGTCCTGCGCCAGTTTCGGCAATAATGCGGGTTTTACCCATCTTTTTTGCCAACAAAATTTGGCCTAGCGAGTTGTTTATTTTGTGAGCACCAGTATGGTTTAAATCTTCGCGTTTTAAGTATAGTTTGCAGCCATACTTTTCGCTCATTCGTTTTGCATAGTACAATGGACTTGGACGACCAACATAATCGCGCAAAAGAGCGTGAAATTCTTGTTTAAATTCGTCGCTTTCCATTATTTGACGGTAACAGTTTTGCAGTTCGGTTACATTTTTTTGCAAGATTTCGGGAACAAAGGCTCCGCCAAATTCGCCGTAAAATCCTTTCTCATCAATTTCGTAGTTGTTCATATCAGTTATTTTTTTCGTTATGTGCTAAAATCAAAAAAGGCCTGTCGTGATTCACGGCCGGCCTTTCTTATATGTTAATTTATTTGAACACGGTAGCTACTCACGACTATTGTTGTCTTGAGCGGCGCCACCAATATTTGTTGTTCAATAGATTCATTTTGTTTTTTTAAAGCGATGCAAATGTAAGTGTGATTCTTTTTTGTGCAACAACTTTTTTATTTTTTTACAATCACCATACGAGTTTTACGTACTACTAAGCCAATGTAAACCTTTGGCAGGTTATTTGGCAATCCAAAGATTTAGCCCAAAGGCAGTATCAACTTAAAACTTATCGGAGCGAGCAGCTTTAAGCACACCTTTTATTTTGCTAATGTTGGCAAGCAGCACATCAAGTTGTTCTACACTATTGATGAGCACCGAAATGTTTGCCTTAAAAATTCCATCGCGCGAATTGATGTTGATTGAGCGTAGGTTTACTTTATCGCTTTTGGTTATTACCTCCGAAATGTGATTCACTATGCCTACACGGTCAACGCCTGTCACAATCATCTCAGTTTCAAACGATTGTTGACCATCGTCGTTGTTCCAACGGGCTTTGACAATGCGGTATGGGAAACGCGCAAAAAGGTCTTTTGCGTTTGGGCAACCTTGACGATGAATTTGTATTCCGCGATCGACTGTAACAAATCCAAAAATAGAGTCGCCAGGAATTGGGTGACAACAACGAGCCAATTTGAAGTCAACATTGTTTAGGTCTTTATCTATAATTAAGCAACCATCGGCATGCGACTCGCGATCTTGTTGAACAAACTCGCCAGCCTTTGGTTCTTCAACTACATGTTGTTCTGTTTCGGCATTAAGTCCGTTTATTAAATACTCGCGAATTGCCTGAACGTCAATCTTTTCGTCGGCTATATCTTGATAAAAGTCAAGCGCACGTTTGTACTTAAAGTGCGTTGTCATTTTTAGAATAAGTTGGTCGTTAAACTCAAGTTTAAGTTGCGACACTTTACGTTCAAGTATTTCTTTGCCCATTTCGGCCTGACCAAACATCTCCTCGTTTATTGCACGACGAATGCGTTGTTTAACGCGAGTGCTAACAGCAATATCGAGCCATTCGAGTTTAGGTTTTTGCGTTTTCGATGTTAAAACCTCAAGTGTTTCGCCATTTTGTGGTTGATAACGAATGTTTACAATGGCGCCATTTACGCGCGCACCAGTGCAAGTGTTACCAAGGTTTGAGTGTATTGAGTATGCAAAATCGAGCACGGTGGCGCCTGCATGCAGTTTAATAATGTCGCCTTGCGGAGTGAAAACAAAGATTGATTGTGATTTTACCTCGCTAGTTTGGTTCATCTCGTTGTCGAGTATCTCGTGGTCTTTCTGTTCAAGAATATCGCGAATGTTACGCAACCACTCGTCGTGGCTCAAATCTTTGTCTTTACCAGTTTCTTTGTACTTCCAATGTGCGGCATTTCCTTTTTCGGCAATTTCGTCCATGCGACGAGTACGAATTTGAACCTCTACCCAATGTTGCCCCGGACCAATTACCGTTGTGTGCAACGACTCGTAACCGCTTGGTCGCGGTGTGGTAATCCAGTCGCGCAAGCGTTTTGGATTGGGTGTGTATATGTTTGTAATGATGCTGTAAACGCTCCAACATGCGTCTTTTTCTTGCTCAGGGGGCACGTTGTCTAAAATAACGCGAATGGCAAACAAGTCGTAGATGCCCGAAAGGTCAACATGCTGATTTTTAATCTTGTTATAGATTGAGTTAACCGATTTTGGCCTTCCTTTAATTTCGTAGGTGTAGCCACGACTTTGTAGCGTTTCGTTAATCGAATTTTTAAATTCTTGAATGTATTGTTCGCGTTTTGCCTTTGTGTCTTTAAGTTGTCGCGCTATGCTAAAATACATTTCAGGTTCAATGTACTTAAGCGATATGTCCTCCATTTCGGTTTTTACACTGTACAATCCCAAGCGGTGAGCAATGGGGCCGTAAAGCAAGCGAACCTCTTGTGCTATTTTGAGTTGACGGCTAGGTGTGTAGCCTTTTATGGTTCGTACTTTTTCAAGCGAATCGGCCAGTTTGAGCAAAATAACGCGCACATCGCTAGTAATGCTTAACACTAGCGAGATGTAGTTTTCGCTGTTTAGTGATAGTTTTTCGGTTTTAAGACGACTAATTTTTTGCATCTCGCTGATGCTAAATGCCACGTCTTTACCAAAATCGCGCTCAATAATTTGCAAGTTATCGGCTTTGGTTTCGTTTACTTCGTGCAAAAGAGCTGCAATAATTGAAACGGCGCCAAGATGAACTTCCTCAATTGCGATTATTGCTACGCGCAACGAGTGCATATATGAAGTTTCGCCAGTGTCGCGAAAAATGTCGCTTAATTCGGTTTTTGCAACATTACGCGCTTTCTCAATTTTGGCTATGCTTGCCTCGTCGTATCGCGACAATAATGACACAAACTGATTTTCAAGATTTTGAGTTTCAGTTTCTACATCTATTTGGCGAATTTCGTCCATTGAAATCTATGTTTTTGGTTTTTGCGAATATAACAACGAAAACTCGCAAACTTTGTTGCGCACTGCAAAAAAGTGTTTCACGTAGGAACAAAAAAGGCCAGAGCACTGCCCTAGCCTTTTAGTGTTTTTTTGGCGGTTTGTTATTTTGTTATAACCAAACGCTCAACCATTGAATTAACTTTTACAAAGTAAACTCCGCTTGGCAAATCTGATATGTTGATGCCAGTTGCCTCAGTTGTTTTAAGAACCAAAGCGCCAACGGTGTTGTAAACTTCAACCAAGTTAACTTCAGTTTCGGCATAAACTGACATGATTGTTGATGCTGGGTTTGGCACTATTGCAAATTTGCTTGCCTCAACGGTTCCAATTGCATCGTTGCCAAATGACAATTTTTCTTTTGTCAGTTGAATCCAGTCAATTTCAAGTCCGTCGGTGCTGGCGGTTATAGTTATCTCGTGGTCGCCTTTTGCAATCCAAGTTAGTTTTTTGTCAAACGATAGTTCAAAGAAACCGTTTGCATCTTCAGGTTTATTAATGGTAACGTTTAAAGGAGTAAGATTATCAATCAACACTGTGAGTTTGGCTTTGTTTACATCGGCAGGCAAAGCAACACGAGCCGACAAATAGTAAGCTGCATGCAAACTACTTGTAACAGAGTATTTCATCCACTCGCCAGCTTTAACTTTGGTAACCACGTAGTCGCTGCCCTCTTTTCTAATGTCAACATCATCGGAACGATATTGCTCGTCGGAGTTGCCCGAAGTTGCATCGTACCAAGCAATGTTGTTGCCACCTTCGTCGTAGTTTTCAACCTCAATTTTGCCCGGTAGTGTTGTTCGTTGACCTTTGTATGGGGTTGAAGGAATTGTGTATAATCCTTTAAATCCGAGCAGATTGCACATTTCGTCGGCATAACGTTTGCCCATTTGGGTGTACGAATCGTGAGTAAAGTGCAGTTTGTCGCTCTCGCTTTGTAAACCAGATGACTGAACTACTGCACAATTTTTAATGTAGTTTGGCAAATTGGCCATTACACTATTGTGACCTTGGCATGATCCGTTTGGAACCATTTGACCAACAAGAATTGGGGTTTTGTCAGGGTCAAGGTTCAAATCGGCGCACACGTTGTTGTAGAATTTAGTAACCCAAGTGAGCCATTCTTGATTCATGTTATCGGTTTCGCCCTGGTGAACAATAATGCCTTTAATAACGCCCGTTTGTTGTGCTTTTTTAGCGCAAGCAATAATGCGTTCGTATGGTTTTGAATCGTATTCGGCCGCCATGTTTTTCAACCAATCAGCAGACTCAGACAAGTACTCGTCGCACATTTCGGGATCGAAAATTTTGAAACTTGTACCTGCTATAGCAACTGGAATTATACCGGTAGTTACATAATCGGGGGTTCGTTTTGCCATTTCGCGGATAAAGTTATCGGCCAACGAGTAGCCTGCACTTGGAGCACACATTGGAGGAACAGCAGGAATCCACTCGCCCACGTTGCCGCGGCTGTTGGCAGTGCTCATCATGGTTATGCGGTCGTGAGTTTGTTTATCGTCTGAAACAACTTTGGCATTGCCCCACATGTTTGATTGGCCTATGGCAATGTAAACGTGGAAGTTTTCGCGATGGTCAAACGCCACTGTGCTACTTACTTGCGCTTGTTTAATGGTTTGCGCTTTACCCAAAAAGGCAACCATTTCGTCGGTAAAATCGCTATTTACAGAGTGGCCGCCGCTGTGAGTGTAGAATTCGGTATAAACGCCAGCATCTTGTAGTTTGTTGTTAAACTCAATGCTTTGGCATTGTGGTACTACATTGTCTGATGCGCCATGCACCAACATAAAAGGGCAATCGGTAGGATCGATAAAAGTTGGAGCGTTAAGTAGGTGGAATTTGTCGGTGCATTCTGATTTTTTGCAACCAACAAGATTTTCTTCCATTTGAGGCATCTCCATCACTTGAGTTTTGTTGTCGGTGTAACGTTTGTTGCATTGCATATCGAGCAAATCGACAGGCCCCGACCAATCGCAAACAGCATCAACACTTGACGAGCACATGGTGTATTCGCCCAACGAACCTTCAAGGTCCATTTCCTCATTGGCATACTTAAACACTTTGCCGTTGCGCGATGTTCCCATAACCGAAGCAAGGTGGCCACCACTTGAGAATCCAGAAATGGCAATAAACGAAGTGTCAACGCCTAAACTTTCGGCATTACCACGAATATAACGAATACAAGCTTTTATGTCGTGGCTTTGTGCTGGCCATTGCGCATCAGACGAACTACGATGATTTGGAGTAACAAAAATGTAACCATTCTCCAAAGCTGTTTTGCCAATGGTTCCAAGATCGGCAAGGTCTTTACTATTGTTGCTGCTCCACGCGCTACCATATATATGAATAAGCACTGGATGCTTTTCTTTACCATCGTTTGGATAGTAAATGTCGCAGTTGTGATACTCTTTTCCATCGCCAACATAATTAATGTTTTTCATCGACGAATAATCATTCAGTATTTCGCCAGTTTGGGCGCCGTTAAATTGAGCAAAGCACATTGTGCAGCTAAATGCCATGCACAACATTGTTGATAAGAAGTGTTTCATATATTACAATAGTTAGTTTTTTGGCAAAAGTGGGCAAAAATGCAATCGGATGCATAGTTTGATAATAAGTAGTTAATAAGTTATTTGTTCAGAAACAATCATAAGCAAAGAGAGCCAACCAATTTGGCACGATTTTAGCTCAACACAAAGGCATTATGAAACAAAATATTAAACAAAACAGAAGCTTGACTTTCCGAAGATATAGTAGGAAAGCCTACGCCTTGTTCAGCAGTCTCGGCAGAGAAGTACGAATAGGCGTTTTGAGCGTGGCCATGTTGGGCGGAGTAAGCCTACAACAGGCCTTGGCACAGCAACCACAAGCAATGCAAAGTGCCGATGACGAAACAACCGAAGTTGAATTGAGCGAAGTGGATGTGGTAGGCAGTCGCGCACCATTGTCGCAAGGTTTAACAAGCCGACAAGTAAACCTAATTACTGCCAAAAAAGTTGAGACCGCGCCTGCGCATTCGGTCAACGACTTACTAAAAACCGCAGTAGGTATTGACGTTCGCCAACGCGGCGAAATGGGCATTCAAACCGACATTAGCATTCACGGCGGAACATTTGACCAAATTTGCATTCTGCTAAACGGTGTTAACATTTCCAATCCTCACACCGGACACCTAGCCGCCGATTTTCCAGTAAACACACACGACATTGAACGCATCGAAATAGTTGAAGGTGCAGCCGCTCGTTTGTTTGGCACTTCAGCATTTTCGGGAGCCATAAACATTGTAACAAAAACCGATTCGGTGCCACACGCATCGGCAAGCGTAAGAGGTGGTAGCCATGGGACTTTTGGCGCATCTGCTGCAGCCAACTACTCTACCTCAAAAGCCGACAACCGTTTGTCGGTTGGTTACAACCGCAGCGATGGCGCTCGCCAAAATAGCGATTTTGATAGGCTTAACGCGTTCTACAGTAGCAACATTGGCACAAGTTTGGCAAACATTAACATTCAAGCAGGCTTGAGCAACCAAAAATATGGTGCAAACACTTTTTATTCGGCAGCTTACCCAAACCAATGGGAGGCAAACCGCCGTTTTTTGGTTAGTGCCAAAGCCGAAACAAAAGGCAAAATACACTTTTCGCCTGGCGTATATTGGAACCGCACAACCGACCATTTTCAACTTATACGCAACACGCACACAGCCGAAAATTTTCACCGTACCGATGTGTACGGACTTAATTTGAACGCACACTTTGATTGGCTTGCAGGCCGCACAGCCATTGGTTCTGAATTTAGAAGCGAAGGTATTTTATCGACCAACCTTGGTCGTCCGCTCGACTCCACCAAATTTGTCTCCATTTATGGCGAAGACGAACGCAAATACACCTGCAAAGACAATCGCACCAACATATCAATTTATGCCGAACACAATATTTTGCTACAAAAATTCACCATCAGTGTTGGCGCTGTGGCAAACATGAATTCGGCACTTGACAACAAACTGAACATTTATCCCGGCATTGACGTAGCATACCGACCAACAAACGCTTGGCGCATTTATGCAAACTGGAACATGGCTTTGCGCATGCCAACCTTTACCGACTTGTACTACAAAAGTCCAACCAACCAAGGCAACGTTGGTTTAAAACCCGAAGAAACTTCAACTGCACAAATTGGTGCACGATGGTTTGGCGGCAACATAAGCGCACAGGTACAAGGCTTTTGGTGCGAAGGCCGCAACATGATTGACTGGGTTATGTACCACGAAGACGACATTTTTCATAGCACAGGTTTTGAACTAACAAACTGTGGCATTGAAACCAATGTGAACATAAACTTGCGCAAATGGTGCGGTTTACAAAGCATCGGCTTGGGCTACACCTTTATAAACCAAACCCGCCACGACGACCAGAAAATTTACAAAAGCAACTACGCGCTTGAATACTTGCGCCACAAATTTGTTGGTACACTAAACCACAATATTTGGCGCAACCTAACCGCCGAATGGACAGTGCGCTGGCAACAACGAATGGGCAGCTACATAAAATACAACGATGGCAAAAGCACTGGTCAACTTGTTGATTACGAGCCCTATGCCCTACTTGACGTTAAACTTCAATGGCAAGAAAAACGCGTTAATTTTTATGCCGAATGCACTAACCTTACAAACAAACTTTACTACGACTACGGCAACATTCCTCAACCTGGAATACAAGCATTTGCAGGCATTGAAATTAAGTTGTAACTAATTGATTATTAAAAACAAACCGAAGGCGGGCTAATTAGTCTGCCTTTTCGTTTTTCTTCAATTGAACATTTTGTGCAACACTAATCGCTCAAAGTTCAGGAGTATTGAAATGTTTGTAAACTCAAAATTCTATCTTTGCCATCAAACCAAAACAAAGTACCATGAATACAAATTCTACAAAGCTCTACGCATTGAATTTCAACGAATTACGCACTTACATTTTTGCAACATTGTTTGTAGTTGGCAACATTGTATTGCCTCAAATGTGCCACCTAATCCCCCAAGGCGGACTTATTCTGCTACCAATTTATTTCTTCACCTTGGTAGCATCGTACAAATATGGTTGGCGCGTAGGTTTGTTAACTGCAATTGCATCACCATTGATTAACAACTTACTTTTTGGAATGCCTCCAACTGCATCGTTGCCAATCATTTTAATAAAATCGGCTCTATTGGTTGCTGCTGCAAGTTTAATAGCCGCTCGCACACAAAAAGTTAGCCTAATGCTTATGGTTGCTGTTGTGGCAATTTACCAAATAATTGGTGGTGTGTTTGAATTTGCTATCACAAGTTCGTTTGCATCGGCTTTGCAAGATTTTAAACTTGGCTGGCCTGGAATGCTTATTCAGGTTTTAGGTGGATATGTAATTATTAAAAACCTAAACACCAAGTAACTGATGAAGCAAATTGTTCTTTTGGCATCAGCATTAATGATGCTAAACACCTCATTATCAGCTCAAACTCATACCGATTCAGTAAATATTGACGAAGTTGTGGTAACCGGAGCCCGCATAGCTACCGATATTCGCCATATTCCATTCACAATCAGTACAATAAACCGTTCGACAATTGAAAAAGCACAACGCCAACATTTGTTATCAACGCTAACCGAACAAGTTCCCGGATTTTTCAGCACAAGCCGCGGAATGCTTGGCTACGGAGTTTCAACAAACGCAGCCGGCAATATGTCGTTGCGCGGAATTGGAAACTCGCCAAACACTGCATTGCTTGTGCTTATCGACGGGCACCCACAATATGCCGGACTAATGGGACATCCACTTGCCGATGCCTACCAATCGCTTTCAACCGAACGAGTTGAAGTTCTGCGCGGTCCAGCTTCGGTACTTTACGGCAGCAACGCCATGGGCGGCGTTATTAATATTGTAACCCGCAAACAGCAAACCGACACAATTTATAGCAGCATCAGTGTTCAAAGCGGTTCGTACGGAACACTTATTGCCGATGCAAACAACACCATTCGCCACGGCAAGTTTAGCAGCCATGTGGGTGCAGGATATAGCCAAACCGATGGTCACCGCCAAAACATGGATTTTGACCAATTAACTGGCTTTGCCAAAGTTGGTTACAACTTCAGCCAAAACTGGAATGCAAGCGCCGATGTAAACATTACCCACTTTAACTCTTCGAACCCGGGCCCAACAACAAAGCCTCTGATTGACAACGACATGCACATAACTCGTGGCGAGACCCAAGTGGTAGCCGAAAACAAATACGCCAACACAACTGGAGCTGTGAGCGCATTTTTCAACTGGGGAAATCACGACATTGACGACGGTTATAACGAAGGTGGAAGTCCTCGCGCATACCACTTTAAATCGAACGACAAAATGATGGGCATTTCGGTTTACCAAAGTTTGATGCTAATACCAAGCAACCGAATAACCGTTGGCTTTGACTATCAACGTATCGCAGGAGAAGCTTGGAACGATAGTATAGCAAACCACCATCAGGCACCAATTGTTGACAAAGCATTTACCGATGTGGCCGGCTACATTGATGTACGTCAAGATTTTGCAACGTTTGTAACCGCAAACGCTGGTGTACGTTTCGACCATCACTCACAATGCGGCAACGAAGTAATTCCGCAAATTGGTTTAGCTATGCACTTAATTGCCAATGCTGAACTAAAAGCATCGGTTGGCAAAGGCTTTCGCAATCCTACCATTAAGGAGATGTATATGTTTCCTCCTCAAAACCCCGATTTAAACCCCGAAAGTTTGATAAACTACGAATTGGCATACAACCAATCGATTTTAAATAACCGCCTACGCTATGGCATCAACTTATTCTTTATTGACGGAAAAGATCTTATTGTTACCGCAAAAGTTGATGGCAAAAACAAAAACATAAACTCAGGCGAAGTAAAAAACAGCGGAGTTGAAGTGTCGGCAGCTTTTCAGGCTACACAAAATCTACAGTTTAGCGGAAACTATAGTTATCTGCACATGAAGAATCCTGTAATTTCGGCCCCAGAACACAAACTTAACCTAAATGCAGAATACAGCATTGGCAAACTATGGTTAAGCACTAGTATTCAGTACGTTGCTGGACTTTATACATCAGTTTTAAAAGAAAACATACAAACCGAAGAATTTGTTCTTTGGAACGCAAGAGCAAAATATCAAATTACCAAATGCCTATCGGTTTTTGTAAATGGCGAAAACCTACTTGGCCAAGAATACGAAACATACGCAGGGTTTCCTATGCCAAAAGCAACATTTATGGGAGGCCTGAAAATAAATTTATAGAACATAAAACTTGACTAACAAATTACAATTATGACACCTCTTTTTATGGGCTTAGGATTGCCCGAAATCATTTTCATTGCATTGGTAGTGCTACTACTTTTTGGTGGCAAAAAAATACCAGAACTAATGAAAGGGCTTGGCAAAGGCGTTCGCAGTTTCAAAGACGGAATGAACGGAACCGACGACTCAAAAAACGAGCCTGAAAAATAATGCAAGAACAAACATTTTGGGACCATTTAGACGAACTACGCACGTGCATCATGCGCGTGGTTGTTGCCACTTTAGCAGCAGGCATTGTAGCCTTTGCTTTTAAAGATGCGTTGTTTGCGCTAATTCTTGCCCCACAAAACTGCTCGTTTGTAACATACCGTTTGCTTGACCAACTTTCTGCCATTTTTGGTAGCAGTGGTCAAGCAACTAATTTTAATATCTCGCTAATAAACACACAATTAGCCGACCAATTCATCATTCACATAAAAATGGCGTTCTCGGTAGGTTTTTTGGTAATTCTACCCTACGCGCTTTACCAACTTTTTCGTTTTGTATCGCCCGCACTATATACCAACGAGCGCCGGTACTCATTACGCGTTGTTAGTTTCGGATACATTATGTTTATGCTTGGAGTATTTATAACCTACTGGTTAATATTTCCACTAACATTCAGATTTTTAGGCACATACCAAGTCGATGCAAGAGTTGAGAATCTAATATCGCTTCAATCGTACATTGATATTATGCTAATGTTGTGCTTTTTGATGGGCATAATGTTTGAATTACCAATACTATGCTGGCTATTTGCAAAACTTGGTTTTGTAAGCGCCAATTTTTTGCGTCAATATCGCAAACACGCCATAGTAATCATTTTAGTTGTTGCAGCTATTATTACTCCCACAGCCGACATTTTCACACTCACAGTTGTTTCGCTACCCATTTATTTGCTATACGAAGTGGGCATTTTGGTTGCAAAATCGGCATAAAAAAGCCGTTTTATTAATCTACTATTGGGACAATTTCATTTTTTAGAACAACAAAAGCGCGTGCGAAAAATAAAAAGTAAACCTAACAAACAATTCTAATCTTTCTACCTTAGCGCAAATGGTTTATTGGCATGCACAAACAACACAAAAACCTGTTAATCAACCGTTTATATTTTAACTAAACACACACATAAATGATAACTTTTGTAGTAGCTATTGTTGCGCTTATATTGGGTTATGTATTTTACGGCGCAATGGTTGAAAAGATTTTTGGCGTAAGCAACGACGCAACGCCAGCATACACCAAAAACGATGGCGTTGACTTTATGCCCATGCCGTTGTGGAAAGTGTTTCTTATCCAATTTTTGAACATTGCCGGAACTGGACCAATTTTTGGCGCAATAGGCGGTATTTTGTTTGGACCAGCAGCCTACTTGTGGATTGTGCTAGGTTGTATTTTTGGCGGTGCAGTTCACGACTACCTTTCGGGAATGGTTTCGCTACGCAAAGGCGGTGCATCGTTGCCAGAAATTGTTGGCGACGAACTTGGCACAGGCATACGCCAAACGATGCGCATTTTTGCATTGTTGCTTATGATTATGGTTGGAGCTGTGTTTGTAACCACCCCTGCTGGGCTTCTTGAGAGTATGACTGGCACTAGTTGGGGATTTGCAGGAACCAAAACATTTTGGTGCATTGTTATTTTTGCATACTACATTTTGGCCACTCTGCTACCAATCAACACACTTATTGGTCGCATCTACCCTATTTTTGGTGTTGCATTACTTGTTATGGCAGTAGGCGTTTGCTTTGGCATCTTTACCCAAAATGGTTCGTTGCCCGAAATAACCGACGCATTCAGTAGTCACCATCCAAACAAACTGCCCATTTTCCCATTCTTGTTCATTACCATTGCATGCGGTGCAATAAGCGGATTTCATGCAACCCAAAGCCCAATGATGGCACGTTGTCTTACAAGCGAAAAAAATGGCCGCATTGCCTTTTATGGTGCAATGATAACCGAAGGTTTTGTAGCCTTAATTTGGGCAGCAGCAGCCATCAAATATGCCGATGGAAATTACGAGACTCTTCAAAGTTTAGGCAACCCTGCTAAAGTTGTAAACTTTATTTGTAACAATTGGATGGGTTCTGTGGGTGCCGTATTGGCAATACTGGGCGTTGTTGCAGCTCCTATCACATCGGGCGACACTGCACTTCGCACCGCTCGCCTTATTACAGCCGACATTCTTCACGTTAACCAAAACAGCGTTTGGCGACGCTTGTCGGTTTCGCTACCAATATTTGCATGCTCGGCTGTGCTTATGCTTGTCGATTTTGCTGTTCTTTGGCGCTACTTTGGTTGGTTTAACCAAACATTGTCAATCTTTACATTTTGGGCTATTACCGTTTTCCTTGCAAAAGCTGGTAAAAACTACTTTATAACACTAGTTCCAGGTTTGTTTATGACAGCAGTATGCGCTGCTTATTTCTTTGCTTCGCCCGAGTGTTTGGCTCTAAACTACACACTATCGTGCATATTGAGTGTGGCAACATCGGCAGCATTGCTAATTATATTCATTGTTTGGAAAAAGAAACAAGCATAATTTGATTATTGAAAAAAAGAAAGCCAAACGTGTTTTGCTTATTAAATATGATACTTTTGGCATCGAAATATTAAAAACACTAGAAAAGATAAATTTTATGAAACGTAATCTCATTTTCGCATCTCTTATTGCATTTGCAACCATGTTCACTAGCTGCCAACAATCGGGCACTCAAACCGCAAACGTTGCCGCAAACGACTCAACCACAGTAGTTTCAAACATTGCAGTTATCAACATCGACTCAGTTCTTGTTACCTATAAACTAGCCGAAGAACTAAATGCTGCTATTTCAAAAAAATATGCCAATATGCAATCAAAGCTTGAACAAGAAGGTGCTCGATTCCAAAAAGAAGCTGAAGCTTTTCAAGACAAATTGCAAAAAGGAGTATTTCTTTCGCAACAACGTGCCGAAGAAGAACAACAACGTTTGATAAAAAAACAAGAAGAACTTCAACGTCTTGAGGCTAGTTACTCTCAACAATTGAATGCTGAGCAAGCCCAAATGAACCAAACCTTGTACGAAAAAATTTCGGCGTACATTAACAAATACAACACCCCAGAAAAGTATCAGTTCATTTTGAACAAAGCAACTCTTTGGTACTCAAACAATGCATTTGACATTACAGCCGATGTTATTAAAGGCTTGAACGAAGAATACGATGCTAGCAAATAATTAAACCTAAACTAATACCCAAAAGCCGTTTGACTAATCAAACGGCTTTTTTTATGTTCATTTTTCAACCAAAAACCAAAGCGACAATTCATTTCGCCAATTTTTGACACTGCACAAATTGACAATTAATTTGCTAAATGTTATGTTTGAGAAACTATAATTTAGAAAAACAATGGACATAAATAGCCGACTAAAGCATATGCCTTTTTGGAAATGGTTACTGCTCTTTATCTTTTGCATACCATCGTTTGTTATACTTAAATGCTTAACCGATTTAAGTTGGATTCTTGTTCCACAAGACTCTATTAGTTTTTTAGTTGTTCGTGCTATCCTAATCGGCTTGTCAATTTTTATTATATATAGGCTCTATTACCTAATTGTCAAATTGCTTGAACACCGAAAAGTTTCAGAATTAATGCTTAACGCACAAGCAATTAAACAAATCTTTGTAGGATTTGGCTTGGGAGCTTGTTTCATCACAGTATGCACACTCACATTAGTTATGATGGGATGCTATAAAGTTGATCAGTATCAATTTAGTCATTACGGCCTAGTTAACTTGCTTATTATGAACCTAATAATTGCCGTAAACGAGGAGATATTATTTAGTGGAATATTCTTTAGATATATTGATGCACGCTTTGGATACATACCAGCCTTAATCATTTCAGCAATTATGTTTGGAATTGTACACTTTTGGAACGATAATGCAACCATTTGGACTAGCGTTGCATTAGGCTTCGAAGCTGGACTTTTATACACATCAACATTTAAATATTATGGCAGTCTTTGGATTCCAATTGGTATTCATTGGGCTTGGAATCTGTTTGAAGAAAGCGTTTATGGATTTGCAGTTTCAGGCGTTTACGACACCGAAGTTTTTCGCTTTATAATACCCAAACTTAAGGGGCCAGATATACTCACAGGCGGGTCTTTTGGCCTTGAAGGCTCAATTGTAACAGTATTTTTAGGATTATTTGCTTCAATTTGGTACATATCTAAATACTTTAATGAGAATAAGTGCAAGAAAACTGCACCCCAACAAGCATAAATTAACTTTTAACCCTCGCTTTGAACGATAAACACCAACAAATAGTTTAAAAAGTACTTATTTTTGAAAAACACAATAAAAATACAATGACCTCAAACAACACAAATAAATATAGCGGAAAGCCTTGGTTACTCAAACTGCTAAACGTACTTGTAAAAATTTTATACCACCCTCGTGCACATTTTGCAAATTCCGAAATAAAAAACGGATTGCCAATGCCTTGTATCATTGTAAGCAATCATCAAAGCCACGTTGATGGCGCAATGATAGGTTCATTCTTCGGCAAACAAAAAATACACTATTTAGCCGCAAAAGACCGTTTTGAGCAAAGCAAAATGCTAGGATGGTTATTGCGCAGTTGTGGATGCTTGGCTATTGACCGTAAACGACTTGACACCACTTGGATTCACGAAAGTTTGATGTTGCTTAATAACAAAGAATCAATATGTATTTTCCCAGAAGGTGCCCATGGTAAAAATGGAGAAATACTACCATTTCACTCTGGAGTAAGCATGTTAGCTTTTATGGCTCGCGTGCCTATTGTAATGGTTTATATTGGCAAAAAAGCAAACAACAAACAAATACACATAGTATTCGATGCACCGTTCAACATTCAACTTCCACCTACTGGACTTAATGCCGAAACAATTGACAACGAAACAGACAAACTCCGCAAACGAATGCTAGAACTACAGAAACAATTTAACGATTCTAATGTTTAACCAATAATACATCATTATGTCAAACTATTTCTTTGATATGATTCCAGCAGAGGAACTAAAGAAACTCAACTTTGTTCCAACAACTGTTCAACTGCTTGAAAAAATGAAAAACGACTATGGCACTAAAGTAGCTATAGTACACAAAAACCAACCAATTACATACAACGAACTATACGAACGTATTGGACGCCGCCGCACATTTATCAAAAGTTTAAACCTTCAAAGCGGTTCTAAAATTGCCATTTTTGACCGCAATAGCCTTGATGCCATTGAACTCTTTTTTGCCATCACAACATTAGGCTATGTTTCTATTTTCTTACCAGCTCAACTTGCAGGTCCCGCACTTAATGGCTCTGTAATGAAATTCAACGTTTCGGCAATGTTTGTCCGTCCTGAATTTGAGTCGGTTTGCAAACAAGCAGGCGTAACCATAAGTCAATATTCAAC
The DNA here is from genome assembly GCA_024405635.1 of Salinivirgaceae bacterium. Classification (GTDB taxonomy): domain Bacteria; phylum Bacteroidota; class Bacteroidia; order Bacteroidales; family SZUA-534; genus JAKSOL01. The sequence continues at coordinate 20,281 of JAKSOL010000014.1, read as the reverse complement.
AGATTGCACGTCAGAACAATATACACCAGCCGCAAATGTTATGGACGATATGCTCTGCTCAATATTCTTTACTGGTGGTACAACTGGTGTTCCAAAAGGTGTAATGCTTACACATCATAACATTATGCGCGGTTCACACAATGGTATATTTATGCCAGGAAGTGTTTTAAGCGACCATCGATATATCACATTCTTGCCATTCTCGCACGTTTTTGGAGTTATTCGCGGTCTGCTTTCATGCTTCTACTGCGGTGCCACTATTTATACTTGCGAAGATATGCGAGCTGGTGTAAGTATGATTCCGGTTGTTAAACCAACATGCTTGGTTGTGGTTCCTGGACTGGCCGAAATACTTGTAAACCTTGTAAAAATGCAAGGAAAAGGATTCCTTGGCGGATGCTTGCAACATATTATTTGCGGAGCTTCTAACTGCCCTCCTCGCCTTATCGAAGAATTTGAAAAACTAGGATTAAGTCTTCTTCAAGGTTACGGATTAACAGAATCGGCTAACCTTGTTTCTGGTAATGCACAAACCATTACAAACCCAACTTCAGTGGGAAAATTCTATCCTTGTCAAGAATACAAAATTGTTGACGGTGAGTTGTGGCTCAAAGGCGAAAATATTTTCAAAGGTTACTATGGCGACCCAAAACAAACTGCTCAAGCATTTAGCGATGGTTGGTTCAGAACCGGAGACCTTGTTCGCATTGATAACGATGGTTACATATACATTACTGGACGCATCAAAAACCTTATCATTTTGAAAAACGGTGAAAACGTTTCGCCCGAATCAATAGAAGAGCACTTTTATGCACATGCTGAAATTCGCGATTGCTTAATTAAAGAGGTTGACAAAGATGGCGACAAAGTAATTGGTATTGAAATTCTTCCTAATATGGAACTACTACAAGGTCAAACTCCAGAACAAATGCAAAACACATTCCGCAACATTGTTGACCAAGTTAATGACATATTACCAAGTTACATGCAAGTTCTTACTTTCAGCATTCGCACAGAAGACTTTAAACGTACTGGCAGCATGAAAGTTATGCGTAATCAATAAAATCGGAATAACTAACATATAAAACAATGCAAGATCAAGAAATAATAACCGAATTAGCTACAATAATAAAGAACATTCGGCCTACTGTTGACACAAGCAACGTTACACGAGACACTGTTCTTTCTACCGATTTGGGATTAGATTCGCTTTGCATGCTTCTAGTTGCTTTGGCTATCGAAACAAAGTTTGAAATACGATTTGACGACTCTACAAACTTTAAAACTGTTGGTGATGCAACAGACTACATCAAAGCAAAAATGGCAGAAAAAGTTTAAGACTCACTAAATCAAATACACAAAAAAAGGAACCTTCAAATAATTGAAGGTTCCTTTTTTTATTACCAATAAAGTAACACACTACAATACATTTGCTTCAACAATTTTTATCATGTGTGTTCCATTTGAGCCTTTAATCATAATAGTTGATTGTGAGATTTTCACCTTATCAAGATGCGATATCAAATCCTCAACAGTTTCAAATCTATGAAAATCAGTATAACCATTGACTCCCATAAAATTTTTGCCAACTAAATAAACATCGTCAAAACCAAGTTCCTCAGCCAAAGCAAGTACAGCACTATGCTCACGAGCCGAAGATTCTCCCAACTCTCGCATTTCTCCCAACATCAAAACTTTATTCTCAGCTGTTAGTTTGGCAAAATTACGCAATGCCACTTGCATGCTCGATGGATTTGCATTATAGCAATCAAGCAACAATGTATTCTTATCTGTTTTGGTTATTTGCGACCTATTATTTGTTGGTATATAATTCTCAATTGCCGACTTAATATCGGCAACAGAAACGCCAAATTTACGGCCAACAGAAAGCGCTGCCATTGCATTATTGAAATTATACTCTCCAAACAATTGAGTATGAACAGTATACAAATCATTGTCTATAACATCTGTTTCATCATCAATAACATCGTCTGAAGGTATCCACTTAAATGTCAAAAATGGATCACAACTAACCACTAATCCTTGACAATGGGTAAAGATTTTAGTTCCATAATAAAAAATATTATGAGGTGGTTCCATATCTTCAAGCGTTTCGTCATCATAATTAACAAAAGCTAAACCATCATTATCATGCAAGTAACGATACAATTCTGCCTTTGCATTTTTAACTCCCTCATACGAACCAAAACCTTCTATATGGGCTTTACCAACGTTGGTAATAATACCAAAATCAGGCAATGCAATCTTACAAAGCTTTTCAATTTCGCCACCATGACTAGCCCCCATCTCAACCACACCAAAATCGTGTTCCTTAGTCATTGAAAGCAAAGTCAATGGTACCCCAATATGGTTATTCAAATTACCTTGAGTATATGCTACATTATATTTTTTCTTTAAAACAGCAGCCGTCAACTCTTTTGTTGTTGTTTTTCCATTGGTTCCTGTAATTGCAAGTATTGGCAACCCCAAACGCTTACGATGATATGTAGCAAGGTTTTGCAATTTAGCCAATGCATCATCAACAAGAATGTAACGATCGCTATTAACAACCATAGGATCGTCAACCACTGCATAAGGGCATTTTTCCAAAGCTTGGCTGGCATACTGATTACCATCTTGCTTATCACCTTTCAATGCAAAGAAAATTGAATCTTCAGTTGCCTTGCGACTATCAATACATACATGAGGATACTTTAAAAATAGCTCATATAAGTCAGATGTGCTCATTATGTTCATAGATGCAAACTTTATTAATAAAAAAGGTTTCCTCTCTACTGAGAAGAAACCTTCATATAGTTCAAAAAATTATTAGTTTCCTTTTGAGTCTCCAACGCGAGTCATAGCGCAACGGAAACCAAGGTCGTCTTGGCTCAAGTTTTCGTCTAGGAATCGGCGAGTTCCAGCACCCAACCAATAAATCCTATCTCTCCACGAACCACCTTTATATACTCTCACATGGTCGCTAACCAACGATGTTGCATTATTGTCTTTGCGGTCAACACCATTAAAGTACATACGTTGAGAACCTCTTGCTTTGCTTGCATCTTCATTTGAATAGTCAAGGCTTGACTCAAAGTCACCATCAAGGAAGTTAATGTTATCGGCTCCTTGATAATTTCTGCGGTCAACAACCTCATCTTCTGATACCTCACGATAACGTAGGCGACCCAAACTATCTTTTTCTGCCACATTACCCTCTTCGTCACGAACCAATGTTTTGAATACATTACCACGGAATGGGCGGAATTCATCAACATCTTTTGGGCTCATTGTTCTGTACACATCAGCAACCCACTCGTTAACATTACCTGCCATGCAATACAAACCGTAATCGTTTGGCCAGTATGAGAATACAGGAGCTGTAATATCTGCATTATCGTTCAAAGCACCTGCAACACCCATCATGTCACCACGTCCACGAACCGCATTTGCCATAATGCGACCTCTATCAGACGAAGAAGGGTTACGGAAACCATCGCCTGCCCATGGATAAATCTTACGTTCATATACGCGCTCACCTACTGAAGTTCCTACAATTGAAAGAGCTGCAAATTCCCATTCAGCCTCTGTGGGGAGACGATATTTTGGAAGAAGAATACCATCTTCCATTCTTACCTTACGATAATCTTTATTTGGATCAAGGTCTTCAATTTCAGAACCAACTGCGCCTTCATACTGATGTGCTAAATATGCCTCAGTGTTGAAGTTTTGACTACCTTGTTGGTTTGGATCTTCCAACAAAAAGCCTTGGTTAATCAAGATGCGTTCGTTTACGCGGTCAGTACGCCATGCGCAATAGTCATTAGCTTGCAACCAATTAACACCAACTACTGGATAGTCTTGATATGCTGGGTGACGGAAATAGTACTCAACATAAGGTTCATTGTAAGCCAATTTACGACGCCAAACCAATGTATCTGGCAAATTCTTTTTATAAACCTCAGGATACTCGCTAAACACACGCGAAATCCAATACAAATACTCACGATAATCAAGGTTTGAAACCTCTGTTTCATCCATATAGAACGATGAAACTGAAACTCGACGTGGCATATTGTTCCAATCGTACAACACGTCTTGTTCTACTCGGCCCATTGTAAAGGTACCACCTTCAATAAAAACCAAACCAGGACCAGTTTCTTGAATGTATTCGCCTACGAATTTCTCAAAACCGCCATTATCTGATAAGTTATACTCCCAACCTGTTGTGTGAGATACTTCATGTGAGCATGATGCTAACAGTGCAACTGCCGCACAAGCCACAATGTTTGAAAGGTTAATCTTCATAAAACTTATATTTATTTCAATATCATATTGCGTTGACAAATATAGATAAAATCCAAAATGAAATATTTTTTAATGCAAAAAAGAAGGGCACTCTATCATTTTCTTCTTTTTTTCTTTTTCAATATCAAAAAGCCAAGTCAACGACAACTCATGTGCGCCTCCGTTTCCTTTTATTTTTTTGCACAAATTTGCATCATAACTATACATTAATCGCGAATGTAAACCATTGTATCCCAACCCTATAATAGCATTAGTCTGTCCATTGTTAAAACCTTTTCTTCCCCAAAAGCCTATTTCTATTACTCTATACTGCGTAATAATTCCTAGTTGTAAATTTTGTTGGATTCCTTGTTGTTGGTAAAAAATATTCGGAATAATGCTCACTTGTGGCTTTCTAAATCCAGTTTCGCAATAAAAAATCCGACTCAATCCGAAGGTCAATTTTGCATTGACTCTATTTGATTCTATTTCAGAAATTCCAATGTATGGTCGATTTAGATGGTCGGCAACTAAAACAGCATACCAATTATTAAATACTACCGACGTTCCTAATCCCGAATCAAATCGAAGTGGAGAAGTTGATTGGCCTACAGTTTCTGGATTTTCAAACTCAAGTTCTCCAACCGAAAGACTTGTTTGTGAAAGTCCTAGTTTTATTCCAAAAGAAATGTGCACGCTACGTGTTATGGCTAACAAATAACTGCCAGCCGTTGAAATATCAATGTTATTATATAAAGAGTTTTTTTCGTCAACTACTCCAACCGAACAACCTACTTTAGATGTTAAAGGTGCATCTACAAAAAAACCTCCGTACGACAATTCAGCATTAGACATTGGCCATTGATTTCGATAGAAAGCATTTGCTCGCAGTTTACCAGTAAAACCAGCCCACGATGGCGATTGATACATCACATTGTTAAGCCACTGACTTATAGGCACATCTTGTGCTTGCATAAAAACTGGACACAAACACATCAAAATCAGCGAAATACGATGTACTATACGAATTTGCATATCGGGAATAAAAGTAGATATTAATGTGTTAGAACATTGTTACCGCAACAAAAAAACGACTAATCATTCTATATTTTTTAATTATGAAACTCAAGGTTGGGCAAGTTGCATATTAAAAATTGCTGAAAATTTTGTCTTTATTATTTTTACACGCTTTGTAACGACATCTATATATATGCGCAAACTGCTATATTTCTTGCTTTTACTTTCTACTGTTTGTTTTGAACTATCGGCTCAAAGCAACAATTCGTTTGCTCATAAATCGCTATTAGAATCTGGCGATTGGTTCAAAATAAAAGTGGATACTAGCGGTGTTTTCAAACTCACATTTGATGAGTTACAGAAAATAGGAATCAGCTCACCAAAAGATGTTAGATTATATAGTTACGGTGGAAAAAACTTACCACTTTACAACAACGACTATTCATTTGACGACGTGAACGAAATCCCAATTGCGGTAGAAAATGGCAGCGACGGAATTTTCAACACGGGCGACTTTGTGTACTTTTTTGTTGAGGGACCAACAACCCTCGATTACGATTCTGTAAACAATTTATTCGTCCATACACAAAACAGTTATTCAAACTATACTTATTTGCTACTTACATCAAGTTTAGGGGAAGGCAAGAGAGTTGAAATTGCAGAAAAAACAACACATAAAATTGATTATACAACAAACAGTTACGACAATTATTTGTTTTTTGAAGAAGACAAATGCAACCTTGTGTCATCAGGACGAAGATGGTATGGCAACAAAATGCTTCCAGGTAACTCAACCAACTGCACATTTCATTTCAATAATTTGCAAGCCGACACCGAAATACGTGGATTTGTGGCAATTGCAGGGCGAAAAGAATATGGTGTAGGTTCCACATTTTTTACTTTAACTACAAACGGAGCCGAAATTGCAAATGTGAACATACCAAATAGCTACACAACATATCGATATGCAACATATTATTGCAATACATTCAACTTCAGTAGCAAACAAAACTCCATTGCAATCAACTGTAAATTCAACAGTCCAAATAACACATCAGAAGGTTATATTGATGCCATTGGCTTAACAGCACGCGAAAAACTTATTTTCAACCATAAGCGCCAAATGTTTATTCAAGATGCGCAATCGGCAAATCACAAATGCACCGAGGTGATTATCAGCAACGCATCGGACTTAAAAATATGGAATATAAGCAACGTTACTTGTCCTAAAGAAGTTGAACTAACATTAAATAACGAAGAGTGTCGCTTTACATTTGAGGCCAACAAAAGTATTCAACGTTTTGTAGCCTTTTCAACCAACAAGTTGCGCTCTCCTATTATTAATGGAACCGATGTGGGGCCAATTAGTAGCCAAAATCTACACGGAATGTCGGCCGACATGATTATTGTAGCTCCATCAAATTTTATTGAACAAGCAAACCGACTTTCAAAATTACACCACATCCACGACAAGTTAAATGTAGCCGTTGTGAGCATAGATGAAATATACAACGAGTTTTCAGGCGGCACTCCCGATGTTGCTGCAATTAGGAACTTTGCTAGGCAACAACATCAGCACAACGTCAATTTCAAATACTTATTATTATTTGGCGATGGCACTTACGACAACCGAAACATATTAAAAAGCAATCAAAACATTTTGCCAACATACCAATCGGCAGAATCAGAGTCAGAAGCCGAAAGTTACACAAGCGACGATTTTTTTGGAATGCTTGACAACGACGAAGGAGAACTAACTGGAACAATGGATATTAGTATTGGTAGGTTACCCGCATCAACCATTGATGAGGCTGAAACAATTGTAAACAAAATCGAGGCCTACTTATCAGGAAAAACATTGGGTAGTTGGCGCAACACAATTGCCTTTATAGCCGACGACGAAGAAGATGGCGTTTTTGTGCGAACAAGCGAAATTTTAAGCGCAACCATAAGCGAGCAAGCACCTGAATGTAACATTGCAAAAATTTATATTGACGCGCACAAACAAGAGTCAAGTTCATCGGGACAAACCTACCCTACTGCAAACGAAAACATAAAAAAACAAATTGCCTCGGGCTGTTCAATTATTGGTTACATTGGACATGGCAATCCACGTAAAATTGCCCACGAAACAATTTTGTCAACATCTGAGGTTCAAGAACTTAAGAACGGTGAAAAATATCCAATACTAATTACAGCCAGTTGCGAAGTAGGTCGATTTGATGATCACAAATACACTTCGCTATGTGAATGTTTCTTATTAAACGCCGAGGGAGGAGGCATTGCCGCTCTAACTTCGTCACGCGTTGCATACAACTCTGGAAACACCGAGTTGGCAAACAATTTTTTCAAAAACGCATTTAACAACAACCTTCGTTTGGGCGACATTGTGCGCATTGCAAAAAACAATACTGGCGGGTTATCGGAAACCAACAAACGCTGTTTTGTATTGCTTGGCGACCCTGCTCTAAAAATCAACATTCCGCAGAACAAAGTTTATGTATCGCAAATAAACGGGCACGCAATAACCGAAATTTGTGACACTTTACATGCTCTTGACACCATCACAATTTCAGGATACATTATTGACAAGAATGGTGATTTAATTAGCAAAAACGGAACTTTACAAGCAACTATTTACGACAAACCAAGACAACTATCAACACTTGGCAACGACGAAGACTCTCCTATTATCAATTTTGAAATTCAAAACAGCATCATTTACAATGGGAAAGCATCAGTTGAAGATGGTTTTTTCAACCTGTCATTCATTGCACCTAAAGACATTAACTACTCATATGGCAATGGTAAAATAAGCCTTTATGCCATTTTCGACTCAACCGACGCAAACGGCTATTCGTCAAATATTATAATTGGAGGAACAAATAACAACCTATCAATTAGCGACTTTGATGGCCCAGAAATACAACTATTTATAAACGACACAACGTTTATTGATGGAGGTTTTACAAACAACAATCCGCTTTTGCTTGCCCGAATATTCGACCATTCAGGAATAAACACCACAGGCAACGGAATTGGGCACAACATTACAGCCACCATTGACAACGACGCATCAAACAAAATTATACTTAACGAATACTACGAAGGTTTAATCAACCAGTCAAACTGTGGAGAACTTCAATATCGACTAAACAACTTGAGCAATGGCCGACACACATTAAAGCTGAAGGTTTGGGACATATACAACAACCCATCGGAGGCTGAAATATCATTCGTTGTAAAATCGCAAGAAACAGTGGCAATAGGCAATATTAGTTGCGCGCCCAACCCTATGAACAAACACACAACCTTTACCATAAACCACAATCAAACAGCAAGCAACACTAAAGTTAGCATTGAAATTTTTGATTGCTCGGGCCGAAAAGTTGCAACAGTAAACGGCAACTGCAACAACACAAAAACTCAAATAGATTGGAACACAAATTCTTGCACCTCCGAATTACAAGACGGCATATACATATACCGAGTAAAAGTGAGCAACAACAATGATGAATCATACAAATCGGCAAAATTGGTCATATCACACAATAAATAACACATAAAGTAGTTAAGTTTAATATTTATACATTTGTCGCGATTTATATACCCTACTATGAAAAAACGTTTAATCCTTGCGTCGCTAATGGCATTGTGCAGCACAACATTCGCACAAAACTACGACGAGGTACTTGGACAAGAAGGTTCGTCAAACGCAATAAACACAGCAGTTACATTCTTAATGATTGCACCCGACTCGCGAGCAGGAGCAATGGGCGATGCTGGTGTTGCAACCACTCCCGATGCTTATTCACAAGCATGGAACTCGTCAAAACTAGCTTTTGCCGAAAAACCATACGGTTTAGCTATAACCTATGTTCCTTGGTTGCGTCAACTAATAAACGACATGAACCTTGCCTACCTATCGGGCTTTGTTAATATGGACAAAAACCAAACAGTTGGCGCCAGTTTACGATACTTTACCATGGGAAACGTAAACTTTACCGACAACTCAGGCAACTCACTTGGCTCATACTCACCACATGAATTTGCACTTGACGCATCGTACAACCGCCGATTAACCGACAACTTTTCGCTTGGCTTGGCTGGACGTTTCATTCTATCGAACCTAACTGGCGGACAAGCTGGCGAAGGCGCCGAAGCCACTCAAAGCGGAAAAACATTTGCCATTGACATTAACGGTTACTACACCGACAAAATTAAACTTGGCGAATATGCAGGATCGTGGGCGGCCGGTTTCAACATCTCCAACCTTGGTCCAAAACTTGGTTACACAGCCGATGAAAAGAACTTTATTCCTACAAACCTTCGTATTGGAGGTTCTATGACAATTGAAATTGACCGATACAATAAATTCATGGCCGCTGTTGACATCAATAAGCTTTTGGTGCCTACCCCACCACGCTATTACCAAGACTCAACCGACGAAGAGGGCAACCGTGTGATATACAAAGGCAAAAGCAACAATGTTGGTGTTATCGCAGGCGCATTGCAATCGTTTAACGATGCTCCCGATGGATTTAAAGAAGAACTACACGAGTTTAGCTACTCAATTGGTGGCGAATATGTTTACGCTGACCAATTTGCTGTTCGTGCCGGATACTTTCACGAAAACAAAACCAAAGGAAACCGAAAATACTTTACCGCAGGCGTTGGTTTAAAAATGAATGTTTTAGGTTTAGATTTTTCGTACCTAATTCCTGCAGGAAACTTTTCTACTAGCCCACTTAGAAACACTTGGCGTTTCTCTCTAACAATGGATTTTGAAAATTTGAAACAATAATGAAACTGCGTATTGGCTTAGGCATTGACGTTCACCAACTTACCGAAGGAAGAAAAATGGTAGTTGGCGGCATTGAAATTCCCCACACAAAAGGTCCTCTTGGTCATTCAGATGGTGATACTCTTATACATGCCATTTGTGATGCTATGCTAGGCGCTGCTAACATGCGCGATATTGGCTATCACTTTCCCGACAATTCTGACGAATTTGACGGCATTGACAGTAAAATTATTCTAAAAAAAACAGTCGATTTAATACGAGGCAAAGGTTTTGAAATAAACAACATCGACTCATCAATTTGCCTTCAACGACCCAAGGTAAAATCGTTTATTCCTCAAATGCAACAAACCCTAGCCAATGTTTGCGGCATTGATGTTGACGACATTTCAATAAAAGCCACAACAACCGAAAAACTAGGATTTGAAGGCCGAGAAGAAGGCATGTCAGCCTATGCCGTTGTTCTTTTACAGAAAGATTAGGAGAGGTATCTATTACCCTGTAAACCAACAAATAATGTAGCGATAAAACGTTTACTTCCTATATTTATCTCTATTGTCGGGCAATTCAAACGTATTGTTCACACATTGCGGGATATCGACACGATTATGTGTAACAAAAATTAAAGTTTTGTTTCCTTGCTGACAAAAATCGTTTACCGCCTTAATGCAAATACGCTTGTTACGGTCGTCAAGTCCATGAAAAGGCTCATCAAGAATTAGCACTTCAGGATTCTTTACCAAAGCACGAGCAAAAAGCACCATACGTTGCTCTCCTGCCGATGCGTTCAAAAAATTCACATCAGCAAGATATTGAATATCAAGGCTATTCATAACTAAATCGGCAATTTTCTCTTGCTCTTCAGTGCATTTACGAAACAAACCAATGCTATCGAAAAAGCCCGAACGAACCACCTTCTGGCAACTGCACTGCTCGCGATAGTACAAATGCATTTCAGACGATGTGTAACCAATTCGTTTCTTTATCTCCCAAATGGTTTCACCAGTACCTCGTCGACGGCCAAACAAACTGATGTTTTTTGCGTAAGCTTGTGGATTATCGGCAAAAATGTAGCTCAACAAAGTTGATTTGCCCGAACCATTATGACCTAGCAAAGCCCATTTTTCGCCACGCTTGACGGTCCACGACAAATGTTGCTGAACAACTTGGTTGCCATACGATATTTCAATATCGTTCATATTCACAATTTGGTCGCAATCAATTGTTGTTATCGGAGGAATTGTGCTCCAATCGACCGAAGGCACCGCGTCGGTGCCACTCCATTCAGGACAAGCACCACGCTCACCAACATAAGCAACATTGCCATTTTTGTCGAAAAGGATAAGATGCGACACTGAACTTGGCAATTCGCGCATCGATGGCGAAATGAATATTGTTTGCACTCCCGACTGCCCAAATGACGAATAAAGTTGATCAATTTGCGAACGCATTGCAACATCAAGTCCAATAAACGGATTGTCAAACACCATTAATCTTGGGTTTGCCATAGCCGATTTGGCTATTACTAAACGGCGAAGTTCACCACTTGAAAGATGAATTAATCTACGGTTCATCAACGGACCAAGATTAAGCACCTTAACCAGGTTTTCTGGAATTGCACTAGAAAACAAATCACTCACCAATGGTGCCCATTCTGCCTCTGTTGCATTAAACCTTTGCTGATAATACATCTGCTTAAAATCGGACATTGAATAAACCGACTGAAAACCAACATGTTGAATAAATTTTTCAGGCCAAAGGAAAGTATCACCCAATCGTTGGCGTTCGTCTTCAAGAAAATGATACTGAACACTGCCACTCACTGCAGGCATATTGCCACGCAACAAACTCATAAACCACGATTTGCCAGATCCGTTTAAACCAACAATAGCCCAAACTTCGCCCTCATTAATTTGCCATGTAACTGGCTGATTAAGTACACGATAAGGGGTTCGAGGCAAATAATTGGTAAATGTTATGAATGGTTTCATTTCCTAAAAAAATTCAAATTTGGTTCAATAAAAAGCAAAAAAAACGGCGATGCTAAAAGCCCGCCGTTTTATATTGATAATCAACTTATTATCTTTCAATTGTTGCCTCACGATCAGGTCCAACAGAAACAATTTTAACAGGAACGCCTGTTTCAGTTTCAATAAACTTGATATAGTCGGCAAACTCTGTAGGGAATTGGCTTTCAGAGGTAATTTTTGTCAAATCGCTCTTCCAACCTTTAAATTCTTTGTAAACAGGTTCAATCTCAACCTCGTCAATGTCATAAGGGAAATCAGTTACAACCTCACCATTGATTTTGTAGCCAACACAAACCTTAATAACATCAAAATCGTCGAGCACATCACTCTTCATCATAATAAGTTTTGTAACACCGTTAATCATGATGCTATATTTAAGAGCAACAAGGTCAAGCCATCCGCAACGACGTTTGCGACCAGTAACAGCACCAAACTCATGGCCAATGGCTCCAATTTTCTCACCAACCTCATCAAACAATTCTGTAGGGAACGGACCTGCTCCAACACGAGTACAATAAGCTTTAAAAATGCCGTAAACCTCGCCAATTTTATTAGGCGAAACACCCAAACCAGTGCAAGCTCCAGCACAGATAGTGTTTGACGATGTTACAAATGGATATGAACCAAAATCGATATCGAGCATTGTACCTTGAGCGCCTTCGGCCAAAACCGATTTGCCTTCGTTCATCAATTTATTAACAACATGCTCAGCGTCAATCAATTGAAATTGTTTCAAGTACTCAATACCAGCAAACCATTCAGGTTCAAGCGATGCCAAATCGTACTCAAAGTTTAATGACTTAAGAATTTGCTCGTGGCGCGCAACAGCTTTTTTGTATTTAGCCTCAAAGTTGTTTAGTATATCGCCTACACGCAAACCATTACGGCTAATTTTATCGGTGTAGGTAGGGCCAATACCTTTACCAGTTGTACCAACTTTATCCTTACCCTTAGCAGCCTCATAAGCTGCATCGAGCAAACGGTGGGTTGGCATAATAAGGTGAGCTTTTTTCGAGATGAACAAGCGTTTGGTAAGATCGTGACCCGATTTAGCAAGCGACTCTGACTCTGCCTTAAACAAAGCAGGATCAAGAACAACACCATTACCAATAATATTCACTTTGTTGCCTTGGAAAATTCCCGAAGGAATTGAACGCAAAACATACTTTTCACCATTAAATTCAAGAGTGTGACCAGCATTTGGGCCACCTTGAAAACGGGTTACAACATCGTAGCGAGGTGTAAGTACGTCAACTACTTTACCTTTTCCCTCGTCGCCCCATTGCAAACCTAGCAAAACATCAACTTTCATTATTTTATGTATTTACAATATAATTACCTATATCTCAGTTATTTACAAGTACATTACATGATACTTAATCGCACACGCAAAATACGGGACCAATTTAGCAATTATTTGCACGTCGCAAAACAAACTCCAACAACAAAAACTCCACTTATTAGCGCTAAAAATTGTATTTATATATAAGTGCAAAAACTATTGACTAAGACATTTTTCGCTACCCGATTTTTATTGCACGCCATAACTATCTATAAATTAATGTATTGCGAAATAAAATAAACGAAAACAAAAAAATATTAAAATTTTAACATCAGATACTTGCAAAAACAAAAATAGGCAGTATCTTTGCAACGCTTTTGAGGGAAAGATTCAGTAGCTCAGCAGGTAGAGCACATCCCTTTTAAGGATGGGGTCCTGGGTTCGAGCCCCAGCTGGATCACAAAAGACAAATAGCCTTGCTTATTTAAGCGAGGCTTTTTTGTTTCTATCCATTTCAAAAATCCCCTTATCCACCATCACAACTTGCTCATTATCACTAGATTCAATACAAATAAGTTCAACTCTTTTCCCACCCTAATTTCCTAACTTTGAGTATTGATTTTCAATTCATTTAACCATTATGAAACGATTTATCTTACCGCTACGTGCGCTTTTGCTATCGGCATGCCATTCTTTGTAATTGTTGACACCGATGGTATCTTTAAATACAAGCAATTGGGATTTGAACAAGAAACCATTTTAAATGGTTATGAACGATTTACAGAAATAATCAATAGACACCTCTCAATAAATAAAAGAGCCTTAAGAAAATCCTTAAGACTCTTTTCTGTTAACGCAATTAGTGTTCTACAATTTTTCGAGTACTGAAACTAAAGCTGCGCGAGCCTCAGCCCAAGTTTTATAATCGGCCGAATTAAGTACTGCTTTAAATTTTCCATCTACCTTTCCCGATGGCAACAAACGCAATTCGCAAGGTTTGCACTTGCCATCAGCAACCATTTCATCAAGAATTTTATTTGCTTGAGCAATTTTGAACCAACTCTCAAACGTATCGTTTGCACCAGCAACCAAAGCAACAGCAGGCAACTCGCTACTATTTTCAACATTTGGAACAACGGTGGCAAAAGTTGAGCCATCGGCCTTAACTTGATAGCAAACTGGCGAATAGTTGTAACGATTATCGGTTGATGTTAAATCGAGAATACTACGTTTAAAGCCATTGTCGGGAGCCAAATACATGTTTTGAGCATCGGCAACTTGAGTGCCATCAACCACAAAGTTGTAGCAATAAACCTCAGCAGCTAAACCTGTTACAGTTGCGCTCCACACACCTACTGAGTCGCGCTCCATGTTCATTGGTTGCGAAAGCATTTCGCCAACAAGTTGCACGTTTTCAGCGTTTTCGGCTTTAATACGGAATGTTACATTGGCACCATTTATTTCTGGCGACAAAATTGGGCGAGGAAACAAACGTGCCATAACACCAGGTGTAAATTGTTGCTCCTCGCCAGTTTTAGCCATTGTTGGTTGCGCATTAGCCATTGCTTTTGCCGATGCCTCTTCGTTAAATAGCAATCGGTAAGTAATATCAAGAAAATACTTGGCATTCATCCAAGTATGACCAAACTTATCGTGAGTATATTCTTTAACGCAACGAATGCCCTTTTGGTCAAGAAATTCGGTATAGTCGCGCGCATTACCGAAAAGGAAATCGTCGGTACCTACACCAGACCAAAACAAATGCAATTTGTCATTGGTTTCGGCAGCATTATCGTACACATTAGGCAAAGCAGTTGAAGTAAACGAGCTATACGAGCAAAGATACGAGAACTTGTCAAGGTTAGTTAAACCGGCGGCAAGACCTTGGTTTCCGCCTCGCGAAAAACCACCAATAGCGCGATGGTCGCGATCGTTTATTGTACAGTAGTGACTTTCAACATAAGGCATTAAATCGCCAACCAAATCGGCTGTAAAAAAATCGCGAAACATTGATGCTCCTTGCATTGGCTGCTTCATCAATTTCATTGGATTTCCGTATGGAAGTACCACAATCATTTCTTTTGCAGCACCTTGCGCAATTAAATTATCAAGGATAAAGTTCATACGACCAACTTTGTAATATACCTCTTCGGTGTCGGTTGTGCCACTAATAAGATAGAAAACTGGGTACGAATCTGCTGATTGATTGTATTTTGGAGGTAGATAAACAATTGCATTATTGTATGTTCCAATCGATTCAGAATAATATGAAATGTACTCAACATTGCCATGAGGAACATTTTGAATGCTATGAATGAGCGGTGCATTTTTTGCTGGGATATCAAGAATAGAGTTTTTGAAACCTTCGTTAGGGAACCATTGTTGATTTTCAGGATCCATAACACTAACTCCATCAACCACAAAGCAATATGGATACATGTCGGGGGCTGCAGGACCAAGGGTAAGCGACCACAAGCCAGTTGCCGAGTCCTTTACCATTGCGTGGCGTCCTGCAAATTGGACATCGACTTGTACTTGTTTTGCTTTATCGTTTCGATAGTTAAATGTTACGGTTCCGTCGGCATTCACAACGGTTGACTGAGGGGCGGTTTGTACCGACTGACTGCAAGCGCCAAACAATAGCGCAGCAAATGCGAAATAAAAATGTCGTTTCATAAAAATATAGTTAATAGATGCCGAAAGTTAAGGTGTTTTTGTTGTTGGCAAACATTGGTTTACTATTTGTTCATAAATATGGCAGACAGATAGATAGATAGACAGATAGATAGTCCTAATATTTTATAGTTTAGCAACTATTAGCAATGAATACACATTGTATATATTTTACATTGATTTATAATAAATTAACACTATAAACCATAATGAAGAAACACATTTTAATGCTAGTTTATGCCTTAGGCATTGGTGCACACAGTCTTTCGGCTCAAACAATTGTTGCCTATGAAAACAACATTAAAACAACTTACGAAATCAGCAACTTGACTTCGGGTTGTTTGGTCAATTCTGACTCTATAATAATATCAGGGAATTGGACCAACGCCGATTTGAAAAAATTATACGACGCCAACAAAAAATGGGCCACCATATCGCCTATTAAGAAATTTGACATGAGCGCTGCCACATTCAGCGACAATATCACTTCGGGATTTGTTGATTTTTTCAGTAACAACCAAAAACTTGAATCGATAGTAATGCCAACATCTCCAGTTACTGTTGCTGTTAACTTAGAAGGCACTTTCAGCTTTCTATATACAGGTCCATCAGTGCTTGACTTGTCGATGTTTAAAAACGTAACCAACTACACTAGTACATTCAATGGTAGCACTGCATTTAAAACCATTATTCTCCCATCGGAGATAAACAACAAGCCAATATCGCTCAGTTCAACATTTTCTTGCAACTATCTTGAAAACATTATTAATCTCGATAAACTTACAAATGTCATTAGTTGGGAAGAGACTTTTTACAATGCTTATTCATTAAAAGAGATACACATTGGCTCCGATGTTTACAACCTTTCGGGCAACGCTGTCAAAAAAACATTTTCCTCTTATGGTAACCCTTTGGTTTTTCTTTGCGATACCGCCACCACAGTGCCAAACGGTTGGAAAGACTACCACATATTTGTCTTGCCTATTAACAACATAGAAGTAAATGGCAACGCATCATTAGATAGTTATGGAAAGTTGACTTTGCCCACAATCACAACAACTCCCACATATTGCGCATTGACTGACAAAATTTTCCGCGTGAGCAACGAAACTTTAAGACATACACCGACTATAACCCTGACGACAATCTGCCCCAAAGTTGCATTGGATATCAACTCAGAGTTGGTATAAAAAACCAATCAATGACCGACTACGTATTCAGCACAAACAACGTGCACATTATACAAGAGCCAAAAGTTGTTGTAAAATACAACTATAGTTTTGGCAATTTATGGAGTTGGTCGAAAGTGAGTCCTTTGTACTTCAGCCAACATGGGACAACAAGCGACACTGTGAAACTAATTGGCGCATGGTCAATTGCCGACCTAGAGTTGATGAAAGCGGGTTTTTCAAACTACACAACAAGCGACAACACGCTTATAAAATTTGACATGTCAGAGGCCTATTTTATTGACAACGAGATAGATGTATTTAATAACTTTTTTGGTCGTTTCACAAACCTAGAAACTGTAATATGGCCATCGGTACAAGTAAACAACAAAATAGACCTTAAAAAAGCCTTTTATGAGTGCAATAATTTGATGCATATTGAAAACTTAAAGAACCTCAACAACATAACCAACTTGGGATACGCTTTTTACCAATGCTACAAATTGGAGTCAATAGCATTTTCTGATTCAATCAACAATAACCCAATTGATTTTGGCAACACATTTGAAGAGTGTAATAATTTGAGAAAAGTAATCAACTTTGAAAATTTTGTTGATGTAAAAAACTGGAGCTATACTTTTAGTTTTTGCAACAAAATCGACACCATACACATTAGTTCAGATCCAAACAAAGCAATATATACATATGGAACATTTGATAATTGCTACAAAACAATAAAAATGATGCCTATTGGGGTTACAGAATTACCAGATAACTGGAAAATTTATAGCAACTTTGTAATGCCATTTGATAGTATTGTCATTGCCGAAAACGTTGGAATTGAAGTAAATGGCGGCATTATTGACTCTCCACAACTGATAATTTACCCAACAAATGTAATTGCAACCGACTACGTTTTTCAATTAAGCAACGACGGTTTTGAAACATATACAACACACAACATAGCCGACAGTTTAACTGGCAACTACATTGGATACAGTTTGCGTTTGGGTGGCAAAAATGCCCGCATGAACGATTATGTATATAGTAACAACATTGTAAAACTTGAACCACAAACAATTTATACTGCCTACTTTGGCAATTCGGTAGTTGAATATACAAACAAAGATATTAGGCCTAGTTTGTTTGAAAATGCAGACTCTGTAACAATAACCGGAAAACTAACACAAACTCAAATAGACAATCTTAATAACTACACATTCACCTACTATAGAGAAAATGATAATGGAAGCATAGAATACCAATACAACAACCAAACTCAGAAACTCAATTTATCAAAAGCCTATTTTGATAACGTTACCAAATGGAAAAGTCTCTATTTGGGTAGTTTAAGTGTTCTAGTTTTACCCGATACAATTTATGACCAACCAATAGATTTTGACATACATGGAACGTTGCTTAACCCATCTATTAAAAGGATTGAAAACATGGAAAAGCTGACAAATCTTGTCAGTTTGAAATACATATTTAGCAATTGTTGGCAGCTAGAAGAGATTCATTTAGGAGTAGATCCAAACAAATACGATTCTCTATCGCTAGTTAATGCATTCACCGATTGCAATGCAATAAAGTACATGCCAGACTCTGTAGTTTCAATTCCTACCGTTTGGCACAAGTTCAACAATTTTGTTTTACCAATAGATAATGTAACTCTGTCTGGTCCTATTGAGTTTTTTGCCGACAGATGTATAGCATTACCATCAGCCGATAGCATAACATATTCACCATCATACGTTTGCGCCTCCGACTTTTTGTGGCAAATAAGCAACGATGGGTTCAACAACAACATCATTACTTGTAACACCGATAGTTTTTCCAAAATTGACACCAACTTGTTAGTTGACTACAAATTGCGCGTTGGATTCAAAAACAAACACACTACTGAGTTTGCTTTTTCCAATGCCGTCAACTTAACCCCTATTGCAAACATGGTAATTGTATATAGCGACAATTCGGCAAAAATCTATAAACCAAGCAACTTGCCTGCATATCAAATAAAAGATCAAACCGACTCAATAATAATGTATGGAACTTGGACAAATGCTGACATACAACACTTGGGCAATTCAATGTCATCACAACGAGACAATTGGCACTACAATGGCATTGGTGACAATAGATTAATGAAGGTTGACATGTCACAAATAACCTTTTCAGACACTCTAATCAACATGAATGGTTTGTTTGGATACTGTTGGAATCTTAGAGAATTAATACTTCCCGAAAAAGAAGTATCAATTAATGTTAGTGCCTACCAATTACTAACTGGCGATGGAAAACTACACACACTTAAAAATTTTGAGAATCTAACTAACATCACCGATTTTGGCTTAACATTTAGCAACTGCAGTTCTCTTAAAGAAGTTCATTTAGGTTCCGACCCAAACAAATTATCTAGTCCAGAATTGATGTACACTTTTTACGATGCCGAATCAATAATAAAGTACTTGCCACAAGGTGTAACAACCATACCCAAGGCTTGGCAAGAAGTGATTGGTATTCACAAGCCACAAAACTTTGTTATTCCAATTGAGAGTGTAAAATCTTATATATCTGTAAATAACGATTTTTTGCCCTACTCTGGCGACGTCGAATACAAATCAAGCGCAACAAATTTGAAGTTGAATAGCATTTTCCCAACGCCTAGTTACGCCTACGTAACAGACACCATTTATGTAATAAGCTACAACGATTTTGCCACAAGCGACACTATCAGCAGCCTTGACGGCCTACTATCGAGTGTTGAGCAACCAAACTTCAAACTTCGCATTGGTCTGCGCAACCCTATTTCCGATTTTGTTTATTCAGAACATAGTTTCATAAAGAACACTGATGCTGTAACTGAAACTTCAGCTTCAAACGTATGGGTTAGACCAAATCCTGCAAAGGATTACATAACCATTGGCACCAATAGTTCTAATTCAATAGTCAGCATTTACAACATACTAACGCGAGTTCGATATAAGCAAATAAGCAAATCAGTAAAATAGAACAAGTTGCT
>JAKSOL010000013.1 GCA_024405635.1 Salinivirgaceae bacterium | reverse complement strand
ATTGAGGAGTATGCGTTTGGCCTTTGAATTAGGCAAACGTATAAGAACCTTTGACGATTATAAACCGCATGATTTGAGGATTGGATATACCTTTAGCGACTTAGTTTTGTCTGAGTTGTAGATATTTCGTTTACAATCCTCATTTATCCAGATTACTTAAATCCAATAATTTTTGACAATAGCAATTAGCGTCATATTTGCATTCATTTAAGCTGAATGGTTGATAGAATGGTGTCTTTATTCATTACGTACGTTTAACTAGTCGTAGTTTGATTGTTATGTAAAACTATATTTTGACATTAGCACATTTCTTGTTTTTGCGGTGAATTATATTTGCGTTGTTACTATTGATTTTTGGTTCATTAAAACGAATATGGAAAAGAAACACAATTGCCCACAATGCCCATTGCGTCGCAGATACGACAATAATCCAAAGTCTTTGCTCGGGCGCTTCTGGCGTTGGCACATCAACTTCTGTCCGGGATGGAGGGAGTATTTTCTCTCGTTGACAGAGGCAGAACAGTCTGAAATAAAGACTAAGTACGATTTTAAAAAGTGATTGGGCGATGCAAACCGACAGAATGTTGCCTTGTCATTGGTAAGAGAGAAATGAGGCAAGGTTGAGTTTGTTTATGTAGCAAACAGATGTTTTTTTAGCATCAAGCGAGTTACTCTGCCGTTTTTTTAGGACATCGGTGTTGGTTGTTGTTCTTATATTTATATCAAAAACTTTGCATGTTTTGGTAAATGTTTCAGCAACAACAATTGGGAAACGCAAACAATAATCAGCAACTAATTCCCCAAAATGCCTATAACTTTAAGGATTTAATTCCCCAAAATACCTACAAATTTGTGGATTATAGTAAAAAATCCTCTATGTTGTCGGGCGTAATAACTTTAAAGGTAGCGTTTGGGTATGCTTGAGCAAATGATGATGGTATGTTTGCCTTTCGCTTAGCATTCCACTTAAATTCAAAAGTGGCTATAGTTCCGTCTTTATCTTCAATCAAGTCAATTTCTGTTTGCTGTTTGGTGCGCCAAAAATAGTGCGAACAGTAATTCTGCTCATAGTGGCAGCGCTTTACTCTTTCTGAAATAATAAAGTTTTCCCACAATGCGCCAACATCATTGCGTAGGTCGATGTTTGAGAAGTTGCCAATGATCGCATTGAGAATGCCATTGTCGTAGAAGTATATTTTTTTGCCGAATTTCAGTTCGTTACGTTGGTTTCGGGCATACGAAGGAATCCTAAATATGATAAAAGCTTGTTCAAGCAAGGCAATGTACTTTTCAATGGTTTTGTTGTCGAGTCCGCAAAGGTTGCCCAACTCTGTGTAAGAGACCATTGATCCCACTTGAAGGGCTATTGATTGCAATAGTTTATGAATTTTGTCTGACTTTTTCAAATTCTCCCAAATTAGAATGTCTTTGTATAAATAACTTGACGACAAATTGTTCAATAATTCGCGGCTATCTTCTGGGTGACAAACTACATCGGGATAATAACCATAGATTAAACGTTGCGACAATTGTTTTTTTTCCTCAAAAAGGCCATGGTGATTTACCATTTCGGCAAACGAAAGCGGAAACATTTTGTATTCCAATTTTCTTCCAGTAAGGGGCTCGTTCACTTTATTGGCCAAGTCGAACGAGGAACTGCCTGTGGCAATTATTGATAAATCAGGCATATTATCGTGAATGATTTTCAAACAAAGTCCAATATTCAGTATGTTTTGGGCCTCATCAATTATTATTCGGTTGTATTTGGCGAATAAAACGTTTACATTTTGACTACTTACACTATCCAAAATATTGCGTGTGTTGCTATCTTCTCCGTTGAGCCATAGAGTCTTGGGCTCGTTGATATACAAATCATTTAACAACGATGATTTGCCAACCTGACGTGCACCATAAATGATTATTACCTTTTTAAGGTGTTCTTTCCCTAATAAAGTGTTTCTTAAAGTTCTATGTATCATGTTGTTTTTTTTGTTACAAAAATAATTGCATTCCCTAAAATACCTATAACTTTAAGGATTTAATTCCCTAAAATACCTATAAATTTGAGGATTATGGTGGGCTATTACGCAAAAGCCTTGCCTGCAAACTTACAGGCAAGGCTTTTGTTTATGTAGCAAATGGATGTTTTTTTAAAGCATCAAGCGAGTTCCGCCGCCGTTTTTTAGGCCATCGGTGTTGGTTATCACCACGCTTTTTACGCCCATGCGAATGGCATCAAAACCGTTGTCGAGTTTTGGAATCATGCCTTCGTTTATGATACCCGATGCTTGATATTCCTTGAACTTGTCGTAGGTGAGCGACTCAATTACCGAGTTGTCGTTGTTGGCGTCCATTAGCACGCCGGGTTTTTCGAAACAGTAAACAAGTGTTACGTTGCACGATTTTGCTAAAGCGCGAGCCAATTCCGAAGCAATGGTGTCGGCATTGGTGTTCAGCAGTTGGCCGTTGCCGTCGTGGGTGATGGGCGATACCACTGGCACTGCACCTTGCTCAATGAGCGAGAACAACACATCGGTTTGAACGCTTTCTACATCGCCAACAAATCCGTAGTCGATTGTTTTAACTGGGCGTTTGTGCGATAGAATTATGTTGAGGTCGGCACCTGTGAAACCAAGAGCGTTAACTCTGCGTTTTTGTAGTTGAGCCACAATGTTTTTGTTTACCAATCCCGCATAAACCATTGTAACCACGTCAATGGTTTCCTTGTCGGTTATTCGGCGACCGTCAACTTTCTTTATCTCAACGCCAAGTCGGTTCAGCATTTTGTCGGCAGCGCGGCCACCTCCATGAACAAGAATTTTGTTGCCTTGCATTGCTGCAAAGTCGTTGAGTAGGGTGTTGAGTGTTGTTGAGTCTTCAACCACAGCGCCGCCAACTTTTATTATTGTAAGTTCCACGTCAATAGTTTTTTCGTTTTACATAAAAAGAGGGGATTGCTCCCCTCGAATATTTTTTTTGCCTATAGGCATTTTTTGAAACGGCTGATGAAATCGGCAGCCTCGTCCATTGATAGGCAGAGTGGTGGAAGCAGGCGAATGGTGTTGGCTCCAGCAACGCCTGTAAACACATGTTGCTCCATCAGTAGTTTTTGGTTGCGTATCTCTTTAATTGGCTCTTCAAATTCAAGACCAATCATCAAACCGCGACCGCGCACTTCCTTGATATGGTCAATCTTTTTCAGTTCCGAAATAAGATACTCGCCAACCTTTGCGGCATTTTCAACCAATTTGTCCTCTTCAATAATGTCGAGAACAGCAATGGCACCAGCGCAAGCAAGGTGGTTGCCACCAAATGTAGTTCCAAGTTGACCAACAACAGGAGCAAACATTGGGCTGATAATCATTCCAGCCATTGGCAAACCATTGCAGATGCCTTTAGCTACGGTTATAATATCGGCTTTGATGCCGCTATATTGGTGAGCGAAGAATTTTCCGCTTCGGCCGTATCCTGATTGAATTTCGTCGAGAATGAGTACTGTTCCGGTTTTTGTGCACTCTTCGCGAAGGTCGCGCAAGAATTGGTCGGTTGGCAATTGGATGCCACCAACGCCTTGAATACCTTCTATTATAACAGAAGAGTAGATGCCTTTTTGCAATTCGGTGCGAACGCTTTCAACATCGTTTAGTTCAACAAAAGTAACCTCAAGACCTTCGTTTACTGGTGCAATGTATTTTGGAATGTCGGTAACCTTTACGGCTGCCGAGGTGCGTCCATGAAACGAGTGCTTGAAAGCCAATACTTTGTTGCGATTGTTGTGGAACGATGCAAGTTTAAGTGCGTTTTCGTTGGCCTCGGCGCCCGAGTTGATAAGGAAAAGCGAATAGTCGTCGTATCCACATATCTTGCCAAGTCTTTCGGCAAATTTCTTTTGCAAGTTGTTGATTACAGAGTTTGAGTAGAAGCCCAAAGTTGCAACTTGCTCGCTTATAGCCTTTACATATTTAGGATGTGCATGGCCAACCGAAATTACGGCATGACCACCATAAAGGTCAAGATATTCTGTTCCGTTATTGTCCCATACATGGCAACCTTTGCCTTTTACAATCTCAACAGGAAACAGTGAGTAAACGTTGAA
Organism: Salinivirgaceae bacterium; assembly: GCA_024405635.1. Lineage (GTDB taxonomy): Bacteria > Bacteroidota > Bacteroidia > Bacteroidales > SZUA-534 > JAKSOL01. Next base: position 63,091 of record JAKSOL010000013.1, on the reverse strand, counting down.
TAAATCCATAGATAATGATAAATGATTAAAGATTAGTGTTTAATGTTTAATGAGTTTTTGGCCGTTTTTATGCTAGCGGTTATTATTTTCATAAGTTCAGTGGCATCGGTTTGTAAACTTTCTTTTAAGTTTTCGTCAATGTAATTGACAGATGCCAAAAGATCAATCCAATAAATAGTTTCGTTTGTTTCTTTTTGGGCAATAGCCATTTTGTGAACAAAGTCGCTTTTACTTTCGCTGAATTCGGCTTCACGCACCATAGCGCCGATTGATGTGCCAGACCGTAGAATCTGTTTTGAAAGAACATATTCGTTTTTCTCTTCTATAAGAAACCGATTCAGTTTAGTGATTCTTATAGCGAACGAAAAACTTTTTTCCTTCAGCACATTAGCCCCCATGCGTTATTAATCATTAAACATTAAACATTATTAAAACGCTGTTGCTTTTAGTCCCAATCCAGTTTTTTCGTCAATGCCAAACATGATGTTCATGTTTTGTACTGCTTGTCCAACTGCGCCTTTTAGCAAGTTGTCAATCATTGAAGTAATGACGGCTTTGTTGCCGAATTTGTCAATGTGTACAAGGGCTTTGTTGGTGTTTACCACTTGCTTAAGGTCAATTTCTTTGTCGCTGTAGAAAGTGAATGCGGCATCGGCATAAAACGACTTGTACATGTTGGCCAATTGCTCGGCAGTTGGGTTGGTTGCGCTGCCTTCTTCGCCATCGAATTTTACAACCTCGGTGCAGAAGATGCCGCGGGCAAAATCGCCACGATAAGGAATAAAGTCGATGGTGATGTCGTCGTTTGCAGGTTGAGCAACCAATGTGTCGATTACTGCAGGAGCGTTGCTAGGGCGTAGTTCGTTCATTGTTTGGCAAATCTCGTGCAAGTGTTGGTGGGTAAACACTTTGTAGATGCTCATGTTGTTGTTGCGCCACGAGAAGTGTGTTGTTGCTGATGGTTTTTGTCCCGCGCCCGTTGATCCTGTAATGGCATTTACAGCCACATCGTGTTTAAGCAAACCGGCTTTTGCTAGAGGCAACAATCCAAGTTGAACGCAGGTGGCAAAGCAACCCGGGTTGGCCAAATGTTGGCATTTAGCAATTTGCTCTTTGTGTATTTCTGGCAAACCATAAACATAGTCGTGGGTTGGTGCAGCAATGCGAAAATCTTGAGCAAGGTCAATAATCTTCACATTATCAGGAATTGTGTGCTCCTTTAGAAAAGCCTCGCTTTTACCGTGGCCAAAGCAGAAGAAAACAACATCTACTTGGTCAAAAGTCATTTCGGCCGAGAACTTTAGGTCTGTCTCGCCAATCAAACCTTCGTGAACATCGCTCACGCTGTTGCCTGCGTTTGACTCGCTGTTTGCAAAAACAATTTCAACTTGTGGGTGGTTAATTAAAATGCGAAGCAGTTCTCCACCAGTATATCCTGCAGCGCCAAGTATTCCAACTCGTATCATTATTTGTTAGGCATTACAAGTGCAAAAATTAGATAAACTAAAATTCCAGAACCCCCTAAAATGGCGAATAAAATCCATAGAATGCGCATAATAACAGGGTCTAAGTTCAAATATTCGGATAGCCCGCCGCAAACGCCGCATATAACTCGGCTTTGCGATTTGACAAGTCTTTTTGGTTGTGTCATAGTTTTGTATTGTCTAAAAAAACTTACAACTTTTTCTATTTTCTTTCGTCTGGGTGCGCCAAATAGTAAGCGCGCAATGCGGTTGAGGTAACTTTTATAAAGCCCTTTGCGTCGTCTGAAGTCCAAGCTTTTGCTGTCTCGCCATATTCGCCAAGTTTGTTCTTTACAAGGTCGTTTGGAGAGTCAACGCCCACGGTTTGGAAACCAAGAGGACGAAGTTCAAGAGTAACTTCGCCAGTTACGTTGCGTTGGCTGCTTGCAAGCATAGCTTCAATATCGGGCATAACAGGCTCAAGATATTGGCTCTCGTGAAGGAACATTCCATACCAGTTTGAAACTTGGTCTTTCCAATATTGTTGCCATTTCGACAAGGTGTATTTTTCAAGGAAACGGTGAGCACCAATGATAAGCATAGGAGCAGCAGCCTCAAAACCAACGCGGCCCTTAATGCCAATAATGGTGTCGCCAACGTGGCAATCGCGACCTATGCCGTATGCTGCGCCAATTTCTTCAACAGCTTGAATAGCAGCAATTTTGTCGTCGTATTTTTTGCCGTTAACCGACGAAAGTTCACCTTTTTCGAAACCAAGTTTAAGCAACTCTGGCCCTTCTTTAACTGGGTGTTTTAAGTAAGCCGATTCTGGCAAGCCTTGTTTTGAGTCAAGAATCTCGCCACCGCAGATTGAAGTTCCCCAAATACCAACGTTGTACGAGTATTTAAGTTTTGTAAAGTCGGCAAAGAAACCGTTTTTGTTCAAGTAATCAACCTCCTCTTGGCGGCTAAGGTTGCTGTCGCGGGTAAGGGTGATAATTTCAACACCAGGAGCCATAACAAGGAAAGTCATGTCGAATCGAATTTGGTCGTTGCCTGCGCCAGTTGATCCGTGAGCAATGGCACTAGCGCCAATTTCTTTAGCATAACGAGCAATGGCAATGGCTTGGAAAATGCGCTCTGAACTAACCGAAATAGGGTAGCAGTTGTTACGCAATACGTTTCCGTAAACCATATATTTCAAACTCTTTTCGTAGTATTCTTTTGTAACGTCTAGAGTAACATATTTGGTAGCGCCAAGTTTGTAAGCATTCTCTTCGTTAGTTTTTAGTTGTTCAGCGCTAAAACCGCCAGTGTTGGCGCAAGCTGCGTAAACCTCATAACCTTTTTCTTTTGCAAGATACATTACAGTGTACGATGTGTCAAGACCACCGCTGAATGCAACTACTACTTTCTTTTTCTGTTCCATATTCTTTATTTTTTAATTATTGATTTCAATTTAGTGATGATGTTTTTTCCTGCTTTGTCGTTAGGCAATTTGCCAAACATTTGATCCATTGTTGCTTTGCATTTTGGGTCTAAGTCAAGTTCTTTTTGTGCAATAGCTACGCAGTCGTCGTCTTTTGGGTCGAAAAGCATGCCAGTGCAGATGCAGTAACGGCGGCCAGTGCGTTGCAAAACGTCGAAGTTGATGCAGCCCTCGCAACCATGCCAAAAAGCCTCATCGTTGGTAAGTTGAGCAAATGTAACAGGCTTGTAACCGTGTTGAGTGTTAAGTTTCATTACCGCAGCACCACTCGTTAGGCTGAATATTTTAGCCTCAGGCCAACGTCGGCGAGCAAGTGAAAATGTCATGTGCTTAATAAGTCGCGATAGTCCCATTCCACGAAATTTATCTTTCACAATTAAGCCCGAAGTGGTAACATATTGCTTGTTATCCCATGTTTCAATGTAACTAAAACCAGCAAATTCTTGTTCTTCACCATGAAGAGCTATAACTGCTTTGCCTTCGGCCATTTTTTGTTTTACGTATTCGGGATTGCGTTTTGCTATGCCTGTGCCGCGTACTTTGGCAGCTGCTGCAATTGTTTCCAAAATCTCGTCAACATACTTAATGTGCTCTTCTGAAGCCACAACAATGTTAAATTCACTCATTTCTTTATCTATATTCTAAATGTTAGTATATATTGAATATTTATTCCTTTTTTGGTTTTACATTTTTGAGCCGCAAATTTAGGGTTTTATTCAATACGTTAACTTGCCTTTTTCTTATTTTGAAAAAAGCCTGAAATCCTTTATTTGTAAGGATTATAAGTGATGATTGCTTTTGAAACTATTGTTTTGATGTGCTTTTTCAAGTCACAATCGGATTAAAAACGTATGAGTGCCGAATTTGCCGAAGTGTGAATTTTTATGCAAAAAATGCTGTTTGTGTTGGCCGTAAATGAAAACCGCTATTTGTATATTTTCCTTTTGTTCAATGCTTTGCGGTATTTTTCGGCATTCTTGTTATGCTCAATCAGCGTGTTTGCAAACGTATGATATCCCGAAAAATCGTCTTTTGCACAAAAGTATAAGTACTTGTGTTTGTTGTAGTTAAGTACGGCGTCAATTGTAGTTTTCGACGGTGTGCATATTGGTCCGGGTGGCAGACCTTTATTTTTGTAAGTGTTGTATGGGCTGTTGGTTTGCAAATGCTTGTTTAGTATTCGTTTTATCTCAAAGTTGTTGAGTGCAAATTTAACAGTTGGGTCGGCTTGAAGTGGCATTCCGCGGTGAAGTCGGTTTACGTAAACACCAGCAACATCGGGCTTTTCGCTGTCTTTGTTTGTTTCTTCTTCAACAATCGATGCCAAAATATAAACTTCAACAGGACTCATTTGTGCATTTTGAGCTTTGCTTGTACGTTGCTCGTTCCAAAATTTATTGCGTTCGGTGTTCATTCGCGCCAAAAACTCTTCGGCCGACGTTCCCCATTCAAAGTAATATGTGTCTGGAATGAAAAGAGCGTATGCAGTTTCTTTATTTAACCCATATTGTTGAAGAAAGTTGTTGTCAATCAGTAGTTTGTATATTTCGTTAGGCTTGGCTTCTATTTTTGAACCTACCAAATCAGCTAATGATTTAAGCGACCTGAATTTGTTAATGGTGATGCGTATTGTTTCTTGTTTTCCGCTACGTAAAATATCTATCAACTGATTGTTGCTCATGCCGTTGCGAATTTTATACCGTCCTGGTTTTACTTTAGTTGGGTATTTTTTTAAATCGGCAACCCATTTAAACGATTCTATATTGGTAACAAAAGCGCTGTCAGTCAGCAGTTTAACAACATCGTTGAACTTTGCATTTTTGGGAATGTGAATGTAAGCGGTTTGGCGTCCTTGTAGGTTAATATTTGCACCGTTAAAGTCGGTGTATCTTTTGTATAGCCATGCAGAACCTGCAACTAATGCAACAAGCGCAATTAAAACAACTACTTTAATTGTGCTCTTTCGACCTTTTTTGCCAGAGTGTTTCTTTGTGCCTTTTGGCTTTGTTTTTCCTTTGGTTGCCACTGTCATTCCAATTTTAAGTGCGGCAAAAGTAATTATTAATTATGATGGTTAATGTTTTATTATTTAACCCTGTATTTGCTTGTTAATCAGAGCTATATCTGTGTTTGTGAACCTTGTTTGGTTTACTGAAGCTTTTGTACAGAAACTGCATCAAATGTTTTGAGAATTTATTGATACAAAAATTAAGTTGTGGCAATTGATACAATCTTTTTGCTTTATTGATAAATCTCTGTAACAACCAAATATTCAGTTTTTTATATGGTTGATAACTGCATGGTTTGAGCGGTATTTAGTTCGGCAAAAAACCGTTTAAATGCTCTAAATTAGCGCATTATTGGTAAAAAATGCCGAAAACAAATCGGCTTGAAAAACGAACATTGATGCAAACCAAATTGATTCTAAAAACGGCCATAATGTCGGCTGTTATGTTGTTGAGTTATAGTGCGTTGTGTGCAAGCGATGTGGCACAGTTGCAAGCAAAACTCCTAAACGTTTCTGACGCAAAAGATAAGATAACTATTCTAAATGCCTTAGGTTCAACATATTGGAGGGCAAACAAGTACGATTCGGCTACGTTTTATTACAAACAAGCATTGGTAATTTGCGAAGAGCAAGGTAGTCCTGAAATATCGGCAAAAGTATTTGATAATCTGGGGTTAGTGAACCAAGCCGTAGGCAAATACGATTCTGCTTTGTATTACTACAAAAAGTCGTTAACCAATTGGCGCATAGTTAATTACCAAAAAGATTACGCATCAACGGTAAATCATATCGGCAGTATGTTTTTGTTACAGAATCTTTTCGATTCTGCTTTGATGCGTTATCGCGAGGCGCTTGATATTCGTGTTCGTTTGGCCGATTCAACTTCTATTGCACAGTCGCTCAATAATATAGCAACGGCTTACAAGAATTTTAACAATACCGATTCGGCATTGGTTTACATCAATCGGACCATTGCAATTCTTCAAAAAATAAACAATCAGAAAAGTCTTGCTGATGCGTACAACAATTTGGGAGGCATTTATTGGCAAGACAAACGATACAAAGAATCGTTGCAAAACTATTTGCTGGCACTCGACATTCGCGAACAACTTGGCGATAACAACGTGATTGCTAGCACAATGAACAATATCGGCTTGATTTACAAAGATTTGGGCAACTTTGATAAGGCCCTTGAATATTACAACAAGTCGCTTGAGCAATACGAAGAAACGCACGACACATTCCGTCAAAGCGAGGCGCTAAATCTTATTGGCGGAGTTTATTGGCAATCAGGCAATTACAAATCGGCATTAGATGTTTATAAACGTGTTTTGCAAATGCGCATTACTGTAGGCGATAAACGATATATTGCCCGGGCTCACAACAATATAGCATTGGTTTTCAAGAACTTAAACGAACGCGACTCGTCGTTGGCACAATATCAAGCCGCACTTGAAATTTATAACCAACTTGGCGACAAGAAAAGCGCGGCAGGTATTCTTAACAACATTGCAAACCTTTATCTAAAGTTTAATAATCACACCGAAGCTGAGCATAATTTTAAGTTAGCACTTGACCAACGTCGAGCAATATCCGACCATGTGGGCGTTGCTTACACTGAACTTGATTTGGGACAGTTGTTAGTTAAACAAAAAAAGCATCAGCATGCTTTGCCAATTTTAAACGATGCTTTGAATCGTGCTCAGCGCTTAAAAAATAGCGAGTTGGAAAAAGATGTGCGTTTAGCAATGGCGCAAACTTATGCAGTTGGTAACGACTTTAAAAAAGCATACGAGAATTTGGAAAGCTATACTGCTCTGAAAGACAGTATTTTGAGCCTTGAAAGTGTGAAGCGTATTGCCGATATGCAAATAAGTTACGAAACCGAAAAGAAAGAAAAAGCACTGAAAATAAAGGATATACAGATTTTGCAACAAGAGGAGAAAAACCGCAGGCAGTTTATTCTGATTATGTTTTCGGTAGTAGTGTTGTTGGTGGTTTCGGTTTTTGCAGTGCTGATAGCCAACCAAAACAAAAAAGTGCGCAAAGCCAATGAGTTACTCGACATTAAGAACAAACAAATTTTGCAACAAAACGAGGAGATTGAGCGCCAACGCGATTTTGTAACTCAGCAACGCGACCAAATTGCAATGCAAAAGGAGAAAATTACCGATAGTATTGAGTACGCAAGTCGCATTCAAAATGCAATGTTGCCACCTATTAATATGGTTAACGCCCTGATACCCAATAAGTTTATTTTGTTCAGGCCACGCGATATAGTTAGTGGCGACTTTTATTGGGCTGCCAATTGTGGTCAATATACAGTAATAGCAGCAGTTGATTGCACCGGACATGGTGTGCCAGGGGCATTTATGAGTATGTTGGGGCTCACTTTGCTAAATCAAATTGCATCAAAAGGCCAAATAAACAATGCTGCGCATATTCTTGAGCAGATGCGCGGAATGGTAAAAACCTTACTGCATCAGCAATCGCGCACAAGTGGTGCAAACGACGGAATGGATTGCGCCCTTTGCATGATTGATCAACAGAACTATAAATTGCAATTTGCCGGTGCTAATAATCCGGTTTTTATAGTTCGAAATGGTGAATTGATTGAAATAGAGCCCGATAGAATGCCGATAGGCATTCACTTAACCGAAGAAGAACCGTTTACAAACAACGAGTTTGACCTTATGCAAGGCGATAAACTATACATATTCTCTGATGGATATGCTGACCAGTTTGGCGGCAAAAACGGTAGAAAACTACTAACCAAAAACTTTAAAAATTTGTTGGTAGAATCGAGCCAACTATCTATGGATGAGCAAAAAACAAAACTAAACCAATACTTTGACGAGTGGAAAGGCAATTTTCGCCAACTCGACGATGTGTTGGTAATTGGCATTAAAATAGATTAGCGTATGAAAAGAATACTGTTATTAATAATTACAGCTCAAGTTATTGCAACACAGTTGGTTGCACAACCAGTGGCCGACAGCTTGCGCGAGGTTGCAATGTTGCAAAACGGAGAACAACTGATGTTTACAAAACTTAAACTTGTAAAACATCTTTTAGTTTCAAATAGCGAGTATGCGCAATCAATGTTAGATGAATTAAGCGATTGGGCTGAGCAAAACGAAAACAAAGATGTTGAAGTTCAAGTGCTTAAAGAAAAAATTGCGATAGCCTGCGAGGCTCGCAATATTAAACAAGCTGAAACACTAAATTCAAGAGTTAACTACTTGGCGCGACGCTCAGGCAATAGTGAATACTTGGCAATACATAATTATTGTAAAGCGCTGATATCCAAAGCAAAAGAAGAAAAAAATGCAGCCGATTTATTTGATGAAGCAATAAAATATGCCGATGCACACCAGCAATACATTGTGGCGTCGCAGGCTGCCAATACCTTGGCTTCAATTTATCGTTCGGCAGGAATTAACGATAAGTGGCAAGGCTCTATTTTGCGAGCTGTTGAGTACGATACCAAGCACAACGATTATGCGCAGAAGGCTACAACCTATAATGCATTAGGTAGTTATTGCTGGAATATGGGCCAATATTCAAAAGCGCTTGATAATTATCGAAAAGCACTTGAACTGCGAAAAAGTTGCGGCACAGTTCGCGAAGTTGTAAACTCGTTAGTTAATGTTGGACTAGCATACCGCAACATGGGCGATTATACACAAGCCGCTGCTTATTATAAAAAAGCCTTGTCGGTTGTAAATAAATATCAAGGATCAGGTTCAAGAGCCGAAGTGTACAACCACCTTGGTGCCATTTATTGGCGAAAAAATGTGTACGACAGTGCTTTGATGTGCTACCGCATTGTTGCCGACATATATAAAGCCGATTCGGACTATGTTAAACTAGCCAACTTGTACGACAATATTGGTAATACGTTTAAAATAAGCGATCAGTACGATTCTGTTTTGCACTATTATAATATGGCGTTGCAACTCAGATCTGAAATTGAAGGCGCCGATTTGGCCTTATCGTATGCAAACATTGGTTCGGCATACTGGAAAATGACCATGTATTCGCCAGCATTAAACAGCTATTACTACGCGTTAACAAGTTACCAAAATGCAAACGATACGTTACATATTGCATCAACCCTGAATAATATAGGAATGATTTGCCGCGAGATGAACGACTTGACAAATGCATTTTTGTTTCATAAACAGGCAATGGTACTATACGATCGCTTGAACGACAAAGTGCAAAAAGCTGTAACATACAATCACTTAGGTAATACTTACATTTTGGCTGATAGTATCACGCAAGCGTTGAACAGTCACATGGAGGCATTGCGTTTGCGACAAGAAACTAATGACTTGCCTTCGGTTGCCAATTCTCTTGTTAACCTTGGTCGTATTTATAAAGATATTGGCGATTTTGAAAAATCAGAATCATTTCTGCGAGAGGCACTTGCAACATACAAAAGCATTGGAAACCAGCGATATGTGGCTTATGCGTATAATCATTTGGGCGACATGTTTGTAAGTAAAAAACAAGCCGATTTTGCAGAACAGCAATATCAAGCCTCGCTCAGTTTGTTCGAAAAAGAAAAAGATAGATTGGGTTGCATCAATTCGTTATGGTTACTTGGCAAACTTTGCAACAACATTGGAAAAGGAACTCGGGCAATTGGCTATTTGCAAAAATCATACGGACTAGCCAAAGAGTTGAACAATACCGACTTTAAGCAAAAAACCGTTCTTGAATTGTCAAAAGCCTACGAATTGGTGGGCGACAATGCTAATGCTTTGAAATACATGAAATTGTGTACGCAACTTAAAGATTCGATATTTGAAGATCATACGCGCCAACACACAACAAAGTATCAAGCCGATTATGACGTTAGCATTTTGCAACACACCATAAAATCGTTGCAACAAACTTCGCAAAAGGCTGTAAATATAATAGATGTTCAACGCGCAAACTTGCAACTGCTTTTTGTTGTGCTATTGCTACTACTAGTTTTGTCAACTATTTTGGCGGTCCGATTGCTTAAACGTAAACACTCCGACAAACAGCTGTATAGGTCAATTATCAGTACAATTAATGATGCGAGAACGATTGTTAATTCAATTGTAAACCATTTAAAAGTGTACAGCGGTGGCGATGTCGATTTTTCTGAATCGGATCATGCAAACCTTCAACGCGATGTTCAGCAACTTAAGTTTAACGCAATGCTAATATTGCGAAACGTTAAACTAGCCATTGCTTATCTGAATGGCGAAACAAAACCACAAATGCAAAATGAGATAATAAGTAATGAGACTTTGCAAATGGCTTTGCTGTCAGAAATTCAACATGTTAATGATAATAAGTTTGAATTTGAATGCGAACCTGAAGCTGTTACTTATTGTGCCGATAATGAAATTGTTGCATTGGTAGTTGATAATTTTATTGCCAACGCAATAGCATGTTCAAAAACTGGCGATAGAATTGTGGTATCGGCAAAGGCTCTCGATACACAAATAGTTATAAGCGTAAATGGCGCTTGTCCTCCTGCGTTGTCGTATTCTGGCTGGGAAACAATTGAAATAGGTAACGACGAAAAATCAAGAAGCGCACTCCGTTTGCGTTTTTGCCAGTATTTTGCATCGCAAGTAGGGGGGCGCATTGAAATTCAGTCGGTTGGACTTAATCATGCAACTCAGTATTTGGTTCTTAAAAAAGGGAAATAATAAAATATTAAAAATCAACACGATATGTTAAAACGATTTACAACAGATTTTACTGTTGTAGCCGCCGAGATGATTGATTGTGAGTATGTGTTACTCACCCTTAAGCATCCCGAGCAACTGCCAGAAATAAATGCTGGTCAGTTTGTGGAGGTTAAGCTTCCCGATTCGGCTACATCATTCTTGCGTCGTCCAATCTCAATTCACGATGTAAACCGCGACAATCAAACTCTTCAGCTACTTATCAGAGTAGTGGGTAATGGCACTAAATTGTTGAGTTTGCTTACAATTGGCGACAAATTAAACCTTGTTTATCCGCTTGGAAACGGATTCTCGCTTGATAAGGCAGGTAATCGTCCGTTGTTAGTTGGCGGAGGCGTTGGTGTGGCACCAATGCTTTATTTGGGCAAACGTTTGGTTGAAATGGGAGCCCAACCCGAGTTCCTTTTTGGAGCCCGAAACAAATCGGGTTTGTTACGCTTAGCCGAGTTTGAAAAAATTGCAAAAGTGAACATAACAACCGAAGACGGATCAGTTGGAACCAAAGGCTTTGTTACTAACCATAGTGCAATTGAAAGCAACATAGCCAATTACAGCAGTTTGTTGGTTTGTGGTCCAATGCCAATGATGAAGGCTGTGGCAGCAAAAGCAAAAGCTGCTGGTGTGCGTTGCGAGGTTTCGCTTGAAAATAAAATGGCTTGCGGCATTGGCGTTTGCCTATGTTGCGTAACCGAAACCAAAGAGGGCCATAAATGTGTATGCTCGCAAGGGCCTGTTTTTGAAATAAATGAATTGAAATGGTAGATTTATCAGTAAACCTAAACGGATTGCAACTTAAAAATCCGGTAATGACAGCCTCGGGCACGTTTGGTTACGGCTACGAGTACGACGATTTTATTGATGTTTCGTCACTTGGCGGCATCATTGTTAAAGGAACTACACTTGCGCCTCGCGAAGGTAATGCTTACCCTCGTTTGGCCGAAACTCCACAGGGAATGATTAACGCTGTTGGTTTGCAAAACAAGGGCGTTGACTATTTCTGCAAGAATATTTATCCTAAACTTACTAAGTACACCACCAATGTGTTGGTTAACGTATCTGGGTCAACCATCGACGATTATGTTGAGTGTGCTTCTCGCATCAACGAGTTGGACGCTATTCCTGCTATTGAATTGAATATTTCGTGCCCAAATGTTAAGCACGGAGGAATGGCTTTTGGCACCAATCCTGTTGCTACAGAGGAAATTGTGAGCGCTATTCGCAAGGTGTATCACAAACATCTTATGGTTAAACTTACGCCTAACGTAACCTCTATTGTTGATATTGCAAAAGCTGCTGAGGCTGGTGGTGCCGATTCGGTATCGCTAATAAACACCTTGCTAGGTATGGCTATTGATGCTGAACGCCGACGTCCCGTTATTTCAACCATAACAGGAGGAATGAGTGGTGCTGCGGTAAAACCTATTGCGCTGCGCATGGTTTGGCAAGTGTCGCATGCTGTTAAAATTCCAGTAGTTGGTTTGGGGGGTATAATGAATGCAACCGATGCTGTTGAATTCCTTATTGCAGGAGCGTCGGCTGTTGAAGTGGGCACTGCAAACTTTATTGATCCAACTATTACTGTTAAGATTGTTGATGGTATTAGAGACTATTTGGAGCGTCACAATATGAATTCGGTTAGCGAACTAATTGATAGCTTGCAGACAGAGTAGTTTGCAACTTGATAATGCAAAAAAACGGGAACTTTCAGTTTTGAAGGTTCCCGTTTTTGTTATGGTATAAATTATTTATACATGCTGAAATTGTAGTGCCGACGATGCGTGCTTAGCTTGCGTTTTTAGGTTGAATGGATTGTAGTCTAACAAAACAGTCTCACCTTTTTTTATTGAAGCTTGCACATCAATCAGTCGTTGGTTTGAGCTGCCGCGAAACAACAAGTCAGGGTCTTTAAGTTCCTCAATAAACCTACCGTCAACCAACACGTCAATGTGAGGCAGCATCATGCTCAAGTGTTTGTTTGCCACAATTTGTTCAAAAGTATAACCAGTGTAGCACCAAATGTTTTTTGAACTATTTGCTTTAATTTTTTGAGCCAATTCGGTAAATGCTTCAACCTGAAAGAAAGGGTCGCCGCCCGAAAAAGTTACGTCGGCAAACTCAAAGTTCATCACCATTTTTAGCAAGTCGTCAACCTCAACAGGGTTTCCGGCTGCCAAGTTCCACGTTTGCGGATTTTGGCAATTTTTGCATTGGTGGCTGCAACCCGACGAGTAAATCGATGTTCTAAACCCAGGTCCGTCAGATGTGGTATATTCTATCACATCCATCAGCATTAACTTCATTTTGCGCTATTATTTGTGGGTTGTTCTGTCGTTTAATTCGCAAAGTTTAGCGTGGTTCCAACGGTCGGTGGTGCCAACTAAGTAGCCAGTAATGCGTTGCAATCGGTCAATGTTAGTTGAGCCGCATTTTGGGCAAGCTGTCATTTCCTTGTCGGCGTTTTCGTATCCGCAATCCATGCAACGGTTGCGGTTGTGGTTTATCGAACCGTAACCCATGTTGAATTTGTCCATCATGTCAACCACGCGCATTACAACATCGGGGTTGTGGGTTGCGTCGCCATCAAGTTCAACGTAGAAAATATGACCGCCGCGAGTTAAATCGTGGTATGGTGCTTCAATTTCGGCTTTTTTCATGGCGGTACATTTGAAATAAACTGGCACGTGGTTTGAGTTTGTGTAGTATTCACGGTCAGTAACGCCTTCAATTATGCCAAAGGTTTTTTTGTCTTTGCGAGTGAATGCACCCGAAAGGCCTTCGGCTGGAGTAGCCAATATTGAATAGTTGTGTTTTCTTTTTTCGCTGAATTCGTTAGCTCGGTCGCGCATGTGGGTTACTATGCGTAAACCAAGTTTTTGAGCCTCTTCGCTTTCGCCGTGGTGGTATCCAACAAGAGCTTTCAAACATTCGGCCAATCCAATAAAGCCAATGCCTAATGTGCCTTGGTTTATTACGCTTTCAATTGTGTCGTTTGGTTTTAGGTTTTCGCTGCCAACCCATAGTCGCGACATTAGCAAAGGGAATTGTTTTGCCAATGCTGTTTTTTGGAAATTGTAGCGTTCTTCCAATTGTGTTGCAGTTATTTCCAATACATCGTCAAGTTTCTTGAAGAATTGCTCAATGCGGTCGTCTTGGTTTTTAATGTCCATGCATTCAATGGCAAGACGTACAATGTTTATTGTTGAGAACGATATATTGCCACGTCCGATTGATGTTTTTTCGCCAAATCGGTTTTCAAACACGCGGGTGCGGCATCCCATTGTAGCTACTTCGTACTCAAAGCGATTTGGGTCGTTTGCTTGCCATTTTTCGTGTTGGTTAAAAGTGGCGTCAAGGTTAAGGTAGTTAGGGAAGAATCGTTTGGTTGTTACTTTGCACGCTAAAGTGTATAGGTCGTAGTTTTTGTCTTCTGGCAAATAGTTTACTCCGCGTTTCTTTTTCCAAATCTGAATTGGGAAGATGGCGGTTGACCCATTACCTACACCGTCGTAGGTGCTCAAAAGTAATTCTCGTATAATGCAACGTCCCTCGGCCGAGGTGTCGGTTCCGTAGTTTACTGAACTGAAAACCACTTGGTTACCTCCGCGTGAGTGAATGGTGTTCATATTGTGAATAAAGGCCTCCATTGATTGGTGTACACGGTTCACTGTACGGTTTATAGCGTGTTGCATAACTCGCTCTTTGCCTTGCAAACCATCAAGGTCTTTAATTAGATAGTCTTCAATTTCAGCGTTGTACAAATCGTTGAATTGTTCGCCATAAAGACGTTCAAGTACTTTTATTTCCTCAATGTATGAATAGCGAACGTATGGAGCCAAGTAAAAGTCGAAGGCAGGAATAGCTTGTCCTCCGTGCATTTCGTTTTGCACAGTTTCCATTGAAATACAGCCCAATACTCCAGCTGTTTCAATACGTTTTGCAGGGCGGCTTTCGCCATGACCGGCGGTAAATCCGTAGTTCAATATTTTGTCAAGTGGATGTTGAACACAGGTAAGCGACTTGGTAGGGTAGTAGTCTTTGTCGTGAATGTGAAGGTAGGCATTGCGCACAGCCGATTTTACATCGGGCGATAGTAGGTAATCGTCAACAAATGGCTTGGTGCTTTCGCTTGCAAATTTCATCATCATACCGGCAGGTGTGTCGGTATTCATATTTGCATTTTCGCGAGTTACATCGTTGCTTTTTGCCTCAATAATTTCGGTGAATATATCGCGAGTTTTGGCTTTACGGGCAACGCTACGTTTGTCGCGGTACGAAATGTAAACGCGAGCAACGTCTTTGCGCGACGAGTTCATTAACTCGTTCTCTACCATGTCTTGAATTGCTTCAACCGACATTTGGTTTTTGCCTTTGTATGCAATGCGGTCTGATATTTTGAGAATTAAACTCTCGTCTTCACCTGCATCGGTTTGGAACATTGCTTTTCTAATTGCTGCTTCAATCTTCTCTTGATTGAACCCTACGATTCGCCCGTCGCGTTTTACTACCGTTTGTATCATACCCTTTGTTTAATAACGTTTTACTTTGTGTGCACTCAATGCTAATAATCCACTTTTTGTTTCGCTCTTCGCCCACAATTCCTAGCCCAAACTTTTGTTTAGGTGCTTTTTTTTGCATTTGTTATGGTTTCCTTCAAACTTTGGCTATTAGGGCTCGTGTTTTGAAGATGACGATTAACACATGCAAATTTATCAATGTAAAAATGTAGCCTTGTGGACTTGGCTTTTTGTTATTCACATCATTATCAACAAAAATGTAATGCCTTGATAATCAGTATAAAACAAAAGTCGCGATTATTTTTTTTAACAAGCGCAAAAGCCTATTTTTCAATGCGTTTGCAGAGCAATTAGCAAAGTTGTTCACAATGCTTTTTTAACTCTTTTTAACCATAGTTATGCACCATTTTAAAATTTGCTAATAGCAGGCGCTTGTTTTGTGCTTTTTGTTATTAAACATATTGTTTCTTAGTAGGTTAGAGCTATAAATGCATCTGATTTTATAAGTATTGCCTATAAAGTGAATTTGCCTAGTGTGAGTTAAACTTGTGTTAACAAAGCGTTAAACTTGGGTCATTTGAATACTTTTGTCAATTCGCAATACGAAACAATGAAATACGATGTTATCATAATTGGAGCAGGCTTGGGTGGCTTGCAATGCGGATACATTTTGGCAAAAAAAGGACTAAACATTTGTATTCTTGAAAAGGAGCATGTGTTAGGTGGTTGCTTGCAGTCTTTTAAACGTGCTGAAAATGAATTCGATACTGGCTTTCATTATGTTGGAGGTTTAGCAGATGGTCAACCTCTTAATATATTGTTCAACTACTTTGGTTTGATGGATTTACCTTGGCATCAGCTTGATAACAATGCCTTTGACGAAGTTGTTATTGGGGGAAAATCGTATTTTTTTGCCAATGGTTATGAGCAATTTGCTGAGCGATTGTCGGAACAATTTCCATCGCAGCGCCAAAATTTGCGCACATATACCGAATTTTTGCAAAAGGTGGGCAACGGCATTGCCGATAGTTTTAATCCCAAAGGCGATGCTATTTTTAGTCAATCGTTGTTTGCTCGTTCGGCATACGAGTACCTTAACGAAACAATCAGCGATCCACTACTTCGGAATGTTTTAAGTGGTACATCGCTTAAAATGGAGCTGAATGCCAGCACTTTACCGCTTTATATTTTTGCACAAATAAATAGCTCTTTTATTCAAAGCGCATGGCGTTTGCAAGGCTCTGGCTCGCAGATTGCTGATAAACTGGCTGCTAATATCGAGCGGTTGGGTGGAACTATTAAATCAAATGCTGCGGTTACAAAACTTATTGAAACCGAAGGTCGTATTTCGGCGGTTGAGGTTAATGGCGCAGAATTGATTGAGGCCGATACGGTTATTTCAGATATTCATCCAGCATCAACGCTCAACTTGTTGAAGGATAGTAAATTGGTTCGTAATATATATCGTAAACGCATAAGTAACTTAGAAAACACTTTTGGCATGTTTACTGCCAATATCAGTCTAAAACCAAATGCTGTTAAGTACTTGAATCGCAATCAGTTTGTTTATTCAACTAGCGATTTGTGGAATGCTGCAACTGTTGGTAAAACGCAATCGGCTCTTATAAGTTACCGAGTGCCGCAAAATGGATATTATGCAACAAACATCGATATTTTGACACCAATGCAATGGAGCGAAGTTGAAAAATGGTCCGAAACGCATGTGGGTAGGCGCGGTAACGATTATTTGTTGTTTAAGCAACGCAAAGCTGACGAGTGTATTAGTTTGGCGTCTAGTGTTTTACCAAATTTGCCAGAAGCAGTTGACAAAGTTTATACTAGTACACCATTAACTTATCGCGACTACACAGCAACAGCTCAAGGTTCGGCTTATGGAATACGCAAAAACTATGGTAATTTGCTATACACATTGCTTACTCCGCGCACACCAGTGCCAAATTTGCTACTTACTGGACAAAACCTAAATTTGCATGGTGTATTGGGCGTAACAATGTCATCGTTTTTTACTTGTGCCGAAGTTGTTGGAATGGAGGCTGCAATAAGCGATTTAAAATTTAAATAATTAACTATTAATCAGTAATATATGAAATATGCATTAGTAACTGGGGGCAGCCGTGGAATAGGCCGTGCGGTATGCGTCAAACTAGCTTCAATGGGCTACAATGTGGTAATTAATTATGTGTCGAACGATGCTGAAGCCGAAAAAACACTTGACCTTGTGCGCGAGGCTGGCTCTGATGGCGAGTTGCTAAAGTTTGATGTGTCGAATCTTGAACAAACCGAACAAAAATTAAACGAGTGGCAAGAGTCTCATGCCGATAGTTACATTGAGGTTTTGGTGAACAATGCAGGTATCCGCAAAGACAATTTACTTGTATTTATGGAGCCAAACGATTGGTACAAAGTGCTTGGCATTGCGCTCAACTCGTTCTATAACGTAACACGTCCACTTATTAAAAATATGTTGCGCAAAAAGTATGGTCGAATTATCAATGTTGCTTCACTTTCGGGACTAAAAGGACTGCCTGGACAAACTAATTATTCGGCTGCCAAGGGTGGAGTTATAGCAGCCACAAAAGCTTTGGCGCAAGAGGTTGGACGTAAGGGCGTTACTGTTAATGCCGTTGCTCCTGGTTTTATTAAAACCGATATGGTTGAAGGTCTTGACGAGGCTGCTCTTAAGGCTCAAATTCCAGCAAACCGATTTGGTCAACCTGAGGAGGTTGCTGATCTTATAGGATTTTTAGCTTCGCCAAATGCTGCATATATTACAGGCGAGGTGATTTCAATTAATGGTGGTTTGTATTCTTAAACTATTGAAAATGAGAAAAATAACATTATTAATGTTGCTAGTGTCAGCAACGTTTGCAAGTATGGCACAATCGGCCGATGAGATTATAGCTAAAATATTGAAAGCCAACGAGAAGTATAACACAGTTTCGTGTCAGTTTACTCAAACAAAAAAAATGGCTATGATGGACAAAGAGGTGGTTAATTCTGGCGATTTGTACTTTAACAGGGCCGATAAACTTTGCATGAAGTACACCAATCCTGAAGGTAATTTGTTGCTTATAACAGGCGAGTCGTTGTTAATCATTTCTGGCGATCGTCGAAACGATTTCAATACAAAGAATAATGTGCAGATGCGCACATTGAAAAACACTTTGCTTATGAGCATTGCAGGTGATGTGAATGCTGTTGCTGCAGAAAACGCTACCAAGGCTGAATTTTCGCAATCGGCTGATTATTACATCTTTACTATGCAAAAAGAAAAAGGTTCTAAGTCCAAAATGACTAAAATGGTGCTTAGTTACAGCAAAAAGGATTTGACTTTGTGCTCGTTGGTAATGGAAGAGAATAACGGAAATGTTACAACTTACGACACCAAATCGAAGGTTTTCAATCCAAACATTAATGAGTCGGTTTATGCAAAACCAGTTAAAAAGCCTAATCAAAAGGAGAAATAATAGCAACCGATAAAAACAAAAGCGGGAATCTTTATTATGTAAAGGTTCCCGCTTTTTTGTTGCGCGTTATTTTGTACAATTTCATTTGCTGAATGAAAACACTTTTAATGTCTATTTTAAATTGATTTTAAAGCCAATAACTAGCATATCGTCAAGTTGGCGATGAGTGCCACGGAAATCGAGGTGGCGTTGCTCAAGAATTTGCATTTGTTCTTCGGGCGATTTGTCATAAATCTCAAGAAGAAGTTTCTTGAATGTGCCAATCATAAATTTGCGAGTACCGTCGCTGTTAAACTGGTCGGTGTAACCATCGGAGAATATGTAGCACCAAGTTGGTTGGCTAACATCAATTGTATGCTTGGTAAACGCAAGGTTTTCTTCGTGTCCGCCACCAATACCATATCGGTCTCCTTTTATTTGTAGTAATTCGCCATTTTGTATGTAAAGCAAAGGGTTGTTTGCCCCAACAAAGTCCATTGTTTTGGTAGCACGGTCAATTACACACATAGTCATGTCCATACCTTCGTGGCTATCGCTCGACTCTTGTTTCATGTTGTGGTAAATGTTGCGGTGCAGCTCGCTTAATATTTCGTTTGGCTCAACAATGCCGTCGTCTGTAATGTTATTCAACGCATTAAAGCCCATCATAGTCATAAACGCACCAGGGACACCATGTCCAGTACAGTCAATTGCCGAAACAAAAAATTTATTGTTTAGTTCGGGTGATGTGTTGTTTACTTTGTTGAATTTTAGGTCTTTACCTTCTCGCATCCAATAAAAGTCGCCGCTTACAACATCGCGAGGGCGGAAGAATATGAACGACTCTTCAATGTGATTGGTTATTTGGCTTGCTTCGCCCAACATTGCCGACTGAATTGATAGTGCTGCAGATATACTGGCTTCAATGTCGGCCTTCTGTTGTTGTATTTCCTTGTTTTTTTCAACTACTTCAGCATTAATTCGCTTAATGTTCTTGTTACTCTCGTTAAGCATTTGGTTCATGCGTTTGCGCTTGCGGCTGCTTATGGCCACCGATGTTAGGAATATAAGCGTTAGAATAATGATGATTACACCAGCAAGCAAAAGCCATTTCATCATTTTTTCGGTTTCGGCCTTAAGTGCAAGTTCTCGTTGCTTTTGCTCGTTCTCCTTGTTCAGAATGTCGATTTGGTTTTGCCGGTTTTGAGCTAGTTGCTCGGCAAGGAACAAACTATCTTGTTTGCGGCGAATGGCGTTGTCGAATGCAATGCGCTCGTTTTCGCCTCTCAAACGTTCCAATTCGCTGCGAAGTCGTTCTTCGCGCAATTCTTCGTCCGATTTGGCAAGCTGTATTTTTGATTCAAGTTCTTGTTGTGCAAGTGTTTCGCGAACCGATTGCTCGTTTGCGTAGGCTTTAAACGATTCGGCTTTTGCTGCATATTCGGCCGATTTTTTGTTATTGCCCATTGCGCTGTAGGTTTTAACTAGTCGCTTGCAACTTTCAATTGACAAGTCAATGTGTTTTGTCTCGGTTGTTAGTTTTAGCGACTCTTCCAAATTATCGGTAGCGTCTTGGTAATATTCGTTTGCCATTTGTGCATGGGCAAGGTCAATTAAGCCTGATGCAATGCCGTTTTTGTCGCCAATGGCTCGTCGCATTCTCAAACTTTGCTCATAGCTCCAAATGGCCATGTTTATGTCGTTAATATCACTATAAGCTGTGCCCAGATTGGTGTAAATGTTGCGGGCTTCGGCTTGCATCTTGCTGTGTTCAAACAACTCTGCGGCTTGACGCAACGAGTTTACGGCTTGAGGAATCATTCCTTCTTGCCAATATAATAAGCCAAGTTTGTTAAGTGTGTAGGCTGCGCGTTTGTCGTTGCCTTCGTTTAGTTGAGTTTGGGCAATTTCTGTTAACTGACCAATTAGCATTTCAACGTCATCTTGTGCCGATGCGTTGAATATGGTAATTGATAGCAAAATGCTAAAAATCAGTTGTTTGAAGTTCATGTTTTTCCTTAATGGGATAATGGTTCTTATTCTCCTTGAGTGGGAAAAATAAGGCATCGCAATATAATAGATTATTTATGTACGTTTATAATTAGAGCAATAAAAAAGCGCCTTTAGAATCTAAAGGCGCTTTTTTTATTTGGTTGATTGTTTGCTATTTAGCAATACTATCAATTGCGGTTGAATCAACAACAATGCTGTCGGCTACAACTGCAGGAGCTGCTACAACTTCGGTTTTTGTAGTAGCTGGGGCTGCAACTGCATCGTTAGCAAAAGGGAAAATCTTTGTAAGCCACAAGAATGCAAATACAAGACCAATTACACCAACTACAGCGCCAACTTTAAGCATGTCTTTTGTTTTAATCAAACCTGTTGAGAAAGCAATTGCGTTGGGTGGGGTAGAGATTGGCATCAACATTGCCAATGAAGCGCATGTTGCAACAAAGCAAATCATTGCTTTTGTTCCGCCAAAGCTTGCAAATGCAGGGTTTGCCGAAAGACCAGTTGATACAGCGCAAAGGATTGGAATGAGCAATGCTGCAGTAGCTGAATTGCTGATAAAGTTTGATAATAGATAGCAAACCAAACCTGCAACCACAAATACTAGAATAATGCTCATGTCGCCAAAAGGAATTGAGTTTACAAGAGTTGAACCCAATCCGGTTCCGCCTTTTGAAATGTCTAGCATTGCGTAACCAAGTGCAAAACCTCCAGCTACCAACCAAAGAACACTCCAGTCAATTTGTTTAATGTCGTCTTTGGTGAATGTGCCTGTGCATACAAACACTGCCAATGGTATTAGAGCCACAATGTTTGAGCTGATTTTGGTGATGCTTTCGGTAGCCCATAGCAAAATGGTAATACCAAAAGTAATCCATACCAAAGTGGTGCGCCATGTGTGTGGTTTATCGTTTTCTGGAATGTTAACCTCAAGTTTTTTTGTTGAGAATGGGAACATTACTTGAAGAACTACCCAAGCAATTACAATCATAATGAATACAAATGGCATCATGTGGATAGCCCATTCGCCAAATGAAATGTTCATGCCGAAGTAAGTTTCAAGGTTACTTACAGCGGTGCCGTTTGGAGGTGTTCCAATTGTGGTACCAATACCACCAATGTTTGCTGCAACTGGAATTGAAAGTGCAAGTCCAATTTTTCCTTTGTCGCCCTCAGGGAATGTTGCAAGAATAGGAGCAAGGAAGGCTAGCATCATTGCTGCTGTAGCGGTGTTGCTCATAAACATTGAGAAGATGGCAATTACCACTAGGAAACCAAGCAATACCATTTTTGGGTTTGTTCCAAATGGTTTCAAAAGCATGCGAGCCAATGTTACGTCAAGGCCATACTTTTGAGCCATAATAGCCAATGCAAAACCGCCAAGGAATAGCATTACTACAGGATCGGCAAATGCCGACATTAGTTTTTGATACTTCATAATGCCCTCAAGTTTGGCACCGTCAGCATCTACCATTAAAAATCCTAGTCCTTTGTCCGACAAGAACAAAAGCGATAGAACAATAATTAGCACAGATGTGGTCCAACTTGGAATAATTTCCAAAATCCACATAAGTGCAGCAAACACAAATAGCGCAATTACACGCTGTTGTAGAACTGTTAGCCCTTCCATACCATAAAAATCGGTTGGAACTGCCCACAAGAAGATGGTAACTACCAAGGTGGCAATTAAACCAATAATCTTTTTCAAATCCATAATTTTGAATGATTAGTATTAAAAATTGTCTCAAAAATTGCGATGCGAAAGTATAAAAATCACTTTTTGCCTGTTAGCTTTTTTTGTGGTCTGAGGCTGCTGTTTTATTTCATTGTAAATCAACGTTATACATTGCTTTTTTGACTAATTTGTCTCTGTTTTTAAATAATGAATGATGCTAAATGGTGTTAAAAAAATAATAAAAGTCTATTTTACTTTTATTGTGCTGAAAGTTGTTATTTTTCGTTGTGTTGTTTTTTGGTAATAAGCCAACTTGTTAAATCGGGTTAGTCGCCTTTTTTTCATAATTTTGCTACTTATAATATAAGTAGGTATGGATGCCATCAGTTCAATTATTTGGTCAACTCAAATCGATACACTATCAGCGTTAATTAGGTTGATAATCAGTTTGTTGCTTGGTGGAGCTATAGGGTTTGAACGTCAATTGCGTCACCGTGATGCGGGATTGCGCACGTTTACTTTGATTTGTATTGGTTCAACTTGTGCAATGCTCATATCTATTTGGATTCCACAACTTTATCCCGATTTTTTGAATGGCGATCCTGGTCGAATAGCTGCGCAGGTTTTAACTGGCGTTGGATTTTTAGGTGCAGGAGCAATTTTGCGCGGCCGAGGTAGCGTGCAAGGTCTTACCACGGCGGCTTGTATTTGGATTGTGTCGGTTATTGGATTAGCGGTAGGTGCTGGTTTCTTTGGAGGAGCCGTTATTGCTACATTGCTTACACTTTTTGTGTTGGTGTGCGGCGAATATCTTGAGCGTTTTTCGTCAATAGGTGGAGCTAATCGTATTCTTGTGGTGCATTGTTCAACTGCGTTGCCTAATGTTGATGAACTGAAAAATGTACTCGAATCGGCAGGCGTTCGCTCTTCAAGTCATACTTATCAATGCGATTTTGAAAAAAATCAAAGCGTTGTAACAATCAAAGTTTCAGTTCATTCGCGAGTGTCGCAGCAAGAACTTCGCAAAAAAATGAGCGAACTTGAATACGTATCGTCAATCAATATGGAGGCTTGATGAAACGGCTTAAAACATTACTTTTTTTGTTGTTTGCGTTTTTTGCTCATGCTCAGGCGCAAAGTACATTGCATTTCAGCAATGGCAAATCGGCTAATCAGTTCAAAATAAGCAATGTAAGCAGCAAGGGCTTTGCTCTAAAAGTTAATGTAGAGTCGGTCAATATGGACCAAGTTACATTTGATGGAGCCACTTTTTTTGAAATGCAGTTTGATGGAGCATACCGTGTTGGAGAGCTTGGAAAACCGCAAATACCAGCATACAAACGATTGATTTTGATTCCTCGTGGAGCCGAATGTACAGTGCGCGCAACATTTGCCGATACTACTATTTATCAGCTTGATAGCCTTGGTTATGAGCATAAATTAGTGCCATTTCAACCTTCGTATTCAAAAAACGAAAAGGCGCGTAATATAAAATTCCATTACGATAAAAAACATTACAAAAATAAACGCTTTGCCAATCGAAAACTTGTTGAAATTGAGCGCATTGGTACATTTAGAGGTGCCGATTTGGCTCAAATAACAGTATCGCCAATTGACTATAATCCATCAACCAACGAACTAAAAGTTTATAGTGGTATTGATATTAAGGTGAATTTTGAAGGTGCAATCGATAGTAAGTCGCAATTGGTTAATTTTCAGAGTGTTTACAAGCAACTGCTAAATGCTGAAGTCTTAACTTCGAAGTCGTCAGCAAAATCCGATTGTACTGATTATCCAATAAAATATCTAATTATTTGTCCCGATGCTTTTGTAAATCAAATGCGCCAGTTTGCTCAATGGAAGAGCAGGAAAGGGTATTCGGTAGAGTTGGTTTCAACCGCAACCACAGGAACAACATCAGACAATATAAAATCTTGGATAAAAGAACGTTACAATCAATTGGCTGCGGTTGATAGCGCACCAACTTATTTGCTTTTGGTTGGTGATACAAAAGATTTGCCTTATTCGCAAATTGGCATTAAAACAGGTTTGGGAACCGACTTGTACTATGCGTGTATCGATGGCGATGACGACTATGTGCCCGATATGTACTTTGGCCGTTTTTCGGCTTCAACTACCGATGATTTGCAGGCAATTATTGACAAAACCTTAACCTACGAGCAGTATAAATTTGTTGACGATAAGTATCTTAACTCGGCAACACTTGTTGCAGGTTACGATGCTTCTTACACTTCTAAAATTGTTAGGCCAACAATTAAATATGCGTTGGAAAACTATTTTAATGAAAGTCATGGTTATACAACCGTAAATTCTTATTTAACAATAAACTACACAGGTTGTTATTCTAATGAATCGGTTTCGGTTGGTTTTTATAATTATTCGGGACACGGAAGCACAACAACTTGGGTAGACCCAGAGTTGAAAATTGCAACAGTTAACGAGTTTCAGAATATAGGCAAGTATCCTTTTGTGGTTGCAAATTGCTGTTATTCAGGCAATTTTCCTTCGTCAGGAACAAAAACTTGCATAGGCGAGGCTTGGTTGCGAAAACCTAATGCAGGTGCTGTGTGCTACATTGGCAGTATCGACGAGTCGTTTTGGTATGAGGATTTTTATTGGGCGGTAGGTGCGCATAGCCTTTCGTTAGGCGATTATCCTACGGTTGAAAATAGTACAACTGGCGCTTATGATGCTCCTTTTGTTAGCGATAATGTTACGGCTGGAGCTATAATGTTTGTTGGAAATTTGGCTGTTTCGGAAGCCCACGATAGTAACTATCCATCGCAAAAAGGTACACAATATTATTGGGAAACATACAATTGTCTTGGCGACCCATCGCTTGCTCCATACTATGCTGCGGCTACTGAAAATACAGTTGAATTGCCCAGTGTGATTATGCTTGGCTCGCCAACTTTGTCGGTTAAAGCCGAGAGCGGTTCGTTGGTGGCAATTAGTAAGGATAATGTGCTGATTAATAGTGCAGTTGCGGTTGATGGAGTAGCTGTACTTAACACTTCGTTGTTAACTGATGTTGCCGTCTACGACATTGTTGTTACCAAAGCGCAACGTAAACCTGTTATCACTACAATTTCGTCAGTTTTACCCAATCAGCCTTTCTTGGTGATTAATGAAACTAACATTTCTGACCAAAACTCAAATGGAGTTGTTGAGAGTGGAGAACAATTTGCTATTGAATTGAAAATAGCCAATTTAGGAAAAGTGGCATCGAGCAATGCTACTGTTAGTATTACTACTACAAGCAATTTTGTTACTCTGAAAGAAAATAACACCAATATTCCAATTCAAGACCTTGAAAATCAGTTGAGTACAACCACCCAAAAGTGCTATTTTACTTTAAATAATAGTGTCCCCGATTTAACTATCATTCCTTTTAAAATAACTATCAATTCGGGCGAATATACATTTGAATACGAAACCAATGTTACGGTTAAAGTGCCTAAAATCAAGTTGTTATCGACAATAAAAGTTGATGATTCAAAAGCAAATGGCAACCATTTGTGGGATTATGGCGAAACCGTAAATCTTGTTGTAAAAGTTATAAACGAAGGCCATTTTACAGCCGAAACGCCAATTGTTGATTTAGCACTTGAAGGGGAATCTGACTTTGTAAATTTGCTTAAACAGCAGATTGTTTTGCCCAATATTGAACCGAATAGCGAGGTAGACGTTGCTTTTGCAATTTCGTCGCAACGTATAACTGCGCCAGTTGCAATGGTTGCGATATCGGCTTCTGTTGTCGATAAACGCAATCTTACTAGCCATTCGGCATCTTACGTTGTTAGTGTTGGCGAGGAGGAGTATGTTACTGTTGGTGCAGGAACGAAAGTTGCTTCAGATTATCCATTTAATAATGTGTACGAAAACAACAAAACTCAAATTTTGTACACCGCAGCTGATTTAGGTGGCAAACCATTGCAAATCAGAAATTTGGCTTTTGATATTTACAAAGCAACACCTGAAAATTTGCAAGTTCCTTTGGCAAACTTTGTTATTAGGCTAAAGCATACAAGTTTGAATTCGTTGGGCGAATTTGTCGATATGTCTGATTGTGAGCCAGTTGTTGATGTTGATGGTTATATGCTATCGTCGCAAACTGGGTGGGAGATAATTGATTTTGATAGAGGTTTTTTATACAACGGAACCGATAATTTGTTAGCTGAAATTGTTTGGGGCGATAACGATTTATATGTTAACAATACATTTCGAACTGTAGTTAAATGCCATTCAACTAGCTTTTATTCAGTTAGTTATGGCTATTCCGATAGCCTTGCTCCTCCTGATTATTACGATAGAAAAAAAATAAGACCAAACACGCGCTTTAATGTGGTTCGACCTAATTGGTTGAGCGTTACGGTAAAAGATCCTAACAATAAAACAATTCCTGGTGCTTTGGTTTCGGTGGCCGATATTGTGTGCGAAACAAACTCATTTGGTCAAGTTATGGTTCCCATTTATGGAGTTGGAGCATTGCATCGGTATAAAGTACAGGCGCAGAATTATAAAATAGAAGAGGGCGAAGTTCTTGCAATTGACGATACCACGCAACTTGTTGTAAATATGCAACTTGGCGATATGTGGAACGTGACCATAAATGTTATCAATGGCGAACAGTTTGTTAATAATGCCACTGTGACATTTGGCAATCAAACTTTGCAAACGGTAAACGGAACTGTAACATTTACAGGTCGTTACTATGGCGAAACCCAACTCGAAATTCGTTCTACAGGTTGTGTCCCTTATGCCGATAAAGTGATTACAACTGCCGATACTGCATTTATTGTGAATCTTGATAAAAGTTCAAGCATTAAATTGCGTGTAACCGATGGCGTTAATGCTGTTGTTGGAGCATCGGTTTTGTTTGATAATCTGCAACAAACTATAACTGATGCCAATGGTGAGGCAACTGTTTATGGTGCAATGTTCGAATACTATGATTTGAAAATTGAACATCATGATTTTCAGACTTATTATCAAAAAGTTAGCGTGTCGCAATCAAATGGCCAAATAGATGTGGTTTTGCAAAGTCCATTTTGTGTAACATTTAATATCACCGACGGTAATAATGCAATTCAAAATGCTGAAGTTCAAGTTGATGGACAATCTTATTTCTCCGATTCGCAAGGCGTTGTTACTATTTGCAATGTTCGTCAAGATAAGTTGAAATATTCAGTTTTAGCATCGGGGTGCGCTATGGTAACTGACAGTGTAGTAGTTGATTATGATTCAAACATCAAGATAAAACTATTGAAAAAGCAATGCAATGTGGTTTTCTATGTTCATACGCAAGATAGCGCATTGTTATCTAGTGCAATTGTTACGGTGTATGGGCAAAATCAAATGACAAACAAGTTAGGGGCCACAACATTTACAGGATTAATATCAACCGATGCTTTGCCTTTTGAAGTCCATTATGGAGGCATGTCGCTTTATGATACTGTTGCATTAATTTCTGAAAATCAAACTGTTAATGTTTATTTGCATCAGCAAGATACTTCTATTGAAGAACAAAAAGTTAGATTGAAATTTTATGTAACAAGCGAGCAAGTGCCAATGGTTGGAGCAAGCCTTTTGTTTGATGGGAACGAAGTGCTGACAAACGAAACAGGTGTTGCCATTGTTACTTTGCCAAAAGGCGGAACTTGCACATTTGTTATAAGCAACAGCGGTTTTAAAAACGATACAGTGCTAGTTGAACTTGACGAGAGTAAAAATATACAAATAGCAATGATTAAACTGCTTGGTGTTGACAATCAGCAATTTAGTAGCTTTAAATTGTGGCCCAATCCAAGCAACGGAATTTTTAACATCGAATTAGAATCTTCAAATTCAGCACATCTTTCGGTTTACAATACATGTGGATTGAAAGAGGCTGAGTATGAATTACTTGAGCGAGAGTCAAAAGTTGAACTAAACTTACCAAGTGGCATATACATACTGCGTATTAGTACGCTAAAATGGACCAAAACAGAGCAAATAATAATTATTAAGCAATAAGCGCAACTGCTATATTTGCGCCTTCAAATAATAAAAAGCGAAATGGATATTCAGAAGATTGTAAAAGAGGCCGCAGTAAAGGCTGTAAAAACATTGTATAATGTTGATGTTGAGGTAGAAAGCATAACACTTCAAGCAACCCGAAAAGAGTTTGCTGGCGATTTTACCATAGTTGTTTTTCCGTATGTTAAAATGGCACGCAAAAGTCCTGAGGCTACAGCAAACGAGTTGGGTGAGTTTATTTGCAACTCGTGCCCTCAAGTGTCGGCATTTAATGTTGTTAAAGGATTCTTAAACCTTCAACTATCAGCTGATTTTTGGCGCACCTATACAATTGATATGCTTGCCGACGAAAATTTTGGATGCAAAGCAGCTGGCTCATCTGGCAAAACATTTATGGTTGAGTATTCATCGCCAAACACAAACAAACCTTTGCATTTAGGTCACATTCGTAACAACCTTTACGGTTATTCAGTGTCTCAAATTCTAAAAGCAAATGGTCATAATGTTATTAAAGCCAACCTTGTTAACGACCGTGGTATCCACATTTGCAAATCGATGTTAGCTTGGAAAAAATGGGGTAACGGTGCTACACCTCAAAGTGCTAACATTAAAGGCGACCACTTGGTTGGTGACTACTATGTTGAATTTGATAAACATTTTAAAGCCGAAGTAAAATCTTTACTTCCAGCTAATTACGATACTTTATTAGAAGAAGAACAAAAACAAGCCAAAGCAGCAGCCGAAGCACAATCGCCACTTATGGCTGAGGCTCGCGAAATGCTACGTAAATGGGAGGCCGGCGATGCTGAAGTTCGCAACCTTTGGGAAACCATGAACGGTTGGGTTTACGAAGGTTTTGATGTTACTTACAAAGCTCTTGGCGTCGATTTTGATAAGGTTTACTACGAATCGCAAACCTATATGCTTGGTAAGTCAATTGTTATGAAAGGCTTGCAAGATGGTGTCTTGTTCCAAAAGGAAGACGGCTCAATTTGGATTGACCTTACAGCCGACGGACTTGACCAAAAATTGCTACTTCGTGGCGATGGCACTTCGGTTTATATGACCCAAGACCTTGGTACTGCACATCAACGTTTTGAGCAATTTAAATTCAACGAGTTGTTGTATGTTGTTGGTAATGAGCAGAATTATCACTTCCAGGTGCTTAAACTTGTGTTAAAAAAATTAGGCTTTGAGTGGGGCGACAGCATTACTCACCTTTCGTATGGTATGGTTGAGTTGCCAGAGGGAAAAATGAAATCGCGCGAAGGTACTGTTGTTGATGCCGACGATTTGATTGCTGAAATGATTCAAACAGCCCGCGAAACATCGGAAGAACTTGGCAAACTACAAGACTTTGATAAAGAATACACCGAGCAAGTTTATCGTATGATTGGCTTGGGTGCACTTAAGTATTTCATTCTTAAAGTCGATCCAAAAAAGACAATGTTGTTTAACCCAAAAGAGTCAATTGACTTTAACGGAAACACAGGTTCGTTTATTCAATACACCTACGCTCGCATTTGTTCAGTTTTGCGCAAAGCCGACGAGCAAGGCATTATCTTGAATAACGAACTGAAATACAGCGACTTTAACGAAAAAGAACTTCAACTTGTTAAGGACCTTTCAGCATTCCCCGAAACTGTGGCTGATGCTGGAGCAAACTTCAGTCCTGCTGTTATTGCAAACTATATTTACGAATTGGCAAAAGAATTCAATCAATTCTATCACGATTGCTCAATTTTGAAAGAAGAGAATGCCGATGCAAAACTATTCCGTTTGAACTTGAGCAAGTTAGTTGCACATGTAATTAAAACAGGTTGCGCTTTGCTTGGAATTGAAGTTCCTGAGAGAATGTAAGTTTTGTTTATAATAAACATATCATAAAGGTCCCTAACTGTATGTTTAGGGACCTTTTTGTTATAAGTTATTTGATGTGTGTCCAACATTTTGCACAAATATTAGTTTGCACACTTTGTAAAATCGCTAAATTGCACGGCATCGCCAAGTTGCGAGCCAATAGATTTGTAACACACTTACTATGAATTTAATACATACTTTTCCCGATTGCGGTCAATTGTACTACGAGCAAATAGATCACATTAAACACGTTTACCTAAAGCGCCCTAACCGCGATGGCTTTTTTGCATCGCCCGAGCATTGCTTTGCTAAACTTGTAAAATTGCGCGATATTTTTGGAGGTCAACGACTTTACGACACCTTTGTTACTATTTACGATCGTTTGTCAACTCGAATTGACGAGGATGTGTTACGTTATATTTACATGGAGTCGTTGCAATATCCAAAACACCAAATGGAGTTCGATATGCTAATGACAATTTTTTATGCGTCAATGGTTGCCGATGAGGATCATCCAAGCGCAATGATGAAAAAACGTATTAAACGTTTGAGCGTTCATCAGTTGCTTATTGAAAACGCTAATTGTGTTGATATTGATAGATTCAACAGCAGTCACAATTGGGCTGAGATTGAGGAAATGTGCAGCAATTTAGGTTTTTAGCCTATAAATGATTTTGGTGGTTGGCTGGCGCTTTCTCGCGGCGGCGTTTCCATCGACGATGAGTCCACATCCAGTTGCTTGGGTATTTGCGAATTGACTCTTCAAGTAACTTGTAATATGCTGTAATTATTTCGTATTCAGCAGTTTCTTTTGGTTTGTCGGTTATGGTTTTTACACAAACGTTGAATTTGTGGAACCCTATTCGGCGAATTTCAACGTACACAACTGCCATATCAAACTTTTTCGAAAGGCGTTCGGGGCCAATAAATACGTTTGTGTCTTGGTTTAAAAAGTCAATCCAAAGTTGCGTTTCGCTATAAAGTGGCGATTGGTCGGCAACACTTAAAACAGCAAATGGTTCTTCTTGCACCATTTTTACTAATTGGCGCACTGCGCTGTGCATCTCAATGGGCTCAGAACCAAGACGGCTGCGCATATCAAACATCAGTTGGTCAAAAACTTGGTTTTCAATTTTCTTGTAAATGGCTACCGATTTGTAATTAAACAATTGTAATAGGGCATTTCCAAATTCCCAATTGCCAAAGTGCCCAAGCACAATGTATAAATTGCGTTTTTCGGTACGAAGTCGTATAACTTCGTCGGTGTTTTCAACCTTGCATGAATTTTGAATCCACTTTATTGGCGACAACCTTAAATCGATTATTTCAATCACCAAATACGATAAGTGTAAGTAGTATTGGTTTACAATGCGACGCAATTCTTTTTTACTCTTTTCGGGGAATGAGTTGCGCAAATTGGTTAGTGCAACTTTGCGTCGGTATCGAATTACGTGACCAACAAGTATATAAATAACAAAGGCGAGTAGTTGTTTTATTGGACGAGGAAGAATCCAAATTAAACCAAAAAATGCCAATGTTATGGCGTATCCAATTTTGCTAAAGATTTTCATTTACAGACCATTGAATAAACCTTCGGGTTCTTTTGCGCCTTTAAGTAGTTGTTTTTTCCAATCGACATTTGGGGTTGTTTCGCAAGGTATGTTGTTGTAAATCATTTTAGCGTTTTTGTTGCCAACAAAAATGAATTTCACGTTAGTTAAATTGGCAATTTTATAGTAGTGCCAAATCTCAAAAGGTTGTTCAACGCCTTCGTTAATCTTGTCAATGTTGTTAGGAATACCGTAACGAGCAATTGTTCGTAATTGTTCGTTGGTGTAGTTGTTTTGTTGGGCCATTTTTAGGCATTTTTCAAAGTTGCTAAATGCGATGTTTGGGTTGTTTGCATCGCGGCGAACCCAAAAAGTGTAAAGCAGTTGTCGCATCGACGAAAGGTCGTTTTTTGATGCACGTGTAATGGCTTTATTTTCGGCCGAGTCGGCAATTGATAAGTGCATTTGCAAAATAGTGTATAGCGAATCGGCTGAATTGTAGTGCATTGCAGCTTGTAGTTCGTTGCTGTTTGCTGCCAATGGTTGTATGGTTGCTGCAACACCATTTCGGTGAAAGTATTTTTGAGCCGATGCGTATTCAACGTTTTTGCTATTAAGCACTTTCAATTCAATAAAGTAGTCGCCTTGTGGCAAGTTTTTTATGTCAATTTCCTTAATTAGTTGATAGTAGTTAAGAGCATTTAACTTCGATTTTTGGAACATTATTGTTTTCTTGGTAGCTACTTCGTTAATTGCAATGGTAAGTTGGCAGTCGCCAGTATTGTTCAATGCATCGGCAACGTTGTATATTTCGGTGTAGAAACGTAGAGTTTCAGTTTCGGGGTTGAATGAGTTTTTGCTGTATGGCTTGCAATCAAATCCGGTTTTGGTGAAAATGTCTTTTTGTATGGTTGGCGTCATTTCGTCAATAAATTCAATACCACTAAATGATGCGGATTTGTCAGGTATATCAACGGTTATAATTTCGTGGCATTCAATTGTTTGAGCTTTATCTTTTGGCGCATTTATATCGCGCATTTTGAGTTCAAAATTGTAAACGCCTTGAGGTATAAAAATTCGTTGTAGGTCTGAAAAGTCATTGAACACAATGGTTGTGTCGGGCAAAGGGGGATTACTTATTGTAAAGTGGCGAAATTCAACCATTTTATCGGCGTTTTTCAACACCATTGTAACATCAATTTTCGATTCTAGATTTACGTCTTTGGGCATATAAACCACGCTTTCGCCTCCAATCTGAATGTATGTTTCAATGTATGTGCGGTGGTCTGGCATTTGAAAAACTGCATAATCAAAAGCAGCTTCAAGTTGTGCAAATACGTTAATGCTGGCAAGTAATGCGATGCTCAAAAATGTTAGCCTTTTCATTTGTAGTATTTTTTTTTGCGAAAGATAGTACAAGTATAATAGTTGGAGATTCTTATGGCTCTATTATTTTGCCAAAAGCCTCGTTTGAATCTATTTGTTCAATTATTTCAACTTGTTTTATTTGATTAATGTAGCTGCTATTAGCAGTAGTGCGAATTTTTATGTAGTTGTCGGTAAAACCATACATGTATTCGTCAAAAGGTTTTGATTCAAATAACACAGCTCTTTTTTTACCTAACTGGCTGGTAATGAATTTTTTGCTTAGTTGTTCGCCAAGCGCAATCATGTGTTGGCTACGTTGGTGGCGTTCAGCTACTGGAACTTGGTTTGGCATGCGAGCAGCCAACGTATTGGCACGTTCTGAATAGGGGAATACATGCAAGTACGACAAAGGAAGGTTACTAACAAAATTGCACGATTGGTTAAATAACTCTTCGGTTTCTCCAGGCACACCAACAATAACATCGGCAGCTATGCATGCATCGGGCATAAGTTGTTTTATTTTTTCGATGCGTTGGGCATAAAAACTTGTTGAGTAACGACGGTGCATGCTTTGTAGCAGTTCGTCAGTTCCACATTGTAATGGGATGTGAAAGTGGGGCATAACAACTTTGCTATTAACCACATACTCTATTATTTCATCGGTAAGCAAGTTTGGTTCAATTGATGATATTCTAAGCCTTTCAATGCCGTCAATGGATTCAATGCCGCGTATCAAGTCAAACAAAGTTTGATTGTAAGTTTTCCCAAATTCGCCAATGTTTACTCCAGTTAGCACAATTTCCTTAACTCCTTTTGATGCAATTTCGCGAGCCACATCAAGTGTGCGCTCAAGTGTATTGCTGCGGCTACGTCCGCGAGCATGTGGAATGGCGCAGTATGAGCAAAAATAGTTGCAACCATCTTGTACTTTGAAGAAACTACGTGTGCGGTCACCAAAAGAATAGACAGGTTCAAAAACCGAACTTTCGTTGTCAACAAGCACAATAGGTTTTTCAGGATGCTTGGTAAGCGAACTAATCATGCTTACCAAATTCATTTTGTTATTTGATCCTAGAATAATGTCAACACCTTCAATGTTTGCCACTTCTTGTGGATTTAACTGAGTGTAGCAACCTACAGCAACCACAATGGTATCGGGTTTTGCGTTTATGATTTTTTTAATGGCTTGGCGGCTTTTTTTATTTGCCAACTCGGTAACTGTACAAGTGTTAACCACATGAACATCGGCTGGACAATTGCCAGCAACACGTTCGTATCCAGCATTTTCAAATTGCTGCGATAGCCACGACGATTCGGAAAAATTCAGTTTGCAACCTAATGTTGAAAATGCAACTGTTTTGTTTGTCATTACCATTAGTTATTTGCCGCAAATATACTATAAATGCGACCATCGCTAGATTTTTCAAAAAAAATAGAGTTGCTATCGTATAATTTTTACTTTTGCGCAACAATGTGAAATCGTAATTAACCATGGCAATTAATCCTTTAATTATTGAAGGTACCGAAGTTACTCCAACTGTTGTTCTTGACAAGGATACAAATACATTCTTGTTCAAAGGAAAATCGTTGCCAGAGAACCCTGCCGCTTTTTTTAAGCCAATAATGAAGTGGATTGATGATTTCTCGCTTGAACCAAATATTGAGTTCAATATTGAGTTTCACATGATTTATTTCAATACTTCAAGTTCAAAAATGTTTCTTGACATTATGAAGAAGTTTGAACTTATTAGTCATAGCGGTTGCCGAGTTGCTATTAAATGGTTTTATGCCGAAGATGACGAGGAGATCCTTGAGTCGGGTGAAATTTACAGAGAACGTGTTGATGTGCCGTTTGAAACTATAATGGAAACCGAATAAACTAAGTTTTTAACCATAAAAAAAGCACTTGCCATTGGTAAGTGCTTTTTTTGTATGTTTATGTTTATGAAATAACTAAACGCTCTTTTTAAATGAGAATTTGTTTTCCTCTTTGTTAATTAGTCTAACGATATTCTTTTTATGAGTTGCGATGAGCAACATGCCAACCATTATTGAAAAAATGATGCATTGAATTGGCTCTTTGAAAATAAATATAGTAAGTAAAGGGAAACATAGTCCGCCAATCATTGATCCTAGCGACACGTAACGGGTAAGGCTTAAGATTACAATAAAAATGACAAGGCAACACAATGCCTCAAATGGCATAAATGCAAAAACTCCACCCAAAATTGTAGCAACACCTTTTCCTCCGCGGAATTGTGCATACAATGGAAATATGTGACCTAAAACAGCAAATACAGCCAACAAAAGTTGTGTGTTTATAAATAGGTTGCTTTCTGGGGCAATTTGAAATAACTTAATCATGCTAACAGCCAACATGCCTTTCAACATGTCGATGGCAAAAACAACAATGCCTGGTTTTGTTCCTAAAACACGAATGGTGTTGGTTGTTCCTGCATTGCCGCTACCATGTTCGCGGACATCAATGCCGTAAAATGCTTTACCAATCCATACTGCTGAAGGAATTGAACCGATTAAATAAGCCAAAATGCAAAGCAAAATGCAAGTTTGTATTGTTCCCATATTTCAATTTTTTTATGAAATAACAAGCAAAAAACGCGCCAAACGTGTTGTTGGATAATTATTGATTTATGCCGAAAGGTATATTTATTTCAATATCAATTAATTGAAGCGTTATGGGATGTGTAAACAGGAGCTTGTATGCATGTAAAAATAGTCGAGAATTTGGGGTGCCATATAAATTATCGCCAACAATAGGGCAGTTTAGTCCAAGTTTGTGAGCCGAATGAATTCGTAGTTGATGGGTGCGGCCTGTGAGTGGTTCAAAATCAATCAGAGTTCGTTGGTTTAAAGTGCTAATAACTTGATATTTGGTGGTTGCTTTTTTGCCAAATTGTTTTGAAACCATTTGCCGTGGTCGGTCATGTATGTTTGGGCAAAGAGGTAGCTCTATTATTCCCCTTGCTTGCAATGGAACACCATCTAAAAGTGCGGCGTAGTGCTTGTGTATCAGTCTGTTCGTAAATTGCTGCTGTAAAAGTGCATGGGTATTTTTGTCTTTTGCAATTATTAAAAGACCTGATGTGGCTTGATCAAGTCGATGAACAATTAGAGGCCCACTTGCTGTTGGTCGCATCGCTATAATTCTGTCAAGAACCGAGTCGTCGCTTTCTTTGCCAGGTACTGAAAGAAGCCCTGCAGGTTTGTTTACAATCATTAAATACTCGTCTTCGTATTCTATAGTTAACTCGGCATCAATGTGTTGCATCAACGGGTTGCGCTCTACATCTAAACCTTGTAGCATAAACCTTAAGATTGGAAAACACTTGTGTCGGCATGATGGATAGAAGTTGCCATGTGTGCGAATTTCGCCAATAGGAGAGTTGCCGTACCAAAATTCGGCCATAGCAATTGGTTTATAGCCATTTATATATGCATATTGAAGCAATTTTGGAGCGGCACACTCACCGCTGCCACTAGGTGGAAGGTTGATGCCTATGTCGTTGAATATGTCGTTGAGTGAGCGCGTTTCACCTTTAGCATTGAGCATTTGAAACTGATTGAATAGCCAAGTTTGCAGTGCTGCCGACCGTTGGTGGCATTCGTTTTTTTTATTTTCAATCAGTTTCTCAATACTATGCAACTTGGAAGTTTCTTGCTCAAGTTTAGCAGATAATAGACGTTTTAATCGAGAAAATTCAGCCTTCTCAAATTGGCTTTCGGCAATCAGTTTTTGCAATGTTTCGTTGTTAGGGTGTCCTTGTCGTATTGCATCGCG
The DNA here is from genome assembly GCA_024405635.1 of Salinivirgaceae bacterium. Classification (GTDB taxonomy): domain Bacteria; phylum Bacteroidota; class Bacteroidia; order Bacteroidales; family SZUA-534; genus JAKSOL01. Next base: position 26,114 of record JAKSOL010000013.1, on the reverse strand, counting down.
TTGCAATTTCGATTTTTTAAGTGCCTCTTTTTTGTTGCTTAATTGTTGCTCAATATCGCTTGATAATTGTTTTATTCGCAGCTTAAGCTTTTGATATTCACCACCTTGCTGTAAGTCTTGTATTTCTTTATTAATGGCCGATATATTGCCTTCTTCAATTTTGAAGTAATCAGTAGGTGACATAAAATCGAAAACAGGTGGCACAAAATAATCGTGTTGGTTTTTGCCGTTGAGATTTCCTGAAAATGCAGAAAGAAAACCAACTTGATTATTCTTTTCAACCACAAGAACACCAAACATCTTTCCTTGTTGTAACTCGTTGTGCCATTCGGTTTTACTAGCAATAAGTTTCATAACAATTTCTTTTGCTTCAATACAAAGAGGGTGCGGAGTGTAGCAAAAAGGGTAGGTGAATTGTTGTGGCAATTCGGAGGGTGAAATGTGTCGTTGAAAGAGATTCATTGGCTTGTGTTTGTTGTGGCAAAGTTGCTGATTTATGTTGCACAAAAAAATAGTTGGTGAGTATATGCGTTTATGTTTTGCGCAATTACTTTTGTTGTATGATAAAAATAGGAGCAGTATTTAATTTTATGTCGTTAGATATTACGCGCAATTCTGCCAAATTGCTGATGGCTAATGTGTTGGCTCAAGCAATTGGACTTGTTGTGTATCCCATTCTAACACGAATGTATTCTCCTGCCGATTTTGGTTTATTCAATCTCTTTGTATCTATAGGGTCAATTTTGATATTGATATCGTTGGCCGAGTATGAATATGCAATTGTACTTCCTGCTAGCCACAAGCGCGCAGTTGGAGTGTTTCATGTTGGAATAATAACATCGTTGGTGTCATTTGTTGTGTTGTTTTTTGCAACTTCTTTTTCAACTCCTATTGCCAAAATGTTTAATGAACCGAGTTTGGCCAATTTGCTTTGGCTTATGCCGTTTTATGTTCTTGTTTCGTCAATATGGATGCTGTTAAATTATTGGTACACAAGAGTTAAAAGGTTTGGCGCTATAAGTGGTTACCAAATGTCGCAAAGTATTGTTAGTGCTGGGGCAAAAGTTGGGCTTGGTTGTGCAAAAGCGCCTTTTGGTTTAGTTTACCCAACTGTGATTGCTCCTATTGTGTCGTTGATAATTAGTGTTTTGTCGGTTCCAAAGTACATTTTTGCGCCATTGTTTAAGTTTGATAGAACTGAAATTGCTAGTGCTGCATGCGAATTTTCCAATTTCCCAAGATATTCGTTGCCAAAGTCGTTGATTAATAGTATTAGTGCCAATTTGCCGGTGCTTTTGCTCGTCCCTTTTTTTGGTGCATATCAAGTTGGTTTTTTTGGAATGGCGTTTACTCTTGCATTTAAGCCGATAAGCACGGTTAGTGCATCATTGTATCAGGTTTTTTTTCAGCGTACAAGCGAGCAAGTTAATTGTGGCGAGCGAATTATGCCATTTTTTAGAAAGTTTGTTTTTTGCTCGTTGTCTTTGCTTGTTCCTCTATTTGTTGTATTAGCAATTGTTTTACCAAGTTTTACAGGTTGGCTTTTAGGCGAAGAATGGAGCGTTACCGGTCTGTATATTAGACTTTTACTTCCTTGGTTAGCTCTGAATTTTATTACAGAATCGGTTAGTTATATAGTTGATGTGTTTCAGTGTCAACGTGCAAATTTGATTTTTGAAATAATGTATTTATTAATCAGATTATCAGCACTTTTACTAGGTGTGTGTATGGGTAATTTTATGCTTGGCATTGCTTTGTATGGAATTGGTAATTTTCTGCTGAAACTGGTTTTCTTGTTTTGGTTGTTTAAGTTGGTTAAAGTTTATGACCAATCAATAAAATGACAATAAAAAAGCCCCGACTGCAATAGCAATCAGAGCTTTGTGATTATGTGCATCTATAGATATTACAACTCGTGAATTACAAGTCCTGAACGCAATTTTGGTTCAAACCAAGTAGTTTTTGGAGGCATAATGTTACCAGAGTCGGCAATGTTTATTAGTTGTTTCATTGAAACAGGATAAAGAGCAAATGCAGCCTTCATCTCGCCAGAATCAACACGTTTTTTCAATTCGCCAAGACCGCGAATACCACCAACAAATTCAACTCGTGTAGTAGTACGCAAGTCCTTAACTCCCAAAATATTGTCAAGTACAAGGTTCGAAAGAATGGTAACATCCAAAACTCCAATTGGGTCTGAATCGTTGTATGTGCCTTCTTTGGCGTTTAGTTTATACCATTGACCATTGATATACATGCTAAACTCGTGTAGTTGAGCTGGTTGGTAAATGTCGGCTCCCATTGGTGTTACAACAAAATCTTTGTTCAATGCAGCCAAAAAGTCGCTGTCGCTCAAGCCGTTAAGATCTTTTACCACACGGTTGTAATCAATAATTTTTAGTTGGTTGTCAGGAAAATGAACAGCCATAAAGAAGTTGTATTCCTCGTTGCCAGTATGGTTTGGATTTTGACCTTTTTTCTCCAAGCCGATACGAGCAGCAGCTGCGGTGCGGTGGTGTCCGTCAGCAACATAAGTATAAGGAACTTTGGTTAAGAACAATTGCTCAAGTTCTTTGTTTGTAGCTTTGTCGTTGATGCTCCAAAAATGATGACCAAAACCATCTTCTGCAACAAAATCGTAGTCAGGAGCTTGGTTCTTTACAATGTTTTCAACAATTGCATCAATCTCAGGTACAGCTTTGTATGAGAAGAATACAGGCTCAATGTTCGCATTCAAGTAACGAGTAAGAACCATGCGGTCTTCTTCTTTGTCTGGACGAGTAAGTTCGTGTTTTTTAATAATGCCGTTGTTGTAGTCTTCGCATGATGCGCAACCAACAATGCCATATTGTGTGCGGCCGTTCATGGTTTGAGCGTAGATGTAGTACTTTGCATCTTCGTCTTGCACAAGCCAACCATTGTCTTTTGCTTTTTTGTAGTTTTCTACCGATTTGTTATAAACTGTTGCTGAATGAATGTCGGTGCCTGCAGGGCAGTCTATTTCGGCGCGAGTTACGTGTAGCAACGACTCTGCTTTGCCCTCAGCCATTGCAGCAGCTTCCTCTGAGTTCATAACATCGTATGGTAGGCACGATAAATTTTTTGCTATTGCTTGTGGTGGTTTAACACCTTTAAATGGTTTTACTATTGCCATAATTGTACATTTTATTATCGGTGAAAATAAAAAAATCCCAAGTAATGTGCTTGGGATTTTTTAGTGCTTTTCTTGAGCAAATATTATTTGTTTACTCTAAACTTTTCGTTTCCGTTTTCAAAGAAATCGATGATTTGGTTTACAGCTGCAATGCCAGCGTTGTTGTTAGCCTCTGCAGTTTGTGCACCCATTTTCTTTGGAGTTGAGAAATAGCGACCAGCAAATTTTGCAGCAAACTCTTCGTTTGCGTCTGGCATAATGTCGGTAATGTATTTCAAGTCTTCACGTTCTTCCATCAACTTGATAAGTTCAGCCTCGTTGATAACCTCTTTGCGAGCTGTATTTACAACGATACCGCCTTTTTTCATTTTGTTAACTAAAGCGTAGTTGATGCTATTTTTTGTTTCTGCTGTTGCAGGAATGTGAAGTGAAACAATGTCGCAGGTTTCAAACAAAGCATCTTGAGATTCAACTGCTTTTACACCAGCAGCTTCAATAGCTTCTTTAGGGCAGAATGCATCGTAAGCATAAACCTCCATGCCAAAGCCTTTAGCTACGCGAGCCACATTGCGACCAACGTTACCAAATGCTAGGATACCAAGTTTTTTGCCCATCAACTCGCTACCTGATTTGCCGTTGAAGAAATTGCGAACAGCATAAACCAACATTCCGAAAACCAACTCAGCTACTGCGTTTGAGTTTTGGCCTGGAGTGTTCATTGCGCAAACACCATTAGCGGTGCAAGCCTCAAGGTCGATGTTGTCGTAACCAGCACCTGCACGAACAATCACTTTCAAGTTCTTAGCATTTGCCAACACATCTTTGTCGGCAATGTCGCTACGAATAATGATTGCGTCAGCATCAGCAGCTGCAGCTACAAATTCGCTTTGTTCAGCATATTTTTCAAGCAATTTTACTTCGTATCCCTTACCTTCTGCAATGCTAGTCATGCTTTTTACAGCTGCTGCAGCAAATGGTTTTTGGGTTGCTATCAAAATCTTTTTCATCTCAATTTAGGTTTATTTGTTTTTTACTTGTTTTTCAAACTCTGCCATGCATTTTGCCAAAGCTTCAACATCTTCCATGCTGCAAGCGTTGTAGGTTGATGCACGGAAACCGCCTACTGAACGGTGGCCTTTAATACCAACAATGTTGCATTTTTTAGCATAATCCATAAATGCATCTTGGTATTGCTCGTTGCCTGGAGTCCAAACAAAAGGAATGTTCATGCGAGAACGTGACTCTGGTGATACTGGCGACATAAACAAGCTATTGCGTTCAATTTCGTCATATACAACTTTTGCACGTTTAATTGCAAGATCTTCCATAGCTTTCAAACCGCCCATGCTCTTAACCCATTTCAAGGTCTCGCGAATAGCGAAAATGTTGATGCATGGAGGTGTGTTGTACATTGAACCATCTTTAACGTGAATGTCGTAGCGCCACATTGTTGGGATTGGACGCTCTGCAACTTTTTGCAACATGTCGTCGCGGATAATTACGATTGTAGCACCTGCAGGACCAACGTTCTTTTGTGCACCAGCATAAATCATAGCATATTTTGTAACGTCAACTGGACGGCTCAAAATATCTGATGACATGTCGGCAATCAATGGAACAGGAGAGTCAATATCTTTCAAAATCTCAGTACCACGAATGGTGTTGTTTGTGGTGATGTGTAGGTAGTCAACATCTGTAGGGATTTTGAAATCTTGTGGGTAGAAAGTGTGGTTTTTGTCTTCAGATGAAGCAATAACTTCAACTTCGCCAAAGCCCATAATTTTAGCTTCTTTAATAGCTTTTGATGACCATGTACCGGTATCAACGTAAGCAGCTTTTTTCTTCAAGAAGTTGAAAGGAATCATTCCAAATTGTGTGCTTGCGCCACCGCCAAGGAATAATACGTGGTAGTTGTCTGGAATGTTCATTACTTCTTTAAACAAGGCAACAGCCTCATCAATTACGGCTTGAAAATCTTTTGAACGGTGCGAAACCTCAAGGATTGATTGTCCGCAATTTTCAAGTTCCATTACAGCTTTAGCTGTGTTCTCCAAGGTCATGTCTGATAGTTTGCATGGACCTGCGTTGAAAATATGTTTTCTCATAGTTTAAATATTACTTGCACATTTTATAATGAGCCGCAAATGTACTTAATAAAAACCATATAAATGGCACTTGCTGCTTTTTTAGTGTTATACGTATGTTACGTAATTTTATCAACTGGTTATGTGTTCAAAAATCGTATGCTTTTATGTGTTTTGTGGTATTTTGTTTCTAAATTTGGCGCTCAAATTATATTTTACTTATGAAAGATTTGATTATTCTACCAAGCAAACAAAATCCAGATTTGCAGTTTATTGCAAGTACTGGCGAGTTGTCTATTGCAGGGCAATCGTTGCCTGAAAATGTTGTATTGCTTTACGATTCGGTTTTGAATTGGGTTGACGAATACTCAAATAATCCTGCACCTAAAACGGTTTTAACTTTTAAAATGCGTTATTATAACACTGCAACTTCGCGTATGTTCTTTAGTTTGATAAAGAAAATGAACAATATGTTTAAGAATGGTAAATCGGTTGAAATTCACTGGTTTTATCAAAAGGACGATGAAGATATGCTTGATGCCGGTGAATATTTTCGTGATTTGGTTGATTTGCCTTTCAAATTTATTGCAATTGAATAACTAAGATTAAATACTAAAAAAGCCACATCAAAAAGTGGCTTTTTTTGTGTGTAGTATTTGTTGCAACAATTCAATAATGTTGGTTGTGTGGTGCTACTATTGTTAGTGGCTAAAAACGTAGGTTACTATGTTTGCACCCATTTTTAAAGCTTGAGTTCTGATTTGTTCCGAATCGTTGTGTACGCTTGCACTTTCCCAACCATCGCCAAGATCACATTCGTAGGTGTAGAAACATACTAGGCGGCCATCAACAAACAAACCGAAGCCTTGTGGGGCTTTGTTGTCGTGCTCGTGAATTTTGGGCAATCCGTTTGGAAATGGGTATATCATGTTGTATATCTCGTGGTTTAGTGGTAGCTCAACAAAATCTTTGTCGGGAAATACCTTTTTCATTTCGCGGCGAACAAAGGCGTCAATGCCATAGTTGTCGTCAATGTGCAAAAAACCGCCACCACTAAGGTATTGTCTGAGATTGTTTACTTCGTGCTCGTTGAAAAACACATTTCCGTGCCCAGTCATGTGAACCATTGGTAACCCAAATAGCTCTTTGCTGCCAACTTCAACAGTAACTGGGGCCTCATTTATATTAGAGCCAATGTTGCTATTGCAAAATGCAATAAGGTTGGGTAGCGATGTTGGGTTTGCATACCAATCGCCGCCGCCTTGATATTTTAGTAATCCGATGCGAGTGCCTTGCGCGGTTGCGGTTAGGCTAAGCAACGACAGCCAAAATAGTAAGCAAAATATGTACTTTGTATTACTCATCCTCTTTAATCACATTCACAGTGTGGCAAGCAACAACACCAGCAGTTTCTGTTCGTAATCGGCTTTTGCCAAGACTGATATCGGTGTAGCCATATTGTTTTGCAAGTGCAACCTCTTCTGGCGAAAAATCGCCTTCGGGACCAATTAAAATAGTGAATTCGGAATAGTTGGCCAGTACGTTTTTTAGAAGTGGTTTGGGAGTGTCGATGCAATGGGCAATTAACTTGGCTCCGTTTTGTTGCTCTTTTATAAATGTGCTAAAATCGGTAAGAGGGCCAAGTTCTGGTTTGTAAGCTTTTATTGATTGTTTCATTGCCGACATAATAATCTTTTCAAGGCGGTCGGTGTTTACTACTTTTCGCTCAGAGTGTTGAGTTAGCAATGGTGTTATTTTGTCGATGCCAATTTCTACGGCTTTTTCTAAAAACCATTCAAATCGCTCAATGTTTTTGGTTGGCGCCATTGCAATGTGAATTGAAAATGGGCGTTTGCCAAAATTATGCTGTACGCTATCGATGCCAATGGTGCAGTGCTTTGCGTTGGCATCGGTTATGTGTCCTTGATAAAGGTTGCCAATGCCGTCAACCATAAGTAGTTGGCTGCCTGGTGTTAATCTTAAAACCTTTACACAGTGTTTTGATTCTTCTTCTGAAAGCGTGTAGCTATTTCCATTGACATTGGGGGTATAGAAAATGTGCATATCGTTAATTTTTTTGCGCAAATATAAGTTTAGCAAGTTACTTTTGGGCATATGCAAAAAATTGTTCTTCTATCGGATACACACTCGCACATCGACGACAAAATGCTCAAATTTATTGAGCCTGCCGATATGGTGATTCACGCTGGCGATGTAGGAAATGTCAATGTTTTGAACCAGTTGCAAAATTATAAACCTACGGTAGCTGTTTTTGGTAACATTGATGATGCTGAAATGCGGACTAAACTACCTCAGTGCGTGATTTTTAACATTGAAGATGTTAAGGTTCTAATGACACATATTGGTGGATATCCAGGTCGATATAGTCTGGGAATTGCAAAAAAAATAAGAGAAGAAAAGCCTCAATTGTTTATTAGTGGACATTCGCACATATTAAAAGTGATGTTTGACAAGCAATTAAACTGCATGCATATGAATCCCGGTGCGGCCGGTTTATTTGGTTTTCACATGGTTCGCACAATGCTTAGGTTTACTATTGATGGCAACAAAATTGAAAATCTTGAAGTTTGGGAAATGCCTAAAAATCATACAATTACTAATGAAACATCAAATGGCTTTTTTTAATTGTTATGACGTGAAAATATCATAGTTTTAACAAACTATATAAATGCTGATGGATTGCGTTTTTATTAATAGAATAAAGGTATTGCTAATTGGTTTGCAGATGCTGATAGTTCCGCATTTTTTGCAAGCTCAACAATTTGTAACAGAGAGAGATAGTTTAATTGTTGAGTTGGAAAATGCTCGTAGTGTTCAGCAGAAGGCCGAGTGCTATAGGCAATTGGTGACATTGGAGCAAGGCGATGTGTATCAGCAAATGTGCTATATTGATGAAGCAATTGAGTTGTTTGCGCAAAGTTCAGCCGACGAAGAACTGTGGTGCGAATTTATGTCAATGGCAGTTGATTTGTATGCACAAGTGGGTGTGTATGAGCAAGTTCAGAATTGTATTGAGCGAAACGATGAAAAACTGAACTCGATAAAAAATCGCAAATTGGTAGCACAATTATATATTCGTTGTAGCCAACATTTTGTGAATTTAAAAGATAATATCAATGCAATTGAGGTAGCTTACAAGGCAATACGTGAGTATATGAACATGGGTAACATAATAGACCAAATAGATGCTACTATGTTACTTGGAAACATATACTTATCAATTGGCGAACCATCTGAAGCCTTGTATGCTTATTTGCGTTGCGAGGAATTGGCGAACCAAATATCGGGTTATTTTGATAAAATAAATGTGTATTACGCTATTGGCGTTGCATACCGCAGCTTGCATTATTACAGCAAGTCGCTTGAGTATTTTTTCAAAACAATGAATCTGTCGTACAAAGATTCGAATATTGAAATTCGTAAGAATATTTTTTCGCAAATAGGTGAATTGTACGAAGAACAGTTGAGATTCGATGATGCACAAACATATCTAAAACGAGCCTACAAACTATCGACTCGTGTGGCCGATACAGCAAATAATATTCGACTTTTGGGCATAATTGGTAGAATATACATTAGGCAACAAGAACCCGATTCGGCAATAAAATACTTGAACAGATGCATCGATTTTTGTCAAGTTAAACGCAACATAATTGAACAAACAAATGCCTATTTCAATTTGGGAAAAGTGTACATGAATATAGGCAACACACAACAAGCTATTAATTGTTTTAAAAAGTCGTATGCAAGTATTTCAAAAACCGACAGCGTTTATATGCAAACGGCAGTTTTGCTTGAATTGGCTATGGCATACGGCACAATGGGCGACAATAGTCATCAACTTGGTGCAGTAAAGTTGATAAACGATATTCGTGATAGTGTGTTTACTCCTATTAATGTTAGTACCGAATCTGATATCAATCGCCAAATTCAATCAAGAGCACGGAACTCTGAGTTTAACCAAAACATAAATTTTTATCACAACGAAATGAATTTGCAACACTATTGGATGCAAAACATAAAGACAATTGTGATTTCCTTTTTGGTGTTAATTGTATTAATAGCATCGGTGCATACAATTCTGTTAAGCAGAAAACGAAAAAAAGCAAAGCAAAGCACCATTTCGGGTCGCGATATTGTGTTCCGTGGTTTGTCGGCCATATTCAATTCAATACCCAATGTCGAATTTGTAATTGACTCAAAAGGAATTATATGTGCATGTAATAACGCATTTGTAAAGGCCTGCGGATTGCCAGCAAACCAAATCGAAAATTATACATTGCACGATTTGAATCAAAAAACCAACAATCAGTGGGATTTTACCGAAATTTTGGCTGACGAGTTTAATATTGACAAACCATACGTTTATCAACCTGGCGAAATACAATATGCCGATGGGTCGGTTCACGAAGTTATGTGTTATGTAATGTCGCTTGGTGCCGAGGCCAATGCTATTGCAAATGACCAATTCCGAATGATTACTATAATTGATGTTACAGAAATTAGCAAGTCGCAAAAAGAATTAATTAAAACTCGTGACCAATTAAAAGAGGCGCTTGATGCAAAAAATCGATTCTTCTGCATTTTTGCTCACGACTTGAAAAATCCGTTCAATGGCGTAATTGGCATGTCCGAATTGTTGCTTGAGTATTATGACTCGTATAGCAAGGAGGATATTTACGGTTATTTGAAAATTATTAACGAGTCGGCAACGCAAATTTTTAGCTTGTTGTCAAACTTGCTCGACTGGTCGCGTGTTCAGTCGGGTATTCAAACTTGTGTAAAATCGAATTTTCCACTTTCAGATGTTGCAATAACGGCCTTGCAATTGTTTAACTGCAACATGAGCGACAAACACATTAAAGTTAATCAACAGATTGACGATGAGTGTATTGTACGGGCCGATCGTGCAATGCTTATGACTATTTTTAGAAACATTATAGGTAACGCAATAAAGTTTACTCACGACGGCGGTACCATTTCGGTTGTTGCTACTAATGTTGACGACAACCATGTAAAGGTTTCAATATCGGACACAGGCGTTGGCATGCAACAAGATATGATTGACAAGTTGTTTGATGCCAATCATCCAATTACCACACTTGGTGTAAACAAGGAGAAGGGCACAGGCTTAGGTTTAATTGTGTGCCAACAATTTGCGCACATGAACGATACCGAAATAAAGGTTGAGAGTACTGTTAATATTGGCACAACCTTTAGTTTTATGCTTGAAAAAGTAGCAGTTTAGTCTACTATATTTTTAACAAAAACGCCACCGCAAATTATCACGGTGGCGTTTTTGTTGTTTTAATCACTTGTTGATTAAACTATTTTAGTCTTAAAATTTGCGGAACAATGTGACGACCACGTTCGGTAGGCTCACCTTTGTAGTAAACACGTTCAAGGTAAAGACCCGAAGCGGGCGCAGTGCGACGTGCTGGTTCGCTTGAATATTTCTCAAGCATCTTTTCCACATCTTCAGGAGTGATGTTGTTACGCCCAACTTCAACCAAAATACCCACCATACGTCTAACCATTTTCCATAAAAAGTGCGATCCTGTTATATGTATTGCAATCAAATCTTCGGTTTCGTATAGGTCAACACCTGTAATATTTACAATGGTCGAAGTTGTTTCGGCTTCTTTGTCGGTAAATGAAGCATAATCGTGGCGTCCGCGCATTACTAGTGCAGCTTTGCGCATCTCGTTATAGTCTAAGTGATCTTTTATCCACCAAATGTTGCTTTTGCCAAAAGCAGTGCGGCGTTTTGAAATTAAATAAACATAGCTACGTTCAACAGCGTCGTGGCGAGCATGGAAAGTTTCAGGAGCACGTTCAACTTTTAGCACATTTATGTCGTATGGCAACCCATCGTTTAATCCCATGCGAATGCGCTCGGTGCTGAATGTTGTGTCAACATCAAGGTGGGCAATTTGAGCCAGCGCATGAACTCCAGCATCGGTGCGGCCCGAACCAAAAAATTCGAACTTTTTGCCCTCGCCAAATAATTTTTTGCAAGCATCAAAAAAAGCGCCTTGAATGGTCTTTTCGCCTCGTTGAACTTGCCAGCCTGCATATCGGCCGCCGTCGTATTCTATTGTTATTTTGAATCGTGACATAGTGATATTTAATTTTGCTGCAAAGGTAGTTTATAATCGTTGATTTTTATTATTGATAAAATTGCGAGCCAAAGTTTGTAAGACGTTGTTTTTTAGTTGTATGCAATTACGAACGAGGATGAAACCTTAGAATGGTGTCGCGCAAAAAATCTTTGTTTATGTGAGTGTAAATCTCTGTTGTGGTTATCGATTCGTGGCCAAGCATCTCTTGTATGGCGCGCAAGTCGGCTCCGCCCTCAAGTAAATGAGTAGCAAACGAGTGGCGAAAAGTGTGTGGACTTATGGTTTTCTTTAGGTCTATTTTTTCGGCCAAATCTTTAATAATTGTAAAAATCATAACTCTTGTGAGCATTTTGCCGCGGCGATTCAAAAACAAAATATTCTCGTCTTTGTAATAAATGTTCAGAGTAGAGCGGTAGTAACGCATATAGTCTCTAATGGCATCTTTTGCTTTGCCGCCAAGAGGAACAAGTCGCTCTTTGCTGCCTTTACCTTTCACTTTTATAAAATTGTCGTCAAAATGAATGTCGGTAATTCGTAGCGTAACAAGTTCTGATACGCGGATGCCACAACCATAAAGTGTTTCTAAAATGGCGCGATTTCGATATCCAGTTTCGCTGCTCAAGTCAACAGCCATAATTAAGTCTTCAACCTCTTGTGGCGACAGCACTTCGGGTAAATGGCGTCCGTTTTTTGGCGTTTCAATAAGTGCGGTGGGGTCAATTTCAATAATGTCGTGCAATTGCAAGTACTTGAAAAACGAGCGGATGCCAGATAATATTCGAGCCTGCGAGTTCACGCTCATATCCTTTTCGTTTATTGTGTTTATGAACTGAACAATGTCGTTTTGTGTAACCAGTTCTGGCATTTTTGGAGCAACACCAGGCCGGCTTATTAGCCATCCTGCCAATTTGCGAATGTCTTTCAAATAGGCTTCAACAGTGTTTGCCGAAAGCGATTTTTCCAATTTTAGGTAGCTCCTATAACCTTCAATTGTCTCTTCCCAAATCATAATGCAGATTATTATAAATGACCTTCAAAATTAAGGATTGCCGCCAAATAAAACGGCGAAAAATTTTAAGTTTGCGATACTTTAAAAATATCGAACTAAAACATAAAGCAGATGAATATTATTGATCAAATTAGAGAGAGGGCAAAGCAAAATACACGTACCATTGTGTTGCCCGAGGGCTACGAAGAACGTACTATTAAGGCCGCTGATGCCGTGCTTGCGCAAGGAATTGCAAACATTGTGTTGATTGGCAAACCTGCCGATATTGAAGCCAAGGCAAACGAGTTTGGTTTGAAAAACATAGGTAAGGCTCGCATTGTTGATCCCGATGATTTTCCAGAGCGTCAACAATACATTGATAAACTTTACGATTTGCGTAAAAACAAAGGCTTGACTATTGAACAAGCTGAGGCAATGCTAAAAAATCCTCTTTATTTGGGTTCGATGATGGTAAAAATGGGACAAGCCGATGGCGAGGTTGCTGGTGCCGATAATGCAACTAGCGATGTTCTTCGTCCTGCTTTTCAAATTATAAAAACCAAACAAGGTGTAACCACCGTTTCGGGTGCATTCCTTATGGTAATGAAGGACAAAACCTATGGCCAAGATGGTATAATGGTTTTTGCCGATTGCGCTGTAACTCCAAATCCAACTGCAAAAGAGTTGGCCGGTATTGCGGTTGAAACAGGTCGTACTGCCAAAGTGCTTGCAGGAATTGACGATCCTAAAGTGGCAATTCTAAGTTTCTCGACTAAAGGAAGTGCAAAACACGAAATGGTTGATAAGGTGATTGAGGCTACAAACATGGCTAAAGAAATGGCTCCAGATATGAAAATTGATGGCGAGTTGCAAGCCGATGCTGCTCTTGTTCCAACAGTAGCTAAAAAGAAAGCACCAAACAGCGATATTGCAGGACAAGCAAATGTACTTGTGTTCCCTTCGTTGGAAGTTGGCAATATCTGCTACAAACTAGTTCAACGCTTGGCTGGCGCTGAGGCTTATGGACCAATTCTTCAAGGCATGGCAGCTCCTGTAAACGATTTGTCGCGCGGATGCTCGGTTGAGGATATTGTAAATGTGATTGCAATTACTGCAAACCAAGCAATTTAATCGCATTAGCATAAATATTAAAAGCACCTGGCCATTTGGTCGGGTGCTTTTTTATAAACGACTTTTTTCGTTTTTAGCTGATGCAAAAAAGGCAGAACATAATTCTGCCTTTCTTATTTAATGGTGAACTAAAAGGTTATTTTTTAATGTTGGCCTCTTCAAGACCATAGCCTTTCTTTTTGTCTTCAATTAAAAGTAAAACCGAAATAACAACCGCAATTGCACCAAATGCAGCAAAAATGGTCATTGAATCGGTGTAGTTAATAACTCCAGATGCATCGGTATTTTTTTCGTTAACTGAACCAATAAGCATTGGAACCATTGACAATCCTATGTTTTGAATGTAAAAAATTACTGCATAGGCAGTGCCTAACAATTTCATAGGAATAATTTTTGGCACCGAAGGCCACATTGCCGATGGAACCAAACCAAAGGCAACGCCAAGCACTATCATTACCGAAATGGCCAATATTACACTCGATACAGGCAAGGCAAATGTTATGTGCACCAAAGTAAGCAACACCGAACCAATAATCATTAATGTTGCACCACGTCCGTATTTGTCGTAAATGCCACCAAAAAACGGTGTAAGGAATATGGTTCCAAATGGTAGCATAGCAGGAATAAGACCTGCTAAATCGGGATTAACATTGTATTTGAAAACCATCAGTTTGGTCGCAAATTTTAAGAACGGAAATACTCCAGCGTAAAACATTAGGCAGAGTAGGGTAATGAACCAGAATCCTTTGTTGAGGAATAGAATTTTAAGATCGGCAAATTTAAAACCTTCGTCAACTTCGGTTGAGCCGTTTGCTGCAGTTGCTGCATCTTCTTTTTTGTCCATTACGTTGTAAACCAAAAATGCAATTACACCAATGCATAGGCATGCAGCTCCAAGACCAACTGAAGCTGAAACGCCGCCAAATGCGCGTGCAATTGGTAGTGATGCACCAAGTGCAACAGCTGTACCTATTCGGGCTAATGCAACTTGCAAACCCATAGCTAAAGCCAACTCGTGGCCAGTAAACCATTTTACAATTACTTTACTTACTGTAATTCCTGCAATTTCGCAACCAACGCCAAATATGGCAAAACCAAGGCTGGCAAGCACTACTTGCATTTGACATTCGCCTCCAAATGGAACCCACATTGTGCCTTCAAAGTTGCCTTTAACTGCGTACCATTTAACAATGGCTCCAACAAACATCAGCAGTGTGCTTGTGAGTCCTGTGAATCGAATTCCATATTTGTCGAGAATGATGCCGCCAAAAAACAACAGCAACAAGTAAACGTTCATTAAACCATAGGCACCGCTGAAAAAACCATATTCGAGCGACGACCAACCAAGACCAAGTCCGCCTTCGCTGCCTTTTGCTGCGGTTAGTAATGGCTCAAGTGGCGACATGACATCGGTAAAAAAGTAGCCAAACATCATGGCTACCGATACAATTATTAGCGCGGTCCAACGCATTGCTGGCGTATTACTTAATTTAACTTGCATGTTTTCGTAATGTTTTAATTATCAAAAGTTTATAATGCAGGAATATTTTTTAATGTTAGAACGACCCAATTGAAGAAACGCTCAACTGATGCAATGTTCACTTTTTCGTCGGGTGAGTGTGGGTGACGCAAAGTTGGGCCAAAGGCTACCATGTCCCAATTTGGGTATTGAGCGCCCATAATGCCGCACTCTAAACCTGCGTGGACGGCTTTAACTTCGGCTTCGTGTCCAAAAATCTCTTTTGACGTTTTGCGCATCACATCAAGTATTTCTGAATTCATGTTGGGTTTCCAACCTGGATAAGCTCCGTCAAATTCGCATTCGGCTTCGGCCATTTCAAATATGCATTGCATTTGGTCGGCAAGTGCTTGTTTTGCCGAATCGACTGACGAGCGTAGCAAACAGCAAACTTCAATTTTATTACAGTTGCGTTTTACTATGGCAAGGTTGGTTGATGTTTCAACTAGTCCTGGCACATCGGGACTCATGCGAATAACACCGTCGGGGCAAGCAAAAACCGATTTTGCAAGTCGGCTACCAACACCATCGGAAACAACTTCGCTAGGCATGTCAATAGCTTCAAGTTTTATTGTCAAGTCGGGGTCGGCCGATGCGTATTCGGCTTTTACTGTTTTTTCAAATTCAATAACATCGCTTGTAAAACTTTTAACCAAACTATCGGGAACCAAAACGGTTACAAAAGCCTCGCGAGGTATAGCGTTGCGCATGTTTCCGCAGTCAATTTTGTCAATCAAAATGTGGTATTCTCTAATCATTTTGGTTAGCAATCGGAACATAAGTTTGTTTGCATTTGCTCTGCCAAGCGCAATGTCTATACCTGAGTGTCCGCCTTTCAATCCTGTTATTGATAGGCTATAGGCAACGTGGTATAGTGGGGCGGTTTTTAGTTTAGCGTCAAATGTAAATTTGGCATTTATTCCACCTGCGCATCCTACGCAAAGTTCGCCTTCGTCTTCGTAGTCAAGGTTTAGCAAAATGTTGCCTTTAAGTACGTTTGGTTTAAGGTTGTTGGCGCCTGTCATTCCAGTTTCTTCGTCAATGGTAAATAGGGCTTCAATTGGTCCGTGTTCAATGTTGGTTGATGCCAAAATTGCCATTGCTGTGGCAACTCCTATTCCGTTGTCGGCGCCAAGTGTGGTGCCGTCGGCGGTTACCCATTCGCCATCAATGTATGCGTTTATTGGGTCGGTTTTAAAGTTGTGAACTTTGTTGCTGTTGGCTTGTGGCACCATGTCAAGATGCGCTTGCAGAATTACGCCTTTGCAGTTTTCCATTCCAGCGGTGGCTGGCTTGCGAATTATTATGTTGCCTATTTCGTCTTTAATAGTCTCTAAACCAAGACTTTTGCCAAAGTTTAGCATAAACTCTTGCACTTTTTCTTCGTGCTTTGATGGTCTTGGTATTTGTGTGAGTTGGTAAAAGTAGTTCCATACCGACTCTGGTTTTAAGTTTGATAGATTGTTGTTCATAATAATTTGATTTATTGATTGTTATAATTTGTTCATAATGAAATTCAACATTTTTGTATAAATGTAGTGTGAGGTGTTTCCCCCGTAAATGCTGTGGTTGCGGTTTGTAAACACAAAGTAGTCGAATTGTTTGCCAGCTTGAACAAAGGCTTCAGACATTTCGGCAGAGTTTTGCCAATGAACATTGTCGTCGGCCGAACCGTGCATAAGTAGCAGGCTGCCGTTGAGGTTTGCGGCGTGGGTAATTGGTGAGTTGTTGTCGTAGCCAGCGGCATTATCTTGTGGTTTGCGCATAAAGCGTTCGGTGTAAATGTTGTCGTAGTAGCGCCAGTTGGTTACGGGTGCTACTGCAATTCCAGCGCGGAATACGTTGGTGCTTTGTGTCATACAGTTTAGCACCATAAATCCACCGAAACTCCAACCCCAAATGCCAATGCGTTCGGCATCAACGAAGGGTAGTGTTTTTGCCCATTTGGCAACCGATATTTGGTCTTGAACTTCGTATTTGCCGAGTTGAAGGTATGTGCATTTGCGGAATTCTTCGCCTCGTGCGCCTGTTCCTCGGCCATCGCAACACAAAACAATGTAGCCTTTTGCACTTAATGCTTGTTCCCAACCTGCGCTATAGCGGTCAAGTACTTGTTGCGAGTTTGGTCCGCTATATTGAATCATCAATACTGGATATTTCTTAGTTGAGTCGAAGTTGTGTGGCTTTATTATCCAACCACATAGAGTTAAACTGTCTGATAGTTTTACATCAATAAGTTCTTTTGCGCTGAATGTTGTTTGAGCAAGTTCATTTTTCAAATTGGCATTGTCTTCAAGAGTGCGAAGTGTTTTGCCTTTATTGTCGTTGAGTGTGTAAATGTTTGGTGTTGAGGTGCTTGAATAATTGTTTATGTAGAATTTGCAGTTTGAACTAAAGTAAGCTTCGTTGGTTCCTACTTGTGTCGATAGTTGTTTTTTTGCACTACCATCGGTTTTTATTGAGTAAACTGTGCGTTGACTTGGTTTTGGCTCAGCGCTTTGGTAGTAAATAGTTTGTGTCCCCTCGTCGTAGCCGTAAAATTCGGTTACATCAAAGTTTCCATTGGTTACTTGGTTTATTAGCGTTCCGTCAGCATTGTACAAATAAATGTGAACCCAACCATTTTGTTCGTTTGTGAATAAGAATTTTGAGCCATCGGCATTGAATGTTAGGTTATCAAACAAAATTTCGTCAATGTAACGGTCGTTTTTTTCAGAATAGAACACTTCAGTTTTGCCGTTGTCGGCATTGGCATAAAGCATTTCAAGGTGGTTTTGCAGTCGGTTAAGTCGGTAAATAACTAGTTTGCCTGCTGGCGACCATTTAATGCGAGGAATGTATTGGTCGGTTTCGGTGCCAATGTCCATTTTGGTAACTTTTTGGTTGTTGGCGTTGTAGGTCCAAACCGAAACAATTGAATTGTCCTCGCCAGCTTTGGGGTATTTGTATGAATAATTTGATGGATAAAGTTTGTTTTTTTCAAGCTTAGGAGCCTGTCCTGCAAATAGTTGCAGCGAGTATTGAGGCACAAGAGTTTCGTCAAAACGGCACCAAGCAACATATCGGCTATCTACTGACCAACATAGTGCTTTGTTATATTCAAACTCTTCTTCATAAACCCAGTCGGGTATGCCGTTTATTATTTTATTGAATGTGCCATCGGTTGTAACTTGAGTGGTTTTGTCGAAATTGCTGACGTATAAATTGTTGTCGCGAATAAATGCAACTTTTGTTCCATCGGGCGACAAAATGGCCATTTGCAGCATGTCGCCGTTTTCAATTGCCTCAAGTTTTTGATTTGCAATGTCCCACACATAGTACTTTGCATAAAACGAGCGGCGGTAAACGTCTTGGCGGTTGGTGTAGAAAAGAATTTTACCCGCTTTGCTATTTATTTCGTAATCGTCGATTGTTGAAATTTGAGCATCGCCAAAATTGTTTACAGAAGCCAGCACTGCCACTTGTTTACCTGTTTTGTAACTATACTTAACAATGCTTTTGCCATCTTCAAGCGTTGTGTAATGATTACCATCGTCCATTGACCTAATGCTGCGAATCGATTTAGCTCGAAGTTGGCCACTCTTGAATATCTTGTCTATTGTTATTTCTTCTTTTTCTTGTGCCGACATATTTGTAATTATTGCAACGGCCGCACATAGCAGCAATATTTTCTTCATATCAGTTGTATTGAAAAGTTTGTGAAACTAACAAATATCTTCCTTTTTAGAAAGAAACTAAAAGGCATAATTATTGTGTAACTTTTTGTGTTTAAATAATGTATAACAATTTACGATTGTTTTTGTTTATAAAATGATTGCATTTTAGTAATGATATGTTTTTGCTGATGCTAAAACCAAAAAAGTGATTTTATTCTAAAGGTTTGTTATTCAAATAAATATAAAATTTAATCTATGAAAATTGCAGAAAAAACAGTCCTAATTACTGGAGGAGCTTCTGGTATTGGAAAAATTATGGGTCGAATGGCTTTAGAAAAAGGAGCCAAACAAGTAGTTATTTGGGATATTAACGAGCAAAATATTGCTGCAGTAGTAGCTGAACACGAAAAAATAGGAAAAGCAACAGGTTACAAAGTTGACGTGTCGAAAAACGATAATGTGGTTGATGCTTACAACAAAACAGTGTCCGAATGTGGCAATATTGATATCTTAATCCAATGTGCAGGTGTTGTTACAAGCAACAAAACGTTTGACCAAAACACCATTTCAGACATTGATCGCACAATGACCATCAATGCAATTGCTCCAATGTATGTTGCTCATGCAATGTTGCCCGATATGATTGCTCGAAACTGCGGTCATATTTGTACCATAGCTTCGGCTGCCGGAATGCTTTCAAACCCTAAAATGAGCATTTATGCAGCTAGTAAATGGGCTGCAATTGGTTGGAGCGATTCGGTTCGCATCGAGTTGGCTGTTGCTAAAAGCAAAGTTCGCATCACAACAGTTGCACCTTATTACATTAATACTGGTATGTTTGATGGCGTTTCGTCGTGGTTGTTCCCAATTCTTGATCCTGAAAAAACTTCAAAGAAAATTTTGCGAGCCATTGAGCGCAATAAAAATTTTGCAGGCATTCCATTCGGTTTCCATTTCATTCGCTTTTGGCAAGGTCTGTTGCCTACTTGTGTCTTCGATTTTATTTTTGGCGAAGTGGTGGGCGTTTATCACACAATGGATCACTTTACAGGACGTAAATAAACTATGGAAAATACTTCGTCAATACAAATTGATGCGATGCTAAAAGCTCAACGTCAGTATTTTAGAACTGGCGCAACTTTTAGTGTGCAATATCGAATTTCAATGCTTAAAAAGTTTGCTGCTGCCATGAAAAAATGGGAGAGTAAGCTGGCCGAAGCTATTTGGACCGATTTGCATAAATCGTATGAGGAGGCTTATCTTACTGAAATTTGTTTGGTTAATGCTGAAATACGCGAGGCTCGTAAACATGTGCGCTCGTGGGCAAAACGCGAGCGTAAACATTCTCCAATTGCCATATTTGGTTCAAGCAGTTACATTGTTAAAGAGCCTCTTGGAAGTGCTCTTATTGTGTCGCCATGGAACTACCCAATACAACTTTTACTCAATCCACTTGTTGGAGCCATTGCAGCAGGATGCACTGCTGTGCTCAAGCCATCGCCATACGTTCCAAATGTTTCGGCTGTAATTGAGCAGATGATTGCTGATACCTTCGATTCTAATTATGTGGCTGTTGTTCAAGGAAATAGAGAAGTAAACGCATACCTGTTTCGTCAAAAATTTGACTTGATATTCTTTACCGGAAGCCCAGCTTTGGCCAAAACTGTTATGGCCGCTGCCGCCGAGCATCTTACGCCACTTGTGCTCGAACTTGGCGGTAAAAGTCCTTGTGTAATTGACCGTACTGCAAACATAAAACTTGCAGCTCGCCGCATTGCATGGGGAAAAACTCTTAATTCGGGTCAAACTTGCATTGCTCCCGATTATATTTTGATTCATGCCGATGTAAATGAACAATTTGTGGCTGAATTTAAACGTAGTCTTGAACTTTTACATGGCCAAAATGTTGCCGAAAGCAAGCACTTTGTGCGAATGGTAACCGACAAGGCTTTTGAACGTGTAAGTGGCTATTTATCAAACGGAAAGATTATTTGTGGTGGCCAAACCGATGCATCACAACGTTACATTGAGCCCACTTTGATTGAAGTTGAAGACCTTTCGTCGCCAATAATGACCGAGGAAATTTTTGGCCCAATTTTCCCAGTAATTACTTTCTCCGATGGTCAAAAGTCATTTGCCGACCAAGTTGTTGATTTTGTTCTCGACCGCGAAAAACCTCTTGCATTCTACTATTTTGGCAACGAGCGCGATGGTTGGAATATGATAAAACGCACATCGTCGGGAGGAGGTTGCATCAACGACACCATTATGCACATAGTTAATGCAAACTTGCCGTTTGGTGGCGTTGGTAATTCAGGAATGGGACATTATCATGGTAAGTTGAGTTTTGATGCGTTTACTCATTGCAGAGGTGTTGTGTCTACTCCTACTTGGTTCGATTTGCCATTCCGCTACATGCCATATAAATTTTTTGCTTTGGTAAAGCGATTGATGTAAACACAACGTTTAATGCATAAAAAAAGCCGCAATCAATAAAATTGCGGCTTTTTGTTTGTATATCGGTTGCTTGTTATTTTGAAAAATAACCCTTTACCAATGTTCTTAAGTTATAGGTTGAAGCCATAGCCTCGCCATAAGCGCCAGCTGAGCGAATTGCCAACAAGTCGCCACGTTTTGTTCCGGCCATGTCAATACCTTTTGCAAAGCAGTCTGACGATTCACAAATTGGGCCAACAACATCGTATCTCTCGCTAGGCAAGTTGCTCGATATGTTTTCAATTTTATGAACAGCTTGGTACAATGCAGGGCGAATCAATTCAGTCATACCTGCATCAACAATGGCAAACTTGGTGTTAACGCCGCGTTTTACGTATAGCACTTTGGTAATCAAACTGCCGCATTGAGCAACCAACGAACGTCCCAACTCAAAGTGAAGTTGTTGCTTTGGACGAAGTTTCAAAGTTTCAGCAAAAACCTTGAAGTATTCGGCAAATGCAGGAATTGGTTCTTCGTTTGGTTGTGTATAACTAATGCCCAAACCTCCACCAACATTAATGTGGTCAACAATTATGTTGTGAGCATAAAACCATTCTTGCAATTCGTTTACGCGTACACAAAGATTTCTAAAATCCTGCATATCAAGAATTTGCGAACCAACATGAAAGTGCAATCCTATTAGATTTACATTCTCCATGTTTTGTAAAGCAGCAATCACCTCTTCAAAATCCCACTCGTTAATACCGAATTTGTTTTCTTCAATACCAGTAGTAATATAGTGGTGCGTTGAAACGTGCACATTTGGATTCAAGCGCAAAGCAACGTCGGCTTTTTTACCCAATTTGCCTGCAATTGAGTTAATGTTTTCAAGTTCAGGAATCGATTCGCAGTTGAAGCAAAAAATGCCATTTTCCAAACCGATGGTTATTTCCTCGTCGCTTTTACCAACACCTGCAAACGCAATCTTTTTTGGATCGATGCCCGCTGCAATACTTTGTTTAATTTCGTTGCCACTAACGCAATCAGTACCAAAATCAAACTCTTTCATTTTGCGTAAAATGCCCAAATTGCCGTTGGCTTTTACTGCATAGTGAACGTTGTATCCGTATTTATCGGCATTTTCTTTTACGCATTTCAAAGTTTGTTCTAGCAAATCAACATCGTACCAATAAAATGGTGTTTTGATTTCTTGAAATTTATTTAAATCGAAACTCATTGTAGTTCAAGATTTTAGAATTCTTTGAAAATGTTTTTGCTCAAATCTTGCAAAGCTTGTTTCTTGTATTCTGATTTAACCAACATTGAGATGTTGTAGTTGCTACCACCGTATGAAATCATGCGGATTGGAATGTTTTTCATTGCAGTTAATACAACAGCAGCAATGCCGTTTACTTGAGCCGAAAGATCGCCAACTACACAAACAATTACGTAATCGCCTTCGGCCTCAACAGTACCATATTTGCGCAATTCTGAAAGAATTGGTTCAAGATTTTTTGTGTTGTCAATGGTAACCGAAACACCAACCTCCGATGTGGTAACCATATCGATAGAAGTTTCGTAGGTTTCAAAAATCTCAAATACTTTGCGCAAGAAACCGTGAGCCATCAACATACGGTCGCTCTTAATTTTGATTGCAGTGATGCCGTCTTTTGCGGCAATTGCACGAATTGGCACTTTTGGAACATCTTTTTTAATGATTGTTCCTGCAGCCGATGGTTCAAGTGTGTTTTTAATACGAACAGGAATGTTTGCCAATTTTGCAGGAACCACGCAAGTTGGGTGCAAAATTTTTGCGCCAAAGTATGCCAACTCAGCAGCTTCGTCAAACGAAAGTTCGGCAATAGCGTGAGTATGGTCAACTACACGAGGGTCGTTGGTGTGCATGCCGTCAATGTCAGTCCAAATTTGAATTTCTTCAGCATCAACTGCAGCACCAATAATTGAAGCAGAGTAGTCGGAACCTCCACGTTGTAGATTGTCAACTTTACCCATTGTATTGCGACATATAAATCCTTGTGTAATAACAAGATAGTAATCGCCTAATTGACGCAACTCGCGGTTAATGTTCTCGCGAATGTAATAGTCGTCTGGCTCTCCATTTTTGTCGATGCGCATAAAGTTCAAAGCCGAAATCAAATCGGAGTGGCGACCGCTTTCTTGTAGGTAGTAGTTCATCAATGCTGTTGAAATTTGCTCACCTTGTGCCAAAATTTCCTTTTCCTCGTACATGGTGAACATGTCGCGAACAAACGAGCGGATATATCCAAAATGTCCTTTGATAAGGTCGTTGCCAAGAGCTTTGTATTTTTCGGTTGAGAGTAATTCGTCAACTACTGTAAAATATTTTTGCTCCAATGCGCTAATCTTTTCACTTGCTGCATCAAAGTTCTTTTTGTACAAATAGTTAGAAATTTCAACCAAAGCATTTGTTGTGCCCGACATTGCCGATAGCACTACGATTTTTGGTTTTCCGTCGTCAATTAAACGGGCCACCTCTTTAATTCTTTCTGGTGAACCAACTGAGGTTCCTCCAAACTTTAGTACTTGCATCTTGCGTTTTATTTTTTTGTTTAACTTATATACACAAAAAAGTCGGAATTATACAAACCCCGACTTACATATTAATTATCTGAATTTCATACTTATATCAGGGCTTTTTACATACGTTTATACACAGGTTTTATGCGTTTGACCTGTTTTATCTTAACTATGTTTTTCAACCCTTTCATTTTTAAAAAATTGCGGCGCAAATTTATCTACTTTTTCACCTTGCGCAATATATATATGTTACAAAAGTTCCAATTACGTGTTTTGCTTAAAAAATATGCATTTGCGAGGCCTTAGATTCTTGCCATCTTCTGTCAGTTTGTGAAATGTAAATTTATGGTGTCTATTATGTTATAAAAGCAATGTAAAAATGGTATAATAGTAAAATTTAACTTTTTTTACATGCCGTGCTTGTTGCTAGTTGATGCGTGTAATTTGTTGTAAATCAAATTCGTTTAATATTTTTGGTGGTAGTTTTTAGGTTTTTAGTTTGGCGCATTAATACTATTTTTTGTCTAAAAAATAAAGCAATCAATGTACAGTTGCTTTTATTTTTACAAGCAAAAATGTATAAATAAAATATTTTGAATATGTACACATTAGGAGTTGACGTTGGTAGTTCGTCAGTTAAAGCTAGCCTTGTTGATATTGAAACTGGAAAGTGTGTTGCTAGCACATTCTTCCCTAAAACAGAGGCTAAAATTACCGCAGTTCAGCCAGGTTGGGCAGAGCAAGAGCCAGAAATGTGGTGGGAAAACCTTAAACTTTCGGTAAATCAAGTAATGAAAGAGTCGGGCGTTGTTCCTGCTGAGGTTAAGGCTGTTGGTATTTCGTACCAAATGCATGGTCTTGTTTGTATCGACAAAGACAAAAATGTTCTTCGTCCTTCAATTATATGGTGCGATTCGCGTGCTGTTCCTTACGGAGAAAAAGCATTTAACGAACTTGGTTCTGAAAAGTGCTTGAGCAACTTGTTGAACTCACCTGGTAACTTTACAGCGTCTAAATTGGCTTGGGTTAAAGAAAACGAGCCTGCTTTGTATGAAAAAATCTACAAAATCATGCTTCCTGGCGACTATATCGCTATGAAGATGACTGGTGAGATAACAACTACTGCATCGGGTCTATCAGAGGGCATGATGTGGAACTTTAAAGAAAATAAGGTTGCAAAATTCTTGCTTGATTACTATGGTTTCGACGAGTCGTTAATTCCAACCATTGTTCCAACTTTCAGCAATCAAGGTACAATGACAGCTAAAGCAGCTGCTGAACTTGGCTTGAAAGAAGGTACTCCTGTTACTTATCGTGGTGGTGACCAACCAAACAATGCATTGAGTTTGAATGTGTTGAATCCTGGTGAGATTGCTGCAACCGCAGGTACTTCTGGTGTTGTTTATGGTGTGCTTGGTGAGGTTAATTACGACAAATTGAGTCGTGTTAACACATTTGCTCACGTTAACCACACCGATGAGCAAACTCGTCTTGGTGTATTGCTTTGCATCAATGGTACAGGTATTCTTAACGCGTGGATGAAACGCAATGTAGCTCCTGAGGGCTGCTCTTATTCTGATATGAATGCTTTGGCCGATTCTGTTCCAATTGGTTCAAATGGCTTGAGCATTATTCCTTTCGGTAACGGTGCTGAACGTATTCTTCAAAACCGTGAAATTGGTTGCTCAGTTCAAGGTATCAACTTCAACATTCACCGCAAAGAGCATTTGTTGCGTGCCGCACAAGAGGGTATTGTGTTCTCGTTCAAACAAGGAATTGAGATTATGGAGGCAATGGGTATGAAGATTACAAACATTCATGCTGGTTATGCTAATATGTTCTTAAATCCAATGTTCCGCTCAACTTTGGCAAGCATTACTGGTGCTACCATCGATTTGTACGATACCGATGGCTCGGTAGGTGCAGCAAAAGGTGCAGGAATTGGTGCTGGTATTTACAAAGATAGTGCCGAGGCATTTAGCACTCTTGAGCATATTTTAACTGTTGAACCTGACGTTAACAACAAATCGGCTTACGAGGCTGCTTACGATTTGTGGAAAACACGTTTGTCAAAAGTTATGTAATTCATACTTTGATATAAGTAGAACTTATATAATAACAAAAGGCTGCTGGTTTCTCCGGCAGCCTTTTTTGTTGCGATTTTGTTACAATTATTTGTTACGTTGTAGTATGAATATTGCAAAACAAGACAGCCTAAAAACTATGTTCTTAAGGCCGTCTTGTTTAAAATGTAGAGTTGAAAATCTTATTCTTTGGTTAGTTTGGTTGCTATGCCATCAACCAATACAATGTAGGTGCCTTGTGCCAAGTGGCTTATGTTTATTGTTTCGTTTTGACCAACATTTTGCTTTAAAACTAATTTGCCTAGTAACGTGAGTTCGATATAAAAAAAAGTGCTCAAAGTAAAGAAAATAGGGATTGTT
>JAKSOL010000012.1 GCA_024405635.1 Salinivirgaceae bacterium | reverse complement strand
TCTTCATCGAGTGTTGTATCTCATGCACCTCCATGCCTGCTGCTATGGCTTCTTCGCGTGTCATTCAATTCACATATTTGAAGGAAATCTGTTCTGACTCGATTTGATGAAGTTTTGTCGCATTAGCTTTCTCCACGACCATGATTCTATAGGTATCATCTAACGTGTCTGCAAGAATCAATCTATAACCATGCCTTCTGATAGAGGCATCATAACATGCAAGAGCATAGACAATCCAATCGCCACGTTTAGGATTTTGATTGTATTTTGTAAAATTCTCCCAATACGTAGCCCGTTCTAATTTTAGTGTTTCAACCCCAAAAGCTTTCAATCGCTTGTTGATAAACTCATGTATAGGAGTATCCATACTTTCTTCTGCCCAATCATGCCGATTGATTATAGGTAAAGAAATAAGATAATTGACAAATTCCTGTTCGCTTGCAAATGTCTTATAGGTCTCTGCCAACTCTTCTTGAGTTAAAATCTTATTTAAAAGTGCTTTATAATTCTTAATCATTTTTCAAAAATTGAATCTCTATGCCATTCCAGGAATTTGGGCTGTGGAAGATATTTTTGTGGCAATTCCAAGTCTTTACCCTGTATTGGGATAAAATATTTGTCGTAATATTCCTTACCTACATTTTGTTTTAACCTATGAGAGAAAATCACTCGCAAATTATCGTCGAATGAAATCAGGCCGATGTCAAAAGATTTGTCGTACAGAGAAGAAAGGCAAATACCATTTTCTGGGTTCAGCCTTTCTTGTTCATTATCCGCCCATGGTATAATGTGACTTGCAACGAGAAGTTCTGGAATATCAATTCCCGTCAATGCGCATTTTCCATCGTAATTTGCCAGAACTATCTTCCTGAACACGTTCTGATTTACTCTTGTTTTAACCTCTCGGATGCGTGTCTCACCTTTCAAATGAGCAGGAATATCTTTGAGCTCGTTTTCGTATTTACTCTCTATGGTCATGCCTTGAAGTTCTGCCAATATACGTTCGCTTTCATAGATAGCGCATCCTTGTTTTGAAAGAATTCGTCCCAAAAAGGTTGGCAACGTTTTCTACCATCTGCCATACCTTTGATGTTTCGTTCTCTGAGAATTGGATCACATGAAGCGAAATTACTTAGCCTGATTGCAACTGTACTTGGAGAACGGCCCATGAGTTCTGCCAATTCTTTAACAGCTGGGTATGACTTGTACATCTTTCCGTATGGAATCTTCATGTACAAGTTTAAGACAAGGATCATTTCTTCTCTTGTCCATGGGCTGCCCTTTTCTGGTTTACATCTTACTATATCCATGATCAAACACACTTTCTATTCTGTGGCATGCCAAAATCAGATGTCAACAGCACTTTGTAAACAACCTTATAGCCAAGGTCGGAGAAGTCCTTTACAATTGCATCGCGAATTATACCTTCGCCAAGTGAAAGGATGTTGGGTACATTCTCCAATACAAATGTTTTAGGTTTGAAGTGAGCAACCATTCTGACAAACGACTTGTAGAGTTCATTTCGCTTATCCTCTACGATACGTTTCCCTGCAACAGAGAACCCTTGGCATGGAGGGCCACCGATGATAACATCAACCCTCTCATGGTTTATCTTGTCTGCAACCTCTTCTGGTGTGAGCGTGGATAAATCACCGCAAAGCGTGTCCGAATTCTTGTGATTATGACGATAAGTCACAAGAGCATCCTCCCACACGTCAATTCCAAGAAGCACGTTGAATCCTACTTTCTCGAAACCAAGTGACAATCCTCCGCATCCACAGAAAAGATCTATCACGTTGTATGATTTGTTATTCATTTTTTGCTACGTTTAATAATTGAGCTTCTGCAACTCTTCAATTCTAATTTCATAAATATCTACTCCCACTTTTCGCTAATTCTTTATATTATCTTTGTTTATTCCTTCACCAGCTCTTCCATCTTCACACCCAATCCTCCGGCAATCTTCAGGAGGGTGAGGTAGGTCAGGGGTTTCTGTATGTCTCTGGGCCTTGTTGCCCGCATGAATTGTATGCTCATCGTTATGTTCTTTATCTATCTTTTCGTGCTTCCTGTTGACAGGGTTGCTGGGTGAATGTGGTGTATCTGTAATCTCTTTGGTGTCTCAAATTGTTATTTCTAGTACAATGTTCATTCGATGTGTACCCGTTTTTGTTTTTTGGGGTACATTTACCACTTGTTATGTACCCAAAATGCCGTTTTCGGGTACATTTACTTTTCTATCTCAGCCTCCAACTCCTCAATGCTTGGTAGCGTATCGTTGAAGTTCTCAGGCAGAATTTGTATGCCCTCGTACGCTGTGATGGCTATAGTGAAATATTTCCCCAACTTGGGGAACTTTTTCAAATAGCTGACTATAAAGCAGATAGAACCTCTTGCAATAGTATAGATTTCCGGGTGATAGACCCTTTGCTTCGTCTATTGCAAGACGCAGATCTTCGCTCAACTGCTTGATGACAGATTCGCCCCAACGCTCCTCAACGTGCATCTCGCAGATGTCACGACCAAGGCTCCAATAGAACTCAATCTTGCTAGAGTTGACCTGCACAGCAGCCTTTATCTGCTGTTGGCGGAATCGCTTTTCAATGTTGCCAATCCATTGTTTGTATTCAGGATCGGTTATAGCTAATTGAATATTGCTCATATTTTAAATTTGCCTGTTACTGACTCTTATATCTCTTTAAAGCCTACTTCCTTCAAATAGTTGTAAATGCCATCGTACCACTCTGGCTTACGTGTTTCATCTAGTGGTACGCCATGATCTCCGTTAGGGATAACGATGACCATACCTTGACGAGCACGAGTTAGTAGAACTTGGTAGGCGTTGATTTGATATTCTTGATTGATTGGCTTATTGATGTTCTGCCATTGTGGCCGCTACGCAACTGATGGCGCGACCATGTCTTACTAAAGGTTTGCACTCAATAGTCCAAATTAAATCATACACAAATTTAGTAGTTTTTTTATCGAGCGTAAAACCTAAAACTTTCTACTTAGAACTTAAAACGCAAAAAGTCTACAACCAGATGCTGGATCTAGATATGGGCTTGGATAATCCTATTTTACAAAACAGTTACTTTAGGTACTTTTCTTCAAGCGACTTCATAGGATTTGACTTTACCTCGTCAGGAAGTGGCAAACGGTCCTCTTTGTACCACCCAATATGAGAGCTTACAATAAAGCCACGCAGAGTTTTGCTCTTTCAGAGCGGGGGGGCTTTATTTGGTTTTTGGTTGGTTTTATGATGTTGCCCTTTCAGGGCGCTGGCCTTAAATTTCCATTTTCCTAGGGTGATACCCTAGTCTAGGGGATTTTGCTCTTTCAGAGCGGGGTTTTATTTGATATTTGCGCTTCGTTAGAATTTTGTCCATTTAGAGCAATTATCATTTTTAATTGTTCTGTCAATTTGTTGATTGCCGCCGTGTGCCCTGAAGGGGCTATATCTTTTAGCCCAATGGCATCGCCTTGGGTATTTGTTTCATATTCCACCTTCGCCCTGTAGGGGCAACATCTTTTATTTGGATTGCTTGGGGGGCGCGTTTTTTTATGATGTTGCCCTTTCAGGGCGGGTTAAACAAAAAAAAGGCTACACCACAGCGTAGCCTAAAACTATTATCATAAAACAAATGGAGACTATCTCCACAAACCATTAAACAAAATCCTTATTCTTAAGGCGCTAATAATTACATCGCATTATTTCTTCTTAAACGAGCCGCCTGACGACACCGAAACATTCTTAACATTAGCATCTTCCATGTAACGTACACGAGCGCCACTCGACACCTTTACATTCTCAAAATCCTTAGCCGAAATATGTACCAATGCACCGCTGCTTGCCTCAACCGAAGCCAATTCGGTCGAAAAATCGGTAGCATGAACCGACGCTCCACTGCCTGCTCGAACATTAACGCTATTAGCAGCACCTTCAACTTGCAATTCGGCACCACTCGTACTGCGCAAACTCAAGGTTTTTGCCTCAACCACTGTTTTAATTGTTGCTCCGCTGCCTGCATCGATACTTACATTATCGCTTGCCACAACACCGCTAACCTCCATTCGCGATCCTGCTGCAGCTTGCAAGTTATTCAACGCTTTAGCCTTTACATTCACAACCACGCGTTTGCCAATCAAATTCACACTGCTTCCTTTAAACGATAGTTGCAACGTACCTTTAACTGTTTCAACTATCACTCTGTCAATCAAATCAGAAGGGGCCTCAACCTCAACTTCTTCAACATCGCCCATTGTAACATTTACAATAAATCCGTCGGTTGATCGTATTCCACTAAACGAGTCAACAGTAACAGTTTTTTTGTCGTTAGCCATAGCCACCGATGCGCTAAACAAAGCCACACCTAATAGTAAAGTCTTAAAAATTTTCATATCAATATTGTTTTCAAATTACAAGCTATAGACGACTCTTGCATGCAAAGTGTTACAGATAGTTGTGCTTTTTTACAGAAAACTAATTATGCGGCAATTTCAGCCGCTCAATAGTGAGCAAACTAACCTCTATTTACAATTCACCTGCACCGTTTGATGCTTAGCAATTTTGCTCCAACTAAATTCGGTTAGTAGTTCTTGAGCCGAAACATCTTCGTTTTTAGGAATAAGACCAACAGTAAACGCCAACCAACCAATAATTTGCTGAGCCGACATGCTATTGCGCATCACATCAATCCCCAACGAACGGTCGCGTTTACTCAGCCGCACACCGCTTTCGTTACACAACAACGGCACATGGCCAAACTGCGGAGCTGCAAACCCCAACTGGTTGTACAAAAATATTTGTTGCGAGGCCGAAAGCAGCAAGTCGCTACCACGCACCACCTCGGTAACACCCATCAGCGCATCGTCAACCACCACAGCAAGCTGATAAGCAGCAACGCCATCGGCACGACGAACAATAAAATCGCCACACTCGTTTGCCAGATTAACACTTTGCTGGCCAAACAAACGGTCGGTAAAATTGATGTTGGTATTTGGAACTGCAACACGCCACGCTGGATTTCGTTGAGCCGAAAGAGTTGCAATATCTTCGGCAGATAAGTTTCGGCACTTGCCCGAGTACACCACCCTACCATCTGACGCATGGGGCGCACTGGCTGCCATAAGGTCGGCACGGGTGCAAAAGCAGGGATAAACAGTTGCTTGGTTGCGTAACAAATCAAAATACTGGTCGTAAATGTGAAACCTACGGCTCTGAAAGCAGTTTTGAGCCACACCGCCATCGTCCCACGTTAAACCAAGCCAACGCAAATCGTCCTCAATTTGCTGCGCATACTCAATTTTTGTCCGCGAAGTGTCAAGGTCCTCGTGTCGCAGAATCCAGCAACCGCCAGCACTTTTAGCCGATAGCCACGACATAAGAGCCGCCAACACGTTTCCTGCGTGCATGCGACCACTTGGCGTAGGTGCAAACCGGCCGCAAACCGTTGCCTTTTCTGCGCTATTCGGCATTATTCAAAATCGGTATAAAGAAGATATTGTTTTCGCACTTGCTGAAAATTGCGTAACCCTTGTTGCCAAGTCTGCTTAATTTGCTGAGCCGACATGCCTTGTTCAATCTGCTTGCGCAACATTGTAGTTCCTGCCAGTTTGGTTAAAAAGGAGTTAAAGAACTTAGGGTCGAACGTAAAGAAACGATAGCAATCAATCATAATATCGAGGTCGATGCCAGGTTCGTTTTCAAGTTTTTCGACAGGCACATTGCGAAAATCGTAACCAAAACAAACCACATCCTGAAAAGGAGGATGCTTGGCGCCAATCATGCTACGCGGCACAAACCTAAACGGTGCAATGTCGTAAGCCGGATGACCAACCGCCTCAAACGGAAACATTGTTCCGCGAGCCACACTCATCGATGTTCCCTCAAACAATCCCAACGAAGGATACAGCAACACCGACCTGTAAGTTGGCAAGTTTGGCGATGGTTTGATAGGCAATTGGTAATGTGTTTTGTGGGTGTAGTTAAGGCACTTAACCACCTCAACCTGGCATTGCACACCAGCATTTAGCCAACCTTGTCCGTTAATCATAAGCGCATATTCGCCAATAGTCATGCCATGAACCAACGGCACAGGGTGCATACCAACAAACGATCGGCAAGCAGTATCGAGAATTGGTCCATCGATGTAAAAACCATTAGGGTTTGGGCGGTCGAGCACCAAAAGTGGCACGTTATTTTCGGCACAAGCCTCCATCACATAGTGCAAGGTTGAAATGTAGGTGTAAAAGCGCACACCAACATCTTGAATATCGAACACAACAATATCGATGCCCAAAAGGTCGTTGGCCGAAGGTTTTTTGTGATTGCCGTAGAGCGACACCACACGCAAGCCTGTACGCATATCAACATTGTCGGCCACATGCTCTCCAGCATCGGCAAGGCCACGGAATCCATGCTCGGGCGCAAACACCAAATCGACGTTCACGTTTAAACTTAGCAAACTATCAACCAAATGAGTGGTTCCAATAACCGATGTTTGGTTAGCCACCACAGCCACCTTTTTACCCTTCAGTTTGGGTAAATACTCGTGTGTTTGCTCGGCAGCGGTAACAACTTGCGCACAAGTTGACTGATTACACGAAGCTGCAAGCATTACAGATACAAATAACAATATGTGCTGAAGTTTCATTGTTTCAAATGTTTGCTCCAAAAGTATGAAGAGTTTCTTTTTTTGTTTTAGCTTTTTACATTAACGTTCAACCCAACACAATAACATACTAAATTTGCGACCTAAAAACACACTAGTTATGAATAAACACGCCGCATTGGGCATAGCACTAATAGCCGTTTTGTCGGTTGCAGCAACCTTTATTGCTCAAATACCAGCAGTTAAATCGTTATCGATAAGCGCACTTATAGTGGGCATTTTAATTGGCATGGTGTATGCCAACACACTGCGCCACAAGTTACCAGCCGACTGCGTTCCTGGTCTCAACTTCTGTTCAAAACGATTGTTGCGCATAGGCATTGTGCTATACGGTTTTAGACTAACACTGCAAGATGTGGTTGCAGTTGGAGCATCGGCACTAATTGTCGATTGCCTTGTGGTGGTACTCACCATTGCGTTAGGACTAATGGTGGGCAAAATGCTAAAACTCGACCTTGAAACAACCTTGCTTACATCGACCGGTAGCGCCATTTGCGGAGCGGCAGCAGTGCTTGGAGCCGAACCAATAGTGCGCGGCGGTGCTGGGAAAACAGCCGTTGCAGTTTCAACTGTGGTTATATTCGGCACCATATCAATGTTTCTTTACCCCATTGTTTACCGCACTGGCATTCTTCCAATAAACGATGTGCAAATGGGCGTTTACACAGGCTCAACCCTACACGAGGTTGCACACGTTGTTGGCGCAAGCAATGCTATGGGCAGCACCATTGCCACCGATGCTCTAATAGTTAAAATGGTGCGCGTTATTTTGCTAGTTCCAGTGCTACTTATTATGAGTTTTGTGCTGAGCCGCCATCGCGCCAAAAACACAGCCAACAGCGAGCACCAAAGCATAACCATTCCTTGGTTTGCCATTCTGTTTCTTGTAATGATTTGCATAAACACACTGCTGCACGTTATTCTACCTGCAAATAGTTTTAACGTAGGCCAATGGGCCAACACCATGCTTAAAACTATAGAGGTTATTTCAACCTTTTTGCTCACCATGGCAATGACCGCACTTGGTGCCGATACTAGTTTCAGCAAATTTCGCGCCGCTGGAGCTAAACCATTCATGCTGGCTGGCATTATTTACATTTGGCTTATTGTTGGAGGCTTTGCCATGGCCTATTTGCTTGTTGATTAGAGACCCGCATTTGCTTTAATTGGCAATCGGCAACTGCATCTGGCACAAATTTTGAAACGAGAAAGTTCAGATAATAATTAAACCGATAAAAATGTTTGTTCACGAATTTCAACTACGTGTGCGCTACGGCGAAACCGACCAAATGGGCTATTGCTACTACGGCAACTACCCTGCATTTTACGAGCAAGCGCGCAGCGACGCCTTTCGCAAAGAGTGTTGCAGCTATGCCGAACTTGAACGTCAAGGCTACATGATGCCTGTACTTTCGATGCACATCGACTACAAAAAACCTGCTCACTACGACGACCTTATTACCATTAGAGTTACGGTTAAAAAACGCCCAAGTGTAAAAATGGAATTCTTTTACGAAACATTTAACGAGCAAGGCGAATTGCTCAACACTGGTAGCACCACATTGTGTTTTGTGAACAAAGCAACAGGTCGCCCTTGCCAAGTTCCACCTCCTTTTCAACCTATTATTGAAAAATACTTTGGCAACGAATAATCAACATTGCCTATCGACATAAAAAAAGCAAGGTTCCAAACGGAATCTTGCTTTTTTGTTATTTGAAGGTTGATGCAACCAATAACTACTGCTCAAGCGCGTTGGCTATCACTTGGTCAATTGTGTTCACATAAATAAAGTTCAAGCCAACTACGTAGTTTGAATTTATCTCCTCAACATCTTGCTTGTTTTGCTCGCACATAATAATGGTGTTTATGTTGGCACGTTTTGCAGCAAGAATCTTTTCGCGAATACCACCCACAGGCAACACTTTGCCACGCAGAGTAATTTCGCCAGTCATGGCCAAAGCCTTACGAACCTTGCGTTTGGTGTAGGCCGAAACCATAGCGGTTGTCATAGTTATGCCCGCACTTGGACCATCTTTTGGTATTGCACCCTCAGGCACGTGAATATGAAGGTTTAGTTTTTCAAAATCGTCGGGATTGATGCCAAACCAATCGGCATGAGCCTTAATGTACTCGTGAGCCAATTGCGCCGACTCTTTCATTACATTTCCCAAATTACCAGTAAGCGTCAAAGCTCCTTTACCTTGACTAGTGCTAGCCTCAATAAACAGAATGTCGCCGCCCATTGGAGTCCAAGCCAAACCAGTTACTACACCTGGCACTGAGTTGTCTTCGTACATATCGGGATTGCGTTTTGGCTTGCCAAGCAAATCGGTAACCACAGCACAATCAACATTGGTAATCATTGGCTCGTCAAAAGCTACACGTTTTGCAATTTTGCGTACAACCTCAGCAATGTTTTTATCAAGCTGACGCACTCCCGACTCGCGGGTGTATTTGTCAACAATGTTTGCAATGGCGTCGTTGCTAAAAGTTATTGGGGCATCTTTCAGTCCGTTAGCCTCAAGCTGACGTGGAATAAGATGTTGACTAGCAATATCAAGTTTTTCCTCAAGAATGTAGCCTGGCACTTCAATCATCTCCATACGGTCGCGCAACGGAGCGCTGATGTTTGAAATATCGTTAGCTGTTGCAATAAACATCACGTTCGATAGGTCGAAATCCACATCGAGGAAATTGTCGTGAAAAGCCACATTTTGCTCAGGGTCGAGCACCTCAAGCAACGCACTTGATGGGTCGCCATGATAATCGGCAGTAACCTTGTCAATTTCGTCGAGAATAAAAACCGGGTTAGCCGACTTGGCTTTGCGGATGTTTTGGATGATGCGGCCAGGCATGGCTCCAATGTAAGTGCGACGATGGCCTCGTATTTCCGACTCGTCGTGAACACCACCAAGCGACATGCGCACATATTTGCGGCCTAGAGCCTCGGCGATTGATTTTCCGAGCGATGTTTTTCCAACACCCGGAGGGCCGTACAAACAAATGATGGGCGATTTGAGGTCGCCTTTAAGTTTTAGCACAGCCAAATGTTCAATTATGCGCTCTTTCACTTTTTCGAGTCCGCAGTGGTCGCGGTCAAGAATTTGCTGAGCGGCTTTAAGGTCAAACTGGTCGGCCGAAAATTCGTTCCAAGGCAAATCGATTAGCGTTTGCAGATAATTGAGTTGAATGGCATAATCGGGGCTTGAAGGATTATAGTGACTCAGTTTGGTAAGCTCGCGATTGAAAATGGTAGCAACGTCGTCGTTCCATTTTTTTGATTCAGCTTTCTTTTTTAGCGCATCTATTTCCTTTTCAATCGGATTGTCGCCCAATTCTTGCTGAATGGCTTTCATCTGTTGGTTTAGGAAAAAGTCGCGTTGCTGTTTGTCGAGGTCGGATTTAACGCGTTGCTGAATATCTTCTTTCAGTTCAAGTTTTTGCAATTCGCGAGCAATAAGTTCAAGCAATCGGGTGCTGCGGTCAAAAACGGCAGGCATTTCAAGCAATTGCTGTTTTTCGTCGGTTTCTAACTCGTTGTTAGCACAAACAAAACTTATAAGAAAGAATGGGTTTTCAATGTTGCGCATTGTTAAGAGCACCTCGCGAGGAAGACGTCCCGACATTTTCATAGACTTAGAGCTCAAGTCTTTTACCGAACTGGCAATGGCTTCAAACTCACTTGCTTGCTCGTCGGTTGGCATTATCTCGTCAATAATTGAGATGCGCGCATTAAAGTACGGCTCCGATTGTGTAAACTCTTCGATTTTTATCTTGCGTTTGCCTTGCACAATAATTGTTGTAGTGCCATCGCCAAGTTCAAGCACTTTCAATATTTGTGCCACGCAACCTATTGAGTACAAATCAGTTGGTTCAGGATTTTCGACACGCGAATCGCGTTGTGCCACCATACCAATTATTTTATCACCGCTATAGGCCTCGCGCACTAGTTTTAGCGATTTTTCGCGTCCAACGCTAATAGGTATAATCACGCCAGGGAAAAGCACCATGTTGCGCAAAGGCAAAATGGGCAATTGCTCAGGCACTTTAAACTCGTTAATGTTCTTAAGATCGGGTTCGGAGCTTATGGCAACAAGTTGACCACTCGACTCGGCTACGTCCTTCAATATTTTTTCAAATTCTGGTTCTTTTTCAAAATCCATACCGATAGGTTTAAAATTGGCGATACTTGGCAGTCATTTCAAAAATGTCGGCCAACATTTTCTTGTCAATTTCGGTAAACTCAACATGGCGGCGAGCGGTAACTCGCTCAGCAATGTCGCAGGCTGTTTTAACAGAACAAACATCGAACCCAGCGGCACCACCCCACGAGAACGATGGAATGAAAACGCTTGGGAATCCTCCGCCAAACACGTTGGCAGCCACACCCACTACTGTTCCGGTGTTAAACATTGTGTTAATTCCAGCTTTGCTGTGGTCGCCCATCACCAATCCGCAGAATTGCAAACCGGTTTTAATGAACTTTTCGGCTGCATAGTTCCATTGTTTAACTTCGGCGTAGTTGTTTTTTAGGTTTGAGTTGTTGGTGTCGGCACCAAGGTTGCACCATTCACCAATCACTGCATTGCCAATAAAACCGTCGTGAGCTTTGTTGCTGTTGCCAAAAAACACTGCGTTGTTAAGTTCACCTCCCACTTTGCTGTTTGGACCAATGGTGGTTGGACCGTAAATCTTTGCAGCCATTTTAACCACCGAGTTTGTACAAAGCGCAAATGGGCCACGAATTATTGCCCCTTCCATCACTTCGCTGTTTTTACCAATGTAGATTGGGCCGTCGTTCGTGTTCAGAATTGCACATTCAACAACCGCACCACGTTCAATAAATATGTCATTATTACCGATTACGCGGTTGGTGTCGCTCAATTTTTCCGATTTGCGGTTTTTGGTCAAGATGCGAAAATCGCGCTCAAGCATCTCGCCGTTGTATTGAAAAATATTCCACAGATGCTCAATGCGGTCGGTTGCGCTAATTACCTGACGCACTTTCAATTGACTAACATCGTTAGGATTAAAGTTTTGTGCTTTTTCGGCATTTAAACGCGCTGCATAAATCACTTCGCCATCGGCCAAAGCCTCGCCATCGGCAAGAGTATCGAGTTCTGACAAAATTTCAGCCGAAGGAATAAGCGAACCATTAATAAACATGTTGTCGGCAGCCACATTCATTGGAAACTTGGCTTGCAAATATGGTTTGGTGCAAAACGATAGTTCTTTTGTTTCAAGATATTTCTCCCACTTTTCGCGAATGGTTAAAATTCCAACACGCACCTCGCAAACTGGGCGTGTAAAGGTTAGCGGAAGAAGTTGCTCCCAAGTTGAATCGTCAAAAAGTATGTAATTCATTTCGGTATGTTTTTTTAAAATTTGGCGCAAGGTAAGGTTTTGAGTTTTAAGTTTTACGTTTTAGGTTTTAAGTTTTAAGTTGTTGGCTCTTGACCATTGGCCGTTGGCAGCTAAATGTTTTGGTTTTACGTCGGCAGTTCAACGCATCAACGATTAAACGATTCAACATTCTATCGCCAATGGCTAAAGGCCAAAAGCTAAAGTTCATTACTCATTAATCACTAAACATTAAACACTAATCATTAGTTTTGCCACAAAAAGAAACAACGGGTTGAAACCAGAATTATTCATAGCACAACGTTTTACTTTCAGCAAAGAAAACGCACGGCGAATGTCGGCTCCAATTGTAAAAATTGCGGTGGCAGGCATTGCAATTGGTTTGGCTGTAATGATTTTGAGTGTGGCTATTGTAACCGGCTTTAAAAACGAAGTGAGCCGCAAGGTAACTGGATTTGGTGCGCACATTCAAATATCGAACTTTGACGCTAACAACTCGTTTGAGACCAAGCCAATAAGCACATCGGACATTGATTTTGACCGCGTGATGCGCATAAACGGAATTGAGCATGCACAACCATACATAACCAAATCGGGCATTATTAAAACCGAAAACGAAATTCAAGCTGTGGTGCTAAAAGGCATCGACAAGCAATTTGATTGGTCGTTTATGCAAAGCAACTTGGTTGATGGCAGCATTTTTACCATTACCGATAGCGTTAAAAGCAACCGCATTGTTATTTCGCAATACATAGCCAACTTGCTAAACCTTAACGTGGGCGACAAAATAACGGTGTACTTTGTGCAAGATCCGCCTCGTATGCGCCCGTTTATTATCAGTGGCATTTACAAAACATCGATTGAAGATTTTGACCATGTTTTTGCGTTGGTTGATATGCGCCACTTGCAAAAACTAAACGGTTGGAGCAACGACCAAATAAGTGGAGTGGAACTAACCATAAACAACTTTGACCAACTTTACGACCTTAACGACAGCGTGTTTTTTGCAATTGGCAACAACTTTGGGCAAAAAACTATACTTAAAATCAGCCAAATACGCGAGCGCTATCCACAGATATTTGATTGGCTCAACCTGCAAGACATGAACGTGTTGGTTATTTTGGCACTGATGCTTGTAGTGGCTTGCGTTAATATGATTTCGGGACTGCTTATTCTGATTCTTGAACGTACAAACACAATTGGCTTACTAAAAACATTTGGCTACAGCAACTGGCAAGTGCAAAAGATATTTGTTTTACAGTCGTTTTTCTTAATAATCAAAGGCATGATTTGGGGAAATGTAATTGGCATTGGTCTTTGCTTGTTGCAAAAATACTTTGGAATTGTTCCTCTCGACGAAGCCTCGTACTACATGAGCCAAGTGCCAATCAATTTGCAACTGTGGCACGTGGCCATACTCAACATTGGCACCATAGTTATAACTCTTGCCGTAATGTTATTGCCAACCTTGCTCACATCGAAAATAAGCCCAGCAACTGCTATAAAATTCAACTAAACAATTGTTAGCGCAAACCACTGAAGGCTCAAACAACCATTCAATGCGTTGAGCTTAGAATTATAACTAACAACCAAATTTCATATTTTTGAGCCATTGATGCCTAACACAAGTAGGCATAACATTTAACATTTTGAATATGAATAGTTTATTTGGCAAAGCAGCAATAAATGTTGCCGTTTTGGGATTATTAAACATTTCTCCTATGGCAGCACAAAACAACGAACAAAAAGAGCCATCAATAATTGGCAGAAACGAAATTAAACTTGAGACAGACCGAATGACTCCCGAAGCACTTTGGGCTATGGGACGCATTGGAAATTACGCAGTTTCGCCAAACGGCAAACAAATTGTGTATCAGGTTGGATACTACAGCGTTGAGCAAAACAAAGGCCATCAAATTCTGTACGTAATGAATATTGACGGAACCAGTAAAAAACAACTCACCACAAGCAACAAAAGCGAGGTTGAACCAGCTTGGATAAACAACGGCCAACGCATTGCGTTTATTAGCGATGGACAGCTTTGGAGCATGAATGCCGACGGAACCGACCGCAAACAACTTAGCAACGAAGACGGAGGTATTGAAGGGTTCAAATTCTCGCCCAACGGACAAAAAGTGCTAATAATAAAGCAAATAGCTTATCACGAAAGCATACAACCTCGCCCCAACGATTTGCCACTTTCAACTGGTTTGGTAATAACCGACCTCAACTATCGCCATTGGGACGAATATGTTGAAACCATTCCGCACCCTTTTGTGGCAAACGTAACCAACAATGGCATTGCAAACGTAACCGACATTATGGACAACGAACCTTTTGAATGTCCAGTGAAACCTTTCGGCGGAATTGAACAAATTGACTGGAGCTCCGACTCGCGATACATTGCCTACACATCGCGCAAAAAAA
This sequence comes from Salinivirgaceae bacterium, assembly GCA_024405635.1. Taxonomy (GTDB): domain Bacteria; phylum Bacteroidota; class Bacteroidia; order Bacteroidales; family SZUA-534; genus JAKSOL01. Next base: position 58,349 of record JAKSOL010000012.1, on the reverse strand, counting down.
CTGGTGTGGCATACGCCATTTCAACCGACACCGACATTTATTTGTACGACACCGAAAACGGCACAACACAAAACCTATGCAAACCAACCAACTACGTTGAACCTGCCATTGATGCCACAAAAACCATGGCAAACCAAGCAGTTAACAATGCCGAAAACCTAAAAAACAATCCCGGCTACGACACCAATCCTCAGTTTTCGCCCGATGGCAAATACCTTGCTTGGCAAAGCATGGCTCGCAACGGTTATGAATCAGACCGCAACCGTTTGTGCATCTATAACTTGCTTACAAAAGAAAAAACATACGTTACCGAAAATCTCGACTCCAACGTTGACGCGTTTAGCTGGTCGCCTAATTCACAAGAGCTATTTTTTGTAGCCGTTTGGCACGGCACATCGCAAATTTACCGCACCAATCTTAAAGGCGAAGTGCTAAAACAAACTAAAGGTCAACACGACTACGGAAGCCTACAAATGGTTGATGCAAAGACCATTATAGCCGAACGCCATTCAATGTCGGCCCCATCGGATTTATACTTAGTTACCACAGGCAAAAAAGCCGAAACTGCTAAAGCCGAACAAATTACCAGCGAAAACGACCACATTTTATGCCAACTGTCGTTTGGTAAAGTTGAAGAACGGTGGTGCAAATCGTTTGACGGAAAAGACATGCTTTACTGGGTTATTTTGCCATCAAACTTCGACGAGAACAAAAAATACCCTACACTGCTATTCTGCGAAGGCGGACCACAAAGCCCCGTATCGCAATTTTGGAGCTACCGTTGGAATTTCCAGATAATGGCCGCAAACGACTACGTTATTATTGCACCAAACCGCCGCGGCCTGCCAGGATTTGGCAGCGAATGGAACGAGTGCATATCGGGCGATTGGACTGGCAACTGCATGCGCGACTACCTAACCGCCATTGACGACGCTTGCAAATTGCCATACGTTGACAAAAATCGTTTGGGCTGTGTTGGCGCAAGTTTTGGAGGATTTTCGGTTTACTACTTAGCTGGCCACCACGAAAAACGATTCAAAGCCTTTATTTCGCACGATGGCGCATTTAATCTCGAATCGATGTACACCGACACCGAAGAAGCGTGGTTCTCAAATTGGGAATACGACAATGCTTATTGGAACGCCGATGCTACCAACCGCGCTAAAACCACTTACCAAAACTCGCCACACCGATTTGTTGACAAATGGGACACTCCAATCCTTTGCATTCATGGCGAAAAAGATTACCGCATAAACGCCAACCAAGGCTTTGGAGCCTTCAACGCTGCTCGCTTGCAAGGCATTCCTGCCGAGTTGCTACTCTATCCCGATGAAAACCACTGGGTTTTGAAACCTCAAAATGGAATTTTATGGCAACGCACATTCTTTGGTTGGCTTGATAAATGGTTAAAATAAAACCTTACATTTTGACTTTTACCGCAAGCTATAAAAAGGGAACACAATTATGGTTCCCTTTTTTTATTAAGCAGAATCAATGTTTATCTATTTAACAATCAGCAAGATAAATTAGCATAGCAACTTTTTTCTAAAAAAAGGGAACGCCAATGCCTGCGAAACGAGTTTTTTGTACATTTGCGGCACGGATTCGTAGCTCAGTTGGTAGAGCAACAGACTCTTAATCTGTGGGTCGTGGGTTCGATCCCCACCGGATTCACAAAAGAAGGCTAACCAAAAGTTGGTCTTCTTTTTTTTGCTTATCGCACATCGGTTTTGACAAACAAAAAAATAGGCCCGCAACTTGCGCTGCGAGCCCTTGAGTAGCAAATTATAAATGGTTTAGAAGCGATAACTTATTCCTGCAGAAATCATTTTGTTTACACGCATAAACGATTCGGTATGCTCTAACCCTGTTGTAGTGTCAACCGATTTTTTCTTCATCTTTTCGCACACCGCAGCCATAAAACCAAAATCAACGTCAAGTTTGTCGTTTACTTTCACTTTTCCACCCAAACCAAACGAGTTTGAACTAAGAGCAAAATCAATGTCTGACTGGAACTCTGCTGTTGCTCCTGTTTGAGTGCGAGTGTAACCACAACTCAAAGTCAACATGTTGGTTACATCGAATTCAACACCCAAAGCAACATCCATTGTGTTGCCATCAAACAAATTTTCTTTTCCATTAAAGTTGGCTTGCTTGTCAAAGTATAGTGTGTAAGACAACATTGTGCGTAAGTTTGGCAAAATGTTGTAGCTAACACCCAACGACAAAATTCCAGGAATGTCTTTACGGAATGTAGAATCGTTTTTAAACATACCACCAGCATCTTTGCCAGCATCTGACTTGTTGGTTAACTCAAGTTTTGTGTTGAACTCGTATCGGGCAGCAAAATTGAATTTGTCGCCAAGTTTATAGTCGATGCTCAAAATTGGAGTAATGCCCAAACCACTTTGGGTAGCATCAACTTCCATACCTGCAGTTGCCGCTGCATAGTATAACAAAGTTGGTTTCATAGGTTCAAGCATAGGCATTGCAGCTAAGCCTTGGAAGAATTCCGATGCTGAAATCATAGATCCATCAAACATCAAACCTTTAGGATTAATCATAACGTTTTTGATTGAACCCTCATATTTATTTTTTTGATAAGCCAAACGCGCTCCAATACCAACCGAAAGGTTGTCAATAATTGAGTATGCGGCACCTATTTGTCCTGCATAAATTATTGCGCCACCGCTAAAATTGATGTCAACTGAGTATTTATCGCAACCTACTCCCATTGCGGCTCCAACTTGACTAACTGATGTTGGAATAGCACAAAACATACGCTCAAATGATGCTAAACCATTTTCGTAATCGGCACTACCGCCGCCGCCCATTGGACCAAAGTGAAACGAAAAAGCCAACTTGTTTTTCTTATATATGGCATCAATAGTTGGATAAGCAGGCACAAACACTTTTCCCTCAAATTCGTGACGACTAAGCAAAACCAAATCATCGGTTGCTGTGCGTTTTTGTATTATAACCTGATGACCGTATTGAAGTTTAAAGCCATCATCTATAAGAGCTGCAGCTGCTGGGTTAAAGTATGCTGCATCAACATCGAGCGATGCATTACGCGAAGCTGTACGAATAAACTGTACGCTTTGATTTGTGTTGGTTACATAGCCACTAGCCATAGCTGCGGTACATAACAATGCCATTGTTAAAGTAAATAGAGTTTTTTTTCATTGTTAATTAAGTTATTGTAAAACTGAAGCTAGACTTATCAAAAAATTGCGCCAAACGATTGATTTTGGCAATAAAAAAACGGATTTCGTTAAAAAGCGAAACCCGTTTTATTTAAAACAACAATGTGTTTCTATTTTTCCACCTTAAGCATTTCGTACATTTTACGCACTTTTTCTTTAGCATCGTCAACCGATTCGCCACGAGCAAGCAAAACAGCCATGCGGCGATGCTCGTGAACTTCTGGCTTACCAAAAATGCGCATTTGAGTGTCTGGTATAGCCAAAACTTGCTCTAGATTATCAAAAGCAACATTATCGCTATCGCCGTGAACAACAACAGCTTTTGATGCCGATGGTCCATGGAATGCAATGTTTGGGATAGGCAAACCTAAAATTGCACGAACGTGAAGCGAGAATTCTGAAAGATCTTGCGAAATCATTGTAACCATGCCGGTGTCGTGTGGACGTGGCGACACTTCGCTGAAAATAACCTCGTCGCCCTTAATGAACAACTCAACACCAAACAAGCCTCTACCGCCCAACGCTGTGGTTATTTTTTCGGCAATTTCGTGCGCTTTATCAATAGCTACGCTCGACATTGGTTGTGGTTGCCACGATTCTTGATAATCGCCATCTTTTTGCCAGTGACCAACAGGTTCAAGGAAACTTGTTCCTCCAATGTGACGAACTGTTAGCATAGTAATTTCGTAATCGAAATCGACAAAACCCTCAACAATAACTTTGCCTGCTCCTGCACGACCACCCTCTTGCGCTATTTGCCACGAGTTGTCAATATCGGCCTCGGTTTTAACCACACTTTGTCCGTGACCCGACGAACTCATAATAGGTTTAACAACGCATGGTGTGCCAATCTCTTTTACAGCAGCCACAAACTCATCGTAGTTTGAAGCAAAACGATAAGGCGAGGTTTTAAGACCAAGTTCTTCGGCAGCCAAACGGCGTATTCCCTCACGGTTCATGGTAAGAAAAGTTGCACGCGCGGTGGGAATAACATTGTAGCCTTCTTTTTCAAGTTCAACCAATGTTTGTGTAGCAATAGCCTCAACCTCTGGAATTATGTAGTCGGGCTTTTCGAGTGTAATAATTGCACGTAGTTTTTCGCCATCGAGCATTGAAATGACATACGATTTGTGCGCTACTTGCATTGCTGGTGCGTTTGCGTATTTATCAACTGCAATAACCTGAACACCATAACGTTGCAATTCAAGAGTTACCTCTTTTCCTAACTCACCCGAGCCGCATAACAAGGCCTTTTTCCCGGCAGGAGTATTAATTGTTCCAATTTTCATATCAGTGCGAATTTTTTTGTTTTGCCGTTCGCAAAATAGAGATTACAACGATTGGTGCTCGTTCATTTTTTTAAGAAGATATGCACCATTTTTCAGATTAAGCAGAACACAAAAAAGTCCGCACTCAGCATTGCCAAGATGCGGACTTTTTTGTTTGTAACAACAATTACTATTGTTGGCGAAGGCCTAATCGCGTAGGTTTTAAACCGCCAAGGTCAATTTCAATTTGCTCGTACACCACGGCCGACTCTGTTAGCCATAGCTTAAGAGTATGCTTACCTGCTCCTATTTTATGTTTCGATTTGGTTCTATAGCAGTTAAACGATACGCTTTGCGACCATCCTTTACGCTCAATACCCCAATCAATTGCTTTGTTCCAATGAATTGATTTAACTTGAGGTTGTTGGTCGTCGATTGAAACGGCAACATGCAAGTCGCGAGCTAAGAAATCGATGGTTGGGTCGGTGTAGATAGTTATTTCCGAGCTATCGGTTGGTTCGCTTGTTACATAAAAATCGTACTCAAGGCATGGTGTGCTAGTTGTGAAATTGTTGTTTTCAAGCGCAACGCTGTCAAACGACACCGAACTTCCAAATCGTCCACATTCAGGAATAATGTACCATTTATCGCCAGTTTTGCGAGTAAAATCAGTAGCATCAAAACCAAGCGCACCATTGTTTTCAACGAATTTGCAAGGTTGCTGTTGTGCAAATTTCTTTGCTATTACGGTTACATTAAATGTCTTTTTATCGGCATTGATAGTAAAATTCAAATTTGAGGTTCCTTCAGCTAAACTTGACCAATTAATACTAAGGTCAACACGTTGTTGCTCAATCACATTGCCGCTTGTTTTACTAAAGGTTAACACCTTGTTTGCATTGCTAATGCTAAAATTAAAAGGCTTGCTTCCTTGGTTAAATATCTCAAAGAAAGTGGTTTGCTTGTTATACGAATCGAAAGTTGGCAGCAAAACTTGGCAACCATCGCCATAAACCGAATCGCGACCTTCGACAGCAAGGAATGGAGCCGATTTATCTTCTAGTTCAATTGTTTTTGTGCGAGGAGCAACATCCTCGTCGGGTTGCTGCCAAATAACATAGCTTATGTGTGTTTGCGACATCATCATGTTCCACTTGCTATTCGCACACGAGTGGTACATGTGAGTAAAGTCTTTATCGCGGTTAAACAAATCGGCAACTTTGGCTGCTGTGCTATTTGTTGCAGCACGGCCTTGTCGCTCGTAAAGTTGATTTAGTGCAGTGTGGTAATACATGTCGTACATGTTTGCACAAGCTGCTATTGGATGATATACAAGCTGAATGTAGGCATCTACCTGATTGTAAGGCAAATCCATCATTAAAATACGCGCACGTTCTTCAAGTTTCTTATAGTCGTTAGTTACTGTTTCAAACTCGCGATAGTTTAGCAAGTTATACGTGTATTGTTTCAGCATTTCGGGTTTACAACGGGCATTGTAGCGAGTGTAAAGAGTTATCATGTCGGCAATTTCGCTTGCAAAGGCGTTACCAAATTGCTCGGCAACCCAACGTTTTGTGTATTGTGCAAGTTCTTGTGTGCCAATAGCATCGGGATTATATGCGTAATCTAAAAAAAACGAAATGGGCAACTCCATAGGTTTAAGGTCGCCTACGTTTACCAACCAAATTTTATCTACTCCATATTGCCAGCAAAGTCGCATTTGTTCCCAAGTGTGCTGAATTGTATTGGTATTCACCCATTTGTAGTTTCGAGGGCCACCCACGTAGTCAAAATGATAGTACATACCGTAACCGCCTGGTTGTTTTGGTTTTGCAGGGTCGGGCAAACGACGAATGTTTCCCCAGTTATCGTCGCAAAGCATTAGAATAACATCCTCAGGCACTTTCATTCCGCGGTCGTAGTATTCTTGAACCTCTTTGTAAAGCGCCCAAACTTGAGGAGTTTCGGAAGCTGGTTTACCTGTTTCTTTTTCAATTATTGCACGTTGGTCGGCCACAATGCGCTCAAGCAAGGCAATGTTTGTGCCTTCTTCCATTGCCTCGTCGCCATCGCCACGCATGGCAAGCGTAACAACGGTTTCGCGGTTGCCCATTGTGCGAATGCCTTCGGCCCAAAAGTCGCGCAATTCTTGAGCATTGGTGTTGTAATTCCAATCGCCATGGTCTTTGCGAGCGCGCCATTCGGCGTGAGCACGGTTCATTGGTTCGTGGTGACTAGTGCTCATAACGATGCCCAAACGGTCGGCCAATTCAGCATTTGCTGAGTCGTCGGAGTTAAATGCTGCCCACCACATGGCTGGCCACATAAAGTTTGCGTGTTGGCGTAGCAATAGTTCAAACACTGTTTGGTAAAATTCGTGTGTAAAACCTCCAAAGTTGTTCACTGCCCAACGTCCAAGGCAAGGCTCTTCGTCGTTTAAGAATATGCCACGATATTTAACTTTTGGCGATTCAACAACATAGCGAGCATCGCTTATGCCCACAAACTTGTGAGTTTGAACTGGCACATCGGCCCAATAATACCAAGGCGACACTCCTGCACGGCGCGATAGTTCTAGCATACCATACATTGTGCCTCGCTTATCGGCTCCAACTATTGCTAATGCCTTTTGCGATTTATTAAACGGATTGTCAATCACTTGCAGCACTGCAGCTTCCCACTGGCCTGCTACATCTTTTACATCAATGCAACCAACAGCAACAAGACTATCGATCAAAGCGTTTTTGCCTAAAGTTCCAACAATAACAAGCTGATTGGCTGAGTTGTTTTTTTGATTTGTCACTGCAGCTACTTCATTTTGTGCAATTTTATTTAAGTCGGTAGCAAACCACTTTGCCACATCGACAATGCCTGCATAATCGGCAGTATCAATCAACACGGAGATGGTTTTGTTTCGGTCAACCAAATTAAATTGGCTCGCCGACCTACTAAAGGTTATTGGTGCTACGGCTTGGGTTTGCTGCTCAGATTGGCAACTTGCAAACGATAATGCACAAATAATTGGGATTATTATTCTTTTCATTTTTCAATAAAGTTTTCACAAACCAAATGTGCAACATCTGCGCAAAAGACATCTTTTGCTCTATTTCAAATTTCTCTAATACCGAAAAAGAGTCTTTTGATTTATTCCATTTAACTCTGTTTATGTAACAAAGCAAGGCAGAATGCCATTTATTGCACTAAAATTGGAAATAAATGAAAGGCTGAAGACCTGTGGTACGGAATTGAACCAAAACAAAAACCACTACCATCACAATTAAACCTTGAATCAACAATGGAGCAGTTGCAAATTTTCCACGATACCAATCTTTAAACTCTTCGGGCAACCAATGAACAACGTACGCCAATAGCACCAAAACAAACACATTTCGATAAGCCGAAAGTACTGGCATTATTTGCTCAAAGTGTGTGTTGCTAAATATTTGTGTCAGCATGGTTAAAGCATCGGCCATGCTGCCTGCCCTAAACACAATCCAAGTAAATGCTGTAACGTTAAACGTAACCAACACTGCAAACCACTTCATTTGTTTTGGCATACGAAAAACTGCATCAACCAGCTTATCGATTGCCAAATACAAACCATGCAACACGCCCCAAACAATAAATTTGAGGTTAGCACCATGCCACAAACCGCCAAGCACCATAACAATTACCAAATTTATATAAGTGCGCATGCGGCCTTTTCTGTTGCCACCAAGTGGAATGTACAAATAGTCGCGCAACCAACTTGACAACGAAATGTGCCAACGACGCCAAAAATCGGTAAAGTTGTTAGCCTTGTATGGCGATGCAAAGTTTGGACTAAGATGAAACCCCATAAGCAAGGCCAAGCCAATGGCAATGTCGGTATAGCCCGAAAAATCGCAATAAATTTGAATAGCATAACCATAAACGCCCATCAGATTTTCGAAACCCGAATATGAAAGCGGTGAGTCAAAAACTCTATCAACAAAATTTACCGATATGTAGTCGGCTATCACTATTTTCTTTATCAGACCATTTAAAATAAGGAACAAACCTTGACCAAACTCGGCACTATCGAGCACAAACGGCCTTTCTATCTGCGGAATAAACGACGATGCTCGAACAATTGGGCCTGCCACTAATTGTGGGAAAAATGTTATGTAAAAACCAAAATCGACAATACTATTCAGCGGTTCAATGTGTTTTCGGTAAATGTCAACACAATAACTTATTGCCTGAAAAGTATAAAACGATATTCCCACAGGTAGCATAATATCGGTAAACGACATTTTTCCACTACCAATAGCACACAAGGCATCGCCAAGCCAATCGTGTACAATTATTTGTGTTCCAAATATTTGGTTAGTCCAATCGGCAAACAGATAAGCATATTTATAGTACACCAACCAAAGCAGATTGTAAACAACTGCCGCAGCTAACCAACCTTTTCGCTTTTTTTCTGACTTTAATTTTGAAATATGCCCACCTATAAAAAAGTTTACCACCACCGACATGAGCACCAACACAAAAAACCAACCGCTCAACTTGTAGTAGAAAAACACGCTTACGGCAAACAACCACATGTTGCGCACTGCTATCTTTTTGTGAGTGAGCCCAAAACCTACAAAAACCACAAAAAAGAAAATCCAAAACGATAGCTGAGTAAACAACAACGGTTTGTCGGGCGAATATGTCAGTATATCAATCATTGTTTGGGTTCGGTTTGTAATTGTTTTTCAAATTCTTCTAGTGCCGAAAAAAGCAGTTCGGCCTGAAATTGGTACCCTTTTGCACTAAAATGAATGCCATCGTTAAGAGCCAAACCTAGTTGTTGCCACTCGTAAAAATTTTCTGGTGCACCCATCAGCGCATTAAAATCCCACACGCTGAATTGTAACTCACTTGCCAAAGCGCATATTGTTTTAGCTGCACGTGCTGCGTTAGGGTTTAGGCTTTGCTTTTTGTAAATGTTATGACTTGGCGTAGTAAACAACAACAATGCATCGGGCGCGGCACGGCGAATATTGCTTACCAACCGCGTAACTTGTCGGCAAAAAAGCACGCTATCAAAACTGGGTGCATACGAGTCGTTTGTACCTAACGACACTATTATCAAATTTGACAATAGCGTTGACAATTGCTGCGAAAAACTGCTACACTTTAAGAACGACGCCACTTGCGCCCCATTAACGCCCAAGGTGTGGTAGTTTATTTTATCGTCTTCCAAACCGAATCGCAATCCTTGCAAGCAAAACGTAGAATGAACCGAATCGGTTATAATTTTAAAACTTACCGAATCGGTTTGTTTTGAAAAGTTCCACGTGTATGTGCCTAAACATGAGTCAATTGCAACAAGTTTTGCATTGGTTGGATAATCTAAAACAGGACGCACCGCAGTATCTGAAATTCTGCTATATACAGTAACGTTTGTTGTTTTGTATTCGGTCATTTTGTCGCTCAACAACTTAATGCCAAACGATGCCGATGAGTCGCAAGTAGCAACCTCAATGGCCGACATTCCCAAACCTTTGGTTGGTTTATTTAGCGCCGAACTCGACTCCCACTTTCCCGAATACGAAACTCTAAAATTTGTGGGATTGTTTGTTGACGCCATTGCATAAGGAAAAACAAAACCTCGAGGCGACACCTTACTGCCATATTTTTGATGAATCAGCTTGCGCAAATGCCCTGAAAAAAAATCGGCCTGCAAATGCGAATCGCCTATATGAACAATATTTACAGCTCCATTTTTCAACTTTTGAAAAAAAGAGCGCCATGCTTCAACATCATGCGCAACTATGCCTATGCTATCGGTCAGCCCAACAGCCTCTATTTCTTCGGGTTGCATCTTTACCGAATCGTGTGTTCGGGCACAGCCCAAAACAACAAAGCACAACAACAATAACAGAAATAAGCGCTGCATAAATGTTTAAAACGATAGGCAAAAGTAACTATTTGTTTTGGCTCTCAATCCGTTGTAACTATACTCAATCGCGTTTTTCAATCAACTCGCCATTGTCGGCAAGCAACTGATCTACAAGCTCTTCGCAAGCCTCTTGCAACATGTCAAGCACTAACTCAAAACCTTGGGCTCCACCATAATACGGATCGGGCACGTGATCATATCCGCGGTCGGTTCGGAAAAAGCGCGACATACGCACCACTTTTCGAGAACTTTCAACATCGGGTGTACGGATGTAAAGGTCACGAATATTGCCGTCGTCCATTCCAATAATAAGGTCAAAGTGCCAAAAATCGTCAGTTTTAACTGGCCGGCTAATGCTAGTGAGTTCAAAACCGCGTTTGCGAGCATGTTGCTGCATTCGTTGATCGGCTGGTTCACCTTGGTGATAGCTCAAAATACCAGCCGAATCTATCTCAAACAAATGCGACAAGCCACGTTGTTCAACAACATGTTTCATTACAGCCTCGGCACTTGGCGACCGACAAATATTGCCCAAGCACACAAATAATATTTTGTATTTCTTTAATTCTTGTTGCTCCATTATCCTAAAATGTTGATGCTGTATTTTGCCGAGAATGTGCCGCCCTTTTCAAGACGAATAATGCCATCTTTTTTTGTAAAATCACCATCAGTATTATAACTATCGGCAATGCCTAACCAAGGTTCGATGCACACAAAATCGGCATTTGGTTTAGCCCAAATTCCAATGTATTTGTAATCGTCGTATTCAACCGAAAGAACGGGACCATATTTTTCGCTACAAAGAGTTGCCTTGCGCGATTTTAGGTTCTTAAACATCAACGCATCGTGCTCAAATGTTGAATAGGTCAAATTAATTCGTCCCGAACCTTGCGACACTGTGCGAGTTTTGCCACTAACTAGCGCATCGGCATTTAATGTTTCCGATAGCAAATCTTCTTTTGTGCCAAAATCGATATAATAATCGGAGTACGACTGGTCGGCATGAATAGGGCAATTAAACGCAGGATGCGCGCCTATTGAAAAGAAAATATCGTTGTCGTCATCGTTTCGGACCGATGTGGTTACAATTAGCGAGTTGTCTTTTAAACGGTAACCTATTTTATACGTAAACTTAAACGGATATTGCGCCAATGACCGTTCGTTTGTTTGAAGTTCAAAAGTAATGCGGTCGCTCTCTTGCTCAACTACGTGTACATCAGCGTTACGGCGCACAATTCCATGACGCGGCATTGAATATTGTTTTCCTCCGTATGTAAAACTTCCGTTTTTTAATCCACCAACAATAGGAAACAACACTGGTGCGCTACTGCCCCACACCAACGGATCGGCTTGCCAAACATATTCTATTCCAGTTGCTTGCGATTTTATTGAGCAAAGTTCAGCGCCTTCGCTCACTATACTTGCCTTTAAATTACGATTCTCAATTGTACATTTCATAGTTCTTGTGTTTTGGTTATGGCAATATAGCAAAGTGTACTAAAGTTGGAAAGTATAAAAGTTCACAAAACACACAAAAAAAGCATGCCTTGCAAGTGGGCATGCCTTGTTAATTGTAATACAATTGCTTTATCTCGAAAAGATTTCTGCGTTATTCTTCCAACACCTTTCTTTTGCGTAAAAAGTATCCATTCATACCCCGTTGTATTTTAATCGAAAACCAAAGATTTTAGACTTTCATTGTCTATACCTAGTTAAAAATCAACGACTTGCAAGCAAGTAATAGGTGGAACTTTTGAAATCAGTCTGCAACGAGCATTTTATAGTACTTTACAATAAAGAAATCCATGCATCTAATTGTATAAAAGCCAATTAGATACATGGATTTTTAATACACAACGTGGGTTCTATAGAACTTTCAGTTCAGTTAAAACTCGCTCTCCAAAATCATCTTCAAAACTGTTTGAGCCGACACAACGCGGTTGGCTGCTTCTTGAATCACAATTGAATTTGGACTTTCAATAACGTCGTCGGTTACAATCATGTTACGGCGAACTGGCAAGCAGTGCATAAATTTGGCATCGTTGGTCCAATTCATGTGTTCTGTATCAACAGTCCAGCTCATGTCTTTGCTCAAAATCTGACCATATTTGTCAGGATTAGTTACACCTGGGCACGACCAGTTTTTTGCGTAGATAAAGTCAGCGCCTTCAAAAGCCTTCTTTTGGTTGTACTCTACTTTTGCACCACGAACAAATTTAGGGTCAAGTTCGTACCCTTCGGGGTGAGTAATTACAAAGTCAACATTAGCCTCATTCATAAAGTCAGCAAACGAGTTTGGTACAGCTTGAGGCAGTGCACGTGGATGTGGAGCCCATGTCAACACAACTTTAGGACGCTCAACTTTTTTGTGTTCTTCAATGGTAATAAGGTCAGCCAAAGCTTGAAGTGGATGGCCTGTAGCAGCTTCCATTGAGAAAACTGGTTTACCCGAGTATTTAATAAATTGATTAAGAATCTTTTCGGTGTAGTCGTCCTCGCGACTCTCGAAACGCGCAAACGAACGAACTCCCAACACATCGCAGTATTGAGCCATTACTGGAATAGCCTCCAACAAGTGTTCACTTTTGTCGCCATCCATAATAACACCGCGCTCAGTTTCAAGTTTCCATGCTCCTTGGTTAACATCAAGAACAATTACGTCCATACCCAAATTGCGTGCTGCTTTTTGAGTGCTTAAGCGTGTTCTCAAACTATTGTTAAAGAAAATTAGCAAGCATGTTTTGTGCTTGCCCAAGTGCTCGTATCCAAATGGATTTTTCTTAACCTCGGCAGCTTGTTTCAGAGCTTCGTTTAGGTTTGGCAAATCGAAAACCGATGTAAAATGTCTCATTTTCAGTATGTTATTTAAAAATATTACTTGATAATAAATTGCCCAAATATACAGCGATTATACCAACAAAAAGGCTTAAAGCTGCATAGAGAGCAAAACCAACAATATGATCATTTTGCAGCAAATTAAGATTCTCGTTTGCAAAAGTTGAAAACGTAGTAAATCCACCACAAAACCCAACTGTTAAAAACAAACGCCATGTTTCGTTAATTTGCGACGAATGCAATGCCATTCCGCTAAAAAAACCAATAGCAAAACAACCTAGTATGTTTACCACAAATGTTGCTAATGGAAAAGCAAATACTGACACCGCATTTATACTTTTCGACAATAAAAAACGAGCAATTCCCCCAAGGAAACTGCCCGCACCTACAGCTAAAATTAGTTTAATCATCAGTACGCCAAGTTCTAAAAATCTGCGACATATCGTCAACTCCAATCAGCTTAATAGGCATCTTTTTTGAACTAACAAATTCATCGCCTAGTGCCTGAATGTCTTCGTCGTCGTTATCAAAATACCACTCAACATCAATCACTTTTCCCGACAGATATTGTGTTTCCAAATCAGATAACAACACCCCTACCATTTTACTTGAAGAGGAATTCAAATATTGAAACTTAAGCGCAAGAGTAAACGAGTTTGTAATTCCTGGCAACTCATTAGCCACCCAATCCAAAACAGTTTGGAATGTTGAGATGGCGCTAACTGACATCGATCGTCCATTTATTTCATATATACATTTGTTTACATCGAAATAAACTTGAGGCGAAATATCATTGCCCTTAATAAACAAAGAACTGCTCATTTCTGTTTCCTTTCTATATAATTGATTTTTTGATTATGCTTAAGTAAATTCTTGATGGCTATTGTGGCCATGGCCGAAACAATTAACGCACCAGCAATAAAAATAACACCAATAAAGACAAGGAGCCAATAATTGCCCGAAGTAGGTCCATCGCCGCCAACCTGATAAAATATTTGGCTTAATCGCACATATATAAATAACGTGAATGCGCTATAAGTTGCGCATGCCAAATACATTGGCATTTTTTTGTTATGATGCATATAAATAAACACCGAAACTACCAACAGCACTGCAAAAAACACAATATTGGCAACACTTATCGGCTTTTGGATTTTATTTAACGTTTCAAACAAATCGCTACCCTTAACCAAATCAACTGCCGAATTTGCATACATACACATTATACCTACCACAATAAGGTAAAACGCCATCAAAACTATGTACACATTCTTCAGCTTTATTTTTTTTAGCAATTTCATCAATTTGTCATTTACAATAGTTCCATGTGCGAATATATCAACATTATTTTTATGATTATTGTCTATTTATTAACAAAAAAGCACAAACTTTTTTAGTTTAAACCACACATAACCAAAGCAATTACATATTTCGACACCATAAACCACCATAAAAGAAAAAAACAACGTACTGCACAACAACCAAAACAAATATCGCAAAAACATACCTAAAAGCATAGCAAAGAAGAAAAATAGAATATTAACTATAAAGCATTTATGTATATTTGCAGTCCATTTTTTGGGTTGTATCCAATAAATATCAAAAAAGCACGTTAGGTAATAGTTTATAAGCAGTTATGAATAAAATTAAAAGCATAGCTTGGTTGTTGTTAGGATTACTATTCGCTAATTGCAGCGAGTATTATCGTATCCAACAAAGCAACGACTATAACCTAATGTACAACAAAGCGCTCGATTACTACGAATACGGCGACTATTTCCGTGCAAAAACATTGTTTGACAACGTTGTTAACGTAATGAAAGGTAGCGACAAAGGAGAAAGGGCTTTGTTTTTGTATGCCGATTGCTTTTACCATTTAGGCGACTACGTGTTTGGGTCTCACTACTTTGAGAACTTTTACACCACATATCCACTTAACGATAGCGTTGAGTTGGCATACTACATGGCAGCATATTGCTACTACAAAGACTCTCCACGACCCGACCTAGACCAAACTACTACAATTAAAGCCATTAATGCATTTCAAACTTACATAAACAAATTCCCTAACGGTAACAAAGTTGAAGACTGCAACAACTTGATAAGCGAATTGAGACACAAACTAGAAGAAAAATCATACATGACCGCCAAACTATACTACCAAATTGGCGATTACCAAGCAGCTACCATTACTCTTCACAATAGTTTGAAAGAATATCCCGATACAAAATACCGCGAAGAACTAATGTATATGGTGGTAAAATCGAGCTATTTATTAGCTGAAAATAGCATTGAATCAAAAAAAGCTGAACGTTTTCAAAACACAGTTACTGAATACTACGCATTTATAGACGAATATCCTCAATCTCAATACATTAAAGAAATTGAGGACATGTACCAAAAAACAGTAAACCAAATCAAAAATTTATAAGAGATGGCAGATTACAAAAAAACTACTGCTCCAACGAGCACCATTACTCGCGATTTAAGAGGCATCGAATCAAAAACTGGTAATTTATACCAAAGCATCGCAATCATTTCGCGCCGCGCAAACCAAATCTCAACCGAGATTAAGAAAGAACTTGGCAACAAACTTGAGGAGTTTGCTTCATATACCGACAATTTAGAAGAAGTATTTGAAAACCGTGAACAAATTGAGATTTCTAAGTTCTACGAAAAGATGCCAAAACCAACATCTATCGCTACCGAGGAATTCTCAAACGACGAAATCACTTGGCGTCATCCTGACGAAGACGCAAAATAAAACCGGCCAACAATTATGTTGTCGGGTAAAAATATCTTACTAGGCATTACGGGGGGGATAGCTGCCTATAAAGCGGCTTATCTCGTCCGTTTGTTTGTTAAAGAGGGTGCCAACGTAAAAGTTGTAATGACACCCTCGGCCAAACAATTTATTGCACCTCTTACCCTTGCCACATTGGCAAAAAATCCCGTTTTAACCGAGTTCTATAACCCTGAAAACGGCGATTGGAATAGCCATGTCAGCCTAGGACTATGGGCCGATGCAATGGTCATTGCGCCCGCAACCGCCAACACCATAGGAAAAATGGCCAATGGCATTGCCGATAATCTTCTTGTAACTTCATACCTATCAGCTAAATGTCCCGTATTTATTGCACCTGCAATGGATTTGGACATGTACGCACACCCAGCCACACAACACAACTTGGCTACTTTGCGCTCTTTTGGAAACATTATTATAGATGCCGATAGCGGTGAACTCGCAAGCGGATTGATAGGAAAAGGACGAATGGCAGAACCTGAGCAAATTGCCAGCACAATAGCTAATCACTTTGCCAAACAACAGACACTTGCTGGAAAAACCATTTTAGTAACCGCTGGACCTACGTACGAAAAAATTGATCCAGTACGTTTTATTGGCAACTACTCATCGGGGAAAATGGGATTTGCAATTGCAAACGAAGCAGCAAGCCGTGGCGCAAAAGTCATTCTAATAAGCGGTACTTCGCAACAAAAAATTTCTAACCCTTCAGTAGTTCGAATCGACGTTGAATCGGCGCAACAAATGTTTAACACTTGCATGGAACACTTTGCAAACTGCGACGCTGCAATTTTATCAGCCGCTGTTGCCGATTATCGCCCCGCTGTGGTTGCAGAGCAAAAAATGAAAAAAACAGAACAATCGCTCACTCTACAACTAGAACCCAATCCCGACATTGCTGCTAGTCTTGGCAAAATAAAAAAGCAAAAACAAGCATTAGTTGGTTTTGCCCTTGAAACCGAGAACGGATTAGCAAACGCTCAAAGCAAACTTGAAAAAAAGAATCTTGATTTTATTGTGTTGAACCAAGCGAATGTTGAGGGTTCGGGATTTGTATGCGACACTAACAAAGTCACTATCATTCAACGTTCGGGCAAGAAAATCGAGTACGAGCAAAAAAGCAAACAACTAGTTGCCGCCGATATTTTAGACCAAATAACCGAAACCCTTTCTACAATATGAAAAGGTACTGCGTAATACTCTCACTCTTGCTGCTGCTTGCATTCTCCACCAACGCACAAGAACTAGAATTACGCATTCAAGTAAACCATTCAAACATTCAAGGTGCCGACCGCACAATTTTTGATAATCTTCAAAAAGCTCTTAATGACTTTGCACAAAGTCAGGTATGGACTAACAACGTTTTTAAGCCCGAAGAACGTATAAAGTGCAACATGTTGATTAACATCACGCAGTATAGTCATCCCGACGATTTTCAAGGTACAATTCAAATCATATCAAGTCGCCCAGTATATGGCACTGGATATGAGTCGCCAATACTGAAAATATTGGACAAAAATGTCCGTTTTCGTCACACCGATGGCGAAGAAATTGTGTTTAATGAAAACAGCCACAACGACCTTTCGTCGCTAATTGCCTACTACGTTTATGTCATTTTAGGATTTGATTACGATTCGTTCTCAAAAATGGGAGGCACTCCGTATTTCGAAAAAGCACAACAAATTGTAACCAATGCTCAAGGTTCGCAGTTTACTGGTTGGAAGTCGTATGAAGATAGAAGAAACAGATATTGGCTTACCGAAAATTTGATGAACTCAGTTTACGCACCAATTCGCGAATTTAACTACACCTATCACCGGCTAGGAATGGATATGCTTGCGACAAACCCTATTGACGCAGTTCGTACCATAACCACCGACATGAACAACCTACTGAAGGTTAATCGCCAAAAATCAGCATCTTACTTAATGCAGATAATGTGCGATGCAAAAGTTGAAGAATTTGTGAACGTATTCAGTGGGTGCTCTGACCAATCGCTACGCAACAAAGCATACAACGTACTTAAGGAGATTGATGCAAGCAACATCAGCAAGTACGAAAAAATCAAAAACGCCAAATAAATATTCAAATGAACCGCAAACACGTTAGTGTTGTTGCTGCTGTTATTATAAATAGTAACAGACAGATACTTTGCACACAACGGGCTGCAAGCATTCATAATTATACATCATGGAAATGGGAATTCCCTGGTGGGAAAATTGAACCTAACGAGACTCCAGAAGATGCCATTGTTCGTGAAATTGGCGAAGAACTGCACATGCAAATAGCTATAAAAAAAGCATTATGCACAGTACATCACAGCTACCCCGATTTTGACATTACAATGCAGGCATTTGCTTGCGAACAAACTTCTAACACATTTCAACTCACTGAACACAATGATTTCGCTTGGCTCAAAGCAAACGAGCTTATGCATCTTGATTGGGCTGCTGCCGACCTTCCTATTGTTCACAAAATAATAGAAGACTATAACAGCAAGTAACAAACTAAATTTTAGCCAACAACCATGAACAAAAAAAGCCGACAACTAAGAAAGCTGTCGGCTTGGTGTTATTTGTTAGGTTCTTGGTTAGTTCAATTGGAAATTGATAGGTACGTTGTACGAAACCTTAACTGGTTTTCCGCGTTGTGAACCTGGTTTCCATTTTGGAAGTGCTTTAACCACACGGATAGCTTCTTTATCGAGCGAAGGATCAACGCCACGAAGAACTTTAACATTCTCAACTTCGCCTTTTTGGTTAATCACAAAGCTTACATATACTTTTCCTTGAATACCGTTTTCTTTGGCTATTTCAGGGAACACAACGTTTTGTGCAATATGTTTACGAAGAGCGGCGTCGCCACCAGGGAATTCAGGCATGTTTTCTACAACGATAAACACTTCCTCTTCTTCAACCTCTTCCTCTTCTGCCATTTCCACAATTTCAACTTGTGTGTCTTGGTCAGCCTCAACGTCATCGATAGTCAACTCGTCTTCAATTTCAACGTCGTCATCTACGATGTCAATAACCTCAGCCACTTTTGGTACTTCTTGTGGTGGTGGAGGTGGAGCTTCTTGTTGACGTGTAATAGGAATAATCTCCTCTTCTGCAACTACATCTTCAAGTTCGCCCAAACCAGCGGTATTTTTTTCGCGAACCGTGTAGCTAAATGCGCCGAGCACTAATAATAAAGCACAAGCCAAACCAATCTCTAGAAAGAGAAAAGCATGACGGCTCATGTCGGCTTTTGGGTTCTTTTTTAGTTCCATAAAAATGATTTTTTTGATGCGCCTAAAGTAGAATCTTTGATTAGAAAAACAAAGCAAAAAATGCAATCGTTTGTTACTACTTAATCGCTAATTGAAACAATTGTGTTACAACATATTGGGCTACTACAATTAGCCTACACTGAACTCTTGATACTAAATTTCAATTGGCATAACACTAAAAAAGCCGACAATTGGAAAATCAATTATCGGCTTTTCGAACTATATGTTTTACTAATTTAGTTTAAAACTAATTGGTACGTTATATGCCACCCTCACTGCTTTTCCACGTTGCGAGCCTGGTTTCCACTTTGGAAGGCTCTTTACTACACGAATTGCCTCTTTGTCAAGCGCAGGATCAACTCCACGAAGTATTTTTACATCCTCAACTTCGCCAGTTTTACCTATAACAAAACTAACATACACTTTTCCTTGTGCACCATTTTGTTTTGCAACTTCAGGAAAAACAACGTGTTGAGCAATGTACTTTTGCAATGCTACTATTCCTCCCGGAAATTCCGGCATCACTTCAGCGGTGATAAATGGAACTTCGTCTTCAACAACTTCTTCAGTAAAATCCATTGGAATAATGTCAACTGCAAGATTATCTTCTGGATCAACAACCTCCCATATATCATCAGGAATTTCCACATCGGGGTCGTCAATAATATTGATAATCTCAGCAATTTTTGGCATCTCTTTTGGTGGAGGTGGAGTTTCTTGCCTATAGGTATTAATAGGTAATAGTTCCTCGCTCAATTCCTCACCGCGATTGTCGGTCAAGAAAGAGGTGTTTTTCTCGCGCACTGTGTATGAAATTACGCCTAATACCAGTGCTAATGATAAAGCCAACCCAATTTCCAAGAATAGGCCAGTGTGGCGTTGCATGTCGGCTTTGGGGTTCTTTTTCATTTCCATAGTTGTATGGTTTTATTGTTCTCTTAAAAATAGCTTTTTACGAATACAAATCAAAAAAAAAGAGAGACCAAATGGCCTCTCTTATTATATGTCGCTCATTTTTAAGTTATTAGCCAACTATTTCCGATGCAAGTTCTTTTAAGTTTTGACCAGCAAAATTGCCTGAGCTCAAAAATAGCAATACAAAATTTGAACGTTTTTGATTCTTCAAAACGTCAATTAACGCATCAACATCATCAAAAGCTTTTAATCCATCCTTGTTAAATGATGCCTCAACTTGCGCCACCGAAATCTCTTCAAGACGCTTAAGTTCTATTGCATGATGGCTAAAGAAAACATACGCTTCGTCAGCCTGACTCATTGTACCGTTATATTGCTCCAAGAAATTGCTACTCAAACTGCTATATGTATGTAATTCCATGCAGGCCACAATTTTCTTGTCAGGGAATTGCAACCGAACAGCCTCAATAGTTGCCTTTAGTTTTGATGGCGAATGTGCAAAATCGTAAAATGCGATACCATTATCTGATTGGTAAATTTGCTGCAAACGACGATCGGCACCACAGAAAGTACTTATTGCAGTATAAAAGTCTTGTTTACTGATTCCCAACTGAAGGCAAATTTGCAATGCGCCCGAAATGTTTTGCAAATTGTGCTTACCAAAAATATTTAGTGCATAACGATTTTCTCCATCAACCAAATAGGTTTTTCCGTCGGCTATTTCAAAGTTATGAGTTCCGTATGGCAAAGGTTTTATGTCGGGACGTAACTCTGCTGCTATTTTTTGCAGTTCAGCATCTTCTTCAAAGAAAATAAACGAACCGTTTTTTTCAACCAATTCGGCAAAATGACTGAATTGCCACACGTAATCTGGAAAGGTTTTGAAAACATTGATGTGGTCCCAAGCAATGCCTGTAACCAATGCAATGTTTGGTTGATACAAGTGAAATTTTGGACGTGGATCGATTGGCGAGGTTAAATACTCATCGCCCTCAAACACTGCCACTTTTGCTTCATTGCTTAAACCAACCATCGTATCGAATCCGTTAACTTTGGCACCAACCATATAGTCAAATGGCATTCCTACCGACTTTAGCACATGCATAACCATTGCCGTTGTGGTTGTTTTTCCGTGACTACCACCAATAACAACTCTCGTTTTATCTTTTGTTTGGTTATATAGGAACTCTGGATAAGAATAAACTTTTAATCCAAGTTGTTGAGCTTTAATAAGTTCTGGGTTGTCAAGTTTTGCGTGCATTCCCAAAACAATGGCATCAACATCGGATGTAATTACATCGGGATTCCAACCTTGGTAATTAGGCAACAGGCCATGAGCTGCCAAGCGCGAACGCGATGGCTCAAAAATCTCATCGTCGGAGCCTGTAACTTTTTCGCCTTTTTGGTGAAGTGCGATAGCCAAATTGTGCATGGCGCTACCGCCAATTGCTATAAAATGATAGTGCATTACGAAAAATGATTCTTAATTTTTTCAAAAAACGATTGGTTTTTACTTCCCATAGGATCGAAATTTGGCGAAGCTTTAAGTTTTTCAACCAATTTAGCCTCATCAGAACTAATGTCTTGCGGAGTCCAAATTTGAATATTGACTAACAAATCGCCGCGTCCGTAACCATTTACATCTGGAATACCTTTTCCTCGCAAACGCAACATTTTACCAGATTGCGTGCCTTTGTCAATCTTTATTTTAACCTTACCATCAACTGTTGGTATTTCAGCAGTGGTACCAAGTATAGCATCGGGCATTGAAAGGAACAAGTCATATATAAGGTCATTACCATCGCGAGTAAGGTCTGGATGCTCCTCTTCGCGAACAAGTATTCGCAAATCGCCAGCAATGCCACCACGACGAGCTGCATTTCCTGCGCCACGCATCGAGAGTTCCATACCATCGGCAACTCCTGCAGGAATGTCAATGGTTACAACTTCTTCTTTTTGAATCACACCCTCGCCACCGCATTCAGTACATTTATTTACTATTGTACGGCCTTCGCCTTGACAGTTTGGACAAGGTGCTGAACTTTGCATTTGGCCAAGCATTGTGTTTGTAATGCGAGTAACATAGCCTGTTCCGCGACAGTTGCTACAAGTATTGTAGGAGTTAGAATCTTTTGCACCTGTTCCGTTACAGCACGAGCATGCCACATCGCGGCGTACTTTAATTTTTTTCTGAACACCGTTAACCACATCGCTCAACGACAATTTAACGGTTACCCGCAAATCTGAACCTCGGTTTTGACGACGACGTTGGCCTCCGCCACCGCCTCCAAAAAACGAACCGAATCCGCCAAATCCTCCTCCTCCGAAAATGTCGCCAAAGTGAGAGAAGATATCGTCCATTGACATTCCTCCTCCACTAAAACCACCGTTGCCACCCATTCCTGCGTGGCCAAATTGGTCGTATCGTTGGCGCTTGTTAGGATCGCTCAAAACATCGTATGCTTCAGCTGCTTCTTTAAATTTTTCTTCAGCTTCTTTATCACCTGGATTTTTATCGGGGTGATATTTTATAGCCATTTTACGATA
Source organism: Salinivirgaceae bacterium (assembly GCA_024405635.1). Taxonomy (GTDB): domain Bacteria; phylum Bacteroidota; class Bacteroidia; order Bacteroidales; family SZUA-534; genus JAKSOL01. The sequence continues at coordinate 35,593 of JAKSOL010000012.1, read as the reverse complement.
GGCCTTTTTTATTTCATCGGCTGTGGCTGTTTTAGGAACCTCCAGCACTTCGTAATAATCGCGTTTGCTCATACTGACAATGTTTTTTTAGATACCAACTACAACTTTAGCAAAACGCACCACTTTGGTGTCGATTTTGTAGCCCTTTTGAATAACGTCAACCACTTTACCTTTCATGTCGTCGGATTGGGCTGGAAATTGAGCAACAGCCTCATGCAAATCGGTATCAAAATCTTGGTTCAATGCTTCGATTTCAACCAAGCCTTTATTTTTCATATACTCTCGTAGTTTGCTATAAATCAACGACACTCCTTCTTTTACAGGTTCAATCTCAACTGCCTTTTCAATGCTTGCTAGTGCACGTTCAAGGTCGTCAATAACTGGTAACATACCCGACAAAGTGTCGCCGCTAATGGTTTTAAGCATATCGCTGCGCTCTTTCAAAGTGCGTTTTTTGTAGTTGTCGAACTCGGCCGAAAGACGAAGATATTTGTCGTTTAATTCAGCTATTTTTTCGTTTGCCTCTTCCAACTCTTTCTTCAGTTTATCATCGGCTTTATGTCCCTTTTTGTCTTTTTTCTCAGCTTTTGGCTCGGGAGTTTCTGAAGTTTCTGCAGCATTGTCAGTAACTTCGTTCTCGTTTTTTAGTTCTTCGTTTTCAGTACTCATATCGATAATATTTATTTGAATTTCTGTTATACAATCTGAATTTGATTATCAACTATTTTGCCATTACTAATATGTGCGACAAGTTGGCGCATAGTTTATTGTTTTTTGTGACATTGTGGCTACAATTTTGCCAGTTCTGCGGTAACAAAATCCATCAATGATTTGATATAACTTTCATCAGCATTAAATTGAATACCTGCGCATTGGTATATTTCAGGGATAGATAGGCTGTAACCTTTTGATAAAGCCAATTTGAATTTATCGAGCGCCTCGTTTTTATTCTCGCAGAATAGTTTCCAAATGCTAATGGCTCCAAGTTGTGCAAATCCATACTCAATATAATAAAGCGGCACTTCAAATATATGTAATTGCTTTTGCCACTGATTGTTATAATAGTCTTCGTAGCCGGAATAATCTACCAAACTACTACCAAACTCTTTTTTTATTGCAGCCCAAGCTTCGGAGCGCTCGGCGTGTGTATGATTTGGATGTGTGTATAAATAAAGTTGGAATTTATCGATAGCAGCAATCCATGGTAGCGCGTCAATAACATCTTCAAGTTGAATACGTTTGGCTCGTGTCAATTCATCGTCATTTGCAAAAAAATGGTGCCAATTTGCCATTGTAATTAGCTCCATGCTCATACTTGCCAACTCGGCGATTTCGGCTGGAGTTTCCTTAAGCGACACCAACGGAAGATTGTCGCACAAGAAAGCATGAACAGCATGCCCACCTTCGTGCATTAGAGTAACCATGTCGCGCAAGTTGTTGGTAGCATTCATAAAAATGAATGGTATTGTGGTTTCGTGCAAAGGATAATTAAATCCTCCAGGAGCTTTCCCCATTCGCGATTCCAAATCCAACCTTCCAGCAATGTTCATATTGTTTATCATTATACCGAACTCTGGAGCAACATCGCGAAAGCAATACATGCTTTTTTTAACCAACTCGTCGATTGTATCAAATGGACGCAAAGGTTTATCGGCATAAAGATCAACATCAAGGTCGTAAGGACGAAGTTTATCAACTCCCATTTTGGCCTTACGTTCGGCATGAATGCGCTCAACGATAGGAACTACCACTTTTGCTATTGCGTCGTGAAAATGGCAACAATCATCAACGGTATAATCAAATCTTCCTAATGCTTTAAATCGATAATCGATATAATTATCAAAACCTGCGTTTTGAGCAATTTGCTGTCGCAAAGCAATTTGCTTATCAAGCAATTCGTCAATTGCTTTTTTGTCGGACATTCGGCGTTGGTTTATTTTTTCGTAAACCGATTTGCGAACATCTCGGTTTTTGTCTTTTAGAAAATTTGCAGCTTGCTGAAGTGTGAGTGTCTTACCATTGACCTCAACCGACATTTGCGAACAAATTTTGCCATATTCTTGCTCAAGTTGCTCAAGTTGCGATTGCAACGGAATGTTCTCCTCTCGAAAAATCTCCAAGTTGGTTTTAACAGACCGAATCATTGTAAACAACTCCGACTTGTTGATATGTACCTGAACTTCAGGTAGCATAAAGCGCTTGTTAAGTTCGTTTTCTTTTGGTGCAATATGCGGCTCAATTTCGGTTACAAATTTCTCAAACGACCGAGCAGCATTTTCGTCGGCTGTATTTTGGCTCATTTTAATGTAGCGCCAAGCACAATCTTCGCTAACAACAGCATCCAACTCGCTCCAATTGCGTAGCCACTCATCAACTTGTGTTTTTGATGTAAGCGGTGTAGTTAACAAAGTGCTATAATATGGTTCAATATCGGCAAACGATTCAATTTTTAAGTCTTGACTGACAAATTTTCGCATTTCTATTTACTTTTTTGGTGCAATATTCGCCAAAAATAGCCACAAATGCAACCTTTATCGGCTTTCGACAGCAAGGTTTATTTTATTGATTGACAATTATTTAAACAAGAAACAACACGAAAGCACAAATATTTTCATTTTTTTGGTGGTGTTTAAATAAATTATTCTACTTTTGCCACCCGATACACATGGTGGGCGTAGTTCAGTTGGTTAGAGCGTCAGATTGTGGTTCTGAATGTCGTGGGTTCGAGCCCCACCTCCCACCCCAAAAGCCTTGAGTAGAAATACTTGAGGCTTTTTTGTTTTAGTATGTTGTTATTTGAGTGGCTGCACAACAAAAAAAAGCCATAGTCATTATGGCTACAGCTTTATCAAAATCACTTAAATAATTTCTATTTACTAAATCATTCCCAGTTCAATCAACTCAATGATTTCTTCAATCATTTTGTCTTCTTCAACTGTTTCGGGATCGTACATTTTCTTCAAATCGGAGCGGAAAAGTTTTGCAACGCCTTGCCAAAAAACAGCAGAAAACGAGCCTCGATAATCCTTCACCATTTGAAAAGCAGTGTTATCAAACTCGCGATAAACGAGTTTAATAATGATTTTACCTTGAGAAATTGTAAGGTTTCTAAGTTCATCTTCATAGCGACGAAACATCTCCTTTTCATATTCTTTCATATATTTTTTTCGCTCATGGTCGCCACTTATGCTTTCAAGATGACGATTAAGTGTATCAATCTCGTTGCGAGCTATTATTGAATATGGATAGGCTTTTTTCACATTGCGCACAAGCCTAGTATATTGAATCTCTTGCTTTTTGTTTTTAAATGCGCGCACCGTAACGGTCGATAGTTTTACATTAAATATTGTATCACCATCAATCACTTCGTACTGAACCACATTTTGTGGTAAGTTTTCATAAGTCTGCGCCGAGCACGTGAATGCTGCAAGGACGAATAATATGGATACTAGTTTTTGCATACTACAATAGTATTAAATTGGTGCACAAAATTCTAAATCTTTTCGGATACTAACAAAAAAAGACCATAATGCAACGTTGAAGATTTAAAACACCTACTAAAAGTGTGTTTTGTTCTGCTTTTGAAAGGAAATGAACGTTTTGCTTTTTTACGATTCTCAAACTTTGAAGAGCAATAGACATTCGAACAATTGGTAGTACAAAAAGCCCGATTTATCTATAAGAGTTTTTTTGATTAAACTTTTTACATTCTTTTGTCCAGTTGAAAGAAAAAATAGTGTAACACTTTTGATTCAATATTCGTCTTTTGTCTGATTATTATTTAACAACAGAAAATCAAATATTATGAAATCAAAATTCTTGATTGCTTCAATACTCTTAATGGGCCTTGCGCCAAAATTAATGGCACAAAACGTTTCGGGCCGAGTAGTTGACCAAGACAATACTCCACTTGAATTTGTAACAGTAACATTGCTGAACATGCCCGACTCGATGGTTGTGAGAGGTGTAATAACCGACGAGGTTGGAAACTTTAGCATTGATAGCAAAGGAGGCAAAGTGTTACGTTTTAGTTCTGTTGGTTACCAAACAACAACCATTGAGGTTAGCAAAACTGACATTGGCGACATTGTTATGCCAACCGATGCCAAGCAACTTGCCGAAGTTAAAATTGAAGCCGCAAGCATAATTAACAAGAGCGACCGTCAACTATACATACCCAAAGAAGCAATGATTGCCCAATGCAGCGACGGTTCTGAATTTTTGGAAAAATTAAAAATTCCCGAAGTGATAGTTGACAAAACCGACGGAAGCGTATCGTTGGTTGACGAAGGCAGTGTTACTCTTTGCATAAACGGCCGCCCTGCAAAGAAAGAACAAGTGCGAGCTCTTGACCCCAAAAACATAAAACGTGTTGAGTATCACGACAAACCATCGTTGCGTTGGGGAGATGCCAAAGCTGTAATTGATTTTATAGTTGAGAATCCTAATAGTGGTGGTAATGCTAATGTTAGTGCAGGTAGCGGATTAAACCATGCAGCGCAAAATTTATTTGGAAGCGCAAGTTTATATAGTGGAAAGTCAGAATTGTCGATTGAATTATTTGGATTTAACCAACGCGGATTCGAGTCGCATAGCACAAGTGTAACCAACTACGTATCGGCAAGCAACGGCACCTCCTATTCGCGCACTTCGGAAAATAAAAAAGCAGCCTCACCAACCCAATATGCATATCCAGGATTAAGTTATAGCTATACCGATACATTGCAGCTATTTTCGATTAACACAGGTCTTTGGTGGTATCGTATTAAAGAGTCGGCCAACCAAGGTTCTATTTTCAATAGCAAAACCCAAGAATACACGGTTCACATGGATACCAGTTCAGACAGACAGACAGAACTTTGGGCCGAATTATACTACCACCGCAAATTTAAAAACGACCAAATGTTGATTTTCGACATTAGTAGCTATTTTGAAAATAGCAATAACAGCAGTAGTTACCTTGAAAAAGGAAGCGATAGCAGTATATACTTTTTCAACACCGTTAACGATGTAAAATCAAAATCAAAATGGCTAGACGTAAAGTTGAATTACGAAAAGTCGTTTGAAAAGGGCAGATTCAGTATTGGAGCGAACCAAAGTCTCAGCAAAGGTGGAACCGACTACGAAAGCCAAAACACATCGCTTGCAACAAAAACTGGAACAACATACGCATTTGCCGAGTTGATGACCAACTTTTCGAGCAATGTTGATTTAACTGTGGGTTCTGCCCTTAACCGTGAATTTACCAAAATGGAGGGCCGCGACAAAATTAGTTCATGGTCGGTACAACCAAGATTGCGTTTGCATTGGCGCCAATCGCAAAAAGCAAATTTCAACTTCTCGCTTAGTTCATACACCAACACACCTAGTGTGAGCCAACTTACCAGTGTGAGCCAAATGGTTGACGGATTTCAAACTACACAAGGTAATGGCGAATTGAAAAACTACAATACTTTTAGCGCTTCAATTGAACAGAGTTACACCATAAGCCGCTTCTTCATTAAAGGAACGGCATACATAAGCCACAGCAGCAAACCAATTTTGAGCGAAAAATACTGGAACGATAACGAGAGTATGATTATTTCAAGTTTTGCAAACGGCAAATACAACAACAGCATATCATTATCAACAAGTGCTCGCGTTGAAATTATACGCGATTGGCTATCGGCAAGCGCTTACCTTCGTTTTCGAAACACAAAAATTGAAAGCAATAGCTACTCGCACTCACTCAGCAGTTTGTCGTCGTACTTAACAGCAGAATTAAGCCACTACAATTTTACACTACAAGCAAGCATCAACACACCATCAAAATGGCTTTACAACGAATCGATTAGCGAAGGTAGCTTACTATATAGAGCATCGTTAAGCTATAAAATAACCGACGGTTTGTTTGTGTCGGTTAGTGCAAACAATCCATTCAAAAAAGAAGCAAAATCATCAAGCAAAGATTTGAACCAATGGGCAGGCGGTTCAACCACGTCATACACAAAGAGTTCAAACCAATACAATGTTAATATACGTTGGAACATTAACTGGGGTGGAACCAATAAATATCAAGACTACAAACGCGTTGAAGGCCACTCAGGCGGTTCAAGCGCTGGAGGTAGTAGCGAAGAATAAAAACCAAACATCATAAAAAAAGGCTGAAATTTTAGTCCTAAAAATCAACTACTTGCTACTTGTGCCGCTTGTGTATAACTTGCGGCACTTTTTTTATTTGAAAAATAAAAAGACGCATAAACAACCAAATTGAAACAAAACACATTTAACAAACTATCACCATGGCATTTACCTTAATAAACGACGAAAAATTTGGAGGCGAACGACCTCTGTTTGGCATACATCACACTCGACTTGAAAACGTAGAAATTACCGATGGCGAGAGTGGAATAAAAATGTGCCATGACCTTGAAGCCAACAATTGCTGTTTTTATGGTAAATATCCATGGTGGCACGTAAACAACAGCCACATTACAAACTGCTATTTCGATGCAAAATCGAGATCGGCAATTTGGTACAGCAACAATATGCTAATGGAAAACTGCGTGATTGACGGGCCAAAATTTTTCCGCGAGATGAAACACCTTGAGCTTAACAATGTGCGCATTACCGATGCCGACGAAACTTTTTGGAATGTTGACAACCTAAAACTATCAAACGTTGAACTAAACGGCGGAACATATCCGTTTATGGGCTGCAAAAACATTTTAATAAACAACCTGATTTCAAACTCGTTATACGTTTTTCAGTATGTGAAGAATGTTGAAATACACAACGCACAAATAACCACCAAAGATGCCTTTTGGGAAGTTGAAAATGTTACGGTTTACGACTCGGAATTGAATGGCGAATATCTTGGTTGGCACTCAAAAAACCTAAAACTAGTACGTTGCCACATTAGCGGCGAACAACCTTTGTGCCACGCGCAAAACCTTGTGCTTGACCACTGTACTTTTGACTCAGCCTGCGACCGCGCTTTTGAATACTCAACTGTCGATGCCGTGATTGATGGACACATTGCCAGCATTAAAAATCCAACATCGGGCAAAATTGTAGTCGATTCGGTTGGCGAAGTTATTATTGACCAATTTGTTGAACAACCAAACAACTGCACCATTGTAGTTAACAATAAATAGCAAATGAATTACAACTTTGACAAACTAACCAAGCGCCGCAACTCCAACTGCTACAAATGGGATATGTATGCCAACGACGACATTCTGCCTATGTGGGTAGCCGACATGGATTTTGAAGTTGCACCCTGCATCACAAAAGCGCTACACCAACGTGTTGACCATGCAATATTTGGTTACACATACATTCCTGATAGTTACTACCAAAGCATTATAAATTGGTTTAAACGTCGCCACAATTGGGCAATAAATTCCGAATGGATTCTGTACACAACTGGTGTTATTCCAGCAATGTCGGTAACAATAAAAGCATTATGTCAACCTGGCGACAAAGTGTTGGTACAAACACCTGTTTACAATCACTTTTTTTCTTCAATAATAAACAACGGATGCCAAGTGGTTGAGAGCGCTCTTGTTCGCAAAGACAACACTTATTGCATCGATTTTGAAGACTTTGACAAAAAAACTACCGACCCAAAAGTGAAAGTTTTTTTGCTTTGCAATCCTCACAATCCAGCAAGCCGTCTATGGACAGCCAACGAGTTGCTGCAAATGGAACAAATATGCCGCAAAAACAACACCACCATTATTAGCGACGAAATTCACTGCGAGATTGTGATGCCAGACCAACATTTTACACCATTTGGCACAATTTCAAACAATTGTCTTGATAACGCAGTAGTGCTTAATTCACCATCAAAATCGTTTAACACCGCTGGACTGCAAATAGCCAACATTATTTGCAAAGACGCAAAAATGCGCGCAAACATCAATCGCACAATAAACATAAACGAAGTTTGCGACGTTAATCCGTTTGGCGTAATAGCCTTGCAAGCCGCTTACAACGAAGGCGAACAATGGCTCGACGAAATGTGCAACTACGTATGGAACAACTATTTAACATTAGTTGATTTTTGCAAAAACAAGCTACCACAAATCCGCATCACCAAACTTGAAGGAACATATCTTGTTTGGGCCGACATTAGTGCTACAGGCAAAACTTCGGACCAAATAACCCAACTATTGATAGACAAAGGTCACGTAATGGTAAGCAGTGGAACCATTTTTGGTAAAACCGATGGCGAAGGTTTCATTCGCATCAACATTGCATGCCCACGCTCCCGTTTGATTGACGGATTAAATAGAATAGCAAATGTGCTTGGGAAATAACAAAAAAGCGCGAGGTTGAAATCCAATCTCGCGCTTTTTATATCAAAAACCAACGTTTGCTAAGCAAACCTCAACTCCTGACCTTTTATTGCGGCGTTTACTTCGCCATTTGAGTAAACCAAATTTCCGTTTACAAAAGTGTGTGTTACTGTTGCCGAAATAGTTTTCCCCTCCAATGGCGACCAACCACATTTGTATAAAATGTTACTTTGGTCAATAACCTGATTTTTATTTGGATCGACAATCACAATATCGGCTTTGTAATCTGGACGCAAATATCCACGTTTTTCAATGCCATAAATATCAGCTGGAGCATGACACATGCGGTCAACCACTTGCTCAAATGTTAGCAAACCTTGGTTGCACAAATCAATCATTGCCACCAACGAATGTTGAACCATTGGCACACCCGATGCACTTGTTTTGTAACTATCGCCAAATTTTTCGGCAGGCAAATGCGGTGCGTGGTCGGTTGCAATAGTATCAAGACGTCCATCGGCAACGGCTTTAATCAACGCCATTTGGTCTTGCTTGGTTTTAATGGCAGGATTACATTTAATGCGATACTCTAAGGTTTGATAATCGGCATCGTTAAAGTATAGGTAGTTGATGCAAGTTTCGCCAGTTATTTTTTTCTCAAATCGACTTGCTGACGAGAACAATTCAGCCTCTTTTGCTGTTGAAATGTGCATTACGTGCAAGCGAGTACCGCAACGTTGCGCAAGCTGCATAGCCATTTCGGTTGAACGTACGCAAGCCTCCTCGCTACGAATAAGCGAATGGTGGGTAGCGTTTAATTTATCGCCATAAAGGGCTGAATATTTTGCCAAATTGTCTTTTATAATTTGCTCAACCTCGCAATGGGTTGCCACCAACCTTGGCGACTCACTGAACACACGTTCAAGCATTTGTTGGTCGCTCACAAGCATATTGCCTGTTGATGACCCCATAAACACCTTAACTCCGCAAACGCGTTTAGTATCGATATTTCGAATTTGGTCTATATTATCGTTAGTGGCGCCTATGTAAAACGAATAGTTTGCCACCGATTTTTCAGCAGCATTAGCAAAACGTTGTTCAAGCAATTCGATGGTAGTGGTTTGAGGCACCACATTTGGCATATCCATAACCGAAGTTACTCCGCCAGCAACAGCAGCAACCGATTCGGTAAAAACATCGGCTTTGTGAGTTAGTCCTGGATCGCGAAAATGCACATGTTCGTCAATCACGCCAGGCATTACAAGGCAGCCTTTGGCATCAATAACGCGGTCGGCTTGTGGCAATTGGTTGGTTGTTTCGGTTATTTGGCTAATGGTTTCGCCATCGATAACAATGCAACCATTAAAACGCTTTCCTTCGTTTACAATAAGGGCGTTTTTAATTAAAGTTTTCATTTGCGACTAACGCTTGTAATTGGTAAAGAAACTGCGCCATTTCATACGAATAACGCCCCAAACGGCTTCTCCAAAAATGCTACCGTTCATTTTTGATTTGCCCTCTTTGCGATCGGTGAACACAATAGGCACCTCAAGCACCTTAAACCCAAATTTCCAAGCGGTAAACTTCATTTCAATTTGGAAAGCGTAGCCTTTGAATTTGACATTGTCGAGGTTAATGGTTTCGAGCACTTTGCGGCGGTAGCACACAAAACCAGCTGTAGTGTCGCGCACTTTCATACGGGTAACCATGCGCACGTATGCCGATGCATAGTACGACATAAGTACACGGCTCATTGGCCAGTTTATTACGTTGATGCCCGAAATGTAACGAGAACCTATTGCCACATCGGCACCAGTTGAGCATGCGTGATGCAAACGAGGAAGGTCGTCGGGATTGTGCGAAAAATCGGCATCCATTTCAAAAATGTACTCGTAGCCATGTTCAAGCGACCATTTGAATCCTTCGATGTAGGCTGTACCTAAGCCCAATTTTCCTTTGCGCTCTTTGATAAACAAACGTTGTGGAAATTCTTCCATCAGTCGTTTAACAATTTGCGCTGTACCATCGGGGCTATTGTCTTCAATAACAAGAATATTAAAGTTGCCGTCGAGCGACAATACTTTACGAATTATCGCCTCAATATTTTCCTTTTCGTTATAGGTGGGAATTATGACAATTTTATCGTTCATCGCTGTAATAAATGTGAGTTGCGAATATATCAATTTTATTGTTTGAGTAATTGGCTATTAAATGTCGTTGTATAATAACGACTGCGCCAATAGACTTATTTTTAACTATTTATATCAATTATTGTGCATTATCTGCTCAACTAATTGAACAGAAAAAACTTGATAGCTAATGCTATTGACAATATAATGATTAACGCTCCGCTAATACGGTTTAGCATTAATATGCTACGCAGACTGAATTTTTTTCGGAACGCATCAACCGAATATGTTAATGCAAACCACCACAACACGGCGCCTGAAAAAATTCCCGACACTAACGACAAGTTACCTCCCACTTTATCGGACAACAAACCAAGCATTGAGAATGCGGCTCCAAAGAATATGATGGTAAGAGGATTGGAAATGGTTAGAAAAAAAACCGAAATAAAATCGGTTATTGCATTGCTTTTGTGCGACCCACTGCGGTAATATCGGAATTGTTTTTCTTGAGTGCGGACCAACATTTTTACTCCAAGAAAAATAAGTACCGCTATACCTATAATTTGCATCACAACGCGGTATTCTTCAAGAAACGAAGTAATGTACGAGATGCCAAATGCTGCAAGAACAGCATACGAAGTGTCGGCTGTTGCGGCGCCAAGTCCCGAGAAGAAACCAAGGAAACGGCCTTTGTTTAGAGTTTTTTGCACACAAAGAACTCCAATGGGGCCCATTGGTGCCGAGACTAACAGTCCTACTAGTATTCCTTTCAAAAAAAACTCAATGCTTGGCATTCTTGTTCTTTTAATAGGCGGCAAAAGTAGCACTTTTTGTTAAAGTGCCATTTACTAATTCCAGTTGCGTTGCCGCAAATCGTTAACCATATCGCGCATTCCACCAATGTTGAGTGGATAATCTTTCTTTAAAAATATGCGGTAGGCAAAAACTATACGAATAGCAAGGCTTTCGGTGTAGATATTGGCAGCTGTTGATCCTATTTTCGACCGGTTTACCGAATAGTTTATCCAAGCTCCTGCGTAAAATCTACGGCAGTTATAGCCGGTAGCTATCTCAGCCCTAAACATTGAAGCTAACGAACGGTAACGCAAATCATCGGCCGTTTGGTCGCGAATGGTTTTTCGGTCGGTGCCTACGCCCACAACATAAGTGCCATGTACAAAAAAACCTTTAGGTAGCACCACATTCATTGCATATCCTGTTGTTACTCCGAATGTTATATTACTTATGCCGTTTATGTTGCTTTTGTAGGCAAATAACGAATCGTTTACATTGCTTGGCACTAACGACGAGTCGGCCATAATGATATTTGCCTCCCACTCGGCCCCCAAAAGAAACGAACCTACAGTTTTCTTCTGAATGGTATTTAACCCAGTTGCAGCCGCCGCACTATATTTATTATGATTTATAACATAATCGGCTTGTATGCGCAACTTTATGTATTTCAAATCGTTGCGTATATAATAATCGTTGCGTGGCAGGCCACAAATAATTGAGTCTTTGTTGTAAACGAACAAACCATTGTACTCGCTGATATCGGTTTTAATATTAAACGTTGGCTGCAAAATTTGAATGTTAATGTGGTTTTGTCGGCCTATTACATGCTTTGCACGACGTCCAGTGCTTAATTGCAGTCCAAAACTGAGCCACTTGTAGTTTATGCCCGCGCCTATTGATGCAATTGTGTCGCTTCGGTATCGCAAGGCCAATAGGCTTTGTTTGTCTTCGATGTTAAAACCACATGTTTTGAAACTATTTAGCCCTCGAATGATGAATGTACTGGTAAGATCGGTAACATAATTGGTGTCGGCAATCCTAATAAATGGTTTGCTGATTTGTTGCAAAAAAGCATTGCTGGTTGGTTGTTCATAAAGCATTGGTTGACTTTTTGCCAGCCACTCTGCCTTAACTTGCACTGCAAGCAAAAGCACAATTATCAATATTATTGCTTTGCTTTTCATTGGTTACCAGTCGGCCAAATGTGGGTATGGAATAAATTTCAAGTCTCGTTTCAAATTCAGCCTATAGATGAACAACAGTTGAGTGTTGCCGTTTAGTAGCACAACGTTGTTCCATCGGTCGCCAACTGGAGTTTGAGTTGACTGAAAAGTGTGACGCAACATAACATTGAAACGGTTGCAACAATATCCAGCACTTAATTCACCTTGCAGAAAAAGATTAAATGCGTTATCGGTGTCGGTATTTATCTGATTGTTAGCGTATTGTTTTTTATTTCCGTAGCTTATTCCTCCCACAATCATTGAACTTGCAACCCAATTGTGCTTATAAACAAATGTGTAGGTGTAACCAATATTTGCACCCACTGAAAAGTATTCAATGTCGTCAAAATTGTAGGCAAAAATGCTGTTGTTGTTTAGGTTAGTAGGAACAAACGACGAGTCGGCCACAACCGAATTAAAAATAAATTGTATGCCCGCAACCGCCGACCCTGCCGACTTTTGCTGGCGTGCGCCGTTGCCTTGAGTTGCTCGGTTTGAGTATTGTGTGTAATTGAAAAAATAGTTTACTGCACCACGCATTGAGAAGGCTCTAATGTCGTTGCGCGAATAATAAGTTCCTGGTTTGTAGTCGCTTAGCACTTTACCAGCATTGGAAAGGTCATAACCTTTGTAGGCATTTACAAACAACCACCACGATGTTGACCGCAGAAACATTTTTGCTTGTACATCAAACTGTTTACTGTTGCTTTTAAGGTCGTTTTGCTTATTCAAAAAGTTGTAACTATAACCTGCATTAAGATCAATCCACTTGTAAATAAAACCAACATTAATGGCGCGATTTGCTGTCGATTCGTAATTTAACGAATTATGGTTCTGCAAATTACGAATGGTAAAGTTTGAGTATTTGTTTGAAAAGAACGCCTTTAAGCCAAGTGTTTTGTGCAAATCGACAATAAAATTAGTGTCGGCAGTTTGGCGAAAATTGCGCTGAAACCAACTATTGTTATCGGCCAAACAGTTTATGCTGATAGCCAGCAATATGCAAATGATGCCAAAGCGTAATTTCACAGAACTTTGTTTTTTGGCTTTGTAGCAACAAAATCTTTAAGATAGAATGGCTCAAAATAAGCAACATCCTTAAAATCGCCTGCGGCAAAACTTTGTTCGGCCAGCACTGCCATGTATCGAGCCGAAGGGTAAACACCATCAACTAATACAGCATTTTGAGAATTGATTACTGGCATACATTTGGCTGCTCCGTCGCCAAAAAACGCCACTTTTTTACCGCTTAACGTGGCGGCAAAACTATTTTCGTCAACCACCACAGCCTCAGTGTTGCTTATGCGGTTTAGTTGTTGGTCAAACATGGCGCAGTAAACCTCCATTCGGCGAGCATCAATCATGGCGCAAAACACATCGGGCTTCGCCTCAACCTTGTCGGCGGCCATAAGTGCCATAGCTTTTAAGGTATCGACAGCCAACAACTTTTTGCCAAGCGAGTAGCACAAACCTTTTGCAGCCGAAACTCCAATTCGCAAGCCTGTGTATGAACCCGGACCTTGACTAACTGCCACAGCATCAAGCTCTTGAGCCGAGATACTATTGCGCTGTAAAATATCTTGAGCAAACACCGTAAGCAACGATGCATGCGATTTGGTTTCAAAACTCTCTTGCGAATCAACAATCACTCCGTTGCGCGACAAAGCTACCGAGCAAACGGTTGTTGAAGTCTCAAACGATAGAATTAGTGCCATTTATCTTCGAATTTTTGGGTGCGCAAAATTATCAAAAAGTTCAATTAGGCTGTTGCAATGCTTGGTTGTATTTAACTGAATACGGAAACCTCCATAATGATTGTTTTTCAACTACTGGCAACTAATCTAATTGACTTACAAATAGCACACAATGGCTAATTATATACGTCTTTTACTAAAACTCCCCTTTATCTTGTAAATAGTAGCTTGCTAAAATTGCACTTTATAAGTATATGCGTAATTTTGCAACGAATTTGAAAGCAAATCAATTATTATACTTTCGATATGAAACAAAAACAACTAAAAAATTAAAAAGATGTTCGCAAGACTATTAAATCAGAAAGAGGCGGTAAACAAGTGGATGGAACGCTACGGAGTTCGATTTGGCATTTACAAGAACGGCGAATTTCGTGAACAATTATTCCCGTTTGATGCCATTCCACGCATCATTTCAAACTCCGACTGGAAAGAACTGGAAGCTGGACTAAGGCAGCGTGTTGATGCGCTAAATGCCTTTTTGCGCGACATCTATAGCCAAAAACAGATTGTTAAAGACGGCATTGTGCCCGAGGATTTTGTATATTCATCAAAGGGCTACTTACCTGAATGCGAAGGTGTTATGCCACCAATGGGCATCTACTCGCACATTTCGGGCATTGACCTTGTTCAGGCAAAAGACGGCACTTGGTACGTTCTTGAAGATAATTTGCGCATTCCATCAGGCGCTTCTTATCCGATGATTGCCAGACAATTAACTCGCAAATCGTCGCCCGAAACATTTGACGGCGCTCCAATTTTTGACAACCGCGACTACGCAAAAATGATTCGCGAAATGATGGACAACGTGAACGTTGATGGCGGATTGGAAGTTATTCTAACTCCTGGCCGCTATAATTCTGCTTTTTTTGAGCATTCGTACTTGGCCGAAAAGGCTGGCGTGGTTCTGGCTTTCCCCGACGACCTATTTGTTGACGACGACAAAGTTTACTACAAAGGCTTGTTTAACGAGCGCGAACGTGTGGGCGCCATTTATCGCCGTTTGTCGGACGAATATCTTGACCCTATGACTTTTGAAAAAAGTTCGCTGTTGGGCGTTCCAAACTTGTTTCGCGCTTACACTAAGGGCAATGTGGCCATTATAAACGCCTTTGGCAACGGTGTGGCCGACGACAAAGGCATATACTATTTTGTGCCTAAAATGGTGGAGTACTACCTACACGAAAAACCGATTTTGAAAAACGCGCCTACTTATCTTCCATTTTTCGACAGCGATAAGAAATATGTGCTTGAAAACCTGCCAAAACTGGTGATTAAAGATGTATCCGAAGCTGGCGGTTACGGCGTGATGTTTGGTCGCGATATGGACGAAACTCGACTTGAAGAAGTACGCGAACTTGTACGCACTCAACCGCGCCGTTGGATAGCTCAAGAGGTGATTGACTTTATTGACCTTGAAATAATGGACGGAGACCAACGAGTGATGCGCAAAGCCGACTTGCGAGCCTTTGTTATTTCGGGCAAGGAAACCAAAGTTTGGCCAAGCGGACTGACACGCTTTACTCGCGACCCAAAATCGTTTGTAGTCAACTCGTCGCAAGGTGGCGGATTTAAAGACACTTGGGTCCTTTCGGAATAAAACACTGTAAATTATTAACACACAAATAAATAGCTATATGACAACAAAAATGTTTCTTTCGGCAATTTCACCCGCCAAGGCAAACCGCCTTTATTGGCTGGGTCGCTACTCAGAGCGTGTTTGCACTGCCCTACACATTTTGCGCAAGTACTACGATGAGATTATTGACAACGAAAATTCAGTGGCTCACATTGAATTTTGCAACAAAATGGGCATTGACTGCAACTATGCCAATTCGCGCGAGTTCGTAAACAAGTACCTATACGACACAACCAGTTCAGTATCAGTAATAAACATGCTCGAAAGAGTGAAAGACAACGCCATTTTACTACGCGAAGAGCTGAAAAGCGAAAGCCTACAGTACATTGAATTGGCCATCAACTTTATGAAAAAAGCCGAAAAGAATGGACTAAAACTATATGAGTTACAATATGTTACCGACATTATGTACTCGTTTTGGGGCGCAATTGAAGACCGCATCTATAACTCAAAAGTTCGCGACATTATTGAGACTGGTCGGTTTATTGAAAAACTCGATTTGTTTATCCGATTTAACTACGAAACATCGAGAATTGAGGACATAATGACTCGACTTGAGCGTGTTGAAACCTTTGCTAGCGACTTTTATAACACCACCGATTTTGCGAATCTAAAACAGAGAATTGGGTTACCCGGATTCAACTCAATAGAAACACTATCGGTAGTAAACAGCCTATTTGCCGCATAACCACAAATGTTGCTGAAATACGCATATCGAACCTTACTAACGTTCTCGCAACCAGTTAGTTCGCATACGTTTATGCTGCGATGCGTGCCTTACTCGTGCCCGTTTCAGCGCATAATCAACGAATCGACCACCGTTATTCCCAACTGCCAGATTGGTAAAAGCACCGACTCGTTTGGAAGCGTTGTGCAAACTGGCTACGTGGCCGATTTTCACGATGCTTTTATGTTCGAATCGAAGGGAATTGTTGACGTTGGACGACACGAGACACACGAAGAGTTGGACCCAATTTTTAGGCACCCGTCGGCGTTAACAATGCCATCGGACAAAATTTGCAACACCATTGCGGGCATCAGCACATCGGCATCAGACACAAAAGCTTGGATTGCGGAAATGTCGAACCAACTTGCACAAACTTTTGCCTATCGCAGCGGCACAACCAACGTTGCCACCACCGCCGCCGAGGCATTTGGTTTAGGCGAAGGAGTTTGTCAAGATTACGCACACATTGCCATTGCCATGTGTCGCAAAGCTGGCATTGCAGCCCGATATGTAAACGGATTTATGATAGGCGAAGGCGCAACTCACGCGTGGATTGAATACTTCGACAACGGAACTTGGCGCGCTTTTGACCCAACCAACAACCGTTGCGTTGACGACTCATATATAAAAATTGCTCATGGTCGCGATTTTAACGACTGCTCAATCAACCGCGGACACTTTAACGGAATTGTACAACAAACGGTAAAAGTGAGCCTTTTGGTTGAACAAATTAGACGACTACCCCATTATATAAAAGATTAACAGACAATGATAAAGACTTTAGTATCAGAAGATTTGCCCGTTTACGAACGACTATTGATAAAGAAAAACGTTGTAGGCAACGGAGGCAAACGCATTTGCATAGTTACCGGCATTCACGGCGACGAGCTTGAGGGGCAATACGTTTGCTACGAACTATTGCGCAGGCTTCAACTTCAGCCCAACGAGTTGCACGGACAAGTTGAAGTTTATCCGGCCATAAACCCGCTTGGCGTTGATAGCGTAACACGCGGCATTCCAACGTTCGACCTCGACATGAACCGGATATTTCCCGGCTCGCCCAACGGTCACATGATTGAAAACGTTGCGCATCAAGTAGTTGAAGACCTTCGCGGAGCCGACTTGGTTATTGACATTCACTCGTCAAACATTTACCTTTATGAGATGCCGCAAGCGCGCATTTCAAACATTTATGCCGATAAGCTTTATCCGTTGGCCGACAAACTCAATCTCGATTTTATTTGGACCCACGATGCGGCAACCGTACTTGAAGCAACAATAGCGCACTCGCTCAACTCAATTGGAACGCCTACCGTGGTGGTTGAAATGGGCATCGGTATGAAAATAACCCGCGAATATGGAGACCAACTTGTTGACGGAATCTTAAACCTAATGAGCCACATGAACGTGTGGACTGGCACCAAACCCGATGCTGTTAGCTCGCCAATCGACTCAAAAACAGGAAACGTTTCGTTTATAAATGCATCACGCTCGGGCATCATAATAAGTGCTGTGAAACATGGTACGCGCGTAAAAAAAGGCGACACTATTTGCTTGCTAGTCAGTTCGCTTGAAGGCTCCATTCAAGAGGAAGTTAAATCGCCAGTTGATGGACTAGTGTTTACAATAAGAAGCTACCCAGTGGTGTACGAAGGCTCGCTCATTGCACGAATTTTTACCGAATCAAACTAACTAAAAATGAAACAGATAAGCCTATTCTCAATGAAATCGCCCTTTCGCGACGATTTCACTATTCCAGGATATTATTTTGGCAACGGCGAAAAAACAGTGGCCATTGTGGGCTCGCTCCGCGGCGACGAGGTTCAGCAACTTTTCATAGCATCGCAAATTGTAAAAAACCTAATTCACCTTGAGGAGTCTGGAATGATTTCCGACAGCCACGGAATACTAGTTATTCCTTCGGCCAACCACTATTCAATGAACATTCAGAAACGCTTTTGGGCCATGGATAACACCGACATAAACCGAATGTTTCCGGGCTACGACAAGGGAGAAACCACGCAACGCATTGCATCTGCCATTTTTGATGCTGTACGCGACTACGAGTATGGAATTCAGTTGGCATCGTACTACCTAAATGGCAACTTTGTGCCTCATGTGCGTGTTATGAATACTGGTTATCAGGACATTGACGATGCTTGCTCGTTTGGTTTGCCTTACGTTTACGTTTATGACCCAAAGCCGTTTGACACTTGCGTGCTCAACTATAACTGGCAAGTGTTTGAAACTAAGGCTTTTTCGCTATACAGCGGTTCAACCGACACCATCGACAAGAATTTGGCAAAAATGACATGGATTTCGATTTTGCGTTTTCTTGACTCTAAGGGATTGATTAAGCACCCTTGCCATTTAGGATACAAGAGCCACGTTTTCAGCGAAAAATCGCTACATACCGTTGCTTCAAAACAAGCTGGGTTGTTTTACTCAACTTGCAATGTTGGCGACACCGTTAAGCGCGGCGACTTGCTTGGCAAAATCATCGACCCTTATACTGGCGAGACTCGTTCAACTATTGAATCGCCCGTTGACGGTATGATTTTCTTTGCTCACCTAAGGCCCTTGGTTCATCAACACTCAAGGCTTTTCCAATTGCTTGCATTTTAAATAGAATGCCATATTTTTTTCGGTTTGACTATTGATTAAAAGAGGATTTTCTATTCACCTCAAACTAATAGGGCTACCCCAAATTAAGGAGTAGCCCTATTTATTATCATGTTTATTTTTCGTCATCGGCCGATATTGCCATCACCTCGTCCCAAGTGATGCCGAGCACTTGCATCTCTTTTATCACATTGGGAATGGTTTCTTCAAGGAAGGTTTTGCGGCGAACGGCCTTTATAGAATCCAAAGCATGGTCGGAAACAAAGAATCCTAATCCACGTTTGTTGTATATTATTTCGTTTTGCTGCAGATATTCAAGCGAACGAATCACCGTGTTGATATTCACCTCCAGTTGCGCGCTAAACTCCCTAAGCGCCGGAATGCGCTCGTTGGGCTTGTACTCGCCCGAGAGTATTCGCGTGCAGATTATGTCAACTATCTGCAGGTATATTGGTTTGTCGTTGCTGAATGTCATTTTCTCAAATCTTTTAAAGTTAACGACTGCCTTTTGAATAGGAAGTAGCCGACTACGTAAGTGAAAAAAATCATCACCGCCATTGTTATCCACATTTCTACTCCATTGCTTGGAATGCTTTCTGCATAAGGTGCCGTCCATTTTGAAAAAGAACCCACCATGCAATACAAAAAGTAACCCCAGAATTTTGTTACAACATTAATAAGTACGCTCGAACACATTATTGCCACAAACAAAATTGGCTCGTGAGAATCAATTAATCCCTCATTTGTTAGCATAATACTTGCACCCCAAATCAGACATGGTAAAAATGAGTAATACACCATTCTGCTCAAATATTTTTCAAACATCGAAGCAGGTATCAGCATCTCAATGAGGCATTCGTTTTTCTTGCATAGTTTCCAAAACATTCCCAAAATCATTAAGCAAGAGACAAAAAATGAAACCATGAAATTTCCTACTGCATAAGATTTTACAAACGTTGCAACTATCAGACTTACAATTCCCAATGCCAATGCTACCCATGTTAATGGATACTCTGTAATTACACGTTTCTGATAATCCCAGTATCTTTTAAAGTTAAATATATCGCTTCTCATAGTTGTTTAGTTTATTTGTTTGTTGTCGAATATCTTATATGCACGCCATAGGAAGAAAAGTCCTATGAGTCCCATTGCCACACTTGCTAAAAGGATAAAGTTTTCGGTTACCGATACGCTCATGCTATGGTAGAATACTTTGGTTATTCCCTTTACTATTCCCCACACCAATATAACTCCAAGGAAAAATGAGGCTATCGATTTGCACTTGTTCTCGTTAAAACAAACCTGCGAGAATATCATTATTCCTATAATCCCGATGAAGAACATTATGTCGCCAAACGCAGTGGAGTTTATCCCAACTTGAATCCAGTCGTTGTGATACTTGTTTACCACCACGTTGTTAAATCGCCCGTAACGCATAACAATAACCGAATCGTTTTGGTAGCTGCGTGTTTCGCTGGTAAAGAAGTTGGTGCATTCTATCTCTTCGGGATGAAATAGCTCCATGTTTTCAGCAGTTTTTTCAACGCCAATTTGCCCAACAAAGACAGAACCAACCACAGGAGTTTCTACAGCTTTTGCAATACATATTAGCATTACAGGAGCAATGGCGAGCACTATAACCTTTGACATAAATTTCACCAAGTTCGATGCAGGAACCATCATAAAAGGTATAGTAGATTTCTTGTCTTTAAATATTGTAAAGAACTGAGAAACAAGCATAAAAGCAACGCCCATTAACAATCCGAATGACACGCCTGCGGCTGAACCATTTTCCATAAACGGCGAATAATTATCGGCCAGCGTAACTATCACTCCCACAATGGCAAATGCTAACGACAGCAGTATCAATTGTCGATATTGTAGGAAGTCTCTATAGATTGACAATCCAAGTTTTTTCCAATTCATAGTATTTACCAATTAAAAAGCTGTTTTAACTAATTCGTCACCGTTTACAATAGCAGTGAATAATGCCTCAATGTCGATAGTCGTTTCGTCCGACTCTGCCGCTACTTTGCTTATCTGACCATTCTTGAATGCAAGTTTTTGGTTTATCTCGGCGGTGCTATGGTTAAATACAATTTCCTTTTTGTTTAGCACCATTATTTGGTCGATAAGGTTCTCAACGTCGCGCACTTGGTGGGTCGAGATGATAATGGTTTTGTCGTCGGTCATGCACGATGCAATAACCTGGCGGAATTGACTCTTTGAAGGAATATCAAGGCCGTTGGTTGGTTCGTCCATAAGTAAAAGCGATGTATTGGTGGCAAGGGCAAAGCAGACGTAAACTTTCTTTTTTGTGCCCATCGAAAGTTTTTTGAGATTGAGGTTTATGTCGAGTTCGAAACCTTGTAGGCACTTTTCAAAAATCTCTTGACTGAAGTTTGGATAGTAACCCGCATTCGATTTAACAAACTCCTTTAGGCTGCATTGTGGAAGTTCAAATTCCTCAGGCACAAGAAACATATCCTCCAATGCCGATGGCAACCTTTGGCTCATGTCTTTACCTTTAAATGTAACGCTTCCGCTTTTGGCTCTTAGCAAACCAGTCATTAGATATAACATAGTTGATTTGCCTTCGCCATTTTTACCTAGCAAGCCATATATTTTGCCTGCCTCAAAGTTGATTGTTAGGTTGCTGAACACCTCGTGTTTTCTGTAACCAAATTGTAAATTCTGTAGTTTCATAATAAATAATAATTTTTTTCGGTCCCGTTTTATAGTGTTATAGTTATATATAATACTGCAAATGTATAAAGGAAAGTATAAACACCAAATAATATTTTTATAAAAATCATTTCTGCCTTATAATCAAAGTGTTACAAATAAATTTTCCTTTATTTCAAAACCGAAATCGAATTTTAGCAGTGTTATATGTGCATATGGGGAGTGTTATATTGCCAAAAAGTACGCAGCTTTATACAATTTGAGATTACCGATAGTCAAACACATAGCGCAATAAGTATAAACAGAACACTCAACAACAAGAATTGTCGTTTGTCCTTTATTTACAGCCTTTTATGAAAATGCGCATCATTCAACTTTTAATATTGGTACTTTTGACGCAAACAAAAAGTTTATGAAACTGAAAACATCAATTGCTCTTATACTTTTACTTGTCAGCTTTTCGGCTCAAAGCCAAGAGTTTATATCAATGTATCAAGATCACCAATTCAATCACTTTGACCGATACATATACCAAAAAGATGCACATTTTCACACAAGCGTTAAGCCAATACAATTGCGACAAGTAACTCCTTTGGTTGATGCCGATTCAATTTACCGCATTAACGTTAAAAGCAAATTTGCAAACATACTGCTTAACAATAGTTGGATTAGTTTCACTAGCGACGACAAATTGAGTTTCAGCATCGACCCATTATTTGATTTTCAGTTGGGTTTTGACTCCAAAGCCGACGACAAAAGTTGGATTAACACACGCGGCATAATTATTAATGCAAGGTTAGGCGACAAAATAGCCTTCAGTACATCGTTTTACGAAAATCAAGCTCAGTTTTTCGACTATCGATACAATGTAGTTTCGGCATGTAGAGTTATTCCGGGACAAGGCCAACCAAAAAGTTTTAAGGACAAACCTAACGCCTACGACTATGCACGAAGCGATGCGTATCTAACATTTCAACCAAACGAGCATTTCGACATCACATTGGGACACGGTAAAAACTTTATTGGCGATGGTTATAGGTCGATGCTTTTGAGCGACTGCGCCTTCAACTACCCATTTTTGCGCATCACAACCGACTACTGGCGCATAAAATATGTTAACATTTGGGCTCAGTTTCAAGACCTTACCAATCACTACTTCTATGGTCATCCGCACGATAAAAAATGGGGCTCGTTCAACTATTTAAGCATCAATGTAACCGATTGGCTCAACATTGGGTTGTTTGAGTCTATAATTTGGGCAAACGCCGATAGTGTTAGCCACCGCGGCTTTGATATAAACTATGCTAACCCTGTAATTTTTACTCGCCCAGTTGAGTTTTCTGTAGGGTCAAGCGACAATGCACTTATGGGCATTAGCGGAAAAATAACTTTAGGCAAAAACCATATTTTGTACGGACAAGCCATAATTGACGAGTGCAAGGTTAAGGAACTTGGTCGCGACATAAAACACGCATTTAACAGCAGCGACACAAGTGGAACTTGGGGTTGGTGGGGCAACAAATGGGCCATGCAAATGGGCTACAAAACGTTCGATTTATTTGGGCTTAAGCACCTCGACATTCAACTTGAATACAATATTGCGCGACCTTACATTTTTTCGCACACCATTACGATACAAAATTACGCGCATTACCAACAACCATTAGCTCACCCATTAGGTAGCAACTTTAAAGAGTTAGTTGCCATAGGCCGATACAACTATAAACGATTGTTTGTAGAGGCAAAACTAACCCACGCTATTCATGGTCGCGACACCGCTGGACTTAACTTTGGCAACAATATTTACTTACCATACGAAACGCATGCCTCCGAATATCACTGCAAAATATCTCAAGGTCAAAAAGTTACGTTAACCAACTTTAACGCACAAGCTTCGTTTTTAATTAATCCAAGAGTAAATATGAATGCGTTTGTGGGATACACCTACCGTGCTGAAAAGGTTAATGCAAAATCTAATAATCAAAATCTAATAACCTTTGGTTTACGCACATCATTACAAAACATCTACTACGATTTTTAATAAACTAAGGATAACGGTCTTATGATTAGCATTTGATTGCTTATTTTAAACTATAAACCCAACCCACAAGAATTATCAGGCTAACAATACGAAGTGTAAACAAAAAAAACTCACAAACGGCAAATCTACCATTTGTTGTAAACTTCCCTTTTTTAGGACAGTTATTAATTAGACAACAAATATTAATTATTTTCTCTGGATTGATTTCTGATATGCATAAACTAGCAAAGCCGGAGAGTTGTGCAAGGCTGCCCGCAGGGCACTTGGCATGGCCTTGCGCAACCCGTAGGCGCATCTTTCTTTGCATGTCAGAATATCAATCTTCATATTCCCACTTATTTGTCCTTTGTTCCATTGGCGGTATGTTACCTATTGATTCATGGGGTCTTTCGTTGTTGTAATATGACATCCACTCCTCAGTTTTCTCTCGCACCTCGCCAAGCGTGCGAAAAATGTATGCGTCAAGTATAGCCCTCCGATAGCTACCGTTGAATCGCTCAATGTAGCTATTCTGCGTTGGGCAACCTGGCTGAATGTATAATATGCGTATGTCGTTGCCTGCACACCATTCGCTGAATTCCCCGGCAATGAATTCAGGGCCATTGTCGCATCACATATTCTTTGGCTTGCCATTGAGCCATATCACCTTCTCAAGCACTTTGATAACCCTTTTTGCTGGGAACGACATTGATACTTCCTGTGCTACCGCAACTCTATCGCTATCATCAAGGATGTCAAGAACTCGGAACTTGCGACCGCATTCAAGAACATCGCTCACAAAGTCTATAGACCATGCCACGAAGGGTTTCAGCGGTTGTTCAAGTAGGTTCTTAACCCTAGCTGGCAGATGTTTTCTGAGACGCTTGCGCTTTTCATAGTGCATTGCCTTATATACGCGATACACCTTTTTGTGATTCCAAGCGTAACCGTCACGTCTGATTATCTCAAAGATCTTCCAAAAGCCATCTCCATATTTGGCGGCTTCTCTAATGGATTCTTCAACTTCTGCGTCGTCCTTTACGCTTTCGTAGTAGAAGTAAGATCTGTGGATGTCCATCATCTTGCACGCCCGAGAGATGCTCACTCCATATTCTTCTACGATACCGTTGGCTAGGTTTTTCTTTATCTCGGGCTCTAGAGTTTTTTTTTCGATGACCTCCTTCAGAATCTGGTTGTCGAGGGCAAGGTCGGCATACATCTGCTACAGTTTCAGGTTTTCCTCTTCAAGTTCTTTCAGTCGCTTTACTTGGCTGACTTCCATTCCGCTGTACTTCGATTTCCAATTGTAGAGGGAGGATCGTGACGCTCCGTGGTCCCTTGCCACTACTTCGGCATTTATGCCTCTTTCCAATTCCTGGACGGCTCTCACCATCTCCGACTCGCTGTGAATCTTCTTTTTCATTTTCTTCCTCCTTTTGACAAAATTATCGTTCTTTTGTCTAATTCAAACCTGTCCGGTTTTTGGAGAAGGGCACACCTAACAAATCATATCATCTTTTATGCTAACTTGTGGCGGTTTGAAACACAAACATATATGAGATTCTTTTTTCTGTTTCTGATGCTGACACCGCTGATGGCGCCGGCACAAGTTATTGAATATCTTGATGATATAAGAGTAAACAGCAAGACGCGGGAAACACCTGAACATCTGTGGAAAACAACGGATGTGGTGGCGTTGACCGAACTATTGAACACTTATGCGCATGATTCTGTGACCGATGTAGCCGACGAAGCCTACAACATTGTGGCACTTGCTGGTCGGAATTCTGGCAATGCTGCAGGACGTCAGGCTGCTGTACGTTTTCTGGCTGGCGGGCTCAATAACGGTAGCTCACGCATAGTGTCGAACAATATCAGCCGATTGCGGTATTTTGGCAAAACCGATGTTGACACTGCTGCACAGCGGCTTATCGAAGAGCGTCTCAACAAACGGAATGCTATCTACTACGAACAAGTGGCTAAAATGGCTGCTCAGTTGGGCGTTGGTTACGAACAGATTCTCAGCCGGCAAATGATTGACAAAGAGTCGGATGTGGAAACGCGGTGGGCGATGCATTTGGCCATGGCACGATTAGGCGAGCAGCGCGACATTGACTTTGTGACTCGCCGGGCGGCATCGATTCCATACGAATACGTTGAAGACCTGATGCGCTTGATTATTCCAGAACTTATCTACACACGGCAAAAACAAGCCATTGATGTCTGCGTGAAAATTCTGCAAGATGATGGCTGCAAGTGCGCTTCTGCCAATCCTACGGTTGATACGAAAATACTCTGTGGCTATCGCATAATGGAACTGCTGGCACCCGTTGTCAAAGGATTTCCGTATGCGGCTTCGGAGACTGGAATGATTGAGACTGACGATTACGAAGGTGCCTTGCGCATGGTGCGTAAATGGTTTGCCGATAATCCAGATTATGAAGTGATTGAGTAATGATATGAACGCAAACTGAAAACGATAAACACTAACGATAACGAAAAATCGTAATTCGTAATTCATAATTCGTAAATCCTAACTGCAATAAATCGTTTCTTAGCCATATTGACCGCTATTCTGCTGAGCCTGACGGCTGCGGCACAGCGCTATCCGGTGACGGTTACCCCGACACTGCTGACACCTTACACACTCAACCTTAGCGAGCTGACTGCGCCCGCTTCGGCGCGGCTGATGACAACCATCACCGTCAACGACCTGACGGCCAGCAACCTGCCCGTGCGGCTGCACTTCAAGCTGGAGTCCAACGACATAACCATTGAGAGCATAAAGACCTCCGCCGTGACACCGCTCTTTTTGGGCGGAGGCGAGACACTGGTACTTACCGGCAGCGACTTGGCGCAGTATCTGCGTCTTGACAATCTCGACTTCCGCGGCTACAGCAAGGAGCAGTACCGCCAAACCGGACAACTGCCCGGCGGCATGTGGCGGCTGACCGTCGAAGTGCACCACTTCTACAACCACCGCGTGCTCTCGAACCGCGGCTCGCAGACCGCATGGATAAGCATCTACGACCCGCCCGAGCTAACCACACCGCGCAACGGCACCGAGGCCCCCGACAACGCATCGCTGCCGCTCATCTTCAACTGGCAGCCCAGCAAGCACACCGGCGGAACGGAGGCTGTGCAGTACAAACTGCAGGTGTGGGAGATGCGCATGCAGGGAGTTCCGGCACAGACTGTGGCAGCAAGCATGTCACCAATCTTCGAGACAACCACCGCCGCCACCACCTACACAGCCATACCGGCCGCCATGAACCTTGAGCCCGGCATGCAATACTGCTGGCGCGTAACGGTGTTCGACCCGAGCGGGAAGGCGGTTATAAACAAGAACGGACAGTCGGAAGTGCGCGAGTTCACCTACCTGCACACCTGCCCTGCTGTTGACGAAGTGTCGGCCGAAGTGCACAACGCCCGTGTCGATTTCAGCTGGACACCGTCGCCGTATCACACCCATTTCCAGGTTGAGCTGGTTGGCGACAACGGAGTGTCGGAGCTCAACGACTGCTACGACAGCCAGTTCAAGCTGTACGACTTTCCGCGGGGCAGCACATGGAAGGTGCGGGTGCGCGGCGAGTGCAGCGGCGGACTGGAAGCCGACTGGTCGCCGTGGAGCGACTTTGAGATAGACCCGCCCGGAACACCGCCCACGCCCGAGGAGTGCCCCAACTGCGGCTGCGACGACACGCCCAAGCCGCGCACCATAACCAATTACGAGCTGAAGGAGCTGCACGAGGGCGATACCATTGAGAACCGCACCGGCCGCACACGCTTCATTGTGCTCACGGCAGTGCCCAACGGCGACGGCTCATACAACGGCCAGTTCTACCTGTGGCTCGAGCTGTGGAAGACCAAGGTGCGCTGCGACTACACCGACCTGAAGGTGAACACCGACGGCGTGATTTTCGACGGCCAGTGGCGCAGCGTGCGCAACGACGGCCTGATGGTCAGTCCCAAAGCCATTGCCGCCACCATAACTGACATAAGAAACAACACCGCAACCGTTTTTTACGACAACAGCATTCGCGACACTCTGAAACTCAGTTATACCGTACAAACCATTTATAAAGACCAGAACGACAACTACATAGCCGTACTACAAGACGGCACAGAAAAAAACGTAACACCGCTGTTGGCCAACGCTGGCCGCACCATGGTAGAAGATGCCGAAGGAAACAAGATGGTTGTAACAAGCGACCACCGCCTGATGAGCGCCGAGCAGTACCACAACACCGGCAAGAACAGCACGCTCATTAAGAACGACAACGAGCGCAAAGACAAGCAGATAGCCGCAGGTGAAGTTGTTTTCTCACCAAGCAGTTTGCAAACCTACGGTTTTGACGCCTATAACGAAACAAGCAATAATTATCCCGAAATATATTCCGCACTTGAGGGCGGCTACCGTCCTGCTTATAAAAGTATTGCACAATGGCAGACAGATAAAATTTTAGCCGACCCAATGGATGGTGTAACCTTCCGCAATAATATGGGCGTGCCATACGCAAAAGCCAATGGCGAGATACTTCTTCGCGGAGAGCCGCAGCCCGGCGAAACGCTCGTCTATGCCCACGTGGCCGAAACCGACAGCACCACCAAAGTGGTTGGCAAACTCAATCTGCTCACCTTTGAGCCGCGCGAGATAAACGTCTGCTTTGTACCTGTGAATGGCGCAACTCCGCCAAACGCGCAAACACTTGAAAAAGAGCTGAATAAGATTTTCAAACCTGCCGTGGCAAGTGTGAAACTGAGCACTGCAACACCTATAAATATACAATATGCCAACGGCAGCGGTTTTGTGCATGGAGGTAGCGGATTGCTCTCAGTGTATAGCGAGGACGAAAAAAATGCAATTAAAACGTTGCAGAATGCCGACAACGACACTTATTATTTGTTTGTAGTTGACAATGTAACACGCCTAAACGCCGATGGCACGCCAATGAAAGATATATTGGCAGGCTATATGCCAATTGGCCGACAGCACGGATTTCTGTTTGGCGTGCCAGCCGCCAAATATGTGGCTCATGAGTTAGGCCACGGCGCGTTTGGTTTGCACCATACTTTTTCTTCTGAAACAGAGAGTTTTAGTGCACCGCAATACTCAACGGACAATTTAATGGACTATGCCGATGGCATCGCCCTTAACCACAAGCAATGGACTTGGATGCACGAGAAACACGGCAGCGGGCTGTTTGGGTTCTTGGCGGATGAGAGTGAGGGAGAATGGACTACCGACGGGCATTATTATTTGTTTACGTATTTGGGAATGTTGATGGGAATGAGCTATGGGGAGGCTGAAGAACTTGGCAGATATGCCGAGGAACCTGACACGCATGTTATAACCGAGGACGACTTGAAAAAAGGAACCGTGGTAATGGGCAATGATGTAACGCTAACTATTCCCGAAGGTTCGGAAGTCGGTAATATGCTTGAAAATACAACATGGCTGATTGGTGGACTACAACAACGTAACCACGCTTTAACGGGTGGATACCATGGTGTTGAGTTGGCAGCAACGGCTTATGCAATAACAAAATATCCAAACTCTGTGGCATTTCAAAAGTATTTATTACATCGTTTTGGCGATGTGTTTGCGCATTTTGAAATATCAAACGATTCGAAAGGCTTTGACGATGTGCCTCTACAAGACTATATAGATGCGGTAGAAAAGTTTGTTAATGATAAATTCATTTTCACAAAAGTCGGGGAACAAATCCTACTTACAAACGGAACTGTCAAAGTGTTAGGAGAAAACTCTTATTTCCAAATGTCCGATGGTAAATGTCTGACAACCTATTCCAATGATGCAATCATAAATAAAGTTGTGGGGTCCATTCTATGTGCCGAGAATGCTGATAACGTAATCACAACGGATTTTTCACAAGAAAATTTATTGAAGTATCTACCCGAAGCCCGCCAAAACACATACAAAATGTATGGTGATGATGTGAATGGGTGTATGGCGTTTACGCTTGGACATACAAGTGACGGAAGTGAACCGGATGAAATTATTAGACGTTCTAATTTATTTATGCTTTATGTAAAACGTGCTACTGAATTGTTGGAAAAATTTGGTGCAAAAGGTAATGCTGGCGATGCGCAGGCTACAGTTCAAAGTGTAGTGGATTGGGGTAAAAGTAAAAACAATATAACAATTCGATTGGATGGTATTTTCGCTCTTCAAATAGCATTGTTGGATGAAAAACCATCATTTAAAATTCCAATTAAAAATCTACCGGAAGAAATTTTTGACACAAAAGCAAAAGGCTTTTATATCTATTATAAAGAAAAAATGCATAAATCAAATTTTGAAACAGATACACAATCTCAAATATTTGAAATGAATATTTACATGATAGACAACAATGTCAAAGTAACATTTGAAAAAAATGAAAATTATTGGATATGTACCCTTCAAAAATAGTGGTACCACACATAAAATTTTGATTGCTTTTGCTATTCTTGAAATCTTAATACCTTTTTTGTCGTCGTTATTTTCAAGGTGTGGTTTAAAATTCTCGTTATTTTTTGCTCTATTATATTTCCCATTTATAGTGTTGCAATTATTTTTATTGTTACCTGATTCTACATCATACAAAAAATTTGTAATAGTTTCATTTCTAAATATTGATTGGTTTCCATGCACCTATTTGTTTTTGCTATTTATGACAATGCTAGATGGTATGCATGGTTCGTGTAGCAGAATCACAGTTTTTAATAATGGTTGGTTAAATATAGTTTGTAATCCATTTGTTGATATGGCAAATCCAGTTTTTTGGGATTTGATAATACCAATGTTGTTTTTGAGAACATTGTTTTTGATTCGTATAAAGAAAAAAAGGTATAATGAGGTCCAAAAACAGAAGTTCAATACAACCTCAAATAAGCAACAATGAATTCCTTATCCCGTCATATCTTTAGTTTGCTCATAGCCATTGCTTGCTTGTGCGTGCTGTGGGTTGACGTATTTGCGAATTCTGTCAATGTTACCTTCCGCAACCAGCTGGGCGTGCCGTACGCCGTGGAGCTCCGTGGCGATGCCACGGCAGGCGAGTCGCCGGTATATGCCCACGTGGCCACCTCCGACACCACCACCGAGGTGGTCGGCAAGCTCAACCTTGATACGTTCGAGCCCAAAGAGATAAACATCTGCCTTGTACCGGTGAATGATGTCAGCCTGCCAGGCATACAAAAACTTGAAAAAGAGCTGAATGACATTTTCAGGCCCGCCGTTGCCAGCGTAAGGCTCAGCACAGCGCCATCAGTGAAAATACAATATGCCGACGGGCGGAACTTCGTGCATGGCGGAAGCGGACCTCTTTCGGTTTACAGTGCCGACGAGAAGTCGGCAATAAAGGCCCTCGGCACGCAACAAAGCGACACCTACTACCTGTTCTTGGTAAAAAACGTTACCAAGCTCGACCCCGACGGCAACCGCACCATTGTGGGCGGCTACATGCCCGTAGGGCGCCGGTTTGGCTTCATTTTTGAGCAGTTCGATGTCGTCAGCACCATAGCCCATGAGCTAAGCCACGGCGCCTTCTCATTGCACCACACCTTCAGCGATGAGAGCGAGAGCTACCATGCCCCCCAAGGCACCACGCCAAACCTTATGGACTACTCCGGCGGTACTACGCTTAACCACCTGCAGTGGCAATGGATGCACGAGTCGCACACAAACCTGCTGGGATTTTTGGATGATGAGAGCGAGGGGGAATTGAAAGACATTGATAGTTTACAAGTGTTATCGTACCTTGAAAAAATACACAAGGCTAACTTCGACAACAAAAAATCGCTTGTGCTCAGTATCGATAAGGATTGGAGTTACGGCAAAAGTGGACAAATAGCACTCGATGATTCAACTAAATTGAACTATCTGTTTATGTTTGCTCTTACTTTCAATGAAGAAAAAGGCAACACAATATCTGATGTGACAACAACAAAGGCGATTTCAATTATTCCTTACGAAAGGAATAAAACCGTTAGCACCAACGATGGCGTAAGCTACACAACCTATAAGTTCAAGACGGAGCAAAAATTCGAATGCTTATCCTTTACGGTAAAAACCGACGAATGTGAAGTGTTTGAAAATTACCTGTATTCGCCCAATGTTGACATTTCAGATAAAGTTGCATGGGTTAGCCAATTTGACGAAAATATATTTGGGAAATGTACAGGATGTTGGAGGTCTTCGTGTTGTAGACGTGCATGTGAGTATATGTTAGGCAATAACAAGGTTGCAGATTGCAATAATTCTGATATCGCAAAAAAAGCTCCATATAAAGTTCAAATAGGAACAATAAAAGTCGCTTATTTCGCTGATAATGATAAGAACTACAATCTTAGTGAGTACAACAGTACGCCTCTAATATATGACGCGAATGCGGTAGATGAGGCCTACAACTACATAAAATCGGAACTTGAAGCCAATAGGCCTGTTTTGATTGGTGTTGGCCATAACAAGTCTAGTGGTAATGTTCCCAACAACAGCAATAGGGCTACACGCCATTTTATGGTAGTAGTCGGTATAGGAAATGAAAATGGAGTTAGATATATAAGATTTTTTGATGCTGGAAGAGAAAAACAAAACGAAAGTGATGCAAAATCTGATGCCAATAAACTTTATCTAGATCATTCTCTTAACTATTATTCTGGATTTTATAACAAAAATAATTATACACTAACAGAAGTAATTAAATACTAATTATGAAAAAACAAACTCTTGCATTACTACTTATAGTTTATTCAAATATTGTAATTTCTCAAGATTTAAAAATATATATCGATTCTTATGATGAATACACAAATTGTGGTATTATTGACTGTAGCCTTTTGGAGCAATCAAATCAACGTGTAAATGAATCTGATGCAATCAAATTCGTATATTATGGCGACACATCAAATATCAATTGCACTAAAATTGATATTGATATGTGGACAGAAGAAAATAGAGGTTATGTAAGAGAAAGAGAATTACCAATTAAATGTTTGAAAATCACAACGGATACTTACTTTTTGATAGCACATACATCATTGAAGTGTAATGCCCCGAATGAATTGACTGACTATTTTATGTTTTTTGAAATTTTTAACAAAGAATACAAAAAAATTGATTCTCTTCTAGTTGTGAAAGGCAATGAATATGAAAACAGCATAAGTGGGCTTTTAAACCCCGAACAGCAAATGATATTTGTTGCTGGGAATATACAATCTGACAAAAAAATGCAGGCATTTATTTATCGAATAAATACACAAACATTACGATTTGAGCAAATAAAGGAAAATTATGAAATAGACCATGTGCCGGATAATTTATTGCCACTTTTACAAACGCTTGATTGGGAAGATTGCTTTAATACCGGAGATTGTGATAACTAATGCATCGTTCTGCATAAAATCTCTCGCCACTTCCATAAAGCGCAGAAGCAAATTCCCAACGGGTTTGCAAAACCCGAGTGCGTGGGCGCGCCCAATCCCGATAGCTATCGGGAGGGCGAGGGTGCGCAGTTGTGAATGCCAACCGAGCATAAATTCCACAAACGTGGTTTGGAACACGTTTGCAAGGGAATTTAGCGAGGGCAGGCAGAGCGGGGAGCGCATTAATTTGGGCTTGAGTTTTGCTTCTTTTGGTCAAGCAAAAGAAGATTGGAGCAACATGCCCGTAGGGCGCCAGTTTGGCTTCATTTTTGAGCAGTTCGATGTCGCCAGCACCATAGCCCACGAGGTGTCCCACGGCGCCTTCTCATTGCACCACACCTTCAGCGATGAGAGCGAGAGCTACCATGCCCCCCAAGGCACCACGCCAAACCTTATGGACTACTCCGGCGGTACTACGCTTAACCACCTGCAGTGGCAATGGATGCACGAGTCGCACACAAACCTGCTGGGATTTTTGGCGGATGAGAGTGAGGGGGAAAGTGTGCAAGACAATTTGCTTGACAAATTTGTTGTGTTGCTAAACAAGGTACATTCAAAGAATAACGCGAACTGTGAGGAATACTTCAAAACAATACAAAATGGGGACTCAAATGATATTGATATCCAGTTTGAAAGCAAAAAAATGGAGAAACTCTTAAGCAAAAAAGAAGATGGAGGCAATGAAAATCAAGGTGGTGCTGATGTGGTGGAAGGCTCGGACAATACAACAATTGATATTGAGGAAGAAGACAATGATGATGAACTAAAGGATTTGTCTGATGATGATATTAAATGGCTTAGTGAGTGGAAGATTCGAGCAAATATTAGTGACCAGATTTTGAGCGGTATTTTCCAAAAAATTCGTGACGCTGCTGTTGATGAAAATATTGCATCTATAACATTGAACCCGAAAAGAGTTTACATTAGAAAATTACAAATGCCTGATGGTAATGAATATAATATTGCCATATATAATAATACAACAACGAAAAGTATAGGTAATTTGAAAAAAGTCGTTGTTACGGATTTGGAGCAATTGGAATTGTCAAGTATCAAGAAATATTTATATGTTGACAGGTGTAAAGGTTATGATTATTGGCTTTTGTCATTTGTCGAAGGTGGAAAATCCAGTTCCAATGGAAAAATCAATCCTTCATTGACGATTCAAATATCAGGGAGTTGTACAGACAATGCAATTATGTCTATATTGGATTACTTGCATATTTATATGCCATTGAATAATGATGCGTTGAATACAGAATTGCGAGACATTTGTTTCTCATTCAATAACAAAGAGTACATATCATCTTCCGATAAGATACAGGTTAAAAAAGATCATTTAATTAAGGTGAAAAGTGTTGACAATATATATAAGTTGTGCATATATGATGATGCATCAAAAGTACAAGAGTCGGGAACTCAAAGTGCGTTGTATTCATGTGCTAGTGATGCTAGTGCGAATAACTGGGTTAGTTATTTTATGACTTCTGACCTAAAAGAATGCCCATATATAGTAAAGGAAGACGATGATAATGATTATATATTGGAAATCGTAAGAGCGATGCGTTTGGCAAGGCAGAAAGGTCTGAATTTTACGAGAAATATTGAAAATACAACTACCAAAACAGGAGAAATTACCTTGC
Source organism: Salinivirgaceae bacterium (assembly GCA_024405635.1). GTDB lineage: Bacteria > Bacteroidota > Bacteroidia > Bacteroidales > SZUA-534 > JAKSOL01. Next base: position 648 of record JAKSOL010000012.1, on the reverse strand, counting down.
CAAATGGTAAGCTGATAAGCGACATTACGCTTAACATCAATGCAAAGAATGTGACTGTGAATAACAAGGATGAAATTAATGTGTCTGAAAAGGATTGGTTGGATTTAGGAAAGCCTAACGTTACATTAGGGTTTGGTAAAAAGAATGGAGACAAGTATCCTCTTGAGATAACATGCAATTACGATTGTGTTGATGATTTGAAGAATTATGTACTGAATAGTGCATACAACCCTGATGAGATAGTCATTTACATCACTCGTACAAATACAGGAGAACACTCAACAACAGGAACTTTGGTTACTGATGATGGAACAATTAGTGGCTACACTGTAGAGCTGCCTCGTGGAACTGATGATGAATGTAAGACTAGTTGTGATGATACATCAATTCCTTATGATTGCTATTGCATAATGGAAGGAACTTATGATTTTGAGGTCAATACAAAGGTGTACGAGGAAGAAAAGAAACAATATCTCACAAATAATTCTTTGCGAATAATTTCAGACATTGAAAATGGAAGGGATGGCGTTTTAGTGCACAAGGGTAGTGATGACGCTAAAGGTTGGGCAAAAGGCTGTATTTTGCCTATGCCATCAAGACCCATTGATAATTGTAAATATGGAGATTACAAAGTTCCACCACGAATTG
>JAKSOL010000011.1 GCA_024405635.1 Salinivirgaceae bacterium | reverse complement strand
TTTTTATTCGTTTTATGAATAACTTTTTTCAATTTTTATTAATGCACAACGGGTTGTCAGAATATTCTGACAACTATTTCTGTTATTGAATGTTGCAAGTGGTTATTTGTCAATCAGGTTATTTTTCTCAAATGCCCAACCTTGACGAGTTGCCATTTCGCATTTTTTGCCTTTAAACATTTTAGCAGCTTTGGCATCGTTTTTAAGGTGCCATTTGAGCCAAGCAGTTGCTACAACAGCAAATTCGCCGCCATAAGGTTGGCTGTATGTTCCACCGTGGCCAACGTTAAAGTTGCATGCACATGCTGGAACATGGTCGATGCGTTTAAAATCGTCCATGCCGTTGGTGTATGCAATGTCAGTTTCGCCACCAAGAATGTAAATAATAGGTGTGTGGATTTGTTTTAGTTTGTCTTTGCTAGGCATAGGCATGTTAGGCATAGCACCGCTAGCATCAATAAACAATCCGCTATTGCAAATCATAACGGCTTTAAGACGAGGCTCTTCGCAAATGTCAAGAGTTTGAAGTCCACCGCACGACATTCCTGCTGCTGCAATGTTATTAACGTCAAGTTTACCAAAGTATTGGCTCTCTTTGTTGTTGTTTTGTGAAATTGCCCAGTCAATGGCGTCAATCAGTTGTTTGCTTTGCGATGTGGTTCCCCATTGGTGTTCAACCCCTTCTTGTGGCATAGGGCCTATTGCAACAACAAAAAAGCCATGCGATGCTATTTCGTTTAGAAAATTAACATGCTCGTAAGGAGAGTTTGCGCAAGCACCGTTGCCCCAAACCAAAATTGGCAATGGATTTTCGTCGTTGAATGGTGTAAGATCTTGAGGTTTAAATACTGTGTGGGTTGTTAACGATTGGTCGGTGACCATAATGGCTTTGTATTGTCCGCTACCAGCGTTATCAATTATACGGGTTTGTGAGTCTTGTGCTTTCGCATTTACAGCAACAACTAATGCAGTTGCAACTAATAGAGTTGAAATGTTTTTCATAGTAGGTGAGTTTGTGATTATCTAACTACGCGTGTGAATTCAGCTTTTGCGTTTTCGGCGTTTGATATAGTAACGTAAATGGTTGATTGACTTTCAGCTCCATTTGGCATGGCGCTTTTGGCAACAAACATGTAGTCGGTACTGGTTGATGTGGTGCGTTTGCCACAAGTTACAGGAGTGCCAAGAGGGAATTGGTAGTCGCCACATGCAGTGTTGAAAATGGCAATTTCGTCGTCGGTTACAGCTATTTGATCTGAGTAGTTTGGCAATTGCTCAACTTGGCCGGTCACAAAACCATTTTCAATTAAAAAGCGTTCAATTTCAGTAGTAGCTGAGGCAAGACGAGCAGTGCGTAAACCATAACCGCTTGTAATAACTTGAGCTTTTGGTAGTGCAGTTTTTAGTGCTTCAACAGTACCTTCAAGGCCACCGCTACCAAAGGTGCAGAATGGCACAACTTTCTTGCCCTCAAATGTTTGCGAGGCAATAAATGTACTCATTGGCGAAGCAAAAGTTCCGCCCCATATTGGATATCCAATAAAAATAACATCGTAGTTGTTAATGTTAGATTTGATGGGTTTAATGGCTGCTGAAACTTGGTTTTGGTTTTCTTGCTGAAAACGTTGAACAGTTGCCATAAAATCACCATCGTAAGGAGTTTCGGCCTCAATAGCTTCAATGTCAGCACCAAGTTGACGTTGAAATTCTTCAGCTACGGTTTTGGTGGTGCCACTTTGTGAGTAGTAAATTACCAAGCATTTAGGCGACTTGGTTTCGGCTTGGTTTTCGGCTTTTTTGCCAGTGCAAGCTGTTGTTAGCAAAGTTGCGGCAATAGCCATAGCCGATAGTGCAAATTGTTTCATAGTAAAAGTTTTAGTTATTGATTAGTTTTTGTGATAGTTCAATTTTTAAGTGGAAAAACGCAGTTCAAAGATTGGTAAAAAAAGAAAACAATTACAAAAATAAATAATGACCGCCGAGCCATTTTTATTGCAATAAACAGAACTGCAATACGCATTACTACAAGCATTTGAGTGCTATTGTGAATGGTTTGTTTATTTATTTAGTGGTGGGTTTGAGTGTTAATGCCTACATTTGCAACAAACAAAAGAGCAAGTATGCTGAAACAGGAACAGCAAATAAAGTTATTGCAAAAGTTGTCGCCCAAGCAAATTCAACTAATTCGATTGTTGGAGGTGCCAATTATGCAACTCAATCAACGCATTAAGAGCGAGATTGAGGAAAATCCTGCACTTGAAGAGGGGCGCGATTCAACCAACGACAGCGATGACGATTTTCCTGAAGATACAAGTGAGCAAGAAGAAATATCAATTGACGATTATCTTGAAAACGACGATTACGTGCCCAGTTACAAAACCCGCACCAATAATTACTCACTTGACGATGAACCACGCGAAACACCAATCACACTTGGGCAATCGTTTCACGAAAGCCTTATGTCGCAACTTGGTTTGCAAATTTTGAACGAACATCAACAAAAACTAGCCGAATACATTATTGGTAATATTGATGAGGACGGGTACTTGTGCCGCGACCTTGAAAATATTGCCGACGATTTGGCTTTTTCGCAAAACATTACAGCAACCAAAGAAGAACTGCAACAAATACTTGACATCATTCAGCAATTTGACCCAGCAGGAGTTGGAGCCCGAACATTGCAAGAGTGTTTAGTACTTCAACTTAAACGTCGCGACCAGCAACAACAAACGGTGCGAAATGCCACGCTGATGATGGAAAATTACTTTAACGAATTTTCGCGCAAGCATTTTGATAAAATTGTGGCTCGCATGGGAATTACAGAGGAAGACTTGCGTGCAGCAATGACCGAAATACTGAAGCTAAATCCAAAGCCAGGAGGAGGTTACACAACACCACAAGACCGAACAGCTCAACCCATAGTGCCCGATTTTATTCTGAACAACGATGACGGCAACCTGTCTATTACACTAAACGAACGTAATGCTCCCGATTTGCGAGTAAGTAAAGCTTATACCAATATGCTTGAAACACTTGCCCGAAAAAAGGACAAACGAACAAGTCAAGATCGTGTAGCATTAACATTTGTAAAACAGAAAATTGAAGCAGCGCAATGGTTTATTGATGCAATAAAGCAACGCCAAGACACTTTATTGCGCACCATGAACGCAATTTTGAAGCATCAATATGAGTATTTTGCAACAGGCGACGAAAAGATGCTTCAACCAATGATTCTTGAAGATATTGCAAAGGCTACATCACTTAATCCTAGTACCATATCGCGAGTGGCAAGTAGCAAATACATTCAAACCGAATTTGGAATTTTTGCACTAAAATCGTTTTTCTCTGAATCAATACTAACAACTGACGGAAAGCGAGTTTCGGCACGTAGGGTAAAAAGTATTTTGGAAGATGCAATAGGCAACGAAGACAAGCAAAACCCACTTACCGATGGAGAACTAACCGAAGTTTTGCAAAAAGAAGAGATACTCATTGCTCGCCGCACAGTTGCTAAATACCGCGAGCAGTTGGGCATTCCTGTAGCGCGCATGCGCAAGGAGATTTAATTTTCTATCCCTATTACTTTCGTCTTGTTGGTCATATCCACAAGTTAGCCCTTACGTTGTTACTTAAAACTTAAAATTTACCTTTGTTACAACAAATACCAATTACAATGTCGGCATTACCATTGGCAGAACGATTGCGTCCAAAGCGTTTAGAAGATTACATAGGACAGAAACACTTGGTAGGAAAAGGCGCAGTGTTGCAACGCTCTATTGAGTCGGGACGCATTCCGAGCATGATACTTTGGGGCCCGCCAGGAGTTGGAAAAACAACATTGGCAAACATAATTTCGGCAGAGCAAGAAAGGGCTTTTTACACGTTGAGCGCAATAAATTCAGGAGTAAAAGAAGTGCGTGAAACCATTGACCTTGCTAAGCGTCAGCAATTTTTTAATGCGCCAAATGCAATATTATTCATCGACGAGATTCATCGTTTTAGCAAAACTCAACAAGACTCACTATTGGGAGCAGTGGAACAAGGTGTTATAACCTTAATAGGAGCAACCACCGAAAACCCATCGTTTGAAGTTATTTCGCCACTTCTGAGCCGCTGTCAAGTATATGTGCTACGCTCGCTTGAGGTTAGCGACCTTGACGAATTGCTTACCCGAGCTTTGACCATCGACATCGAGCTAAAAAATTTAAACATAAAGGTTGAAGAAAAAGAAGCATTATTCCGCTACTCAGGAGGCGATGCTCGCAAACTGCTGAACATAACCGAAATAGTAGTTAATGCACAGATTGATAAGCCCGAGATAGTGATAAACAACCAATTGGTTGAAAGCATATTGCAAGAAAACCTGTCAATGTACGACAAGCAAGGCGACATGCATTATGATATAATATCAGCCTTTATAAAATCAATACGCGGAAGCGACCCCAATGGTGCGGTTTATTGGCTTGCGCGCATGATTGACGGTGGCGAAGACATTGAATTCATTGCTCGCAGACTTATGATTTCAGCATCGGAAGATATTGGTCTAGCCAATCCAAATGCAATGTTGTTGGCCAACGCAACGTTTGATGCCATTCACAAAATTGGAATGCCAGAAGCCCGAATCATACTATCGGAATGCGTGGTTTATTTGGCCAGCTCGCCAAAAAGCAACTCGGCATACATGGCTATAAACAATGCGCTTGAAACAGTAAAACAAACCGGAAACTTGCCAGTGCCATTACATTTGCGCAATGCACCAACCAAACTGATGAAACAACTTGGTTATGGAAGCGAATACAAATACTCGCACGATTTTGACGGCCATTTTGTTGAACAAGATTTTTTGCCAAAAGAACTCAAAGGACATGCGTTTTACGAGCCACAAAACAATCAGCAAGAAAACACACTTAGAGCGCGCCTTAAACAGTGGTGGAACAAACGTTATGGGTATTGATTTACACCAACGCCACATTGCAAAAAAACACGTAACAAATAATTGCTCAAATTTTTACCTTTGCACCCGATAATAAAACAATAAAAGGCTCTATAAAATGATTAGCAGAAGACTACTCCGCATCAAGGTTCTACAAACCCTTTATGCATACAATGCGTTTTACGATGTTGAAACAGAATCGGACTTGCGACGTGCTCGCCACGAATTGCAACGCAGCATCGACCGTTCATACACTCTTTATCAGTTGGTTTTTCTTTTGCTGATTGACCTCCAAAAATTTGCCGATAACTACAATAACGAACTAAAAGAAAAACGTTTGGCAGTTAACCGTGTTGAAAATCCAAACCAACGTTTTGTAAATAACCGTGTGATAGCACAATTGCTAAACACTAAAGCGTTGATGGATAGCACGCTAACATGGAACGAAGCACCGTTGAATCTTAATTCAACCGAAACAAAAGCACAAAAGAAACAAGCTAAAGAATTAGAAACATCAGACAACCAAAAACTAGTTGCCGACTTGTTTCGTACAATGATTGAAACCGATGCCTACAAAGCATACATGAACGGTAGCGAAGATAGTTACGATGCCGACCGAAAATTCATTATTGGATTGTTGAAAAGCCTTGAAAACAACGAGTCGTTATACGAATTACTTGAAGAACGCTCGGTTTATTGGAACGACGACATTGAGTTTGTGCTGAGCATGAACATTCAAACACTTGAACGCACAAAAGAGTCGGCCACCGAAATAAAGTTGATGAAACTATACAAAAACAAAGACGACGAGGAATTTGCAACCACCTTGCTCGACGAAACCATTCAGCATCACTCACAAAACCTTGAAACCATTAGAGGTGTGTTGCGCAACTGGGATTGGGAGCGATTAACCAATATCGACAAGAATATTCTTGAAATGGCATTGTCAGAAATAACCGTTTTTGAAAGCATACCAGTAAACGTGAGCATGAACGAGTACATCGATCTTGCAAAATTCTATAGCACCGAAAACAGTAGCGCATTCATTAACGGCATACTCGACATTATGGTGAAAAAGCTGAAGAGCGAAAACCGAATTCACAAAACAGGTCGTGGATTGATAGAGAAAAACTTAAAATAGATGAAAAAAGCCGTTGTACTATTTACATTATTAATGGTGTTTGCTAGTTGTGTCAATAAAAACTCAACAAACAAACAAAACAACGGTACACCTATTATACATTTTGAAAATACCACACACACCTTTGGCAATCTTTTGCAAGGCGAAGTGGTGAACCACGCATTTGTTTTTCGCAACATTGGTAATGCCGATTTACTGATAACCGATGTGTCGGCAAGTTGCGGTTGCACGTTAGCCAAATATCCCGAACAGCCAATTCACCCAGGCGATAGTGGAAAAATTGAAGTGGAATTTAATAGCATTGGACGCGAAGGCCGACAAATAAAAACAGTTAACGTATGGACAAATGCAAGCGACGAAAAGGTTACGCTAAAATTTTTTGCTAATATTGACACATCAAAATAAATTAACATTATGAATTTACTTAACATTTTTTTAATGGCTCCAGCAGGAGCAGAACAAGCACAAGGTGGTGGTAGCTCACTTATTATGTTGGTACTAATCATTGCCATTTTCTATTTCTTTATGATTCGTCCACAAAACAAACGCCAAAAAGAAATTCGCGAGTTTCGCGAAGGATTGAAAAAAGGCGATAAAGTATTGACAGTTAGTGGAGTATATGGTCGTATTCAAGAAGTAAAAGATACCACAGTAATGTTGGAAATAGCACCAAACGTTACAATAAAAATTGACAAATCGGGTTTGATAAAAGACAACACCGATATGGCTACTGAAGCCAAATAATGGTTTTTTAAAACTTAATCAACGCGGTTTACATTTTGCCTATTTTTGGCACATTGAACCGCGTTTTTTATTTCAACATTGGGCACAAATCATAAACACATCAACTCAACTAAACCTCGTATATACAAGCGCATACTTGTGTATATGATGTTTTTTGTGCTATCAATAATGTTGTGGCTATTCAATAGGCTCAATAGCGACATTGTTACGCACGTTAATTACCCAATTCAACTAAAAAATGTGCCCACGCAAAAAGTGGTTATAAATAACTTGCCACCCGAAGCCACACTTACAGTTCAAGGTCGTGGCTACGACATGCTGCAATATAAATGGAAGGCTAAACCAACGCTAAACATTGATATGTTGCGGTTTGTGGGCGAACTGCAAAAAGAAGAAACTCGCGAGTATTTGCTCTATACCGACAGAATAACCGAAGACATTCAGTCGCAACTGCCAGTTGAGATGTCGCTTTCTCGTTTTCAGCCCGACACAATAAGGCTGTTGTTTTCAAACTTTAGCAGCAAAAAAGTGCCAGTACAAAACAAAGTTAAACTTGGTTTTGAGCGTCAATGTCAAGTGTTTGGCGATGTGTTGCTTATGCCCGATTCGGTATGGGTTGATGGCCCATCAATTTTGCTTGACACATTGCAAGCAATAAACACCAAGCCAATAGCAATAACTCATATAAAGAAAAATGTGTTGCAAGAAGTTGAACTGCAACAAATTAAGAACATTACAATCCGGCAGAATAAAGTAACATTGGCAGTGCCAGTTTCAAAATTCACTGAAAAAATACTAAAACTGCCAGTAAATGTAATTGATACAACCGATAAACAGCATGTTAGAGCCGTTCCTTCGGAAGTGACAGTGCAGTTTATGGTTCCTTTGGTTGAGTATGATATTGTAAACAAAAACGATTTTAGGGTTGAGGTTGACGCAAACAACACTGCTAAGATGCACAGTTTACAACAAGCTGTTGACATGGTGCGCAGTCCTGAAGGAGTGTACAACGTGAGTATAACGCCAGCAGTGGTCGATTTGATTATAGAGAGACAAGATGATAATTCTTGGAATAACAGGCGGAATAGGTAGTGGAAAGAGTTATGTGGCGCAAAAACTAGCTCAACGCGGTGTCCCAGTTTACAACGCCGATGTTGAGGCAAAGAGCCTAAATAACACTAACCAACAAATAATAAATGCATATAAAGCGCGTTATGGCACGCAGATATATGTCAACGGGCAACTTAATCGTAAGGCTTTAGCTGATATTATTTTCGCTAACAAGGCAGAATTGCAATGGGTTAACGCACTAGTGCACCCAATTGTTAATGCTCATTTTGCCCAGTGGTGCAAACAACAACAATCAGAAATTGTAGCAGCCGAGTCGGCAATATTGTTTGGAAGCCAACTGAGTGAACTATGCGATGCTGTGGTTGCTGTTGTAGCATCGCAACAAGTGCGAATAAACCGAGTGATGCAACGCGATGCAAGCACACAACAGCAAGTTGAGGCTCGAATGGCCAATCAACTATCAAACGAAAAGATGGCAGAAATGGCCGATTACGTTATTGTAAACAATGGCGAAGATGTTGATAGCCAAATAGATGAATTGTTAACAAAACTAAAAACAAAAAACTGAATATGGGTTTTGGAAAGTGGATTGGTGGAGGCTTAGGTTGGGTTTTATGTGGCCCACTTGGAGGCATAGTAGGATATTTAATTGGTTCGGCTATTGAGGAAGTGCAAACAACAGCAAGCCGAAATGGGCAATTAGGAAGCGAAGGGAAAGCAAGTGGCCGACAAACAACTCACGGCGATTTTCGCGTAAGCCTAATAGTGCTAACCGCGGCAGTTATGAAAGCCGACGGCAAAGTAAAGACAAGCGAACTTGACTATGTGAAAGCATTTTATGTGCGAACCTTTGGCAGTGCAGCTCAAGATGCCATTTTGATGTTGCGCGATGTACTAAAGCAAAACATTCCAGTTGACGAAGTGAGTCGTCAAATAGGTATGAACCTTGACTATTCGTCGCGTTTACAATTGTTGCATTTCTTGTTTGGAATAGCTGCAGCCGACCGCGAAATTGCGCCATCGGAAGTGGCAGTTATTGAGCGTATTGCATCGTCAATGGGCATTTCGGCAGCCGACTATCGTTCGATAAAGGCTATGTTTATTGTTGAAGCTCAAAAAACAACTGAAAATGCGTACAACATTTTGGGGTTAACACCAAATGCCACAAACGATGAAATTAAAAAGGCTTACCGAAAAATGGCAGTTGAAAACCACCCTGACAAAGTTGCTTACCTTGGCGAGGATGTACAAAAAGCGGCAAAAGAGAAATTCCAAAAAATACAAGAGGCCTACGAAAGCATTAAAAAAGAGCGAAATTTCGCCTGATCATAATAGGCTAATATTAAATTGAAAGAAGAGCTATTTTGTTGAAATACAGCAAAATGGCTCTTCTTTTTTGTGTATAAAAACCTTTAGATAAGGTTACAAAAATGTTAGCATTTTAATTGGCAACAATTTCAATTAGTAGAATATAGAATAACATAGGGTTTTGGCGCAAAAAAAATGTAATAAACAAAAAACCTTATTTAGTCCTACAAAAACTGCTTTTCACAAATAACTCGCGCACGCGCGTGTAGGTTTTCAATATTTTCGCCCAATTATATTAGTACTACTATGAATACTTGCAAATTATTGAAGGCTAGCTTTGTTGCTGTCTTGTTTTTCTCTTTTCAAACTGTTTTTTCGCAAAACACATATACTACAACAACAAGCGGCGATTGGAATAACGTTAGCATTTGGTCAAATGGAGGAGCGCATCCCACAGCGGCCGATTTGATTAGCGGATTGCATTCGTTTGTTGTTGCTGAAGGTCATGAAGTGGTGTTTAATGATAGCGCCAATGTTACAGCAGCTACCATTAATGGTAAACTGACTTTTGGCAAGGAAGCATCGTCAAAAAACATGGTGGTTAAAGGTGCTCTTACTATAGGGACAAACGGTGAAATTACAGTAGCTGAATTTGAGGCATCGCATACCATTGAAGTTAATGGTGGTATAGTGAACAACGGAAAAATGAACTTGCGTAACAATTCGGCACAAAACGTAAATGTAATTCTAAGCGGGAACCAAACAATTGGAGGCTCTGGCACATATAACCTTAATAACTTGCAAGTTAAGTCTGGAACCATAACATTGGCAACTAATTTGAACATTGATGGTTCAATGGTAAATGAGGGCACCTTTAATGTTGGTTCACAAACCATTAGTATAGCAGGTTCTTTTTCAAACAAAGGAACATTTAATGGAAAAAATAGTACTGTAAACTTTGATGGCTCAACAGTACAAAACATTACATCAACAAATTCAAAAGACTATTTCGGAAAAGTAAATGTTAATGGAGGAGGCTATGTGGTATTAGGTAGCAACCTTTACATTACCGACAAATTTACAATAAGCAACAACACAACAGTAACCACTTGTTATGGAGTTCACTTTTATGGCGACTTTACAGTTGAAGCAGGCAGTAAATATGAAGCAACAGCTGATTGGACCTATTTCTCGCGCGGATATGCCGAAAATAGTATAGCAGCATCAGACGATGGCGACCAAACACTTACACTTGATGGCGATGTTCAATTCTACGCATTGTCGTTACACTCCAAAGAGTTAAAAGGCAATCCAATTACCGATTTTGATATTAAGGGAACAAAAACAATAAAAGGAAACTTAACGGTAGTTGATCAAACTCGAGTGTGGAACTCTACTCGTTTGGTTGATGACGCTTCAACCTATGAGCATAGTTTTGCATCAATATCAGTTTTTGGTAAAATGGACATCACTAGCCACATTACTCTTACGGGTGGTACTTTGCGTCGATATTACGACCAAAAACCAGAATACTTTGGTGAGTTTTCGATTACCGATGGAGCCGACATTACAGTTACAGGAAGCGTAAATATTGCACCAGGCGACATTATGATAGCCACAGGAAACATTAATGTTGAAACGGGCTATCTTATGGTAAATGGCTCGTATAAATCTGATTTAGACACTTACTACAATGCAAAACTGATTGGTCAACCAGACAAAACTCTATCAATTAATAACGTAGCAGCCCTTTACATTCGTGCGCAAGATGGTTATCCGTCAGGTTTTGGCAACATTAACATGTCTTCTACATCAAACACATACTACGATGCCAACTATGACCAAGTGGTGAGAGGAGGAACTTACGGACATTTGATTTTAAGCTACAAAAGCAAAACAGTTGACGGTCCACTTGAAATTAAAGGCTCGTTAACACTTAACTCAACAGCAAACGAGGAGGCAATTTTCGACTTTGGCGACTTTAGTCACTCGGTGGCAGGCAACATTGCCGATAATCCCGACAACAATTACCCAACACGTTGTAGTCATTTGATTTCGCAAGGCGAAATAACAATGGCAGCTCCAGGTTCAACCACACAATACATTTATTGCCGCAACAATAGTATGTATGAGTTCAATAATTTGACCTTGGCAGCAGTTGACCCAACAGCAGCTCAAGCAAAATACTTAAGTGGAAAAGGTAGAGTAATAGTAGGCGGCAAACTTGAAGTAAAAACTACTAGTACAAACGACGTGCTTTATTTGGCATTAGACCTTGATGACGAAGTAATGCTTGGCGATGGTAGCGACGACAACACCATAGTGTTGAACGACAATTGCCGCATACGTACCAGCAGTACCGATGGTTTTAAACAAATGGTTGAGTCGTTTGCATCGGTATCGCTTAAATCAAATAGTTACGTGCAATTTGACCGCCACAACAGCGACCAAATAATTCCTGGCGATGTTACTTACGGTAACTTAGCACTTTACGGAACCGGCAAAAAAATTCTTTCCGATGGTATCGACATAAAAGGATGGGTGGCATCAACAGGTTACACTCCAGTGCTTGTTATGGACGACGGTCAAACCATTAACATTTCGGGCGACTGGAAACTAGCTACAGCAAATGTGAGCTACAAACCAACAAGCCAAGTAATTTTTAATGGCGAAAACCAAGCTATAAGCGCAACAACACTGCCAAATGTTATTCTATCGGGTTCCGATGTAAAAACACTTAACGGAACAATGTATGTTAATGGTAATCTTACAATTAACTCAGGCGTGGAATTTAATGCCGACAACCGTTACATTTACATAACAGGCAACTGGACAAGCGCAAATGGTAGTAAATTTCACCAACGTTACGGCCGTTTAACTATGAACGGTGAGGGCAACAATCAAACCGTTGACCTTGACGACAACACCCTTTCGCCTTTCTACGATTTTTATATCACCAAATTGAAAAACGACACGGTGGTTTTTGCAACCGACATTGACATAAACTGCAACTTGATTACAGCAGCAAACAAAGGTAGCATTAACCTTGGAGCACATACTTTAACCTTGGGCGGCGACTTTTATCTGTATGCTGGATGCGACTTTATTCATACCCCAGGAGCATTAATACACATGAATGGTGCAGAAACCGAGCAGTTAGTTCGTAACTATCATGGCAACAACATTTTCCCTGCAATGTATTTCAGTGGAGCAGCAATTAAGCGACTTTACGATAACACATTTGATATTGATGGCGATTTTACAATAAACCGCGCAACAGTAAATGCTCATAGTTACAAATTGCTCATCTCGGGCAACTGGGTTAACAATGGTGGTTCGTTCCTTCATAGCAGCGAGGTTGTGTTTGATGGCGACGACCAAATGATTGACAACTCCGATTTTTATACCGTTCGCATTTCGGGAACTGGAGTAAAAAAACTTAACGGACACATAAACCTTACAGGAGCTTTATATATTGATCCAACAGGCACTCTTGATGTAAGCCCCGATGGTGGTAGCTCTTGTTACAACATTACTTTGAACGGAGCATGGCGCAACAATCTTTGGAACGATGCTCGCACACAAACAGGTACTTTTATTCCACGTGAGGGTACAGTTTCGTTAGTAGGTAACAACTCTCAACTTTACACAGGCGATTCGCTTGATATTGATGGCGTTGGACGAGAAGGAAAGGCATTCTATAACCTTGTGATTAACAAAAATACCGAATCGACCTACGTTCAACTTTATCCAGTAAGCAAGGCCAGCAATTCTAAAATAAAGGAATACCAAAACGACCTTACAGTTTTGAGCGACTTTACCATAAAAGCAGGTATTTTTTATTCTTATTGGAATCACATGGCTTTTTATGGCAACGTGATTAACGAAGCTGGCAACTTTAATATGAATTCGCACTATACAGGAGCAACAGAAAATGGTGCCAATGGATACCCACACATGTATTTGCGAGGAACTGAAGGAGAGATATTTCAATTCGATCCTGGACCAACACACACAGTTCGTCAAATTATTCTTAACAACGGAGCCAAATACAATTTGATGAGCAAAGTGCAAGTCGATGGCTCGTCAGTTGATTCGTTGTTGTGGATTAAAAAAGGAGAGTTGTGCTTAAACCACAACACATTGAACATGAACAGCTCACAAGGACAAATACATGTTGGCAAAGGAGGCGTTCTAACAATAGATTCCGATGCTGTGCTTGGTATGTATAGTACCAGATCGTTGTTTAACAAAGGCGGACGAATAAACTTAATTGGTACTGAACAAGCGCCAGCTCGCATTGAACCTGCAATTACCGGTCACTATTACAAAATAGTGCAAACAGCAGGTGTTTTTGCTGCCAAATACTATAAAATCGAAGGAACTCGCGATGAGGGTATTTTGATAAGCGGCGGTAGCATCGATCCAACATACAACTTTAGTAATGGTTCATTGGCTAACATGACAGGAACATCTGCTACAAGCGCAATGATGACCCTTACAGGTTTGGACTTAGGAGCAGGCATTATAATAGATAACCTATCGTTTATAAGTGCCAACGGACAACCAAAATATAATGTTGTGCGCACAAGTGGTAACGGAACAGTAACATTTACAAACTTTAGTGGAACTAGAGGAGGTTCAATGTACGAAAAAGACTGTGCTGACGACTTGATTCGTTGGAATGTGCCCGATGGCTACGTGTGGACAAATGCAAGTGGCGATAAAAACTGGCATAACCCCGAAAACTGGAGTGGGCATCAAGTACCAACTAACGAAACCGATGTAATTCTAGACAATTCACAACTAGCAGTTCCTTATGAAATTATTATTAGTCAAGGCTTGGCTAAATCTCGACATCTAACTCTTAACGACAAAGTAACATTAACCATAGCAGCCGCCGATGGCATAACCGACAATGGTCTTGAAGTGTTTGGCGACTTTACAATGAAGTCAGGCTCTGTACTTAACCAAAACGCAGGCAACAACTCACTTAAGTTACGTGGTTCGTGGTCAAATGTTGGAAACTATGTTAAAGACGAAAATGCAGTGGCTACAATGTACATGGACGAAGGTTTACACAGTTTAACCTTCTCTAACACAGCAGCAAACACGCAAAAGTTGGCCAACTTGGTGGTTGATGGTTCTGGTGGTATATTAACATTGAGTAGCACAATTAATATAAATGGCAATGTAACAATAGCAGGAGCACACTTTAACGCATCTAACAACAGAATTTACATAGGAGGTGATTGGACTGTTGAAACCGATGGCGAGTTTGACCCCGACCGCAGTGTGATATACTTTAACAACGCCGATGCTGAGAAAAAACAAGTAATAAACGGCGGAACTTTCTACGACATTCATTTTCAAGGTGCAGCCACAAAGGAAATAGCCGCCAACCTAAACATTAAACATGACCTATATATTGAAAACGAAGCAACAGTTGATGGTAAAACCAACTTTATCTTTATGTCGGGAACAAGCCGCTGGTACAACTACGTTGGTCCTGATGCATTTGACCAAACAGGTGGTGGTACCGTAGTGTTCTCAGGTGGCGCAGGTTACATTGGTTTGTCGTATAATGTTGAAACACAAACTCGCAAAACTCAGTCAACAACATTTAACAACCTATGGTTCCAAGGTAGCTCAACAAAATATTGCTACGATTCAATTTTGATTAAAGGTAATTTGAACATTTACTCTGGAACAGGATTCTGTATTGAAAACATGGGTTCGATTAATGGCGTGGGAACTGCAAGCCAGTTTAATATGACAGGCGGCGAATTCTATATTCACGGTTACGACAACTTCCCAAAAAACATATCAAGCTTCGATTTTTCTGGCGGAACTGTTCGTTATAGCGATGAGCACGATCAGGTTATTCAACCAGCCGACTACTACTCGCTTTATGTTTACAACCACGACCATGTAACATTTAACGGAACCAACGAAAAAACATTGTTAGGCGACATTACTGTTCGTGGTAGCCTTTACGTTAACGACTCGCTTACCATATTAAATGTCGATAGCCACACTATTACTCTTACCGGTGGAATAGGCACTGCAAATAAATGTCATCAAATTAAGTGGGGCGACAATGGTACAGTTGTTCAAGTTGGTACAGGTTGGAGCATTGACTCGCGACTGACCGACTTCTGCAACATTGAAAAACAAGGAACAGGCAACCTTACTGCTAACAATAACCTAAAAATGACAGGCAACCTTATCCTTGCCGACGAAACCAACCTTAACATGCAAGCATATACCATTAAGTGTATTGCCGACGATAAAACATTCAAAATAGGTAACTCAAGTTGGTTGTATAGTTATGTTGCCGACACCGCTGGTGTAGCTTTCCCCGAAGGATTTGCTCACTACGACATTGCCGAGAGCAACACCACTTATATACGTGGAACATCAAACCAAACCATTTTTGCAGGTGTTGAGTATGGTAGTTTGTTGCTTTACGACAACTATGTGCGTACTATTCGTCCCGATGGCGAACTACACGTTAGAGGCACGTTCCGCGAGTATGCCAACGACATTATTTTTGAAGACAACGGTTTTGATTTATTCTTTGGCGGTGCTACAAACGAGTTCCGTCAATATCAAGCATCAAGCACCGTTCACTTTATTGGCGATGTTGACCAAACCATTATTGCCGAAGGTGCATATACATCGCTCAACTTTAAAAATGTTGAAGTAGGAGGCTCGGGCACTAAAGAATTTAACGAAACCAACATAAACATTACTGGTAATTTGACCATTAACGAAGGCTCAAAATTCAGTACAAACGACAATGTGTTCTTCTCAGGTGAACGAATTGATAACCATGGTGAACTTTACCACTATGGAGGAATGTTTAACTTCTGCGGCGAACTACCTCAAACTATCAATGCGGGTACCAATAATATATATGCACTCAACGTTGCTCCAAATGCCGATGTAACAATTTCGGGCAATGGTCTTGATATTGGCAATGGCACATTTACAATTGGAGCAAATGCCACACTTGACATGGGCGCATTATCGCATACCATAGCATCGGCACAAATAGCTTTGGGCGACAATTGCACATGGCGCACCGAGTTGGCAAATTTGACATTTGACCGCGCTGGCGACCAAGATATTCCTGCTTTAACTTGTCAAGACATTCGTTTTGCAAATACTAGTACAAAATGGATGAATGGCGACATTACAGTAAACAATCTTACTGTTGACGAAGGTATTGGTTTCCGCACCTGCCGTTCTGGTAGCAATGCTTACACCATTACAGTAAACGGAAACTGGGAAAACAACGGTTCGTTTTACTCATACGATGGTACAGTGTTGTTTGAGTCGCCAAGTGTAGCAAGCAAAACCATAAAGACAAACACATCGTACTTCAATGTGGTTAAGTTTAACCAAACTAACACCGAGGATGCTACATTTGCTCAACTTGACCAACTTGGTTTCAAAGAGAGCATGACCATTGGTCGTGGTGCTAAAGTGTTGCTTAATAGCAATATTATGATAGCAGGCGACAACGACCCCGATATGGTTGAAGCTCCTTATGTAACCGACGGCGAGAGCATTGTAGTTGAAGTAGGCGGCGAACTTAACATTAACGAGCGTGCATCGTTGCAGTTTAACCAATACGATGGTAATACCCACCTTGATGTTTATGGTAAACTAACAGTTGTAGGTAGCTCTAGCGACTATGCTATTATTGGTCGCTCAGTTGGCTACGATGGCCGTGGTACCGAAATAAACATTCACCCAGGAGGCGAAATTGCAGCCAAGTACTATCACATTCAGTATTTGGCACCACAAGGTTTGGTGGTTATGCCAGGTGCTCGTGTAAACAACGATTACAACTTTAGCTCAGGTATTTGGTCAAACATGTACACAAGTAAAACATTCACCAGCCCTGTTGATAAGGTTACTGTTTATGACAAATTCTATTATCTCGATTTAAACATTGACTATGAATTGCCACCAATTGTTGATGTTGTGTTTAACCATGGAGGCACCCCAACCGTTGGTTATCACTATAACGTAAAACGAAGCGAAACCTTAGAAAATGCAATTACATTCGATGGGCAAATTAACGGCATATTGGGAGGCGAAACTTACGAATGCGACCTTGCCGATAAAATAAATTGGCCTACTGTATCGGTTATTACATGGACAGGTAAAGTAAGTTCAGATTGGTTCAATCCTCAAAACTGGCAGCCAGCAATTTGTCCAAACCGCGACAAATCAGTAGTAATTCCAATGGCTACCAACGCTCCTGCTATTTATAAAGAGGGTGCTGAGTGTAAAGATTTAACATTGACTAACGGTATGTTGTCAATTGAACGCGGAATCCGCGAGTTTAACATATACGGCTCGGTAAACATTGGCGACGGTGGTGTATTCTCGGTTGAAGATGACGTTTGTATAAAAGTTGCAAATGCTTGGACCATAGCAAGCCACGGTCACTTTATTGCAAACAACAGTACTGTTAGTTTTGATGGAGAATCAGGCAACGTAAACATCACTCCTCGCAAATCAAACTTTAACAATGTTGAATTTAATGGCGGTGCAACCTTCTCACTCATTGGTACAACAATCAATTTTGATGGAAACTTTACAATAAACAGAGGAAAAGTTACACCAGCAACCAGCAGTTACACATATAATATTAAAGGTAACTACAAAATTGCAGACGAAGGACAATTCAATAGTTCAATTAATACAGGTTGGGTTAAGTTCTGTGGAGCCGACCAAACCATTGTAAATGGAAACTTTAACCGTGTAAAATTCTCTGAAAGCGGTACAAAAACACTTAGTGGTACATTTAACACCTACTACACAAACAATACTCTAAGTAACAACGAGTTAGGAACATATTCAACACTTTGGGTTGATGCAGGTGCTACATTGAGTGTAGCTCCAGGTTGCGAACTCGAAATTAAAGGTAATGTATTAATTGATGCCAGTGCCACATTTAACGATGGCGGTAACACACACCACTTCCGTGGATATTGTTGGTCTGGAGCCGGCAACTATGTGGGTACAGGTACAATTGTATTCGATGGAGGTACACAATACCTATACGCAAGTAATTTCCATAATCTTGAATTTGGTAGGCGTTCGGCCACCGACAATCAATACAAATATTTGCGAGGCGATATAAATGTAAATGGAAACCTCACTATCAGTTCATATTATGTTGATCTTGATGTTTACACAATTACAGGCCCTGGAGTTTTTGATCATTTAGAAAATTCGCGTGTTTATGCAAAAGGTGCCGATAACTATCCACGATTTAGTGATTACACAGCAACAACCACAAGTTACACATATTACACTGGTGCAGTTGACCAAGTAATTCGTGCAGCAACATACGGATACTTGTACTTGAGCAGCACCACAACCAAAACACTTGAGGGTGATATCACTATTTTGAAAGACCTTACCTTTAACGAAAATGGTGGTACTCTTAATGCTGATGGCAAAAACATTACTATTGGTCAAAACTGGAACAACCGTACCAATGGCACATTTATTCCAGGTACTGGAACCGTATTCTTTAATGGTAACACTAACCAATATGTTTATTTGGGCACGCAAGTTGAAAACCCATTTTACGACATAAACATTAGTCAAGTGGTAGGAGCAACCAAAATTTACGTTTACTTCTACACCACCGATGTTATAATAAAAGGATCGCTTACCATAAATAGTGGTAACATGTATTGCTACAACGGCTACAACGTTTATTTGTCGGGCGACATGATGGTTATTGGTTCTGGTAGCATTTACCAAACTGGTATCTATCACTTTATAAAACCAAATGGTGAATGTATGATTCGCACCAATGGTTCAAAAATTCGTGAGGCTGTGATAAACGGCGAAAATTGCTCGTTCAAACTTGCCGACGATTTAGAGATTGTAACCAACTTCACTTTGCAAGCTGGTAAGTTCTACCAAAACGGTAACGATGTAAAATTTGGCGACGGCTACGACAACGTAAACATCTTTGGCAAATACTACATGCAAGCAGGCGAGACAATGCGCTTAAGCGATCAAACAACAGTTGCGGTTAAAAACGGAGGTTTGATTTCAATCATCGGTACACAGTCAAACTATGCAAATATTACTAGCATAACAACAGGTCGTTACTTCTTTGTTGTTGAGAATGGCGGTAACATTGCTATTCAAAACTATAGCTTTAGCAACCTTGCTAAAACCGGTGTGTTAATATCGCAAGGCGCTAAAATTGACGACTATTACAACTTTAGCAACGGTGTGTTTACTGGAATGGTTTCGGGTGGTGCTTGCATCGACTTCCGCAACAACCAAGAATTTTACGGTGACCGCGAGTCGGGTGGCAACCGAATTGAAAACATATCGTTCCCACAAAACCCTGGCGGCGGTTGCGTTAACATTAAGAAAACCGAGTCGTCGACAGGTAAGATAGAAATGTATAACGCCACAGGTTTGCTATCGGGAGCAAAATTTGAAAACGATACCTATAACCTTGTCGATTGGACTGGCGATGTTACCCTAACTTGGACAGGAGCTCGTAACGACGATTGGTTTAATCCTGCAAACTGGACTTCAAGCGATGGCGCTGAACGCATCCCAGATGAACACTCAATTGTTGTTATTCCTCGTTCAAGAGGTGGATTCTTGCCATATATTAAAAAGCAAGGCGCCATTACCAAAGGACTAACTGTTGAGGCAAATGGTATGTTGTTTATAAACAATAATGTTAAAGACACTATAGCCCTTACTGTTTTGAGCGATGTTACTCTTAACGGAACCATCCAGTCATCGGGTTCATACGACAATATCGATGTGTTTGGAAGTTGGGCTCTAGGAACATACGGCACATTTATTCCTAATGCCGAAGGATTGGGCACCATTTCTTTCCTTGGAGTAGGTGCTAAAAACATTCAACAACGCAGTTCAAAGTTCAACAACTTGGTTATTAACAACA
This sequence comes from Salinivirgaceae bacterium, assembly GCA_024405635.1. Classification (GTDB taxonomy): domain Bacteria; phylum Bacteroidota; class Bacteroidia; order Bacteroidales; family SZUA-534; genus JAKSOL01. Next base: position 59,736 of record JAKSOL010000011.1, on the reverse strand, counting down.
ACGGAATAGTACAAATACTTAGCAAGACATCAATCAATGGCAATTTGACTATTGAAAACGGTACACTCGATGTAACATCAAGCAACTACGAAATAGTGTTGGGTGGTAGCTTTATTAATAATGGAAACTTTGTGGCTCGCTCGGCTGCAATTACCTTTACTGGTACAAGTGGCAACATTATTAATTCAGGTCGAAGTTCGTTCTACAACATGAACCTTAATGGCGGCGACTATCATCTTGATTCCGATTTGCACATTGACCACATTTTATCTATTAACGCAGGTTCGTTATCGGCTACAGCAAACACCATTTATCTTGGTGATGGTACTGGTGCCGATAAGGCCGATATAAATGGAAAATTGTATTTAAGTAGCGATGCAACTTTGGCTGTTGGTGCTAATGCCGCAATTAATGTAATGAGTGGTGGTTTGCTATCGGCTATTGGCGAAGAAAACCACGAGGCTATCTTCTGCTCGCAAGAGAATAATAAATACTACTCAATTACAATTAATGCGGGCGGCGAAATGCAAGCCAGCTATTACAAAGTGAGCAACATTAATGTTAATGGTGTTTGCTTTAAAGAGGGTTCAATACTTTCAACCGACCAAACTAGAAACCTTTCAAACGGACAGTTTATTGGTGGTCAACCTGGAGGTCAGTATTTGACTTTTGAAAATAGTTTCTCAGGTACAATTAACCTTGTAAACCTATTCTTCAACAAAGGTCCACGTTACAATGTTTCTCGTAACGAATCAGCTACCACTGGTGTAATTAACGTTGTTGACGCAATTGGTGTAGTAGCAGGTTACTATTTTGAGAACGATAACTCATCGGCTACTACAGGTGCTGTAACTTGGTCATACACTAGCGCAGTGCTCTACTGGGTTGGTGGTAACCATTGGGGTGGCGACGAGGTATCGGCTGTTGACCCTCGAGGTAACCGTTGGGATAATGCTAACAACTGGGATAACCAACTTGGTAGTGGTGGTGTTCCCAATGAAGATACTCGCGTATTTATTCCTGACGTGAGTGCCGGTAGCAATATTTATCCTGTACTTGCAGCTGGAACCGATAATAGTGCTCAAAGTATTGACGTTTATCCAGGTGCTACACTTACCATAGGTGGTGGTATGGATCTTAATGTTCTAAACTCATTATCTATTGCCGAAAATGCCACATTCGTTGCTTCAGACGGCATAAATCCATCTACAATCACCATTGGTGCCCAATTGTCAAACAATGGTCATTTTGACCACGGCGGCTCTTCAACTGTAGTTTGGAAATCAAGTGTAAACCGAAACATTGAGATGAACGGTAATTCGTTCTACAACTTTGAGGTTAACAATGTTGGGGCATCTCAAGTTACTTTCACTCTTGAACCAGGATTCGATATGGAGATTGAAAATGACTTTGTTATTAGCGGTGGTATTGTCGATTGCAACGGAACCACACTAATCATAGGTGGCAACTTTGAAAAAACTAGCGGTGAGTTCCGTCACGGTAGGGGTACTGTTAAGTTAAATGGAGCAGCTGCTCAGCAAATATCATCAAACAACGACTTAACCTTCTACAACTTAATTATTAGCGGTTCAGGTGCAAAAACCATCAATCCTAACATAACCATCTTGGGCGACTTCTCGCCTTGGGCCGATATTCAAGTTCCAACTGCCGATATTATGGTTAAAGGCGGATGGTTAGGCTCGGCTCGCGGTGGATATGCTAATAATTTCCACGGCGGTACTGGTAAAGTAATCTTCTGTGGAACTGCTAACCAGTCAATAACTAAAGCCGAAACATTTACCAATTTAGTATTCAATAGTACCGCATCAACCCCTGCATTTACAGCAACACAGGCCATTACCATTACAAACAGCCTTGAGTTGATTGACGGTGTACTTAAAGGTAACACTTCAAACCCTGTTAAGCTTCTTGCAGGTTGTACCATTACTGGTGCAAGCCAACAAAGCTACATCAATGGTAAGGTTGAAAAAGTTGGTTCCGACGACTTTATCTTCCCAATCGGTTCAAGCGACCGCTATGCTCCAATTGGAGTAAGCGATTTAGGAACAGCTACAACACTATCTGCACAATACTTCAATAGTAGTCCAAGCAATATCGACAAAATGGACCGCATGATTAACCGTTTGAGCGGTAAAGAATATTGGACAATTAATCGCACAAGCGGTAGTGCAGTTCCAAAAGTATCGCTCTACTGGCTCGATAGCGACTATAGCGAGATTGCCGATGTTGATGTTATTTCGGTAAGCCGATACAACGAAACTGTTGGCAAATGGCAAACTCAAGGCGAACAAGAGGATCAAGATGTTCATTCAATTCCTGAAGGTGGCGACTACAGTGCTGGTTATGTTGCTACAGAAAATCCAGTTGAGGGCTTTGGAGCATTTACATTTGGCTACACCTATCCAACCATTAAGTGGAATGTTGCTAGCACCACCACCGATTATGAAAATGGCAGTAGCTGGGTTATGAATAAACCAAACTATGCACCAAATAGCACAACCAACGTTCTTATTCCTGCAATTGCCGATAATCAAAAGCATCCTATTATTACCAACAATGTAAGTGCATGTTACGACCTTATTGTTGAGGCTGGCGGTAAATTTGAACTTGCTGCGGGAAAAACATTTACAGTGCATGGCAATGCATCAATTGCTGAAGGTGCTGAACTTATACTTGGCGAAGGTTCTACAATCATATTTAGCCGCGATGTGGACGCTGGAAACGCAACTGTTTCGGCAGCCCATGCATCAACAGTTAAAATAAGCACCGAGTATGAACAAAACGTTGCCATTAACGAATGTTACAATATCGTACTTTCGGGTGGTAAAAACGCTCGCGAGGTTGCATACAAAACTTTGACATCTGATATTGTTGTAAAAGGAAGCCTAACTTTAGGTACAAACACCAACTTGTATGCAGGTTCAAACACAATTAGCCTATATGGCAACTGGTCAACTAGCGGACGTTTTGAATGCCAAACCAGTACTTTGGTTCTATGTGGCTCTACCGATGGCACTACTCCACAAACCATTACCGAAACACGTAAGTTCTATAATCTTACTATTCACGATCATTTGGAGCCCGAAGAACCTCGCGTGTTGCTTACTACCAATTCGCAAGTAAAAATAGAGCATACACTTGATCTGGTTAATGGTATTGTAAGAACCTCAGCAGGTAAAGAAATATCGATGGAGAGCACTTCAACATTGCGAAATGGCGGTATAAAATCATACATCGATGGTTCGATGCAAAAAACTGGTTCGACCGATTTTGTATTCCCAATTGGTTCCGATGGCATATATGCGCCAATTGGTATTTGGGGATTAACAGGTGGAACTTCAGCAACTTTTGCAGCTCAATACAGCAGCGGTGGTCATGCTCGCATGGAGGTTGACCAATCAAACGGAATGTTCCGTGCTGGTGTTATTGAGTATTGGTCGCTTTCGCGTTCTGGTTCAGGTAACCCATATATCACACTTTATTGGCAAGACACTGCGCGCAGTCAAATTTCAGACCACGAAAAACTCTGCGTGGCTGTAGCCGAGGACAGCAAGTGGAAGAACAAAGGCCGCACATCGAGCCAACTTAACGGCGACCTTACAGGCTTTGTTAAGTCAGCGTCTAAAATCAGTTTTGTGCCGCCTTATGGTAGCAAAGCAGCAACACCAACTCCTATTACATTTGGTTCGCTCGATGCCGATGTTAACCCATTGCCAATTGAGTTGGTAAGTTTCAATGTATCGGCACGTGGTACAAACGATGCTATTGTTGAGTGGGAAACAGCTACCGAGCACAACAATCACCACTTTAGCGTTGAACATCGTTTTGCATCAACAATTGATACTGTTGCAACCGTTGCTTCGCTTGGCGAAACCGAATCTGGTTTCAACTACAGTTGCTTTATTTTGAATCAAACTAACGGCACACATTACTATCGTTTGTTGCAAACCGATAACGATGGCACCACACGCGTTTCTTCCGATTGGGTTAGTGTAACATTTGGCTCACAAACTCAGCAATTAAATTTGAGTATTGTGCCAAATCCAGGAAAGGCCGAACAAATTAAGTTCACTATTAGCGGAGTAACTGGCGAGTTTACTTACACAGTTTGCAACGCATACGGTGCTACCATTATCAGCAAAACTGCAATGGTAACCGATTCGGTAGTTGAGCTATCAGCCGCCGACTGGAACCTTACTCAAGGTGCATACATCATTAAGATTACTACAAGCAACAATAGCTTAACTCAAATTTTTGTGGTTCAGTAATACGTTGCTTTAGTTAATACCAAAAGCGCCTCGACTAACTAGTCGGGGCGCTTTTTTTGTTTCACAATATATACTATTCATCATAAAAATATATGCCATATAAATTATGATAAATATTACATATTGTTTAACTTACTATGCTTGTTTGCTCTGTTTTAGCGAATAATAGCGATATGTCTAGATATAAAATAAATCATAGATGGTTTCCCTTTATAAAAAAAACCGTTGCTAGCAAAGGCCAACAACGGTTGTGCAAATAAAGGTATTTTAATTGCTATTAGAATTCAGCGTTCTTTGGTGTACGTGGGAAAGGAATAACGTCGCGAATGTTGGCCATACCTGTTACAAACAACATAAGACGTTCAAATCCTAAGCCAAAGCCAGCGTGTGGGCAGCTACCAAACTTGCGGGTGTCAAGATACCACCACATGTCTTTCATTGGAATGTTGCGGGCATTTATTTCGCCAATTAGTTTGTCGTAGCTTTCCTCGCGAACAGAGCCACCTATAATCTCGCCAATTTGTGGGAACAATACGTCGGTACCTTGAACGGTTTCTTCCATTTCCTTGCCGTTGTAAATAGGTTTCTTCTCGTCTATCTTCATGTAGAAGGCCTTAATTGCCTTTGGATAGTTGGTCATTATTACTGGCTTTTTGAAATGCTCTTCAACCAAGTAGCGCTCGTGCTCCGATGCCAAGTCGTCGCCCCAGTTGCATGGGAACTCAAACTTGCGGCCATTCTTAATGGCTTCTTGCAGAATTTCGATGCCTTTGGTGTATGGTAGGCGAACAAATTCAGTATTGATTACGCTATTCAAACGCTCCAACAAACCTTTGTCTATCATCTTGTTAAGGAACTCAAGGTCGTCTTTACAATTGTCAAGAGCCCATTTAACGCAATGTTTAATAAATTCTTCCTCAAGATTCATAAGGTCGTCCATGTCGTAGAAACAAACCTCAGGTTCAATCATCCAGAACTCGGCCAAGTGGCGTGGAGTGTTTGAATTTTCGGCACGGAATGTTGGACCAAATGTGTAAATCTGACCCAATGCAGTAGCGCCAAGTTCGCCCTCAAGCTGTCCGCTCACTGTAAGCGATGCTTGCTTGCCAAAGAAATCGTCGTCGTATATAATTGAACCTTTTTCGTCTTTTTTCAGGTCGTATAGGTTTTTGGTTGTAACCTGAAACATTTGACCTGCACCCTCGCAGTCGCTTGCTGTGATAAGTGGAGTGTGGAAATAGAAGAATCCTTTGTCGTGGAAGAATTTGTGTATGGCAAATGCCATGTTGTGGCGAATGCGCATCACAGCGCCAAAGGTGTTTGTACGCAAGCGCATGTGGGCATATTGGCGCATGTATTCCATGCTTTGTCCCTTTTTCTGCATTGGATAGTCAGCAGGGCAAGCACCAAACAATTTTATGTCTTTAGCCTGAATTTCAACGCTTTGACCAGCGCCTTGGCTTTCAACAAGTGTTCCAGTAACGCTAAGGCATGCGCCTGTGGTTATCTGTTTCATCATCTCCTCGTCAAAGTTGGTAACGTCAGCCACTACTTGCACATTGTTGATGGTCGATCCGTCGTTTATGGCAATAAACACTACGGTCTTGCTGTCGCGTTTTGTTCGCACCCAGCCCATTACTACTACTTCAGAGCCTACGGCACCTGATTTCAGTACATCAACAACTTTTGTTCTCTTTTGCATATCTCTAGTTTTTATGTTCTATTTTTTTTCGACTGCGAATTTATGGCATTTTTTGTCGGTTTTGAATATAAAAGTAACTTATCTGTGGCTTTTAAGTGTGTTACATACCAAAGGTTTAAAGTAAGGTATATTCACGTTAAAAGACGATTTGTAAGGTTGGGTATTTTATTCGGTTTTGTGTTTAAGTATTTCTATTTGCAGATACCAAATTGCACCACGAAAGTGCATAATGCACAGAAAAATTGCACCTTTGTGGTGCAAAATGTTACTTTTGCTAAAAAATAGTTGTTTATGGATATCAATTTAGTTGTTTATATGCAAAATCAGTTGCAAAGCACGCCTACTGATTTTTATCGATATATGTACGAGAAGATAGATTGGCAGCAACGAATGTTTGGTCTTGTAGGTCCTAGAGGCGTGGGAAAGACTATGCTTTTTTTGCAGTATATAAAGGCGCATCAAACCGAAGAACGAATGTTTTATGTGTCGGCCGACAATACTTATTTTTCAAACCATACGTTGGTTGAACTTGCCGATCAGTTTTCAATTGAGGGTGGTGAACATTTGTTTATAGATGAGGTTCATAAATATCCAAATTGGTCGAAGGAACTGAAACAAATCTACGATACACATCCCGATATGAAGGTGGCATTTACTGGTTCATCGGTGCTAGATATTACAAAAGGAGAGTCTGACCTTAGCCGAAGGTCTCCAATTTATAGAATGCAGGGATTGTCGTTTCGTGAGTATCTTGCTATGTTTCATCATGTTAATACTCAGGTTTTGCCTATTGAACAAATAATTAGTGGCGAACCATTTTCAATTGACAACATGCCTCATCCTATTTCTGCTTTCAAGAATTATTTACAGCGTGGTTATTATCCCATTGCTGCCGAAAGTTTGTTTGAGGTGAAGTTAAATCAGGTAATCAATCTTACAATGGAAACTGACATTCCCCAATATGCTAACATGAATGCTTCAACGGGACGAAAACTCAAAAAGCTATTAGGCATTATTGCCATGAGTGTTCCTTTTAAGCCTGTTATGGATAAAATTTCAAAAATGATAAATGTTAGTCGTAACGATTTGGCTGATTATTTACTTTATATGGAAGATGCGGGAATGATAGCTCAATTGCGCGATGCTACAAATGGCATAATGGGTTTGGGAAAGGTTGAGAAGGTTTATTTGGATAATCCGAACATTGCTTATTTGTTAGGTGAGGAAGCTTCAAACATTGGAAACATACGCGAAACATTTTTCCTAAACCAAATGAGAGTGAATAATGTAGTAGTAAGCTCAAAGGTTTCTGATTTTGAGATAAATGGTTTGACTTTTGAGGTTGGAGGAAAAAGCAAAAAGCAAAAGCAGATTGCTAATATTGATAAGGCTTTTGTTGTGAAAGATGATATTGAATATGGGTCTGGAAATATTGTGCCTATATGGATGTTTGGCTTGAATTATTGACGTGTTTGTTACAATGGTTCTTAAAGAAAGAAAAATATATTCATATAGTGAATACAAGAACTAATATTGGTTAATAGTCAAATAAGCATCATCTTTGTGGGTGACATACAAATGTACAACAACATCTTTGCTGCGTTAATAACGCAAATACACTAACTATAGTATGAAAACAAAAATATTTTTATTTCTCGCTGCTATCTCTCTGGCATCATGCCAAAACAATAAGTACGCTGTTATAATGGATCTCCCTGACGTGGCAGATAGTACTGTAGTTTATCTGTACGATTATGAGACAGAGTCAAATACCGACTCTGCTGTTGTTCTCAATGCTAAGGCTACTATATTTGGCACTATCGATGGCTCTCAAATCCGCCGCGTGAAGGTTCCTAACGCTCGTACATACGCTAATATCATCGTTGAGCCCGGCGATATCAATGTCAATTTTGAAACTGCTTGTGGCGAGGGTACTCCTCTTAATAATAACCTCGGCAAGTTTATCAGCTTTTCTAGCGAACTCACAAAGTCTGCGGGCCAACAATACGAGGCTATATTGACTGACTCTACCAAGGATGAAGATAGCAAAAATGCAGCTATAGAAGCGCTTTTGAACGATTACAACCAAACACTAATGGCTCACGCTGATAGCCTTATAAACCTAAACAAGAATAATGCTTTCGGTCAATTCGTATTCTGGGATAGCTATATACAGTCTGCTGAAAAACTTGACTTCAACACATACATGGCTGCTCTCGACAATGCTGGCGACTATGTCGCTTCTTATGGTCCAATTAAGACGGGTACAGAGCAGAAGGAGAATTTCGAGAATACTAAGCCTGGCACTAAGTTCATCGATTTTTCTATCGAAAAGGGTAATCTTGATGGTACACCTGCTAAATTCTCCGACTATATCGGTAATGGCAAGGTAGTTCTTGTCGATTTTTGGGCAAGCTGGTGCGGTCCTTGCCGTCGCGCTATGCCTTATATCAAGGCTGCTTATGAGAAGTTCGGAGGCGATAATTTTAATGTCCTCGGTATTGCCGTATGGGATAAACACGATAGAAGCATTAAGGCTATCGAAGAGGAAGGAATGACATGGAGCCTAATTATCGATGCCGACAAAATCCCTACTGATATCTATGGTATCTATGGTATACCAGAGCTTATTCTCTTTGATAAGGATGGCGTAGTCCTTGACCGCTCTTTCCAACCTTCTGATATCGATAAAATAGTATCAAAAGCTTTGGAGAAGTAACAAAGTCTTTGGTTAAGCAACATTAATTAAAGTGTGTCAAATTGCACCTCGAAAGTGCAAAAAAACGCCAAAAATGCACTTTTATAGTGCAAAAACCCCATAATCGCCTATTAAACAATGCTATACAAAAAATGCTGAAAACCTTGGGTTTTCAGCATTTCATTATCAATTGTCAATTGTCAATTGTCAATTGTCAATTGACGCAGTCCTATAAACTCCACTCAAATCCGTCTTTTGTGTCTTTTATGGTGAATCCAAGCGATGAAAGTTCGTTGCGTATTTTATCGCTTGTAGCCCAATCTTTGTTGGCTTTGGCTTGTTGGCGAATCGAAAGTAGCAAATCTATGGCTTGTTTGTAGGCTTCGTTGCTGCTGTTGCCCGATTCCTCTACTTGCAATCCTAAAACATCAATAACGAAAGTCTTAAACACGTCCTTCAACTCGTTTAGGTCAGCCTCGTTAATGGTGCCTTTGCCGTCTGAAACGGTGTTTATGGCTTTGGCAGCATCAAACAAGTGCGAAATCACAATTGGAGTATTCAAGTCGTCGCACATGGCGTCCTCGCAGCGTTGGCGCAAGCCTGCCACGTCAACAGTTGTTTCTTTGCCTGCTTGAAGTTTCATCAATCGGTTGAAGGCATCAATAATCTTTGCAAGACCTTTTTCAGATGCTTGTAGTGCATCGTTGCCAAAATCGACTGTTGAACGGTAGTGGGCCTGAAGGATGAAGAAGCGAATGGTCATTGGCGAGTAGGCTTGAGCAAGCATCTCGTTGCCGTCTTTGTCCTTGTGCGAGCCGTTAAAAAACTCGTCGAGTGTGATAAAGTTGCCTAACGATTTGCCCATCTTCTGTCCGTTGATGGTAATCATGTTGTTGTGCATCCAGTAGCGCACCGAATCGTGGCCAAGTGCAGCTGCCGATTGTGCTATTTCGCTCTCGTGGTGAGGGAACACAAGGTCCATGCCGCCACCATGAATGTCAAATTCTTCGCCAAGGTATTTGCAACTCATGGCCGAACATTCCATGTGCCAGCCTGGGAAACCGTCGCTCCAAGGCGATGGCCAACGCATAATGTGTTCAGGTTGAGCCTTTTTCCAAAGGGCAAAGTCGCAAGTGTTACGTTTTTCCTCTTGTCCGTCAAGGTCGCGTGTGGTCGAAAGCATCTCCTCAACGTTGCGTCCCGATAGTTTGCCGTAGTTGAATTTTTTGCTGTAGGCCTCAATGTCGAAATAAACCGACCCGTTGCTTACGTATGCAAAACCGTTGTTGAGAATTTTCTTTACAAATTCAATTTGCTCAATAATGTGGCCCGATGCGCGTGGCTCGATGGTTGGAGGCAGCACGTTAAGTTTTTTCATGGCCTCGTGGTAGCGCAATGTGTAGTGTTGCACCACTTCCATTGGCTCCAATTGTTCAAGGCGAGCTTTTTTTGCAATCTTGTCTTCACCTTCGTCGGCATCGTGCTCAAGGTGGCCAACGTCGGTTATGTTGCGCACATAGCGCACTTTGTAGCCAAGATGTAACAAGTAACGATACAGAATGTCGAAAGTGATGGCTGGGCGGGCGTGTCCAAGGTGGGCATCGCCGTAAACGGTTGGTCCGCACACATACATTCCAACTCTATCGGGAGTTATCGATTTGAATGGTTGCTTGGTGCGCGACAATGTGTTGTATATGTATAATTGTTGCATAATCAGTGTGTTAGCAAATTACTGAACCATTTTTCACGTCTTTTTCGGCAGGTATCATTGCCAAATCGCCATTGTAGTTTTCGGCCATTAGAATCATTCCGTGGCTTTCGATGCCCATTAGTTTGCGTGGGGCAAGGTTGGCCAATATGGTGACACGTTTGCCAATTAGTTCTTCGGCAGTAAAGTGTTTGGCTATGCCCGAAACAACGGTGCGTTTGTCGATACCTGTATCAACAAGAAGTTTCATCAACTTGTCGGATTTAGGAACGCGTTCGGCCTCAAGAATTGTTGCGGTGCGAAGGTCCATCTTGCTAAAGTCGTCGTAAGTTATTTCAGGTTTAAGCGGAGCTACAGGTGCTTCGGCTAGTTTAGACTCTTCAGTTGCCTTCTTTATATCTTCAAGTCGTTTTATTTGGGCGTCAATGGACTCGTCTTCAATTTTTTCAAACAGAAGGAAAGGTTCGCCTATTTGGTGGCCGTCGGCTATCAACTTATCGGAACCAAGTTGCTCCCAGTTTAGTTTTTCAATGTTTAGTAGTTTGCACATTTTTTCAGCGCTGAATGGCATAAATGGATCGCAAACAATTGAAAGGTTGGCCACAATTTGCAAGCTGATGTTCATTATGGTTTGCACTCTTTCGGCATCTGTTTTTACAACTTTCCAAGGTTCGGTTTCGGCTAGGTATTTGTTGCCAAGACGTGCAATGTCCATAACAAGTTTTAGAGCCTCGCGGAAACGGAACTGCTCAAGGGCTTGTTCTACGCGTTCTTTACTTGCAGCTAGTTCGGCAAGTATTTCTTTGTCGTAGTCGGTAATTGCGGTAATGGATGGAGTTTTGCCGCCATAGTATTTTTGTGTAAGCACTATTGTGCGGTTTACAAAGTTTCCCAAAATGGCTACCAACTCGTTGTTGTTGCGGGCTTGAAAGTCTTTCCAAGTAAAGTCGTTGTCTTTGGTTTCTGGAGCATTGGCAGTAAGCACGTAGCGAAGCACGTCTTGTTTGCCAGGAAAATCGACCAAGTACTCGTTTAGCCAAACAGCCCAGTTTCTTGAGGTCGAAATTTTGTCGCCTTCAAGGTTTAGGAACTCGTTTGCAGGCACGTTTTCAGGCAAAATGTAACCTCCATGTGCCTTTAGCATGGTTGGAAATATTATGCAGTGGAACACAATGTTGTCTTTGCCAATAAAGTGGATAAGGCGAGTGTCGTCGTCTTGCCACCATTGTTGCCACGAGCCCCATTTTTCAGGTTCGCGGTCGCAAAGTTCTTTAGTGTTCGATATGTAGCCAATAGGAGCATCAAACCAAACGTAAAGTACTTTGCCATCGGCACCTTCAACTGGCACAGGAATGCCCCACTCAAGGTCGCGGGTCATGGCACGGGGCTGAAGGTCCATGTCGAGCCAACTTTTGCATTGACCATACACGTTGGTTTTCCATTCTTTGTGGCCGTCAATAATCCATTCTTTTAACCATTGCTGGTAGTTTCCAAGTGGTAGATACCAGTTTTTGGTAGGGCGTTTAACTAGTCCGTGACCAGGATTATTTTTGTTAGTTGGATTGATTAGTTCGTCGGGCGAAAGAGTAGCGCCACATTTTTCGCATTGGTCGCCATAAGCGCCTTCGGCTCCGCATCGTGGGCATGTTCCTACAATGTTGCGGTCGGTTAGGAATTCGCCGGTAACTTCGTCGCAGAATTGTTCTTCAGTATGTTCTTCAAGCTGGTTTTTGTCGTAAAGGGTGCGGAAGAAGTCTGATGCAAATTTGTGGTGAATATTGCTTGTGGTGCGCGAGTAAATGTCAAACGAGATACCAAACTCCTCAAACGATTCTTTGATTAGTTTGTGATAGCGGTCAACAACCTCTTGTGTGGTTATTCCCTCTTTGCGTGCGCGGATGGTTACTGGTACTCCGTGTTCATCGCTACCGCCAATAAAAACCACGTCTTTGCCTTTGGCGCGTAAGTAGCGCACATATATGTCGGCTGGAACATAAACACCTGCCAAGTGGCCAATGTGTACAGGTCCGTTGGCGTAGGGTAGAGCCGATGTAATGGTGTATCTTTTGTAGTCTTTCATGCTCTTAAAAAATTAAAGCGCAAAGATATATTTTTAAGCAATAGGAAGTTATGGCCTAATTAGCAGCTATTTTGTAAAAAATGCCAGCGTGAGTAGTGCAACAATTTGCCAATGCCTGTTAAAAACAAAAAAGCCCGCAGCCGCAGCCACGAGCTTTTGTATTGTTCAGCTTTAAGTAGGTTATAACCCGAATGTGGCTTTTATCTTTTCAACGTAATCAACTTTTTCCCAAGTAAATAGCTCAACTTCAATCTCTTTTTTACCAAGATAAGGGCTATTAAACACTTTGGTAATAGTTTTAGGTTGGCGACCCATGTGGCCATAGGCAGCTGTTTCGCGGTAAATAGGTTTGCGAAGTTTCAAGCGGTCTTCAATGGCGGCTGGACGAAGGTCGAACAATTGGTTTATTTTTTCGGCAATCTCGCCATCGGTTGCTTTCACTTTGGCAGTGCCAAATGTGTTTACAAACACGCTAACAGGTTGAGCAACGCCAATAGCGTAGGCTAGTTGAACAAGCATTTCGTCGGCAACGCCAGCAGCAACCATGTTTTTGGCAATGTGGCGAGCAGCGTAAGCAGCTGAGCGGTCAACTTTCGATGGGTCTTTGCCTGAGAATGCGCCACCGCCGTGTGCGCCTTTGCCGCCGTAGGTGTCAACAATAATTTTGCGACCAGTTAAACCGGTGTCGCCATGAGGTCCACCAATTACAAACTTGCCAGTTGGGTTAACGTGTAGTGTTAGGTTGTTCATATTGAGTAAAGCCTGAACACGTTGTGGCATTTTGGCAAATGTGCGTGGAATAAGAATATCAATCACATCTTGTTTAATCTTGTTTTGCATTGCAACCTCTTCGTCAAACTCGTCGTGTTGGGTTGAAATAACAATGGTGTGAATGCGTTGAGGTTTGTTATCGTCGCCATATTCAATAGTAACTTGGCTTTTTGCATCGGGACGAAGGTAGGTCATTACTTTACCCTCGCGGCGAATAGCAGCAAGTTCAATAAGCAATTGGTGTGCAAGGTCGAGCGATAGAGGCATGTAGTTGTCGGTTTCGTTGCTAGCATAACCAAACATAATACCTTGGTCGCCAGCGCCTTGGTCTTCATGTTTTTCGCGCTCAACGCCTTGGTTAATGTCGGCCGACTGCTCGTGTATAGCCGATAGCACACCGCACGATTCGCCATCGAAACGATACTCGGCTTTGGTGTAGCCAATGGCGTTAATCACTTCGCGTGCCACTTCTTGCACGTCAACGTAGGCATCAGATTTAACCTCGCCAGCTACAACCACTTGTCCTGTGGTTACAAGTGTTTCGCAAGCTACTTTTGATTTTGCATCGTAGGCCAAAAATTGGTCAACAATGGCGTCCGAAATTTGATCGGCAACTTTGTCTGGGTGTCCTTCCGACACCGATTCAGAAGTAAATAAGTATCCCATAACTAATTAAAATTTAATAAGTTAAAGGGAAAGTCGAGATAAAAGGAAAAGAATGTGCTTTAGCATTTTTTTCTGTGGTTGCAATCATCTCAAATCTTTCCACAATTGTAGCGCAAAGGTAACAAAGTTTTGTTACGTGAAAACATTATCTATTTTGCCTATTGTCTATTATTCGATAGCATGAGATTTTAGATTATCAATGTTTCTACCAAGTTGATAATTGATGAATTGCAAGCAACAGACAATATTTAGAAACGAGTTTTATCCTAAATACAACAAATGTAGGTTGTGAAATAGAAAAGAGCAAGTTTTACTGGTAAAAGTAAGTTTGATGCGGCTAAAAACAACAAGAGTTTATATTGACGAGAATGGCAAAGAAAAGTAGAAAGTATTCTTAACTAGATCTTGCATAAAAACTCATAAAACCGATTGCCTAAAAGCAGTCGGTTTTTTTGCGTCAAACTATGCGAATAATATAAATATGTAAAACATATATAGCCATTCGCATATCGAAACAAACAAAAAATCGGTAAAAGAATATATCTTCTTTCACCGATTTAGGTGTTATAAAGAGCTTGCTAATCTTAATGTTGAATTTGTCAGTTACTTCAAAGCCGTTTGTACGACGTAATATGTTCTTAGTCTTTATCATTCTCTTTTTTGCATATTTGTATAATCAAGTATGAAATAATAAAGATGATTAAAAGAGCCATTCTGCTTATATTGTTGGTAGTACCAATTGTGGCCAACGCGCAAATAAGAAATTACTCACCAGTAAATTATGGTCCAAAAAATTATGGACAAAACTATGATGCTGAGAACTATGCCATTGCCCAAAATGCGCAAGGCATTATGTTTTTTGGCACAGCCAATGCCATTTTCAAATACGATGGCAGTTTTTGGGACCGCATTAGTGTAAAGCCTGGAGTATGGGTTAAGTCCATTTTGACAAACCCGACTTGCGACACCATTTTTGTAGGCGGTTCAAATGAGTTTGGAATGCTTTTGTTGCACGAAAATGGCGAGTCGTTCGATTATTATTCGCTGTCTGATTCAATAAGAAACTACATTTCGCCATTCTCCGAAATATGGAAAATTTACCGTATTGATGGTAGGGTTTATTTTCAGAGCTACAATTACATTTTTGCTTATGACGGCGAAAAAATCACCATTATAGAACCGAGCACAACTTTTCATAATTCGTTTTGTGTCAACAATAAACTTTACGTTCGTCAGCGTGAAGTGGGGCTTGCTGTGTTGAATGCCGATACCGTTTCGGTAGTGCCAAATGGCGATGTGTTTGCCAACGTGGGAATATTTGGAATGTTGTCAATAGATGGCGATAGCATATTGATAGTCAGCTACGAAGACGGGTCTTGGATATTGCACGACAATAAGATAACACCTAACACGTCGAAACTTGATAAGACTATTAAGAACGAAGATTTTAAGGTAACTAGTTGCATTTTAATTAACGATACTACGTTGGCTCTTGGTTCGTACGACAATGGCGTTATGATTGTCAATACCGACGGAACAATTGTTTCGCATAAGAACATTAACAACGGATTGATAGACAATTGCATAAACAACATTTTCTGCGACCGCGAGCAAAACATTTGGATAACAACTAACAAGGGCATTACGCTATTGCCTACTAACGATGTTATATCTGTATTTTCGTCAGAAAGTGGAATAAATGGTAGCGTAAATGCGGTGATTGACTATAAAGGGCAGTTATTTGTAGGTACGTCAAACGGACTGTTGGTTCAAAAGCGCAATTTGAGAAACTACACTGAAGCGCTTTTTGAAGAGGTGGGCAACCTAAAAAATACGGTTTGGTGCTTGGCAAGAACTTCCGAATCGCTTTTTGTTGGCACTGCCGATGGTTTGTTTGTAATGTCGGCTTACGGCAAGTTTGAAAAACTATCGAGCGCCGATGTTCATTGCATATCGGTAAGTGCCGATGGTATGTGTCTGTTTGCTGGAGGTAGTCAAGGTCTCATTATTTGCGAAAATATTGACAATAAGTGGATTCCAATTATTGGAGAGGCAGAGGGATTCAGTGTAACTGATATCGAAAATCAGGTTGATAGCATTGGAATATACACCATTTGGCTCGGTTCTAGCACACAGGGCATAGCACAAGTAAACTACGATGGTTTTGATGCCTCGGTTGAGTATTATGGCGAGACCAATGGATTAAAACCTGGTCCTTCAAAACCAATAAAACTATATGGGCAAGTGATGTTTCTAAACAATGGCATCATTTGCAAAACAGGCAACGAGCGTGTGACAACATCTATCGACGACACGCTTCATACTTACGAATTGTTTTATTTTACGCCTGCCGACGAGCTAAACATGATGGGCAACCTATTTATGGTAAAGAGCGACGACAACACTGCGTGGATTTCGCAAGGCACCAACATTGCTTATTACAGCAAAGGCGACAGTACGTTGAACGACAAGAAATTCCGCGGCCTTGACGTTGGTAAGATTAATGCCATTTATGCTACAAACAATAGGTATATATGGTTAGGAACGGTAGGCGGTTTGGTAATGTGCGATAACTATTCGCCTATTGACTATGTGTCGTACTACGTAGTGAACAGGGAAATAATAACCGATGCGCCAAATGTCTTTATTAGAACGCCAAACAAGAAGATAAGCTATAAGTATAATTCGCTCTCGTTTAACTTTTCGGCACCATGGTTCCGTTGCCCAGGCGCACTCGAATATTCATATTACTTATCAGGATTGATGACTAACTGGTCCAACTGGTTAGGGTCAAACAGCGTGTCGTTCAATAATTTGCGCGAAGGAAAGTACATATTTCAAGTAAGGGCGCGCAACGTGTTTGGCATCGAAAGTAGCATTGCCGAATATTCGTTCACCATACGACCACCATGGTATCGTACAATTGTAGCCTACGTTATTTATTTGCTACTCGTTATGCTGATGATTTACGGAGGTGTAAAATACTACACCTATCAGTTGAAGGCACGAAACCGATTGCTTGACATGGAAGTAAAGCGTCAAACAAAGCAGATAAGCGAGCAACTTGACACCATTAAGGAACAGAACATGGAGTTAACCGATAGCATCAACTATGCGGCCCGTATTCAACGCCTATCGTTGCCAAACACCGAGTGTATGAAAAACTATGTAAGCGATTCGTTCATCTTGTTTAAGCCTCGCGACATAGTGAGTGGCGATTTTTATTGGTGCGCTGAGCTTGGTAAAAAGCTAATAATTACGGCCGCTGACTGCACAGGTCACGGTGTTCCAGGAGCCATGATGAGCATGCTTGGCATGAACTCGCTGAATTCGATTGTAAAAGTGGAGCACAACGACGAACCTGGCATCATACTCGACGAGCTGAGGGAAAGCATTATACGCTCTTTTTCCGACAAAGGAGATAATGCAGCTAAAGATGGTATGGACTTATGTTTGTTGGCCATCGATAGGGAGAAAATGGAAGTGCAGTTTGCAGGAGCCCACAACCCGTTATTTTTAATAAGAAACGGAGAACTTATTGAATATAAGGTAGATAAAATGCCGTGCGCGTTTGGCGATATTGTGCAAAACCAAAAACATTTTGCAAACAACACCATCAGTGTTCAAGAGGGTGATTGCCTTTATTTCTTTTCCGATGGCTACTGCGACCAATTTGGTGGACAAAACGGTACTGAGAAATTCAAGAAGAACCGATTTAGGCAAAGTCTGTTGCAGATATGGAATTTGCCAATGGAGCGTCAACGCCAAATTTTGGACAATATACACATAGAATTCAAGGCAGACTACGAACAGGTTGACGATATCCTAGTTATCGGTCTAAGAATATAATAGGCATTTGCTACTTGCTACGGAAAAGTTCGTAGCCGTCAAATGAATACTGAATGTAGGCCGCTTCTATTGTTGTTGAGTCTGATGCAGATTGTGGTGCATTGTTCAGTAGCGACACTACTTCTAGTTTCATATTGTCCACTTTCGAAACCCACAATGGATATGAAGCTGTTTCGGAGTCGTAGTAGTGGTCGTTTGCCCAATTGCCATCGCCATCAATTGAGTATTCAAAAAAACCGCAACCATTTTCAAGGTCAGTTTCCTCGTTATCAAAGCCTTTGATTTTTGAGAATCCACCTGTTATGTAATATATATCATTGGTTTTCACTACATTACAAATATAACCAGTAAACGGAATGTTAGATTCCCATGCGGTATTGAGTTTTGAATCGAGGCAACAAACGTGCATATTGTTAGGCTCCATTGTAAATAGTTGCTGACTTTTGCCACCAAATACAATTATGAATTTGTTGTCGATGTCGTCAACTAGCAATTTGCGAGGCATCTCCTTAACATTAAGCTTCATCGATTGTTTTACATCGCCAGTATTGCCATCAAGCAGCAGCATAAAGTTGGTTATATCGCCAGTTTTTGTGGTAGAGGTTACAATGGTAGCAATTTCGGCATTTATAGGCATAACGTGCAAGCACGATCTAAGAGCAGCGCCTTGCTTGAATTGTTTTAGCCATTGAATGTTTTTGGCAGTGTCGATGCTTGCAACAAAACCCAACATTTCTTTTTTGGGCGAAACGTAAGTGCCTGATATTAAGGTCTGTTTGCTAGTGGTGACAGATTTGTTATGTATGTAATATCCGGGAGCTTTTATTTCAGTTTGAGGAACAATCTGCGCAAAAATGGTGTCGGAGTTGTAAATAAGGAAATGGTTATTGGCTGAGTCCTTAATGTTATAGTCGAGCATCATTTGCGCAATTGCGTTTATCTTGCTGTCGAACAGCGACTTGTTAAGGTCAGCGTGCTCGTTTACATATTGTTTCAACCCATCGGCACCGTTGTACTTATCAATAAACACGTTGCTGTATTTTTTCATGCCTTCTTCCGATATGTTCTTTTCAAAATCGGTAAGCAACGAGTCTGAAACGTGTTTTTTGCTGATGGATAGTGAAAAGAAATTGTTGGTAGGAGTATTCCTATTAAGGGCAAAAAAACTAGTGTCTTTTTGAAACGATGTAAGTTGTTGTAAGTAGTCAATTTGGGCTTGTTGGCAAACCATCAACGAGCCAGCCAACGATATAAAGTCGTACTTATAAATCTTGTTAAGCAAGTATTGTGGAACCTTGTAGTTGCTTGGCACATCGTTTATGTTGTTATCGGCCAGCATGTTGATGTAGTTTTCGTGCTGGTTGTCAAGGTCCTTTACGTTGTTGTGCAAGTAGGCAACCTCGTCGTCAATGGTTTTGTAGAATGAGTTTATCCATTGGCGAAAATCCCACAACTGAATTTCTGCTGCTAAAAAGTTGGCTTGAGTAAGGCCATGCATGCGGTATATGTTTATGGGATTCAGTTTATACTTGAACTTATAGTTCAACATAGGATATTCTGTTACCGACTTTTGCAATTCTGCCAAATAGAATAATGTTGAATCGAAGTTGGTTTGTAGGTCGTTTAGTTGTTGGCGCAAACTTTCGTCAACCAAAAAGTAAAGGTCCTTTAGTTTGCTGTTGCGTTTGTTTATCTCGCCAAACAATTCAATGCAAGTATTGTATTTGGTGGCGGCTTGCAGCAAGAAGTTTCTGTTTTGCTCAAAGTACTTATTGTATAGTTTTAGGTTTTCAAGTTTAGTTTGCAAAGCGGTGTTAATCTCTTCGTATGTAGGACCTTTTTTGGGGTTTTCAGCAGCTATACCGTCAAAGTATTCACCATCTTGGCGAGCCACTTTCTCGTTCAAATTGAGTAGGGCCAAATTCAAATAAAGGTTTAAGTTCTTTAAGTTTTGGTAAATGGTCATTTCCTGCAAAAACGGGTCGTATGATGAAATGCGGTGCTCGATGATAGTTGACAGTTTGTAAAGCGAAGCCGAATGGCTGTTTGATATGGAACGTGAAAAAGCTTCGAGCGTAAGATACGCTTCGTTCTCGTCCATCGACTTAATGTTTTCGTAAATGACTTTATACCTTTGAGCGAAACTAGTGGTGAAGATTAAAGCTGTAATAATCAGTAGAATATATTTTTTCATACGATTAATTCCTAAGGTTATTCAATAATTTTTACTTCAACGCGGCGGTTTAGTGCTCTATTTTCGTCCGATGAGTTTGGCACTAATGGTTGCGATTCGCCATAGCCTTTTGAAATAAGTTGTGACTCGGAAATGCCGTTATTTATTAGGTATGTTGCAACCGATTTAGCGCGTTTGTCCGATAGTCGCATGTTATAGAAATCGGAGCCCACATCGTCGGTATGGGCCGATAGTTCTATTTTAATATCGTTGTTTAGGTTTAAGAATTCAATAAGCCGGTTCAGTTCAGTGAATGAGCCTGCAGTTATTTCTGCCGAATTGGTTTCAAAGGCAATGTTGTTGAAAGTCATTTTGGTGTCTTTTGTCAGCAAGTCAAGTTTTATGTTCAGCTTTTGTGCTTTTTTCGATTTGGTTGCATTCACTTTGGTGCTATTGAATGTATAACCTTTTTTAGCCACGTCTATTTCGTAACTGTCGCCTTCGCGTAGTTCCACTATAAGGTTGCCGTCTTTGTCGCGTTTTGCAATAACCGATTTAGTTTCGTTTCGGCTCAAGTTTTTAACGTTAACAATAACAGAGTCGTTGCTTTCGCCTGCGTCAACGTCAAGAATCATAATAGTTTTGGTAGGACTAAGTTCAATATCTTCTTCAAACTCGTTGTAAAACAAGTCAGCAATGGCGTTGAGGTAAAAATCGTGTGGAGTAAAATGCTCACATTCTACATGGAATTTATAGGTTCGACCAATGTTGAGTTTGGTTGAGTATTGTCCATTCCCAATCATATTCATGCTATCAATAATCAACTCGTTGCTGGCAGAGTCGCGTATTGAGATGCTTGCTTTCAGTGGAATATAAAGTTCGTCATCGTAAACATTCAGATTATAGCTAAAGGTCGAAAATAGTGTTGTATCGAACTGTTTGTCAATATCTTCTGTAAAAAAGTCGGTTGAAATGTTTAGGTATGAGTGTGAGTAGCCTTCACCTGAAAAATCAATTTTGTAGTTCATGTTTTCGTTTAGGTAAACAACATATTGCCCATTTGGGTCGGTTGAGTAGCTTGCCAACGAAGCAGAAGAAATGGCATCGGTCAAGGTTATTTGTGCTTTCATGGGTAGCCCAGTGTCCGAATCTTTTATTGTTCCGTGCAAAGTCATAGTGGGCAATGGCTTTACGTTAGGGTTAATTTCGTATTGGTAGGTCTTGTTGGGATGCTTTTTTGAAGTTTTTTTTGAGTAGTTGCTTTTCAAGAATATTGAACCGTCTTGGTTTACGCGAGGCGAAAGGTCGTTAAAATCGGAGCTAGCCCAACCTTGGTATTGTGGAAGGTACCAGTTGTTTTCAAGCATTGTTCCCGATATGAGTTGAGTGTAATATATGTTATACACGTCGTCGGGAGTTTTTGCGCCATTGGGTGTGGTGTCTGGTCTCATCGACGAAAAGAATAGTGTTTTACCATCGGCACATAGAAATGGCGATTCTTGGCAACCTTCGTTAAACGACTTTGGCAACATGTTTGGTCCAACCCATTCGTTGTCGTTGTTTCTATAGTATAGAACCAATTCCTTGCAAACGTCGTCAGATTTTTTGCTTTTGGTTTTTGTTTTTGGACGAAGCAGAAACATATAGTTGTTGTCAACCGAAAGAGTTGGAGAAAAATCGTCCTCGTTGGAGCTGATAGGTTGGCCAATCTTTGTCAAGTTTTGCCATTTATTGTTGTTGAATGTCAAATAGTAAATGTCGAATGTGGAATCAACCTTTGCGTGGAAAAGCAATTGTGATGCATCGTGATTGAACGAGAAACCTCCAACGTTGGCATTTTGTAGTTCTTCAGAAAAAATGGGGATTATGGTTGGTTCGCTCCAGTTGCCGTTGTTGTTGCGCGATTCATATACGGCAGTAGAAGTTTCATTTATGCCGATGAAAATTAATTTTGAGCCATCGTGCGATAGTGCTGGGCTCGATACTGTTCCGTTGAAGTTTGGAAATAGGTCGATTTGAGCTACGCTAGTGGTTGATGCAAGCAATAATGCTGAAATGCAAAGTATGAATTTGTGGAATGAAGATGCCATATCTGATTGATTAATCACCTATTACAATAAATGGTGCCCAATAATAAGGGCGTGAATACGATTTGTCGTTTATGAGCGAATGTTTAGCTTTTTGCAAAAGTTCAGCGTAGTTGAGGTTTGCATTTTCAGGAGCCAACATTTGCTTGTAAAACTCCACCATCATTTGCGATGTTGAGTTGTCAGAAACTTTCCAAAGCGATACTATCAAGTTTGATGCGCCTGCGTAGAGGAATGCTCGCGACAATCCTACAATTCCCTCGCCTTTCATAATTTTTCCTAGTCCAGTTTCGCAAGCCGAAAGAATCAGCAAGTCACATTTTAGTTTCATACCGTAAACCTCGTTTGAGTAGAGCATGCCTTTTTGGTCGTCGCCTTGCAGTGGGCTCAATTGCACACCCGACAGTTCTGGTCGTTCGGAGTTGACAAATCCGTGTGTTGCCAAATGAATGTATTTTGTTTGGGCAATGGAGTCGTTGCTAAAGTTTTGTCGGTTGGCACTTCCCCAAAGGTAGGCCTTTGCTGGTATGCCCGCTTTGGTAAACATTGCGAATATGTTTCTGATTTCTGGTTCCGACGAAACCAAAGGCGCAAGCTTGCTGTTTTCAACTACAATCAAGTCGGTGTGGTTCAGCTCCTTCTTTTTCCATTTGCTATTCAATTCCACTCCTGAGTATTTGCCTTTGGTAAACACAGGCGCCATGCCAAGCCAGCCCGATGCGCCATTGTCTTGTGGGCGAGTAATGTCGCGGTAGTACAAGGTTGCCGAGTAAGCGTAACTTATGGCGAAACTTTTTATCAAGAATGAGTAGTTGGTATAGTCATAAACTGAACAGTTAATGTCTTCTGAAACCAAACTCTCAAACGGAATTTGGTTTAGTGCGCCATCGGGTATTATTACTAGGTTGCTAATGTTGGCAATGGTGTCGGGAAACAATGTCTTGTACAGCATGCGAGCCAAGCGGCCGTAGTCAGTTACTGCCTTTTGCGACGATTGAATCATTGCGTTTCTGTAAACCTTTACCGTGTCGGTCAGATTTTTATAGTTAGGTGCCGAAGAAACATTGAACTGGTTGCCCGAAATGCAAGCGGCATATATCATGTCTTTACCAATCAAATACATGCGCACCATAGTGCCGTCGGTTAGTTTGCTTTGCAATTGGCGCAAGTCAACTATGTTGCTGGCGTATTTCAGCTGATGATATTCAGGGAATTTTTGTTCCAATTGTTTTATGAATGAGTCGTAGGCGCGGTTGGCACTGAATAGGCTATCGCGAATTTGAGCAGAATTTCTAGGTTTTTCGGCCAACAACTTTTCAAAGTACAGAACGTTAGCCGATAGTTGGCTTTCTTTTTTCTGTAGTTCGGTAGGAATGTTGGCAAGTTGCATTGCATCTTGTCCGGCCATCGATTCAAGCAACGAGTTCGATTTACTCTTTTCAATGTAGGTAAAAGCTTGTTGCTCATATAGTTTACGTTGTTCTCCTGATAGGTTGCCATTTAGCATTTCGGTGCATATTTCAAGAGCGCCTTCATAGCACTTAGCGGCAATAGCGCCAAGATTCATCTTGTCGGTTTTGGTTATGGCCGAGCGGCGCATACTTACTATCAGTTCGTCGCAAAGCTGAAAATGTTTCAGTGCGGTTGTTAGGGCTTCTGAGTTTTTATTTTGAAGATATTGTTGCGTATAAGCCGTTGCTCTCGATAGTAGCGAGTTTACAAAGATGTTTTGGTCGTAGAATCCCGATTTGTTAGGCAGAACGTCGGTTTGGCGGTTAAAGTTTTCGTGGTTAGCCTCAATGGCCTTGCCGTAGCATTCAATAGCTTGGGCATGGTTGCCCAACAGAATGTTTACGTCGCCAATGCTATTGTGTATAAGAGCCAAGTATGGATGTTGATGACCAAAAACCTTGTAGTAAATGTCAAGCGATTGGTTGTAGAAAACCAGCGCCGAATCTAGTTTCCCCGATTGTAAGTATGCAGTGGCAATGTTGTTGTAGGCATTGCCTGACAGTGTAGGGTTTATGTCGGGAAATTTTGCGTATATGTCGGTGGCTTTCCGATAGTTGCCAATAGCCTCGTCAATTTGCCCAGTTTTAAGCAGTGTGTTGCCTATATTGTTGTATGACTCGGCAGTTTCTTGCGAGTTGTAGCCATTGTGTTTTGTGTAAGTGTTTAGGGCTTTTTTGAAGAAGAAAAGAGCCAAGCGGTAGTCTTCAGTATTTTGGTGCACAGTGCCCATATTGTTGTAAATGGGAGCAAGATCCTTGTCGTCATCGTTGCCGTTGTCCGATTTTATGTTTAGAGTTTTGTTGTAGTAGTCTAGCGCTAACTCGTTCTGTCCTAATCGGTTGTAAAGGTTTCCTTGATTGATAAAAACCTCGCTTAATGCCAACGATTGTTCACCACTTGCGCCAACAATGATTACTTCAGCTTGCTCAAAACATTCACCAGCCTTGTTGTAGTTAGCCAAGCGCATGTAAATGGTGCCGAGGTTATTTAGTGCGTTGGCGTATTTCAAACTGTTCTCGCCATACAATTTGCTTTTAATGTTGAGTGAGTTCAACATGTCGGTCAATGCCTGCTTGTAGTCGCCTATCGATTTGCAGTACAATCCGTGGTTGTTGTAGAAAATGTCCTTTGCTGATTCGGTAAGAGTTTGGGTTTCCAATATGCGTTGGGCCTTTTGGTATAAAGTTCCAGCCTCCTGATAGTTTGCCATGCTGCAAAGCACGTTGGCGTAACTGTTATATAGGTCGAACATTTTTGCGTCGGTTGCATCATACAGAGTTTGTTTTGTAGTCAAACTTCGATTGTAAATTTCGGCAGCTTTTTCAAAGTCCAAGTTCAAAGCATCTATGGCGGCTATGTTTTCTTCAGCCGATAGAGTTCTGAAGTTGGTGGCGCCCAACTGTTGTTTGAGCAATGAGAAAGCTTGTTCGTATTGAGCAAGTGCCAGCGACAGACTATCCATTTTGAAATAAACATTGCCAAGAGCTTCGCTAATTACAGCCGATAATTCCTTATCCTTGTTTGCTATAACTTTTTGAGCTACAGCATATTCTGTCAATGCCTTTTCAAAATCGTTTTTCTGAAAATAAATGTTGCCGATGCCATAAGTAGCTTGTGCGCTTATTTCGGGATGGTTGTCCTTGTTTATGTTTTCAGCCACTTGGCTATATATGCCGAAGGCCGATTGCAGATTGCCTTTTTGTTCGTGTTTCTTTGCCAATTCAAGTTGGGCCAAGCATTTCAGTTCGTTATTACTGGTATTGTTTATTATTTCGTGCAGTTTAGCTGCCGATACATTAACGTCTTCATCCATTCGGCCGTATGCCAGCAAGATATTGTAGTAAGTTTCGTCTTTATCAGGATTGGTTTGCAATGCCGATAGCAGCACGCCCATGGCCTTTTTGGTGTTGTCGTTGCGCTCGTATATCTGAGCCAAATACATGCAACAGCTTACATAAATGTTGTTTCTAAGGTTCGACACTTCGCAAAGACTTTTGGCCTCGGCAAACAAGTATTCAGCCGATGCGTAGTCGTTGTTGTTGATGGCGTTTAAGGCATCTTTGTATTGCATGTAAATTTTTGATTCGCAGTCAGCTACATCAACAAACTCGCGAGCCTTACTGAAGAAGAAGTTTGCCGAGTCGGTTTTGCCCATTGCTTGGTAAATGTCGCCAAGAGCCGAGAATGATTGCAAATAATCGGAACTATCGGCTATTTCAAGGCGCTCCTTCATTGCAATCGATTTGCGGTGAGCGCCAATGGCTTCGTCGTAGTTGGCAAGCATGTCGTACGAGTTGCCAGCGTTGAATAAGCACACTGCAAGTTCTTCAGAGTCGTCAGAGCCTAGCAATTGTAGCGCCTTGTTGTAGTAGAAAATGGCACGGTGAGCATCTTTTTTGCCATAGTGAACTTCGCCTAATGTGTGATAGATAAGCATATTGACGCTAGCAGTTGAATCGGTTTTGCCGTATGTGTCGGCAATGGCTTGTTCCAAAATGCTTTGTGCCGCATCATTGTTGTTAATGTTTAAGTATGCCACGCCCGAGTGGTATGCGGCAATCAGATAGTTGTCAAATTGCTGGCATTTTCTGAATCCCGATGCAGCTTTTTCAAACAAAGGGGCAGCCTCTTCGTCGTCAAGTTCTTGTGCTTGGTTAAAAATGGCTATCGATTCTTTTTCGTTGCATTGCCCAAATGTGAGGTAGGCAAAAGCTTGCAGAATGGCGGCAAGTAACAAGTGTTTCATAGTGAGCATAAATAAAAAATGCCCAACTGTAATCAACAATTAGGCATTTGTAATATCAGTCAGCTTTCTTAGTATTTCAAGTTTGATTTTATCCAAGCATCCATGGCTTCGTCGGTAGTTTTTCCGTAGAAATCGTTTACAAACGATGTTGAGGCTGATACTTTGGCGTTGCGTTTGCCTTTTATGGTTGAGAAGATTACGGCAATTTCGTCGCGTAGTGTTTCGCTGTCGGCATACACTGGAGTGAATTCTGTTTGTCCGTTTACGCCATACTCATCGTTATAGCAAATGGTTATTTTTGATGGTTGTTTTTCCAAAAGAGTTGCTGGAAGCACCAATTTCCCATTTTTTAGTTCAATTTTTTCCGAATACGAATTGTTGTTGGCTGTATAATTTACTGTGAAATAATTCACATCGTCAATCTGTAAAGCCTCATTATCAATCTTTAGGCTGTCAAAACCCGATATGAACACATTGTCGTAGTAATATTCCATAACTTCGGTAGGATTGGCTGGCAAAGCTGCTCTTACGCTCATGTTGTTTGACGATGGAAGGAATTGTGGACCTTCGTTGTTGGCTTTTGCGCTCAAAATCATGCAGCCTTTCTCTTTGTTTACTACAACGGCGCGCGAACTGGTTGTTTTAAAGTCAAAATTCTCGTTGCTAACAACATTGTCGCCCAACGATAAAAGGTTGCCAGTTTTCACTCTTTGTATTTCGCCTTGAACCTTTACTACTTTATATGAATCGGCTTTTTGTGCATTGCTTACGAATGGCATCAACACACTTATTGCTATGGTAGCTAATGTTTTGTATCTCATGATTAAATAAATATAATGGTTAATTGTAATAACAAACAAAGTTAAGAATAATTTCAAAGTTATGAATCACGGATGAACAAAAAAAACATTACGAAGCAAGTCAGAGAGAAAGTAATTTGCACTTTTTTGCTTAAAATTCTTGCCGATATCGGCAAATTTTTGCGATTTTGCATGCGTTTTTGTTTAAATCCTTGCCGATATGAACTATTTATCAGTTGCAGAATTTGCCAAATTACATGGCATAAGCGAGCGAACAATTCGTAATTATTGTGCCTTGGGGAAACTCAAAGGCGCCTTTCTTACGGGGAAGACATGGAGCGTACCGTATGATGCTGTCTTGCCTCAGCACAACAAATCGAAAAAGCCTTCAGCAATTTTGCTTGCCTTGCGCGAGCAGAAAACATCACAGTTGAAAGGTGGAATTTATCATCGTACACAAATCGATTTGACTTACAATTCTAATCATATCGAGGGTAGTCAACTTACACATGAGCAAACGCGTTACATATACGAAACTCATACAATAGGAGCAATGGATTCAAGTGTAAGAATTGATGATATAATGGAAACAGTAAACCATTTTCGATGCATCGACTTGATTATAGATCGTGCTGAAGAACGTTTGTCGGAAGCGCTAATTAAAGAACTCCATAGTGTGTTGAAAACCAATACGCAAGATAGCCAAAAATCGTGGTTTGCAGTGGGTGATTACAAGCGCCTGCCTAACGAGATTGGTGGCAACGAGACAACTATTCCAGCGGAAGTTCATCATGAAATGAAGGAATTGTTGGCAGAATATAACGCAAAGCGTGAAAAAACATTTGACGATATTTTAGATTTTCATGTGCGTTTTGAATGCATACACCCATTTCAAGATGGTAATGGGCGTGTGGGGCGCTTGATTCTGTTTAAAGAATGTTTGGCCAACAACATTGTACCTTTTATTATTACCGACGAGCTTAAATTGTTCTATTATCGAGGATTACAGCCGTGGTCTAATGTGACTGGTTATCTGCGTGATACATGCCTTACTGCACAAGATCAGTATAAAGCTTTACTCGATTATTTTAATATCAAATACTAATCTTCTGGCTGATATAGTCAAATTTTGTGGGTTCTATGCAATTTGACGTATAAGTCAAAATTGATTCAGATTCGAGTGTGTTGTTCGCAAAAAAAAACGCCCCAACCAGCTTTTATGCTAGATGGAGCGTTAATTATTAGGAAGTAAACTCCTTATGCTTTTGCAATTTTAACAAGCACAATTACATTCTCATCAATATCAACTTCAACTGCATTGGCAACCGAGTCAACTAGTTCAATGCTTACAGCTAAGGTTTGAGCCTTAATATAGTCGGCAAAAGCGTTAATTGCAGCATCGGTAGCAGCATGTTTGCTAATCTTAATGTTGATTTTGTCGGTTACTTCAAGGCCACTGTCTTTACGAATGTTTTGTATGCGGTTTATAAACTCGCGTGCAATGCCTTCGTTTTTCAGCTCGTCGGTTAGGGTAATGTCAAGAGCAATGGTAAGGTTTCCATCGTTTGCAACTAGCCAGCCTGGAATATCTTCCGACAAAACTTCGCAGTCGGCTGGTTCAAGGCAAATGGTTTGGTCGGCAACGGTAAGGTTAAATTTGCCATCGCGCTCAAATGCTACAATATCTTCTTGCGACATTTGGGCAATAACCTCAGCCACTTGTTTCATGATTTTGCCGCATTTTGGACCAAGAGCTTTAAAGTTTGGTTTGATGCGTTTTACAAGCACACCGGCAGTGTTGTCAATTAGTTCAATGTCTTTAACATTCACTTCGGTTTTAATAATGTCGGCTACAGCGCTTATTTGTTGTTTGGCTTTTTCGCTCAACACTGGCACCATAATCTTGCTCAATGGTTGACGAACTTTTAGGCTCACTTTTCGGCGCAAACCAAGTACCATTGACGATATGCGTTGTGCAATAGCCATGCGTTCTTCAAGGTCGGTATCAATAGCAGCTTCGTTTACTTTTGGGAACGATGCCAAGTGTACCGATGTGGTAGCGCGACCTGTGGTTTGTGTCAAGTCTTGATACAATTGGTCAAGATAGAATGGTGCTATTGGACTAGCCAAAATGGCAACAGTTTCCAAGCATGTGTAAAGTGTTTGGTAGGCTGCAATTTTGTCGTTATTGTATTCGCCACCCCAGAAACGTTTGCGGTTCAAACGTACGTACCAGTTGCTAAGGTTGTCCATTACAAAATCTTGAATGGCGCGACCTGCATCGGTTGGTTGGTAGTTTTCGTATGCGTTTTGTACATCTTTTATCAAACTATTGAGTAGCGAAAGTATCCAACGGTCAATCTCAGGGCGTTCAGCCAATGGAATTTCGGCTTCTTGATATTTGAAACCGTCAATGTTGGCATAAAGCGAGAAGAATCCGTATGTGTTGTAGAGTGTGCCAAAGAATTTGCGGCGAACTTCTTCAACTCCTTCAATATCAAATTTAAGGTTGTCCCAAGGTTGAGCATTGGTAATCATGTACCAGCGCAATGGGTCGGAACCATATTTTTCGATTGTTGAGAATGGATCGACAGCATTGCCCAAACGTTTACTCATCTTGTTGCCGTTTTTGTCGAGTACAAGACCGTTTGAAATAATGTTTTTGAATGCCACTTTACCATTAATCATTGTGCTAATTGCATGCAAAGTGAAGAACCAACCGCGTGTTTGATCAACACCTTCGGCAATAAAGTCGGCAGGGTAAAGTTTATCAAAGTCGTCTTTGTGTTCAAAAGGCCAGTGACGTTGAGCAAATGGCATGGCACCAGAGTCAAACCAAACGTCAATCAAGTCTTTTTCGCGAATCATTTTCTTACCGCTGTTCGACACAAGAATAATTCCATCGATGTAAGGGCGGTGAAGGTCAATTTTCTCGTAGTTTTCTTTTGAATTGTCGCCCACAACAAAACCTTTTGCTTTGTATGGGTTTTCGGTCATAAAGCCTGCGGCAATTGATTTGTCAATTTCGGCAAACAATTCTTCAACCGAGCCGATGCATTTGCATTCGTCACCATCTTCGGTAGCCCAAATTGGCAGAGGAGTACCCCAATAACGCGAGCGGCTAAGGTTCCAGTCGTTAAGGTTTTCAAGCCATTTACCAAAACGACCAGTTCCTGTCGATTCTGGTTTCCAATTAATGGTTTTGTTCAACTCTATCATTTGGTCTTTAACGGCGGTTGAACGGATAAACCAGCTATCAAGAGGATAGTAAAGCACAGGTTTGTCGGTGCGCCAGCAGTGTGGGTAGTTGTGAACGTGTTTTTCAATTTTAAAGGCTTTGTTGGCTGCCTTCATTTTTAAGCAGATATACACGTCGAGCGATTCGGCAGCCTGAGCAGCAGCCTCGTCATATTTTCCATCGATAGTGAATTGTGGGTCGTATGCGTTTTTAACCCAACGGCCTTCAAACTCTTTGTATGCCTCGGTGTCGATGCATTGAGCAACAAACTGCTCGTTAACATCGTCAAGCAAGTAGAATTTTCCCGAAAAATCGACCATTGGACGAGTTTCGTTTTTCTTGTTAATCATAAACAACGAAGGAATACCAGCAGCTTTTGCTACTTTAGCATCGTCGGCACCAAAGGTTGGTGCAATGTGAACAATACCAGTACCGTCTTCGGTGGTTACGTAGTCGCCAGGAATAACGCGGAAAGCCTCGTCGGTTGCGTCTTTCCAATTGCCGCGAGCATCGGCTGTAACTGGTTTAACCCAAGGTAGCAGTTGTTCGTATTTCATGCCAACTAGGTCGGTACCCATGTATTCGCCCACTACTTTAAATGGAACAAGTTTGTCGCCTGGCTTGTACGATTCAAGGTCAAGACCTTCAGCTTTCTTGTTAAAGTGGTTGTATAACAATGCTTTTGCAAGCACTACAGTTATTTTTTCGCTTGTGTATGCGTTGTAGGTTTGAACGGCAACGTACTCAATTTTTGGGCCAACGCACAATGCGGTGTTCGATGGTAAAGTCCAAGGTGTGGTGGTCCAAGCAATAAAGTATGGAGTTCCCCATTGAGCCATTTCGGGTTTTGGATTTATCATGCGGAACTGACCAACAACGGTTGTGTCTTTCACATCGCGATAGCAGCCTGGTTGGTTCAACTCGTGGCTCGAAAGACCAGTACCTGCAGCTGGCGAGTATGGTTGAATGGTGTAGCCTTTGTAAAGCAAACCTTTATTGTAAATCTCTTTTAGCAAGTACCAAAGCGATTCAATGTAGCGGTTGTCGTAGGTTATGTATGGGTCGTTCATGTTTACCCAATAACCCATTTTCGAAGTAAGGTCTTGCCACATGTCGGTGTATTTCATAACCTCTTCGCGGCAGTTGCGGTTGTATTCGTCAACGCTAATTTTTTTGCCAATGTCTTCTTTGGTGATGCCAAGTTTTTGCTCCACACCAAGTTCAACTGGCAATCCGTGTGTGTCCCATCCAGCCTTACGTTCAACTAAAAATCCTTGTAGAGTTTTGTAGCGGCATATAATGTCCTTAATGCTACGCGCCATTACGTGGTGAATACCTGGTTTTCCGTTTGCTGACGGTGGGCCTTCAAAAAAGATGAATTTAGGTTGACCAGCGCGTGTTTCGGTACTTTTTTCAAAAGTGTGGTCTTTTAGCCACTTATCAAGCACGTCTTTGTTGATTTGCGATAAATCGAACTGCTTGTACTCTGGAAATTTGTCGCTCATATCTTATTGATTTTTAGAATATTTCGATTTTTTCAAAAAAACTCACAAATATAGACGCATCAGCCAAAAAAACAAAATGGCAAATGCGGTAGCAAATGATGGAGATTGAGGTGAGTGAGAGTTGTTTTTTTTGGGGGGCGAAAGGCCAATCACCCTTTAACAAACTTCTTAAACTCGCTGAAAATCTGTTCGTTATCAACGGTTGTAGTATCAAGTTCAAGAACCGAGCATTTGCCATTGCTAATGAATTTTTGCCAAACCGATTCAACTTGCTGGTGGCTCGATGCGCTGAAGTAGTCAACCTTAAAGGCAGCGCATAGATGTTGGGCGTTAAATTGGTGCGGTGTGGTAAAGTACTGCTCAGCATTGGTTTTGCGGGCATTGCCAAGTAGGTCGAATATGCTTCCGCGTCCGTTGCTTATAAGTACAACTTTAAGATTGGCAGGCAAATGGCTGTTATAAAAGCAGTTAGAGTCGTAAAAAAATCCTACGTCGCCAGTAATAATCAGTGTGGTTTTGCTTGTGGCCATTGCTGCGCCTGCGGCAGTTGAAAGGCAACCGTCAATTCCGCTTGTCCCACGATTAGCGTAATAGTTTACGCCTTTTGCCTTGGCAAACAATTCGCCAAATCGTACTGGTGTACTATTTGATAAATGCAGGTTAATATCTTGTTTATCAATTAGTTTAATTATGTGAGGATAGATGCTCAAGTCGCACCAATCTATTTGTTTGCAATAGTCGGTTGTTTTGTTTGTTGCTTTATTGTTCTCCCAACTTTTACCAAAAGTTGCATCAGCACTCAAAGCGTTATTCACAATATACTGCAAAGCTTGTTTTGTTGATGCAATTGCTTTGTGAGTCAGACAGTTATAAGTATCAACCCGCATTGGGTTTTCGTCAATATCAATGTGGTATTTAGGCTTGAAGGTGCGCAACAACAGCTTTACTTGTTTCGACACAATAGGTCCGCCAAGTGTAATCAGCAAGTCGGGCGATAGATTGGTTTTTTGCTGTTCTGTAGCGGCAAGCAAAACCAATTCTGGAGTTTCAATTTGTTCGGCTTCAATATTAGCCAATGGCGATGCAACAACCACAAAACCAAGCGCTTGGCATTGTTTAGCTAATTGGTTTATCTCTTCGTCTGGTTGGTTTGTCCCGACTAGAATCATTGAACGTAAATTACTGTTACATAGCTCTTTGAGTTGCTCTAGTCCACAAACTTTTGGGCGATTAGGCAAAAAGATTGATTTTGAATGGCACTCAACTTCGGCTTGCTCGTAAAGCGGATTATCAAGCGGAACATTTATGTGTATTGGGCCAAAAGGTGCTGTGCGCAGTTCATTAAGTGCATTAGCGAGCATCAATTCGGCAGTTTGAAGGCTATTGTTGTCGCGCTCGTCGGGCAACGATGCCGATAGTTTAACGTAGTTTGCAAAAATGTTGGGTTGACGAATGGTTTGTCCGTCTTCTTGGTCAATCCAAAAACTTGGACGGTCGGCAGTAATGGCAACAATTGGCACTTCTTGGTAAAAAGCTTCGCACAAGGCAGGAGCAAAGTTTAGCACTGCCGTTCCCGACGTGCATACAATGGCAACAGGTTCGTTAAGCTCACGAGCCATGCCAAGAGCATAAAATCCTGCAACACGTTCATCAACAATAGAATGACAAATAAACTCAGGACATTGTGCAAACGCTATAGTAAGCGGTGCGTTTCGCGATCCGGGAGCAATGAAAATATTGTGGACGCCAACACCAATCAATTGATTTACAATACTTTGAACTATAGGTTTATTGCTCGATGTGTATTTCATTCCGTTAGGTTTTTTTGCTGATAATGTGTGCAATTGATTCCATTTTCATTTCGGTCTCAATCCATTCGTTTGTAGGGTCCGATTGCGCTGTAATTCCGCCACCAGCATATAATAAAGCACCGTTTGCAAATAACTGCATACAGCGTATGTTAACGTATAATTGGGTTGAGTTGTTGCTTGCAAGTCCTACAAAACCAGCGTAGTAGCTGCGGTTGTAAGTTTCCATTTCGGCTATAATGTTGCGTGCTGCATCGGTAGGTAAACCACAAACGGCAGGTGTTGGATGCAGCTGCTGTAGCAATTTCCCTAGTTGACCATTTATTTGTTGAGCATTAAAGTTGAATGTTGTCTTCAAATGGGCCAACTTGCCAGCAACGGTTGTACAAGTGGGCGATTGCGAAAACTCTATATTATTATCGAGTAGAGTGTTACAAATAAAATCGCTAACAATTTTCTGCTCATTTATTTCTTTTTCGGACCAATTGGCTTTGCCATTAGTAAACGGCATGGTTCCAGCTAATGCGCAAGTTTCGGCTTGCCCGTTGCTAATGGTGAGTAGAGTTTCAGGTGTTGCACCAATCCAACAACCAATGTTAGGGATGCGAACGCAGTAAACAAATAAATTGTGACTGCAGTTTAGTAACTCGCTGAAATTCACCAATGTTTTTTCAATGTCAATATTCTCAATCCATTGGCAACGGCTTAATACAACTTTTGGAACAGAATTGTTTAGTTTGCCAATAAGATGTTTTAGGGTAGCTATGTATTCGGTTTGAGTAGCGCAATTGCAGTTATTACCTTGGTCAAGCTTTATAAAATCACCTATTGGTTGGCAAGTGCTTTGTTGTGGAAAGATGCAAATGGGAGTGCTACTTGTAACTTCAAATGGAGCAAATACAAAACCTGAGTTTTGGTCAATTTGATTAAAGTCGGTAGTGCGTAGTACTTGTGAGTTGTTGCAGCAAACAACGTTAACGTTTGTCGAAAGTGGATTGCGCCAAATGGCAAATGCCAAATCGCTCGATAGTAAACTAACAATATTATTGTTTAAAACAGATTGCTGCACAGCAAGTTACTTTTTATCTACAACAATATTTGTCATGCGGCTCACATTAACCAACTGACCATCTTCGTTATATATTTTCACCTCGCATACATGGGTGCGTTTGCCGCAATGAAGCATAGTGGCTCGTGCAGTAACAGTTTTTCCGGCAGGAGTTCCTTTCAAATGGTTGCCGTTTATTTCTAGTCCACGTACATCTTGTGTATTTAAATCGACATGCAAAAACGACAAAGCGCTTCCTACCGATTCAACAAGTGCCATAAGCGCGCCGCCGTGAGCAATTTTTACAGGAGTTTGGGTACGGCGGTCAATTGGCATTGTTGCTTCCAAAAATCCATCACCGCAACAAGTGTATTTAATACCAAGATAATCTATTAAAGTGTCTTTGGTGTATTGGTTTAGAAAAGCAATTTTTTCGTTCATCGAATTATGTGTTTTACAGCAAATTACCATTAAAAATTGGTAATCACTTGCTCAATTTTTTCTACAAATTTTATCTCAATGGGGTATTTGTCAAAACGATTTGCACCTTTGGCTTGTACTGGAGCAAAAATTCGTTTGTAACCCAATTTTGCAGCTTCGCTTATGCGTTGCTCAAGTCGACCAGTGGGACGAATTTCGCCCGAGAGTCCAATTTCGCCAACAAAACAATCGCCCCGGCGTAGTGGTCGGTCAATGTCCGACGACAAAATTGCAGCAGCAACTGCAAGATCAATTGTTGGGTCCGATACTCGAATGCCACCAGCTATGTTCAGAAAAACGTCTTTGGTTGCCAACTTAAATCCCACTTTCTTTTCAAGTACTGCAAGTAACATATTTAGTCGGCGGCTGTCAAAACCAGTGGTCGAGCGTTGAGGTGTTCCATACACTGCCGAACTCACAAGTGCTTGAACCTCAATCATAAAAGGTCTAATTCCTTCAATAGCTGCTGCGGTTGCAATGCCACTATATTGCTCGGTATGATTTGCTAGCAAAAATTCAGATGGGTTAAGCACTTCTTGCAAACCTTCTTCGTTCATTTCAAAAATGCCAATCTCCGATGTTGAACCAAATCGGTTTTTGTGTGCGCGCAAAATGCGGTAATAAAAACGCATGTCGCCCTCAAATTGCAGCACTGTATCTACCACATGTTCAAGCACTTTTGGGCCAGCCAACGAACCATCTTTAGTAATGTGGCCAACAATTATTACAGGTGTTGCCGTTTCTTTGGCAAATTGTTGCAACAATTGAGCGCACTCGCGAATTTGTGAAATCGAGCCCGATGTCGATTCAATGTATTCAACGCGCATTGTTTGAATTGAATCTACAATTAGTAAATCGGGTTTTAGTTGGCGTGCTTGATTAATAATGTTTTCACACGAAGTATCGCTAATGAAGTAAATTTTTGAGTCGTCAACCTTCAATCGGGTGGCACGCATTTTAATTTGCTCTCCGCTTTCTTCTCCTGAAGCGTAAAATACTGTACCTGTGTATTTTCCTGCAACTTGTAGCAGTAAAGTTGATTTTCCTATTCCAGGTTCGCCACCAAACAAAATAACTGCACCGGGAACAACACCGCCACCCAAAACTCGGTCAAATTCCATGCTTTGGGTTGATGTGCGTTCGTGGTTGCGCTCAACAATATCTTTAATCAGAATTGGGGTTTGAGTGCTCGACGATGTAAAAATTGCTTGATTGCGAGCACTTGACGGTGTTGAAGCAATAACCTCTTCGGTGTATGTATTCCAATTACCGCATGACGGGCATTTGCCAATCCATTTTGGCGACGATGCTCCGCACTCTTGGCAGATGTATGCAATTTTTGGCTTTGTAGCCATTATTTTTTAGTGAGTTCAATGCGGTAGAATGCCGCACCTGTTGAACCGTCGGGATGTTGGCGACGTGTCATTTTGATACGTTTGCCTTTTTTCAACTCGTCAACCCAATAATTGCCACGTATGTTGCCCGATGCTGGATCATAATCTTCATCGCCGTTAATGCCATAAATGTTGAGAGTGTGGCCTTCGGTTGAATATACGTATTGTTCAAAGTTTATAGTGTCGTTTAGAGTTGAGTCTTTTTTGCGGCCCTCAATGTAAACTGTAGCAATTTCAAGCTTGTCGCCAGCATAGAAAGTCCATTCTGAACGGCGGTCTGCTGAGTCTGGGTTTGAGAATGACACTCGCTCCCATACTCCAATATAACGGTTTTGGTGGTCCATTTTGCACGATACGAAAATGGTTGCAATAACAGCAAACAAACTTATTACGATTGTCTTTTTCATAATTTTAGAATCAAAGCGCGCTAAAAGTAGTTTTTATTACTGATAAGACCTATTGTTTTTTACCAACACGTTTTTTTTATCAATAAAATCAATTTGCTGACAATCAATTTTTTAATTGTCAAATAACTTCTTCTATTGCTATTTATTTAATTAAAGAGTTGGTTGCAGTGTCGGGGAAAATAAAAGTTGGTTTAAAGGTTTTTGCCTCTTCAAAATCCATTGATGCATACGAAATTATTATTACCACGTCGCCAACTTGTACTTTGCGAGCAGCTGCGCCATTAAGACAAATACAGCCTGACCCACGCTCTCCTTTTATTACGTATGTTTCAAGGCGCTCACCGTTATTAACATCAAGCACTTGCACTTTTTCGTGTTCAATAATGTTTGCGGCATCCATTAAATCTTCGTCAATGGTTATGCTGCCTACATACTGCAGATTAGCCTGTGTTACTGTGGCCTTGTGTATCTTCGATTTTACAACTTCAATAAACATTGCAACCTATGTTTTTATGGGCGGCAAATTTAATCAATTTCGTTTGGTTTTTCCCTTTCAAAATTCGTGCCTAAATGTTGCTGATTTGTTAGAATACAACGTTGTCAATCAAACGAACTTTTCCTGCCCATACAGTTACGCAGCCAACCGATTTACGGCCTTTTGTAAATGTGTTTATAGGCATCATGGTTTCATCGTCAACTATTTGAAAGTATTCTGCCTCAAGCAATGGTTGGCTATTGATGGTTTCAACTACCCAATTGCATATTTCAGCAGGGCTTTTAGTTGCTGCCATTGCTGGCACTTGGCTCAATGTCTTGTGAATGAATGGTGCAACGGCGCGGTGTTCGGGTGTGAGCAATGCGTTGCGCGAACTTAATGCTAAACCATCGGCTCCGCGAACTATTGGGCAAGGCACAATTTCTAGTTTGTAGCCTAATGTTTTCACCATTTGTTTTATGATAGCAATTTGCTGGTAATCTTTCTCTCCAAAAAAAGCTTTATCGGGATTAACAATGTCAAACAAACGGCTAACCACTTGTGCTACTCCGTTAAAGTGGCCTGGACGATGTTCGCCCTCCATTACACGGTCAATTCCTGCAAAGTCAAACACACGTGTGTCTGGTTCGGGATACATTTCGTCAACCGATGGAAGAAAAACAGCATCAACTCCAAGCGACTCAAGCAATTGGCAATCTTTTTCCTCGGTGCGAGGGTAGTTTTGCAAATCGTTTTTGTCGTTAAATTGGGTTGGGTTAACAAACACGCTCACTGTAACAATATCGGTGCTTTTACGTGCAATTTTTACAAGTGATGCATGACCTTCGTGTAAGGCACCCATTGTGGGCACAAATCCTATTGTTTTACCCAATTGGCGTTGTTGGTCAAGGTATTCGCCAAGGGCTTTTTTTGTTGAAAATTGAAGCATTTTTTGTTGTTTAAAAACTCGGCAAAGGAACACTAAACCCCAACTATTTGCAAGAAAAAAAGCCAGCAACTATAGTGTATATGTTGCCGGCTTAGTGCCTTATTTAATTTACTTGATGTTGAACAGAATTTTTATTTGCCAAACAAGAATTTGTCGTACATAACAACTTGTTTTTCAAACTCAAGCAAAAATCCGTCGTGGCCGTAGTCGGAGTGAAGTATCTCCATTTGGCTGTTTGCAATACCCTCGTGAATGGCTTTTTGGTCATCAATAGGAAACAAAATATCGGTGTCGATGCCAATTACTAACGTGCGAGCGGTGATGCGGCCCAAAGCTGTTTTAAAATCGCCGTAGCCACGTCCAACGTTATGTGAATCAAGTGCTTTCGATAGTGAGTAGTATGAGTATGCATTAAAACGGTCAACTAGTTTGTCGCCTTGGTGGCGTTGGTACGAGTTGGCGCGGTAGCCGTCAAGAATATCGTTGTTGGCTGCTGGCTCCGACTGGGTGCGATTGTAAATCTCGCGGTTGCGGTAGCTAATAAGTGCCATAGCGCGAGCAGCAGCTAATCCTGCAGCACCGCCATCGGGTGTGTCGTTTTGGTAGGTTGGGTCGGCCAAAATGCTCATGCGCTGAGCTTCGTTAAATGCAGTAACCCATGGTGTTGTTTTGGCATTTGTAGCAACAAAAATGGCCGTTTTAATAAGGTTAGGATTGCTAACGCACCATTCAAGTGCTTGGTGTCCACCAATAGAGCATCCTAATATTAGCCATATTGATTTGATACCCAAGTGTTTGCGCAGTACCTCGTGAGCACGAACTTGGTCACGCACGGTAGTCAAAGGGAATGAACGGTAGTATGGTTTGCCAGTTTTTGGATTAATGCTCAATGGTCCTGTTGTTCCGTAGCATGAACCTAAAATATTGGCACACACGATAAAGTACTTGTTTGGATCAAAGTATTTGCCTTCTCCAATCATGCCAGGCCACCAATCAATTGGGTCAGCGTTGGCGGTGTATGCGTGACAAATCCACACAACATTGCTTTGGTCGGCATTCATGGTGCCGTATGTTGTGTATGCAATAGTAAGTTCATCAAGATGCTCGCCGCAATCAAGGTCTAGTCCTTCGCTTGTGGTATAATAATTCAAACTTTTGCCGTTGTCGTGAGTCAAGTATTTGTCTTTTATGCTACTCATATTCTGATATTTATATTGCCGATTTAAATAAATAATTAGCAGCTGCACCATAATTTGTTTGCAGTTGCGTCAACACGTTGTGTGTTGCTTTTTTTGAAGAAACTTAATTGATTACTGCACCTATAGGCGCATCGACGATTTTGTGTAGGCCGAAAAGTAGTTTAATTGGCCAGTGGTTAAGTCTTTCATTTTCAAACTGTTGTTATAATTCCCTGTCGGACTATTCCGCTTTGGGTTAGGTATTAGCACCTTTTCTTCGTTGAGAAGAGGTTGCTAGAACTTCATCGAGCCTAATCTCTCCATTCTTCAATATAACATCACATTAAGGCCTAGACCTTTTGTTTTGCGTGGCAAATATAAGAGCGTTGTTGTGATTTTCAAACCGCATAGTAGAAAAATGCCGGCACACATTTTGGGTCAACTAAAAAGCGTAGCGAATTCCTGCCGATATACTAAGATTATTAAGTGCTATGTAATCGTCTAATTCAAGTTCTATTGTTTCAGTAGTGACAACTCCATTTATATTGGTTGTTTGTTCAGTTGTGAAGAATACACTAGATAACGACTCTATATGAAGCCCTAAGTACAGGTTTTTTATTATCTGTAGCTCTGCTCCTATGGTTTCGTTTATTCCAAAAGAGCAAGCTTTGGTGGTGATTGTTGAATAGCTTGTATTTGTTTTTTCATTGAGAAAAGTTGCCCCCATTTCAATATTTGCAAATAAGTGTAAACCAAGACTTTCTTTTCCTAAGCGCATTCTAAAAGCAGCACCAGCGCCAACAAAACTTTTTTGTAGGTTGCTTTTAAACGATGATGATTTGATGTCGGCCGACGAATAATTTTTACTAGCAGATGTTGATATGCCTATGTAGTTGTTAAAGTAGTAGGCTGCTTTGGCTGCTATATGAAACCCATTTATGAGTTGGTCCCTTAGCTCTTCGTTAATCGTTTCGTCGCCCATTGCGGCAAGGTCAATGTTTAAACCAGAAGAAATTGCTACAGAAAAATGCTGATGCTTTGTCTTTGTAGCAGATTCTGATTTGTTGTTTTTTTGTTCCAAGCTATAAAAATCTTTGTTTACAACTGAAACATACTCCAATGGCAGAGTTGTGCTTTTAACTTGTCCATCGCGAACAAATTCTACAATTATCTCGTCGTTGGTTTTGTTAAGTATTTTGCAGTTTATTGAGTCGCCAGCATTGGTAACAAGCAAATCTTGGGCATTTGTAGTAAATACACAAAAAGCAAAAGCCAATAGACAAAATAAGTGTTT
This sequence comes from Salinivirgaceae bacterium, assembly GCA_024405635.1. Taxonomy (GTDB): domain Bacteria; phylum Bacteroidota; class Bacteroidia; order Bacteroidales; family SZUA-534; genus JAKSOL01. Next base: position 18,879 of record JAKSOL010000011.1, on the reverse strand, counting down.
CATAAATTTTCAATAGTTGGATTGGATGGCAATTTACAAATGATATCAACATCAACAAAATAGATTAGCATGATGTAACGAGTTTGCTTTTTGACTATAGTTCAAACCGAATGAACGCGCACAAATCGAAGTGTGAAAGGTTTATGCGGTTGTTTTTGCCAAGTTCTTTGGTTTCGGGGAAATAAAATTTGTTATTATCGGCGTACGACTTTTCAATTTTTGAGAGATATGCTGTTGTTGCGTTTATTTTTCCACCAACGTTAAAGCGCCAAAATACTTTAGTTTCAAATCCAACGTTGGCACTAAAACCAACATTAGAACCGGTTATTTCTTCGCTATATGTGCCGCGAGTGTTGTTTATTTTCAAATTAGCAACACCAACATATGCATCAGCAAACCACAAAAACCTTTTTGTATCTGTATTAATGTAGTCGCGGTACGAGTAGCCAATTCCCATAAATTTTTTGCGCAATTTGCAACTCTTGCATAATGAGGCATATTGTATCATGCTAACACAAATTCCGTGATGGGAAAAATAATACACAGCGTTTGCCGAATAGACTATACCCATTTTCAGTTTTTTCGAAACCACATTCGACACTTTTGCTCCTGTTTCACCAGCGGCATAACCAATGCCAAAAGATGCAGAAGCAGAGAAACTTATTGGTTCAATATAAAGTTCATAATAGGTGTTAGTGGCACTGGAATTAATTGAGTCAAGCCATGTGTAATAACCTCGGTCAATTTTTGCAACACGATCAAAAGGAATTAAAGCCATATACTCTTTGCTCCCGCGTACAAAACTGAATTGTACAGAATCGAGTGCAACTTTTACAACTTGGCAGTTTATTGAGTCGCCTGATGCAGTAACAAGCAAGTCTTGGGCATGGCACGTAATAGTTGTTGCAACAAGCCAAAGCAGTATCAGTAAACGGCGCATTTGCAAATAATTAGTTGAGGTTAAGAAATATAGTAAATGTAAGTAGTAACAATAAAAAAGGCAACCCTAAGGCTGCCTTTTTTTATATGAATAAGAGTTTACTTATTTAGCAATCTCTTGGAAAGCTGCTTGGTCAGCAAATTGAGCGAACTCAATATCTTTTGCTGCGTAAGCACCAAGTGAGTTGTCTTTTTCAACAGCTGCACGAAGGTTGTTAAGCATGCCCTCTGAATCTTGTTTGCGAGCGCAGATAACAGCTTTCAAGTATGGGATTTTTGCGCTTGATTGATCCTCAATTTTGTCAAGGATACCAAGTGAAGCGTCATATACGTCAGTGTTTTTGGTATTTGAGTAGTTCAACAATTTAGCAAGAGCCCAGTTGAATGTGTTTTCTTTGCTGCTTACAAACAAGTTGATAGCTTTTTCATAGTCGCCTTGTTTGGTTGCAAGAATACCTTGGTTGTTGCTAACTTGTGGACCTGCACCAGCAGCAGCGGTAAAGAAGTCATTAGCAGCAGCGTAGTCACCTTCCATCATAGCGATGCAACCTAAGTTGTTCAATACGGTAGTGTTGCTAGCATCAGCCTCTTTTGCTTTTTCAAATGCAGCTTTAGCAGCAGCTAGGTTACCCATTTCGTAGTTAATGTAACCTACGTTGTTGTTGGTTCTCCAGTCGTCGCCAAATTTAGCAGCAGCTTTTTCGTAGATTGAAAGTTTTTCGTTGTTGTCGCTTGCTAGAGTAGCAGCGTAAAGCAATTCCTCAACTGTCAAATCTTCAGAACCATTTGCAATCAACTCTTTAATTTCCTCGTCAGAGTGACCAATAACTGCAACGTTTACTGATAGTTGTGAACGACGAAGTTGTGGAAGGATTTTGTCAGCTACCTCTTCGTAAGCAGCTGCAATGTTTTTAATCTCACGCTCGCGTACTACAGGATCAGAGTACATTGAAAGAACGCGAAGAATAAGTTCTTTGTCTTGAATGTCAGATTCTTGCATCAAAGTTTTGAAACCGTCCCAGTCCTCAGCCAATGAAGATGAAGATACGTTTACTGAGTCAGCCAATTTGATTTTAGATTTTTTCAATTGGTTTTTGAAGTAAGAATCAGAGTTTTTCATACGGTTTGCAGCCAATTTGTCGTTAAGCGACTCTTCGCCGTCAGGTGAAGCAAAAGCTTTGATTTCAATGCCTTTGAACTCCATACGGTCGTTAGCTGCAACGCTCTTAATGTAGTTTTGTAGTTGAGCCAACTCTTCTTTTTTCAACTCTTTGTTAGCAATGCTAGCTTGGTTGATAACGAAGAAGATGGTAGCACCTTTGGTGTCTTCGGTTACACGCATGAATTTGTCAGCAGCTGGAATAGCCAATGCTTTGTTGTCAAGTAGCAATGCGGTTGACATTACACCGTCTGCAACTTTTTGCTCTGGCAATACTTCTGACTCGTCTTTGATGCTTGCTTTTAGGCTTGCATACAATTCAGATTTACGCATAGCCTCTTCAAATTTAACTTTTGATTCAAAAGTGAAAGTTCCACCGTTGTCGTATGATACAACTTTGTTGTTTGCTTGAACTGATTCACCTTGAAGTGTCATGCTTTGGAATGCAACTTCGCCACCTTCGTATCTCAACACTGGGGTTACCTCAAGTGTTGCTGTTTTTTGGAAATACTTTGGAGGGAAAGTAACGTTTACTTTAAGAGCTACGCTATCGCCGTGTAACTCCAATACTTTTGGTAGTACTTCATACTGTACGTCTGAAGCCATTTTTGCCATTTTGCTCATTCCACCGCATGCTGAAAGCAATACAGCCAATGATGCAACTGCTAGAAATTTACCTTTTCTCATAATTGTTCAATTAGTTGATTATTTATTTAAACTGTCTTCGTGATTGATGGTAAGCAACTTGCGTTGTTGTTTGCCTACTCAATTCAAGTTGTCAAAAGTAACAAAAATCGTTAATTAGCAAACATTTGCAACTATTTTAAGATTATTTCATCAATTGTTGATTCGCCGTACGTTTCGTTAAGCTTTTCAAGCATTTCAAGTTTCATGTATGAAAGCTCTTTTTTTGCTGCCGACGAATTCATTGTAACTACTAACTTTTTATCTTTTATATATACGTTTTTTACCTTGGCATTTATGTTATTACCTGCCATAGTGCGCCAGTAATTAATTATTTGCGTGTCTTCAATCTTGCCAGTCATTTGCATTTCTTGTGCAAAGAATTGTAGTGCATCGGCAAGTTTCATTCCGTTCTGTCGTTTCATTCAATTACTGCTAGGTTGTTGTTTGACAAATGGAAGTGGCGGTGTGGTTGTTCAATTTGTTGTAAAATATTGCTGATGCGTTCGCGGCTAGTGTCGGTGATAAATATTTGTCCAAAGTTGTTTTGAGCTACAATGCGAACAATTTGGTTTACGCGTTTGTCGTCAAGTTTGTCAAAAATATCATCGAGTAGCAAAATGGGCATTGTTTGGCATTGTTGGCGTATGTATTCAAACTGGGCCAACTTGAGTGCAATGAGATAGGTTTTTTGTTGCCCTTGTGAGCCTGTTTTGCGTATTAGTTGCTCGCCCATTTTCAGTTCAAGGTCGTCTTTGTGCACACCAAAATTGGTGTATCGAGTTGCAATGTCAACTGCATGGTTAGCGGTGAGTGTTTGCAGTAGGTTAGCATCGTCAAGCGAACTTATGTAGTTGAGTGCTACTTGTTCTTTATTTTGTGAAATGGTGCTAAAGTATTTTTGAAAAAATGGTTCAAACGATGCAATGAATGTCTTTCGCTTTTCGTAGATGATGGTTCCCGAATATGCTAGTTGCTCGTCGTATATTTGTAGCATATCGTTATCAACTGGTGAATAGTTTGATGCTTCGCGAAGCATGTGGTTACGTTGTGCAAGTACTCGTTGGTACGACTGGTAGTGGTATAGATAGTCGTGATCAAACTGGCAAATTATGCCATCGATAAATTTGCGTCGTTCGTCGCTGCCTCCAATTATAAGTGATGTGTCGTGTGGCGATGCCATTACTAGTGGCAGCAACCCAATGTGGTCCGACATTCGGTCGTATTCTTTTTTGTTGCGTTTAAATCGCTTGCGTTTGCCGCTTTCAAATCCACAGTATATAAGTTCAGGTTCGCCGTTTATTTGGTATTCGCCTTGAATGATGAAAAAGTTCTCGTTGTGTTTTACTGTTAGGGCATCGGTTGACGAAAAAAAACTTTTGCAAAACGACAGGTAGTATATTGCATCAAGAATGTTTGTTTTTCCCTCGCCGTTGTCGCCTGTAATGCAATTGATTTTGGGCGAAAACTCAACCTCTAGTGTGTTGTAGTTCTTAAAGTTTGTGAGCGAGAGTTTTTGTAGCATGATTAGTTTTTTTCGTGGTTGCAAAGGTATAAAAAACCCCGATGCTTTTGTGTTTTGCAGTAAGCATCGGGGTGTGTGTTATACTAAATGTGGCAGCAGTGCAAGTTGTGCGGCTTAGTATCTGTAGTTATCGGATTTATAAGGACCATCAATATTTACACCAATGTAGTCGGCTTGGGCTTTTGTTAAAGTGGTTAGGTGCACGCCAAGTTTGCCTAAGTGAAGGCGAGCAACTTTTTCGTCAAGAATTTTTGGCAAAGTGTAAACTACGCCTTTGTCGTATTTAATGCCTGCCATTGTTTGTTTTCCTGTTGCGTTTAGCCACAAATCGATTTGTGCAATTGTTTGGTTGGTAAAGCTGGCGCTCATTACAAAACTTGGGTGGCCAGTAGCGCATCCAAGGTTAAGTAAACGACCTTCGGCTAGTATTAAAATGCTGTGGCCATCGGCAAAAATCCATTCGTCGTATTGAGGTTTTATTTCGTTGCGAACAATGCCTGGAATCTTTTTAAGTCCAGCCATGTCTATCTCGTTGTCAAAGTGGCCAATGTTGCCTACAATAGCGCGGTGTTTCATTTTGCTCATTTGCTCAGCCGATATGATTTTGGTGTTGCCTGTGGTGGTAACAAAAATGTCGGCCATTGAAACGACTTCGTCAAGGGTTTTAACCTCGTATCCCTCCATTGCAGCTTGCAATGCGCAAATAGGGTCAATTTCGGTAATAATTACACGAGCACCTTGTCCACGTAACGATTGAGCGCAACCTTTGCCCACATCGCCGTAGCCGCACACAACAGCAATTTTGCCTGCCATCATTACGTCGGTGGCGCGGTTAATGCCATCGATAAGCGAGTGGCGGCAACCATATAGGTTGTCGAATTTTGATTTGGTTACAGAGTCGTTAACGTTGATGGCTGGGAATTTTAAGCGACCATCTTTAGCCATTTGGTACAAGCGGTGAACGCCTGTTGTGGTTTCTTCTGACACTCCTTGCAGTGTGGCACGCGCGCGTGTCCATTGTTTAGGGTCGTTTTCAAAAATTCGTTTGCAAGTTGCAAGAAAAACGCCCCATTCTTCCGAGTCGGTATTAGGATTAAAATCGGGTACGCGACCTGCATCTTCAAATTCGGCACCGCAAGTAACCAACATTGTAGCATCGCCGCCATCGTCAACAATAAGGTCGGCTGTTTTGCCGTCGGGCCAAACTAGAGCTTTTGCTGTGTTTTCCCAGTATTCTTCAAGAGTTTCGCCTTTCCATGCAAATACTGGCACTCCTTGGGGATTGTCAACAGTACCATTTTTACCAACTACAACAGCGGCAGCAGCGTGGTCTTGTGTGCTGAATATGTTGCAACTAACCCAACGTACATCGGCACCAAGTTCGGTGAGTGTTTCAATAAGAACAGCGGTTTGTACGGTCATGTGCAAACTGCCCATAATACGAGCGCCTGCCAATGGTTTTTTCCCTTTATACTCTTCGCGTAGAGCCATAAGGCCTGGCATTTCTGTTTCTGCCAAATCAAGTTCCTTGCGACCCCAAGCTGCAAGGTTGATGTCTTTTACTTTGTATTCCATAGTTGTTATTTAATGTTTTTCAGAATTGTTATTGCATCGGTAAATGTTTTGTCGGTGCGTAGGTAAATTGGATAAAATCCCTCGTCGTTTATTAGGTTGCGAGCAATTAACGCACGTATTTGAGTATCAAGCAGTTCTCCTGAAATATTTAAGTCGGATTTTGTTGGTTTAATACCTTGTTTTTTTGCAAACTCAACAAATTGGTCAAAAATATGTTCGTTGCCCAAGTATTTGTCAATTTCGGTAGCGGTTTTAAGGTTGCTCATTTTGCTACGATTGTTGTCGGTGTATTCAATAGCAAACTGATACTCAATGCCTTTACGGTTTACTTTGTTGTAAAACGGCGAAACGCCAGTGGTGTCGGCTGGGATAAAAATGTCGGGCATTATGCCGCCGCCGCCATAAACAATGCGACCTTTTGCTGTGTAGTATTCGGTTGAGTCGTCGATGTGGATACTATCGCGTTCGCTGAATTCGCCACGTTCAAAACGGTTTAAAAGGTCGGCTGCATATTCTTCTTCCGACATTTCGTAAGGCTTTTGAATGCAACGACCCGATGGTGTGTAATAACGGGCAATGGTGAGCCGAATTTGCGAGTGGTCTTTAAAGTCGATAGGTTCTTGTACCAAGCCTTTGCCAAACGATCGGCGTCCAACAATGGTAGCGCGGTCGTTGTCTTGCAATGCTCCAGCAGTAATTTCGCTAGCCGAGGCCGAAAATTCGTCAATCAGCACAACCACGGCTATGCCTTCGCAAAGTTGTCGGGCCGAAGCACGAGCGTCCTCGCGTGGCGAGTTAAGTCCTTCGGTGTAAACTATCATGGTTCCGTTGGGTAAAAATTCATCGCAAACGCTTATTGCTGCACCAAGGTAACCGCCTCCGTTGCCGCGTAGGTCAAACAAAAGGCGTTTCATTCCTAACGATTTAAGTTTGATTAGTGCGCGTTGGAATTCTTCGTAAGTGGTACGCGAAAACTTTGAAAGTTTGATGTATCCCACTTCGTCATCAACCATAAATGCGGCATCGATGCTGTAAAGTGGAATTTGTCCGCGAGTGATGGTGATTGGTACAAGGTTTGCCTCGCCGCGGCGTTTAATGCCTACGGTTACTTGAGTGCCTCGTGGACCGCGTAGTTTTTTCATCACTTTGTCGTTGGTAATACCTACTCCAGCGCATAGTGTGTCGTCAACGGTAACAATACGATCGCCATCGCGCACACCAACTTTTTCGGCAGGTCCTCCAGCTATAACGTTTACCACATAAATGGTGTCTTTTTGAATATTAAACTGAACACCAATGCCATCAAAATTGCCCTGTAGCGATTCGTTTGCTTCGTCAAAGTCTTCGGCACTGATGTAGGTTGAGTGTGGGTCAAGTTGCTCCATTAAGGAGGTCATCAGTTTTTCTTCAAGTTCATTAATGTTTATGCTATCAACGTAGCGTTTGCCAATGGTTTTAAGCGCATAGTCAATTTTACTATAAACGCGTGTAACTGGCATTTTAGTTGAGGTGACCGCATTCATTTTTGCGTTGTTGCGGCCTAAATACATACCAAAAACCACCGATATTGCAATTATTACCGGTAGCCATATTTTTTTAGGATTCATAACTATACTTCCATTTGAATTATTTCAATTCCTGCACGTTTTAGTAAATCAATGCCATCGGTTATTCTATACTCGTCGGAATAAACAACGCGTTTAATGCCCGATTGAATAATCAATTTTGCGCATTCCATGCAAGGCGATGCTGTTACATAAAGAGTGGCTCCCTCGCTGCTGTTGTTTGATTTGGCAACTTTGGTAATGGCGTTGGCCTCGGCATGAAGCACATAGGGTTTTGTGGTGTTGTCTTCAAGTTCGCAGCAGTTTTCAAAACCTGATGGTGTGCCATTGTAGCCGTCAGATATTATCATTTGGTCTTTTACAATAAGTGCACCCACTTTTCGGCGTACACAATATGAGTTTTCGGCCCATATACGAGCCATTTTTAAATATCGGATGTCAAAACTATGTTTCTTTTCTTCGTTCATCAAAGTTCAATTTGTGAGTTATTTCATTTTTTCAAATCCTTGGCCATAAACACTCATTACCGATCCGTGTGTTATAAAGGCTGCAGGGTCTATTTGTTTTACAATTTTGTTTACCAGGCTTACTTGGTTTTGTTTTACAATGGTGAGCACTATTTTAACTTGTTGTTTTGAATGCCATCCTGTGCCTTCAAGAATAGTTACTCCACGGTTCAGTTCTTCGCTTATTGTGTCGGCTAGTTTTATGTATTCTTTTGAAAAAATCATAATTTGAACCGATTGTTTGCGACCAATAAGCACAAAATCGATGCACCAACTTATTACTCCAACCGACACAAAACCATATAGTATTTTTGATATGCTTTTGTAAACATCGGGGTCTTGTGCATAAAAAATAAAGAACGATGAACCTACAATAAGTGCATCGCACATAAGCACTACTTTAGCGGGACTTATGTTGTAGTATTTGTTAACAATCATGCCCACAATGTCGGAACCTCCTGTGCTTCCACCTTGGGTAAATACTATGCCTATTCCAATTCCACTTATGGCGGCGCCTAAAACGGTTTCCATAAAAGGGTCGTCAATAAGGGGTTGGGTTATCAAGCTATTCCATATTCGTAATAATAGCGATATGGTTGCTATGCTATAAATTGTTTTTGCCCCAAAGTTGGTTCCTAAAAAGTAAAGAGCAAGCAGTATTAAACCTATGTTTATACTTATGTATGAGTATTCAACGGGTATGTTGCTAGCATAGTATATTGCCGATGCAATACCTGATACACCACCGCCCACCACTTTGGCTTGTAGGGTAAATGCACTCCAGCCAAGCGAGTATATGCACAGACCAATGGTCATTATCACATACTCGCGCAATGTGTCAGTAAACTTTGTGGTTAACTTGGCCATTTTGTAGTGGTGGTGTAATTTATTTAGCAAGTGAGGCGGGATTTCCCCGCCTCTGCTTAAATAACAATGTTGATAATTTTGTTTGGTACCACAATCACCTTTTTAGGTGTTTTGCCTTCGGTCCATTTTGCTGCTGCCTCGTTTGAGAGAGCTGCTTGTTCAATCTGTTCTTTGGTTGCGCCAACAGGCATTTCAATAAAGAATCGAGTTTTGCCGTTGAACGAAACTGGGTATTGAACTGTATTCTCAACTAGGTTTTTCTCGTCAAACTCAGGCCATTTAGCATCGCAAACCGAGTTAGTGTTGCCCAACAAGTGCCACAACTCTTCGCAAACGTGTGGTGCAAATGGTGTAAGTAGCACAACCAAGTCGCTAAGTACTTTGCGGTTGTTGCATTTAAGGTCGCCTAGTTCGTTAACACAAATCATAAATGCGCTAACACTAGTGTTGAACGAGAAACGAAGAATGTCGTCGCTAATTTTCTTTATGGTTTTGTGTATAACCTTTAGTTCTTTGCTTGATGGTTCTGCATCGTTTAGGCAAAGGTTACCGTCTTTGTCAAAGAACAAGCGCCACATTTTGCGTAGGAATTTGTGTACACCGTCAATGCCGTTAGTATCCCAAGGTTTCGATTGGTCAATAGGGCCAAGGAACATTTCGTATAGGCGAAGTGTGTCGGCTCCATATTGCTCAATTATGTCGTCGGGGTTAACCACGTTGAACATTGATTTTGACATTTTCTCAACTGCCCAACCGCAAACATATTTGCCGTCTTCAAGAATAAATTCAGCATCGGCAAATTGTGGTTGCCATGCTTTAAATGCTTCAAGGTCAAGAATATCGTTTTTAACAATGTTAACGTCAACGTGTATTTCTTGTGTGTCGTATTGGTTTTTTAGTCCAAGCGATACAAATTGGTTTGTTCCTTTTACACGATACACAAAGTTTGATCGACCTTGAATCATGCCTTGGTTTATTAGTTTTTGGAATGGCTCGTCTTTGCAGATAAGTCCCATATCAAACAAGAATTTGTTCCAAAAACGGCTGTAAATCAAGTGGCCTGTAGCGTGCTCTGAGCCGCCAATGTAAAGGTCAACGTTTTGCCAGTAATTGTTGGCTTGGTTGCTAACAAGGGCCTCAGTGTTTTGTGGGTCCATGTAGCGTAGGTAGTATGCGCTTGAACCTGCAAAACCTGGCATGGTGCATAGTTCAAGTGGGAAAATGGTTTTGTTGTCAATGTCGGCAACGTTTGCTACGCAGCGATTTTTTTCGTCCCATGCCCATTTGGTTGCGTTGCCCAATGGAGGTTCGCCCGATTCGGTAGGAAGGAATGCGCTTACCTCTGGCAATTCAATTGGAAGGCATTCGGCAGGAATCATATATGGCATGCCGTCTTTGTAGTAAACTGGGAATGGTTCGCCCCAATAACGTTGACGGCTGAAAATAGCATCGCGTAGGCGATAGTTCACTTTAACGCGACCTAATCCTTTGCGAGTAACGTATTCTTTTGTTTTGGCAATCGATTCTTTTACTGTAAGTCCGTTAAGGTTTAGTTCGTCGTTGGCCGAGTTCATCATAATGCCTTCTTTGGCATCAAAACTTTGCTCGCTAACATCGGCACCTTCAATTAAAGGAATGATTGGCAAGTTAAATTCTTTGGCGAAAGCATAGTCGCGGCTATCGTGGGCTGGAACGGCCATAATGGCACCAGTTCCGTATCCGGCAAGCACATAGTCGCTAATCCAAATTGGAATTTCTTTTTTGGTGAGAGGATTGATGGCGTATGAACCAGAGAACACGCCGGTTACTTTGCGGTCGGCAATACGTTCGCGTTCAGTACGTTTTTTGGTGTTGGCTACATATTCGTCAACTGCAGTTTTTTGGTCGGCTGTGGTTACTTGTGCAACAAGTTCGCTTTCAGGAGCAAGTACCATAAATGTTACACCAAAAACGGTGTCGGCACGGGTGGTGAAAATGGTAAATTCTTGGTTTGTGCCTTTAATGCCAAAACGCATTTCGGTACCCTCGCTGCGACCAATCCAGTTGCGTTGGGTTTCTTTTAGCGAGTCGGTCCAGTCAATTGTGTCAAGTCCATCGAGCAAACGTTGTGCATAAGCGCTAACACGAAGGCTCCATTGGCGCATAACGCGTTGTTCAACTGGGTAACCGCCGCGAACTGAAAGACCTTCGCTCACCTCGTCGTTGGCAAGCACAGTGCCTAGTTTTGGGCACCAGTTTACCATTGTATTGCCAAGGTAAGCAATGCGGTAGTTCATTAAAATGTCTTGTTTTTCGCTATCGGTTTTGGCAAGCCATTCGGCAGCTGAAAACGAAAGTTCTTCGCCGCATGCTACGTTTAGGTTGGCTGTTCCTTCTTTTTCAAAATGAGCAATCAAATTTTCAATAGGTTGAGCTTTTTGGCAATTGTTGCAGTAATAGCTATTGAACATTTTTTGGAATGCCCATTGGGTCCATTTGTAGTAAATTGGGTCGCATGTTTTAACCTCGCGGCTCCAATCGTAGCAAAACCCTATTTTGTCAAGTTGCTCGCGGTAACGGGCAATGTTTTTGCTTGTGGTGATGGCTGGGTGTTGACCAGTTTGAATGGCATATTGCTCGGCTGGCAAACCGTAGGCATCGTAGCCCATTGGGTGCAACACATTAAATCCATTGAGGCGTTTGTAGCGGCTATAAACGTCAGATGCTATGTATCCCAGTGGGTGACCAACATGAAGTCCGGCTCCCGATGGATATGGGAACATGTCAAGAACATAAAATTTTGGACGTGAGGCATCTACTGCCACTTTGTAGGTTTTATCGGCAATCCATTGATTTTGCCACTTGCTTTCAATTTCTTTAAAGTTGTATTCCATATTTCACCAAATAATTTTAATCGGCAAATGTAATTAAGTTTATAAAGTGTAAAGTTTATAAAGTGGGTAATCAATGGCTCAAAGTTTTTTTTATTGATTATTATTTCGCAAGCAACAACTAGCTAAACCAACTAATAATTGTGTAAAACTATGCAGCACGAATAAGCAAACGGCTAAATATCTATCTTTGCAAACTTGCAAGTATAACTAATGATTTTCAGCAGATTAGCATCGGGTTTGCATGTCGTGGTAGCAACTTTGCTGCTTGCATCAGCGGTTAGTGCATCGGCACAAACAGTTGACGACGATATGCGCAAATTAGTTAACTACAAACGAATGACAGCAAAAGACAAATCTGTTTTTCGTGAGCAGCGCAAAGCACAAATTTCCATGTGGGAAAAAGATTCCATTCCCGAAAACTTTCGCATTCCAATTGAGTTGATTAGCTATCGCAGCAAGTCGGCTCGTTACTATACGCTTTACAATTCAAAATATCAAACTGGAATAGGTTACGTGCCGTCCGATTTGGCTTCGCTTTATGAGCAAGAGGCTTGGCGAGCATATAAAAAATATGGTGTTGATGCACCGTCGTTGTGTGTTGTGCTAGCACAGCAGTTTTCCGAGTCGGCTTTCAATCCGTATGCAGTTGGCGACGAGGGTAAAAGCATTGGCTTGCCGCAACTTTACCGCAAAACAGCGCGCGAACTTTACAAAGCCGACAAGCAGTTTTGGAGTTCTTTCTTTGCATTCAACAAAAACGGCAACCATTATTTCCGCAACCATCGCATGCAAATCCGGTTCCCGTTTGAGTTTTTGCCATTGATAAAAGAATACGATGCTCAACATAAAATTGATGGTTTGCGCAACTACAACGGAGTAGGCAATCAGGCTATGGCTTATGCCGAAAAGGTGATGTTCCGAAGCTTGATTTACGAAGAACATTTTGCCAAATACCGCAACATTCCTATCGACACATGCAACTTTCGCGAAACTCTTTTTGGACTGATAAACCTATCGTTAACAAACCATGGTCAATCTGAAGTTGATGGCCAACAGTTGGAGCAAATGTTTCGCAATATTTTGCAAGGGTATTCTAATGGTCAAATTAGCGGAACTTATTTACAGAAATATTACGTAAATGTGTCGGAAAGCAATCCACTTAGCATTACGCAGTCAACCAATTTTACAGTACCAAGTGTAGGTCGCGATTTTTACCTTAAGGTTGAAGACGGGCAAATTTTGTACAACTATTTTGCCGATAGCCAGCAAATGCTTGATGCTCTTAACGATCCGCACAACAGTGACTTTTATTTGTACTACAAGTCGGGGAAAAAGATTGTGAAAATTACAACATTTAAGGGCGTAGGTAAACGTATGATATACTCAAACGTTAAGCCTGGCGATTTAATTTACATTCCGCCCGGCACAATACTAACGCCACTCGGCGACGATATTGAACTTATTATCAGGTAGTTAAATTAAATACCGAATAAGTTTTCGGCGTTTTTGGTAGTTACTTCTGCCACTTTTTCAACCGAAACATTAAGCACCTCAGCCAATTTTTGTGCAATAACTGGAATGTGTTTGCTCTCGTTTCTGCTGCCACGAAAAGGTACTGGAGTTAAATATGGGCTATCGGTTTCAAGAACTAAATGGTCAATTCCAATTTCGTTAACTATGTTTGGAGTGTCGCTTTTTTTGAAAGTAAGCACACCGCCAATGCCAATTAAAAATCCCATTTCAATGGCTTTTTTTGCTTGTTCTGCTGTGCCCGAAAAACAATGCAATATTCCTCGTAGTTGTGGGCATACAAAAGTCTCAAGCACTTTTAGCGTTTCGTCCATCGAGTTACGCGTGTGTATAATAACTGGTTTGTTGGCATCAATTGCCCAACGCAATTGAACAGTAAAAGCATCAATTTGTTGCGTTGCAAAAGTAGTGTCCCAATAAAAGTCGGTACCAATTTCGCCAATGGCGCAAAAATGGCGTTGAGCCAAGTACTGTTCCACTGCATCAAGTTGTTGTTTGTAGTCGATATTTATTGAGGTTGGGTGAACTCCCATGGCTGGAAAAACTACGCCTGGCCACTTGTCGGCCAAATCAATTAGTTGCTTATGGCTATCGGTATCAATGGCGGGCATCACCATTTTGGTAACACCTGCATCAATTGCTGCTTGCATTACTTGATTGCGGTCGGGGTCAAATTCCTCGGTATATAAATGGGTATGTGTGTCGATGTATCTCATTTTTCTATTGAAAAAAAAACCTCCCACAAAAACTGCAGGAGGTGTATGCTAATGTTTATTTTAAACAATTACTCAATGTTGTTAAGCATTTGAAGTTTTTCTTTTAAGCTAACCAAGCGGTTTTTAGAGTTAGCAATTTTGCGTTTAATATCTTCAATCATTGCTTCAGAGTTAGCCGATTTTGAGAAGAATCCCATGTTGTTTTCGTAAAGAAGAATCTCGTTTTCGGTTTCACGAATTTGAGTAACAATCTTGTTGCGTTCAGCATAAATTTTGCCGTTCGATTTTGTTTCAACCCAAGTGTCAATTTTGTTTTTAAAGTTGGCTTTGTCGCGCTCGCCAGCATTTACTTTTATGCTAGCAAATTGAGCATTTATAGAATCGCGAAAAGCTTTTTGCACTTGTTCTTTTTTGTTCAATGGCACGTGTCCAATGCTCGACCATTCTTTTTGAATGTCCATCAAGCGGCGCATATTTTCTTTGTCGTCGGCCGATTTTTCAAAGTTCACAACGCGGTCAATCAACTCTTGTTTGCGTTTTAGGTTTTCTTCTTGGTCCGATCCAACTGATTTAAAATGTTCGGCTTTAGCATTGAAAAAGCAGTCGCAAGCCTCGCGGAATCGTTTCCATAGAGGTTCAACTTGTTTGTGAGGAACTTGGCCAACTTCTTTCCATTTCTTTTGAAGTTGAAGAAAAGCGTCGCTGGTTTTTTTCCAGTCGGTGCTATCTTTCAATGCCTCGGCTTTTTCGCACAACTCAATTTTTAGCTGAAGGTTAGTTTTTTGTCCCTCTTTTATGGTTTTGTAAAAATCACGTTTCTTGGCAAAAAATTGGTCGCTTGCTGTTTTAAAGCGTTGGTAAATTTTGTTGTTGTCCTTTTTAGGAGCGTAGCCAATAGTGCGCCACAATTCTTGAATTTTAAGCACTTCGGCAGTTTTCTCTTCCCAATCTTTTGCGTGTTCAATTGTTGAGGCAACCATTTCTTCAATGCGCTCGCAAAGGGCTGTTTTTTGCTCAAGATTTTTTATTTGTTGCTCTTTTTGGCTCTCAAAATAGTCTTGGTATTTTTTATTTATTACCGAGGTGGCGTTTTTAAATCGGTCCCAAAGGTCTTCTTTTTGTTCGCTAGGAACTGGGCCAATTTCGCGCCATTGGTTGTGATACTCTTGCAAAGTTTTAAAGGCTTTAACTATTGACTCTTGCATCATTAAAGCCTCTGCTTTTTCGCACAACTCAATTTTCTGCTCCATATTGTTGCGAAAATCAAGGTCGCGAAGCTCTTTGTTTATTTTTATGTAGTTGTAAAATTGCTCAACAGCGTAGTTATAGGCATCGGAAAGAGATTTTTGGCTGGCTTGTGGTACGTTGCCAATTTCGCGCCATTGGTCTTGCAAACCATGAAATATCTGGAATGTTACGTTTAGCGATTCTTCTTTGTTAACCAAGCTACGTATTTCTTCAATAATCTGGTTTTTCTTATTCAGATTATTGGTCATTTCCTCTTCTTGTTGCTTGTGGTAAGCTGCTTTTTTGTCTTTAAAAAGGTTGTATAGCTCTTTAAAGGTGTCTTCTTGGTTTTCGTCAGAAAATTTAAATCCTTCAATCGAGCCTTCGTTTTGCTCTTTGTACTTGTCGCGTGCCACTTCGTAGTCGGCGCGATAGGTTTTGTAAAAGGCGGTTTTAATTTTTTCAACCGAATAGATAACCGATTCTATTTTTTCGGTTTTAATAAGTTCGTTAAACTTTGCCAGTAATTCTTGTCGCGACATTTTTGAAAAGCTCTCGTCTTCAGCTTGTTCGTCTTCTGTCATAATTTCGTCTGCCACTGGCAATTGCTCAATGTTTTCGGCAGAGTTTGCACCTTCAATAGGTTCTTCGGAATTGTTTAATAGTTCGTCCATCATAATTATTTGATGTTTAGTACGTGTATGTGACACAATTAGTTATTACACCCACGAAAATAGAATTTATTGGTAAATGCTGTTACGTGTTGCGTTATTTTTTTGATTTGTCGGTAGTTACAATGTGCAGCAAATTGGTTTGAGCAGCTAAATTGTTTTTGCTGAAAAACTAGACGTGCAGATTATGCTAGTGTGACACCTATTTTTCGACAGTTAGCAGCCAAAATGAGCTATACTGTTCGTTTGCGCGTATGTGTCGCAATTCGTGTAGGGCCGAAACTTTATCGTTAAATTGGCGAATTGAAACGCGGTACATGTTATCGGTTTCAACCACTTGTGTATTAAATTCTTTTTGAAATTTCTTTGCGTGAATGTTGGCGTGTTCGGCATCTTTAAAACTACCTGCAATAATGTGATAAACAAAATTGCCTTTTGTGGCAGGTTGTTGTGTTGTTTTTTGAGGTGCTGGCTCGTTGTAGAATAATGCAGTGCGTTTGTTGGTTGATGCTTCAAGCACTTCAGTTAGCGTGGTGTCTGAGTCAAGCGATGCACTTAATGTTTGTTCAATTGGCTCGTTTTGTTTTGGCAATGGAGCTAAACTGGCCGATTCGCTATGCATGTTATTATACATTGGTATTGTTGCAACTAAGCAAGCTATTGGAACTAATATGGCAGCAATGCGCAATGCGTTTTTGTAACTTGGAACTTGGTGCGATACTGCGGTTGTTTCTGTTTTGTCTTGATAGTTGAGCGGTGGAAAACGAAACGACATCATTCCATACGAGTCGGTAAGTAGGTTTTCGCTCACTTCTGGTTCAAATTGAAGTTGACCTTCGTTGTTATATATAAACGAACCTATGCCGTCAAACTTAAGTGTTTCGCCATTTTCAAGTTTTGTCCATGCTGCATCAACACTTTGCTTTACTTGTTGTTCGGCCTCAGCATAACTAATGCCTTTTAGTTGCGACAAATGATTTATCAACAAACCGTCGTTGTATGTTAGGTTTTTATTGAAAAGCAAATCTTTTGTTGGCGGAGTAAAAGTGTGGCTTAGTTTGTCGTGGCCAGCCTCTTTGTAATTGGTTACAAAACCACCAAAGCCCGGAAGTATCACGCAATCGTGAATAAAAAGTAGTCCAGTTATGTATTCGCTTAGGTTTTTCATTGTGGTTTTGTGTAACGCGCCCAAAAGTATGTTTTTTTATGCTTGAAACAACTATCAATATGTTAAAAATCATAACTTTGAACCATAATTCTATGTCATTGATTTTTAAGCGATTCAAAAAACAAGAGCCTGTTGTGCCAATTTCGCAATTGGGGCTACAAACCGATGTGCATACGCATATTGTTCCCTCAATTGACGATGGGTCAAACTCAACTGTACTCAGCCTTCAAATGATTGAAGGTTTGCATCAGTTTGGTTTCCAGAAGATTATTGCTACACCGCACGTAATGAGCGGTTATTTTAATAATACCACAAGTTCCATTCAGCATCATTTTAATGTGCTTGCTGAACAATGCGCAAGTAAAGTCAATTTGGAGGTGGCTGCTGAATATTATATGGACTATGAATTTGCGCAGTTGATTGAACAAAAATCGGTGTTGACATTTGGCGAAAAGTATGTGCTTTTTGAATTTTCGTTTAACAACGAGCCTCACAAATTGCAAGAAACAATTTTTGCTTTGCAGATAAACGGTTACACTCCTGTTCTTGCTCATCCTGAGCGCTATATGTATTATTTTAAGGATTTTTCGCCATTAGAAAAACTACATGAGCGAGGGGTACTTTTTCAGCTTAACTTGCTTTCGCTTATTGGTTTTTATTCCGATTCGGTATGTAAGCAAGCGCAATCTTTGGTAAATGCTGGTTTATGCGATTTTCTTGGCTCCGATGCTCACAATATGCAGCATGTTGAGGCTCTTAAAAATGGAACTATTCCTCAATCGGTGTTCGATAAATTGATGCAACTGAACATTTTGAACAACAATATTTGAGAATACCAACGTGTTTCCTCATAATTGGCTAATGCCTTTTATTTGCCACAATTAATTGTATTTAATTTTTGAACCTATTATGGCATAATACTTTTGTGCCATTGTGGCAATTGTTTTAATATTGCGCCCGCTTTTATATGCAAGTTTTCATGTAAAAGCAAACAAACAATTAATAGAGTATTTCACAACAAGTATTAAACAAACAATGAAGAAGTTAACCGCTTTCATTGCAATGTTGCTTATTGCAACTGCAACTTTTGCCCAAGTTCCACAAGGGTTTAGTTATCAGGCTGTAGTGCGCGATGCACAAAACGCCGTAGTTTCAAACAAACAAATGGACATTACGCTTACCATTACGGCCAACGTAGGTGGTGTTGATGTGTCGTCGTATTCTGAAAAACACACAGTAACAACCAACGCCAACGGTATGTTTTCGTTAGTTGTAGGAAAAGGCGCAAGCCAACAAAAATTCTCCGACATTAAGTGGAATATTCCAAACGCCATTTATAGCATGGAAACTGTTACAGAGTTTGGCAAAGGAACCACTCAACTTGTGAGTGTGCCATTTGCTTTTTATGCAGCGCAAGCAGGCGAAATTGATAATGCTCAACTTATAAAAAGCATTAGCAGCACCGAAGTTCAATCGGCCATTTCATTGGTTTTGAAAAGCGACCTTGCCGACGAGCTGAAAGACTACATTACAAGCGACGAACTATCAAATGCAATAAATTCAGCACTTGGCAACAACAATGTGGGTAGCGCTTTGAGCAATTACGCAACAACTCAAAAACTTAACGACACACTTGCTTATTACGTTTTGGCCGCCGATGCCGATGCTGCTCATGCCAATTTTGTAACTAAAGCTGACTTGAACGACACTCTTGACAGTTATGTAACCAAAGCTGGCATGAACGACACACTTGATAGTTATGTTACAAAGGCAGAGTTGACAAACATTTTGAAGAGTTATGCTAAAAATTCAGATGTAAAACCCGTTGTGCATTAATAAAAATTGAAAAAAGTTATTCATAAAACGAATAAAAA
>JAKSOL010000010.1 GCA_024405635.1 Salinivirgaceae bacterium | reverse complement strand
TACGACCCTGTTATATACGATTTCTGCTTTGATGTTGCCGTTCCAGTTGGAGAAAACACAATTAGTGTAAAAGACACCATTCGTGGCATATTGATGGACAAACAGAATTGTGTATGTGACTATGAATTCAATATTTACAGAATTGCAAAAATAGGTAATAAGGTTTGGACTCTTGATGACTATAGGGGTTCGACTAGAATGATATCCCCATGGGAAATAGTACACAAAAGTTGGTTAATTGATTTTTATGGGTATAATGAGTATTTATATAATCCGATGGCATGGAGTTATGGAAGCTATCTTTTTCCTCCTTATATAAATGGATATATTAAAGGATATCATGAAGCAAATGAAGAAGATTGGAAAGACTTGTTGATGTATTTAGGAATAAATGCGAAAACAGATACATTGGACTTGTATGACGAAAACGATTTAATAAAATTAGGAAATACAGACACTACATTGAACCGTTATTTTGCAACTAACGGTGCAGTGTATGAATTATTCTCGTCATACGGATGGACAGACAGTGTCGGCAATTTTACAGAAACATATCAAGGTGTTTTCAACGCAGTTCCTAAAGGAGGAGTATATTCTTCGATAGAATACGATAATTTAATAAGAGGCAAATATGCTTTTTTTAGATCAAAAGGACATACTTGTTACATTATATCAAAGAATTATGGCGGTATAGCAATTGGTAATTATTCGCTTCATTATTAGGGTAGTATTAGATACGTAAAGGATTAACGTTATAATTATGAAACAACTACTATTGTTGATATGGTTTATATGTGCATTTCAGTACTCGTTTGCTGAAGTTGACGATTCGAATGTAGCACATGATTTAACAAGCATCGTTATACGTCAAAAATTCGAAGGCTCTGGTCACTGTATGCCAGAATTCGACAATAGTAAAGTTTATATTAATTCTCATGTCAAAAAAGTCAAAGGCATTGTCAACACACGGCAATGCCTTTTTTGTTACCCGTAGAGACGGGGCACGCCCCGTCTTTGGTAAAATGAGGCAACCAACATATGCGTAGAGACGTCGCACGCGGCGTCTTTTAGGAAATCCAATCAATTCAAAACAATACAAGACGATGCACGCATCGACTCTACGGAATGTGTGTTTTACCAAAATGCACGGTTCTGCTGTTGATGCGTTGAAATGATTAGCTGTTGGCCATTGGCTGTTAGCCATTGGCGATTGATGCGGTGAATCGTTGAATCGTTGAACCGCCAACTTAGAACTTAACAACTTAAAACTTATTACTTAACAACTTACTACTTAGAACTTAAAACTTATTCAAATCCCCCTTCGCTTATTATTTGTAGTATTCTTCGAGTTTTTTGGCTTCAGAAATAGTTATTTGTGTTACAGCTCCATGTTTTTGAGCTTCAAAATTGGTGCGAGACATTGGGCAAGTATCTTCGTCAAAATAGCCTAATGGTTTGTATGAAATGAAATCAGAAGTCTCAACAAAACCGAAGTTTGATGGACGACGGTGGTAATTGTCGTACATAAGTATCCATTTGTCTTCGCCAATACGTTTCCAACAATTAGGCGCCTCGTGAATTTCGCGTTCGCCATCGTAATAATTATCGTCGAACACGTATGGACCAGTAATGTTTTTACTTGTAGCATGTTTAGGTCGAGCAGCACCTTCGTGGCTAACAACAAAAAGATGATATGAGTCGCCAACTTTGATAATGTCAGAATCAATAACAGTGTAAGCTGGCATTCCCTTTTCGTTTAGTGGCGATTGGAACAGAATTTTAGGTTCTGAAATTAGTTTGTTGAAGTCGTTGTTAACATAAGCGTAATAAATTTGACACATATCGTTATGCATACGCACTGTAAAGTGAATCATTATATGTTCAGCTACACTATCGTAAACAATTTCGGGAGCCCAAATGCAACCTGCATCGCTCCATTTATATTCATTGCCATTTTCGTCAACCAATCCCGTTGGCGATGTTAGGTTAATAAAATCGATGTTAGCGCGCGACCAATTGATAAGGTCGAACGATTTTAAAAGAACAAGTGCATGGTTGTTGCCCCAACCATACATTTCGTCACGTTCCCATTGAGTTTCGCGGTATTCTGAAATTTTTGAGAAGTGTGGATTATTTGCCATCCGCGATTGCGCAAAAATATGTAAGTCGGTCATTGCGAGATAAAAAGCGCCATCGGGCCCACGAAAAATGTGAGGGTCACGAATGCCGTGTTGGGTTGCAATAGTGTCGCCACAAATTATGGGGGAGTCGTTGCGCAGAGCTGACCATTTGTAACCATCGTAACTAAGAGCCATGTGTAGCGAGTGGTCGGCATCTTTATGATAGACCATAAGATATGCACCCATATCAGATTCGGTAGGTATTTTAATGCTTTTAGTACATGCTGTTAGTGTGCAAATAACTGTAAAGATGAGAAGAGTTTTGTTGCTCATATATAGAGGTTTATGTTGTTTATGAGTTCAAATATATGATTTTCTTTATTCGATAGATGCGTTATGCAACCTTGGCAAATTGACTATATTTGTCGCTCTTGAAAGAGCATGGAAACTTGCGCTATTCAAAGCTTGTAGATGGTTGTAAATGAGTTTGTTAAATCGATTTTGGAGTAATTCAATACTCAAGAATTTGAGTTTTTTGGTTTCAGGTACAGCATTGGCGCAGGTTATAATAATCGTGTTCCAAATAGTACTTCGCCGAATTTTTAATCCATCAGATTTTGGTGCCTTTGCGGTTTATATGAGTATTGTTGGCATTATTGCTACAGTGTCGTCGTTACGTTACGAGCAAGCCATAATTCTTCCGACAGATGAAACAAAGGCGTATAATTTATTGCACTTGTCGTTTGCTATAGGTTTGGTGTTTAGTTTTATTACACTAATAGCCATTGTGTTTTTTAGGCAACCAATAATGGTGTTGGTTAATTATCCTGAAGAATACGCCAATTGGTTAATGTTTATACCTGTTTCGCTATTGTTTCTTACTATATATCAGGCATATAACTATTATTTAATTCGGTTAAAGTTTTTTTGGCTTTCAGCCTCAAACAAAGTAGAGCGCCGAATAGCCGAAGGTGTTACACAAACCATAGTTGGTAAGTTAGGGCACAAAATAGGTTTGGTTATGGGCGATGTGGTAGGGCAGTTTGTTAATGCTGTAGCCGCAGGAATAAAAGTTCATAAGAACACGCGAGAATTAAAGGCTTCGGTGTCAGGAATGCGACAAGTGGCGATAGATTACAAGGCTTTTCCGTTGCAAAATAGTGCAGCCGCATTCTTGAATGCTCTGTGCTTAATGTTGCCAACTATTTTTGTAAACCGATTGTTTGACGAACAAACTACAGGTATTTTTGATTTAGCTCGAATGATATTGATTATGCCTCTGTCGTTAGTAACTACTTCGATGGGGCAAGTGTTGGTTCAAAATTTTTCCGAGAAAAGAAACAAACGCGAGTCGGTTAAGGGCGTCTATTTGCGAATAATAACGTTGCTCGGTATAGGAGCTTTGGCATTTGCCACGCTTGCAACCATATTCGCACCTATGTTAATTGCCTTTATTTTTGGCGAAGGATGGCGCGAGAGTGGATTGTATATACAAATACTTGCCTGGTCGTTTTTGTTAAAGTTTGTTGTATCTCCATTCAATATGGTGTTTACGGCTTTTGAAAAAATTGGCCGTTTGTCAATTTGGCAAATAATATATTTTGTGTTGATAATCAGTTTGTTACTATTTGAATTTAATAGCGTATATTCGTTTTTGATAGCCTTGTCGGTGGTCGATATAATAAGCTACATAATAGTTGGACTAATGGGGCTGCGCGTAGTAAATGAGTACGAGAGTGAATTGAAGACCGAAACAAAAGAAGAAAATCAATGTCAAAACAAATAAGAATTTGCCACCTAACATCGTTGCATCCGCCATTCGATGTCCGTATCTTTCATAAAGAATGCGTGTCGTTGGCAAAAGCCGGTTTTGATGTTCGTCTTGTGGCACCAATTGAGCAAAGAACAGTAAAGAATAATATAATTGTTGTGCCAGTAGAATTGCCGCACAACAAAATTTGGCGAATGATTAGCGCCCAGTTTAATATGCTTGTTGTGGCACTACATCAGCGTGCAAAGGTTTATCATTTTCACGATCCTGAATTGTTGCCATGCGGTGTTTTACTAAAGTTGTTTGGCAAAAAAGTGATATATGATGTGCATGAAAATATGCACGTTTCAATATTAAGCAAACGTTGGATTCCAAAACCATTCCGCCGAATAGTATCAGCATTATATAAAGTTATTGAGTGGTTTTCGATATTGTTTTTTGACCACTTAATATTGGCCGAAGAATCGTATTTAAAAAACTATTCGCAAGCAAAAAGTACGGTTGTTTTAAACTATCCACTGCCATCAACAGCGCAATTAATAACACGAACCTACGGCAACCCTTTTAAATTTGTGTATGTAGGAGCAGTTGAAATAGAGCGCGGAGCACTTGAAATGGTTGAACTTATTGGCCATTTAAATGCAAATGGTTACGAGTCAACCATTGATATTGTTGGAAAAATATGGGATAAGAACCTTAAAGAAAAAATGCTAAAAATGGCTCGTCAATACCATATCGAAAACAAAGTAAATATTGTTGGAAAGGTTGATTTTGAGCAAGTTGAACAATATGTTGACAATGCTCAAATAGGTTTGGCAATGCTTTATCCTATACCTAATTATTACGAGTCGTTGCCAACAAAAATATTCGAGTATATGCAACGCGGTTTGCCGGTTGTAGTCTCTAATTTCCCACTATATAAAAAGTATGTTGAAGAATCGGGAACAGGCATTTGCGTTGACGTTCAGAGCCATTGCATTACAACACAAGTGATTGAAATGCTTGATAATGTAAATCGATTGTCAGATTATGGACAAAACGGAGTGCGAGCAGTTGCCGAAAAATATAATTGGAATACACAGTCCGAAAAATTAGTATCGGTATATAATTATTTGTTGAAATAATGGGAGTTACAGTAGTTGTTCCGTGCCGAAATGAGGCAATGTTCATTGAACGGTGTGTAATGTCGTTAGTAAACAATGGGTACGACTTGTCGCAACTAGAAGTGCTTGTGGTTGACGGAATTAGCACCGATGGAACAGTTCAAATCGTAGAGCAACTTATGTCAAAATACCCATCGGTAAAGTTGCTGGACAATCCCAAAAAGCAAACGCCATTTGCTATGAACATTGGCATTGCATCGGCCAAATTTGACAAGATACTAATTGCCGGTGCCCATGCCGATTATCCAAAAGGCTACATCGCTCAAATGGATAAACTTACCGATAAACCAGAAATTGATGTGGCTGGCGGTGTTTTGAAAACCGAACCCGGAAACAATACAACTAAAGCTCGAGCTATTGCTTATGTGCTTGGAAATCAATTTGGTGTTGGCAACTCAATGTTTAGAGTCGGAGTGTCGCAATTGACTAAGGTTGATACTGTGCCGTTTGGAATGTATAAACGCAAGGTGTTTGAAAAGGCCGGAGTGTATAACGAACGGTTAATTCGAAATCAGGATATTGAATTGTCGCGACGAGTGGCAGCGGCTGGCTTTAACATTTGGCTCGATCCTACATTTTCTTGCACATACTTTTCGCGTACTACTTTTTCAAAACTTGCGCAGAATAACTACAAAAATGGTTATTGGAATATTTTAGCAGTTAAAATAACGCGTAATTTCAAATCGTTAAGTATCAGGCATTTTGTGCCAATGATATTTTTATTGTCCTTAATATTTCTATCGGTTGGTTCGGTTGTGTTTGGCCCATGGTGCGCCATTTTGTTAGCATCCGATATTTTTGTTTACCTATTAGCACTTGTAGCTCTTGGGCGTCCAAGCAGCGATGGAAACAATCCACTATTAGTTATTATAGCCTTTTTTGTACTGCACCTTTCGTATGGTTTAGGCTCGGTGATGGGAATATTTAGTAGAAAGTAGAAAAACTCTATTCGTTGGCATTATAATTAATGTAGCCAGTATTCATTTCAAATACGGTAAATCCTTTGTTTACAAGAATTTCGGCAGCTTGTTTGCTTCGTCTTCCACTGCGACAATAAACAGCCACAGGTTGCTCTTTATTGAGTAACGAATCAACTTTTTGTGTAAAGTCAGTTTCTTTAACATCAATGTTTATAGCATTGGCCAAATGCCCAGCCGAATACTCATCGGCCGTTCTTACATCAACTAACTGAACATTTTTGTTGCTTATTGTTTTTGCAAAATCGGCATTGTTTAGCGATGTGTATGAATTTTGTGCGTTACATGAAGCAAAACAAATCATGACTATAGAAATAAAGTTGAACAAGAATTTCATTTGTGTAAGGGTATAAAAAAAGCTCGATTATAACATCGAGCTTTAATATGAAGTTGTTTTTTTATTAGAAGCTAAATTCAAGACCAGCGTTCAAAGTTAAACGTTGATAAGGTTTTCCGTAGTTTGTACGAACCATTTCACGATAGAAGATTGTGTACTCTGGGGTAATTGTTATACCAACATGCTTTGCAAATTTGTATTTGTAAATCAAAGCAACTGAACTACCCAAAATGTGGTTAGGGTTTTCGCGGTGAATATCGTTGTATTTTTTGAAACTGAAGTCATCGCGGTAGTCATCGCGGTATGGGTTAAATTTATCGTTAGGAGCCTTTGTAAGCATGTTTTTGCACTCGCGGTCAATGTTGAATTCCCACATAAACGAAGGAGAAACAAAAAGTTTTGTTTTTTCGGTTTGAGCAAGCAAATAGTCGCCACGAAGAACAATGTCCATATTCCAAACTTTAACGCGAGTTTCGTAAGGATTACGTTGTAGAGGAACTCCAGCAGTGTCCCATTTTGCTACGTAGTGGAACTCAATTGAGCGAACTTCCATACGGGTGCGGAAACGTTTACCTGTTTTAATACCAAAATCAAGACCATAGTTATAAGCAATCAAACCATCACTAAATGTGTTGCCGTAATAGTCTTTATCCTTTTTATATCCGTTGATGTTCTTATTGATACCGCCGTTTATACCAAAAGTGATGTACTCTTCAAGTTGAGCGTTTGCTGAACCTGCAAATACAAATAGAATCAGCGATAGCAGAAAAAATCTTTTTCTCATTTGTTATGTGTATTGTTGTGGTATTTTCAAAAAGTTCGACAAAACTATAACATTTAATTGAACTGCAATAAAAATAATAATCCGTTTTTGCTTATAACTACGTTAGTTTAATTACGATATTGTGTATGTGTTAGTTCATTTTTTTTAATAAGACATACAAGGCACGAATTTTGCTTTGTACAATTAAAAAAAAGAAACCGAATAACATTTAGATAATTAAAAACTTGATTATGAAATTATTAGAAGGAAAAGTTGCTCTTATTACAGGAGCATCGCGTGGAATTGGCAAGGCTGTGGCTCAAAAATTTGCTGCTGAAGGTGCTCAATTGGCTCTTACTTGCACAAACATTACAGATGCAGTAAAACAATTTGAAGATGAATTGAATGCAGCTGGTACTAAGGCTAAATTTTATGCAACTGATGCATCAAATGTTGAAGCATCGCTTGAACTAGTGAAAGATGTTGTTGCAACATTTGGTCGTATTGATGTTTTGGTAAACAATGCAGGTATCACTCGCGATGTTGCATTGAAACGTATGACTGAAGAGCAATGGGATCAAGTACTTACAGTAAACTTAAAATCGGTATTCTGCATGACAAAAGCAGTTCAACCTATTATGTGGAAACAAGCTGAAGGTAGTATTATCAACATGAGCTCCGTTGTTGGTGTTTCTGGCAATGCTAATCAATGCAACTATTCAGCATCAAAAGCTGGTATTATTGGCTTCACCAAGTCGGCTGCAAAAGAATTGGGTGTTCGTGGCATTCGTTGCAATGCAATTGCTCCTGGTTTTATTGAAACCGATATGACAGCTGCTTTACCAGAGGAGGTTCGTGCTGCTTGGGCTGCAAATATTCCATTGCGTAGAGGTGGTAAACCTAAGGATGTTGCAAATGTTTGCTCATTCTTGGCTAGCGAAATGTCAGCTTATGTTACTGGACAAGTGTTGCATGTTTGTGGCGGCATGAATATGTAATAATTGTTCCGTTGTTACTTTTTACATTTTGGCTGATAAACCTTTTTGTGTTTATTAGCCAAATTTTTTTTTATATGATTCTTCAAATCGGTTTTGGTTTTTCAATAGCGCTGGCAGTAATTGCTAGTGTGGTGGTTGTTTTGGCAATATGGTTTGAGTATTGGAGAGGCGTTTCTGTTGCTCAACTTAATAAAAATCAGCGTATTGTACTTTCAGTCTGCCGGTTGTTGACATTCTTAATGGTGGTGTTGTTGTTACTTGGTTTCTCTTTTAAAAAACGTTCAAACATTCAGCATCATCCAATAATTATTTATGCACAAGATAATTCGCAGTCAGTTTTAGCAACTTCTGATTCTTCTGTTTATAAAAATTTGGTTTTCAATAAAATAGAAGAAAGTGTTGATGCTTTATCGAAAAAGTATGAAGTAAAAAAAGTAGCTTTTGGTGATAGGGTAGAGGTAGATGCTTTAAATAAATTCAATCATACTAGCACCAATTTTGCTAACCTTTTTGAGTGGATACAATCAAACTATTATGGACAAAATGTAGGGGCTTTAATTGTTGCAACCGATGGTATTGTAAACCAAGGCGCCGATCCAATGCTGGCATCTCAAACAATCGCGTATCCTATTTATACAATTGCGTTGGGCGATACAACTCCCCAATCTGATATTGCAATAGCAACACTCGATTACAATCGTGTATGTTTTCAAGACGTGTCGTTTCCAATTTCAGTTGGTGTAAAATGGCACAATGTACCCATGCGCAATTATGCTGTTAGATTGTTTGAAAACGGACAACAGATTGCAAAACAGTTAGTTAATGTGTCGCAAAATAACTCATTTAGCAAAGTTGTCTTTCAAACCAAAACAGCGGAATTAGGAGTGCATCATTACACAATAGCAGTTGACACTCCAAGTGTTGATGTAAACGTGGCTAATAACAAACGTCATGTTGTGATAGATGTAAAAAACGAAGTGCAAAATGTTTTGTTTTTGCAGAGTGGCCCACATCCCGACGCCTCGGCGTTTGTTCAAGCAATGCGCAAGTCGCAACGTTTTAATATTACAGTTACTAACCCTAACAAAATTCCATTACCAATAACCGATTATTCGTTGGTTGTGCTGCACCAATTGCCTTCTGCTAAATTCAATATTGAGTCAATAATAAATCAAACTAAAAATACCAATATCCCCATTTTGCTTATAATCGGCGATTTGACCGATGTTGCACAATTGTCTAAATTAAATTTAGGTGTTGATATTCAGCAAATTAGAAAAGAATATGACAATGCTTTTCCTGTGCAGAATACATATTTCAATTGGTTTAACGTAGGTTTTGAATCCTATCAAACCGATGTACTTCCACCTTTGCATGTACCTTATGGTAATTATGCCGAAGTGCCAGATAATCAGGTGCTTTTTTATCAAAAAATTTCTGGTGTACAAACAAAAAGACCACTTGTGTGGTTGCAACAATCGGCTAATCAAAAAATTGGAGTTATAGCAGGAGAGGGCATGTGGCGTTGGCGACTTGAAGAATTCTCTAAATCGGCAAACCATGATGCAACTAACGAACTGATAAGCAAATTGTTACAATATTTGTGCAATCGTGACCAAAAGGAACGTTTCTCGTTAAATATAGCAACTCAATACACAACCTTTGCTAATGTAGTTGCTGATGCTCAATTATTAAACCAATCGTTTGAACCTGTGAGTGATGCTCAAATTGATATGCAAATAATTGATAATGATGGGGTTGTGTTAACAACTGAATTTGTAGCAACCGACAATGGTTTTCATTTGAATGCAGGGCGCAAGCAGGCGGGCGAGTACAAGTATGTAGCCACTGCTAAAATTGGAACAGAACAATTGGTGCGACGTGGAAAGTTTGTGGTTGTTGACGAATTGGTTGAAATGGGAAATTTGCAAGCAAACCACAATCTATTGTTTCAACTTTCAACCGAAAGTGGAGGAAAAATGTTTTCTGTCGATAGCATTGAATTTATTCAGCAAGCAATAGAATCAAACAACAATATTGTAACCACAAGTAGTTCTGTAATTACAAATAGTCCAATCATTAGTCAAACATGGTTGTTGGGGTTGATTTTACTCTTGTTGGCTGTTGAGTGGTTTTTGCGCAAATTGTGGGGATGCGTATAATTATAATTGTGTATAAGGTTAAATGCGTTTGTTGTGTTTTGAATAATTGTTTTGACCAAAAAATATAAAATACACTTGTTATGTTACTTTCAAATGTTAGTTTTGCATAAAACAATCTGAATTATGGACCAATTGAAACTGACTGGAACCGATGAAAGTCCAGAAGTGTTGCTTGATAAAAATACTGGCGAGTTTAAATTTTCTGGAAAATCGTTGCCAGAGGATGTTAAATCATTTTACCGACCAATTCTTGATTGGATTTCGGAATATGCAAAAGATGCTAACGATGAAACAGTTGTAGAATTTCGTATGATTTATTTTAATTCTGCATCGTCAAAGCAAATTTTGGACATACTAGAGCATTTTCAAGAAGCAAAAAATGCAGGAAAAAAAGTCCTTGTTAAATGGTATTATATGGACGGAGATGAAGATATGTCAGATGCTGGCGATTCATATCAAGACCTTGTTGATGTTGATTTTGAATTGATAGCCTACTAAATGACTTTATATAAAATGAGGCTCACAAACTTGATATTATTATGGTTTGTGAGCCTTTTTTTTTGTCCTTGTTTTGCTCAGGTTTATAATCCTGAAAGCCAAAAAGTTGTTGCTATTGGCAAATCTGGTCAAGTTGAGTGGAATAAGGGAGTTTTTAATGGTATTGATGCTCAATATGGTACATTGGTTGCTTGCGAAATGCGCCAGGCAAAAAATTCAAAACTTATTTCAATACCTGTAGTTCGTACACAATCTTTGGACTTTGATTGTGGAGTTCCTGTTTTTATTCTCGGGGGGGGGCCTGGTGAAACAAATATTAGTACAAATCTTTTTTTTGACACATTAGCTTATCATCATCAACTAGTGATGGTGGGATATAGGGGAGTTGATGGCACAACAAAACTTAGTTGTCCTGATATGATTTCGGTGTTTAATTCCACCGATATTTCGATTGATAATTTTGCTTTAAAAGTAGCCCAGGCATATAACAATCAACAAAAACAATGGCAGTCAAATCAGATAAATGTGTCGGGATATACTATTGATGAGGTTGTACAAGACATTGAAGATGTGCGACGCAACATTGGCGCAGAACGTATTTGTGTGGTGGCTTTTAGCTATGGCGCAATGATTGCTCAACGGTATAACGAGTTGTTTCCTAATAAATTAGCGGCTAATGTGCTTATTGCTCCTCGCAAACTGAACGACTTTTGTATTTCAGAAAATGAGATTGAAAACATAGGGTTGCGAATTGCAAAAAGTGAGTTTAATGCCACTAAAGTAAATCCATTGAAGTATTTACAATCAAAAGTTGATGATGCTGAAAAACAAGGATTTAACCGTGTTCGTTTCTTGCTTTACATCTTCTCAAAATTATATACTTATAATGATATGAATCAACTTGTTGATTTTTGTAACCAGATAGAGAATGGTGATTGGAATTCAATTAAAGTTGATTATAGCAAGTTTTGTAGTGTGTATTCAAAAAACATATTGTTGGGCGATGTGGTTGCAAAACGTTATTTGTCGCAAAACGCAGTTTCATCAAGTTGTTGTGAAATGCTCAACGTTGTAAATACATGGTTTTCGCCAGTTGGTTTGGGGGCTATAACTGCAAATAAAACATTCAATTTCAACTGCCCGTCGTTAATAATTGAGGGCGATTTTGATGCAGTATCACAACTGTCTGAAACTGAACACAGCGATTTGAATAAACGTGGATTTCAGTTTAAGAAACTGACTAAAACTGGTCATTCAGATTTGATAGGTTTCAGAAAAGACGAAATTGCACAAATAATCTTTGAATTTTTCAATTCAATTAAATTGTAGTTCTATCGTTGAGTGTAAGGAACTCGCTCGCTTTGATTATCAATAACCTCGCAATTACATGGGGCATAGCCATGTGCTTTTTTTTGAGAAACACAACTGCTTGTAACAAAGGTTGTTGCGATGATAATAAGTATGGTGGTTAATTTATTCTTCATTTTTGTTTTGCTCAAAATAAGCGCAATAGTTTGATAGTCCGCAAGTATTACATTTGGGTTTTCGTGCCACACAAACGTAACGACCGTGCAATATTAGCCAATGATGCGCTATAGCCCAAATGTCTTTTGGAATATATTTTTTTAGTTGAGTTTCGCTTGCAAGTGGAGTTTTTGCATTGACAGTTAATCCTAATCGGGCAGAAACCCTAAATACATGAGTATCAACAGCAATGGCTGGAATATTGAAGTGGACCGAAGCTACAACGTTTGCTGTTTTTCGTCCAACTCCCGGTAATTTTTGAAGTTCGTTTATGTCACTTGGAACTTCGCCGTTAAAATCGTTTATAAGCATTTTAGCCATAGCACTTAAATGTTTTGCCTTGTTGTTTGGATATGAGCAACTACGAATTAGTTCAAAAATCTCGTCGATAGTTGCGTTTGCCATGGCTTGTGCATCGGGTAGTTTTTCAAATAGTTTTGGAGTAATCATATTTACTCTCTTGTCGGTACATTGAGCCGAAAGAATTACAGCTACAAGTAACTGAAAAGCATTTGCGTAGTTGAGTTCGGTCTCCGCAACCGGCATATTAAGTTCAAACCATTTAATAACTTGCTTATATCGTTCGGTGCGCTGCATTATTCTTGTGTTAGTTCAATTCTTCGTTCCTGAATGTTTACACTTTTGGTTTGGTTGTCGGCAGTGTAGTAAAAAACTCCTTGAATTACAAAGGCTTGTTCTTTGCGAACATTGTTAGTGGGGGTTAGTTTGTAACTGATAATAAATTGTTCGTCAGTTGGCATGTTCATCCACATATACTTAACCAAATTTTGTGTTTGATTGAACACAAAAATGCCGTTTTTGCTATCAATGTTTGAAGCTATGTACCCGTATGGTACTTTTTCTTGAACCTTACCATAGTTAGTGTTTTGACCTTTGCTAACTAGTATGTTTACAATTATCTCACCATCATTGTCAAAAGGAACTTGTCGTATGCAGCATAATCCTTCTTTCTGAATTTCGTCAAATGAGTAGTTCGTTTTTGCATTACTCTTTTTTAGTTCAGAGGCCGATTTGTCTGGTTCGGTAATCATAATAGCGTGAGCTGTAAAATCGTTGCGAATAGCTTCCCCGTTTATTATTTCAACAATTGATGGCCTAAAAACTGAATATCCCAACATTGATTGGTCAGATGAAACTTGAAGTGATACTTTTATATCGTCATCTTGAACAGAAGGTAAGTTTGTCCATTGAAAAATGGCACGTTGGTCTTCAAACCTGAAAATTGAGTTGTCGTTGCTCTTTGCAGTTACTGTAAAACCTTGCGGAATTTCAATCTGCAAGCGAACATTGCCATGGTATTGGTTCTTTTGAATTATAAAAGTGATTTGAAAATTGCTGCCGGCTCTAACTTCTCGGGGCGATTTTATTGTTAGTTTATCATCGTTTTGAAATTGGGAAAAGGAGCTATTACAAAACAAAATGGTTAGCAACAATAAAAGAAAAGTAGGCTTTTTCATAATGAATAGAATTTGCTAAGTTATTAGCAAAGCTCGCTGAGCTCGAGCCAACGCTCAGTTTTTGAGTCAATTTCTTTTACAATCAAATCAAACCTTTGAGATAACTCCATTATTTTTTTAGCGTCAGATTCACCGCCTGAAAGCAAATTTTCTATTTCAGCTTTTTCGGTTTCAAGTTTTTCAATGTCGGTGCTCAATTGTTCAAATTCTTTAGTCTCTTTATACGACATTTTTTTCTTCTCAGTTGAGCGCTCTTTTACATTTTGAGGTTTGATGTTACTGGTTTTTTTCTGCTTTTCTGCTTCGTCTTTTGCTGCGCGCCATTCTCTATATTGAGTATAGTTTCCTGGAAAATCTTTGATTTTGCCATCTCCCTCAAACACAAACAAATGGTCAACAACTTTGTCCATAAAGTATCGGTCGTGCGAAACTATTATTACGCAACCATTAAATTGTTGCAAAAAGTCTTCTAACACATTGAGTGTCAGAATGTCCATGTCGTTAGTTGGCTCGTCAAGAATCAAAAAGTTAGGGTTGTGCATCAGCACAGTCATAAGGTATAGTCGTTTCCGCTCGCCGCCACTCAACTTGCTAACAAGAGAGTAGTGCATGTCGTGTGGAAACATAAAGTAGTTGAGATATTGTGTTGGCGATAAATGACGGCCATCGTTCATGTCAATATCATCGGCAATTTCTTGAATAATCTCAATTACTCGTTTGTTTTCGTTAAGAGGCAAATGCTCTTGTTTGTAGTAACCAATGTTTAGTGTTGACCCTATTTCGATATGTCCCGAATCGTATTCTATTGCACCAGTTATTATATTTAGCAAGGTTGATTTTCCGATACCGTTTGCTCCTACTATTCCAATTTTTTCGCCACGCATAAACTTGTAGCTAAAATCATTTAGAAGCACTTTATTTCCATATTTTTTGCTGATGTTGAAAATGTCGATAATCTTGTTTCCAAGTCGCGAACCTTGCATGTCAATTTGTAAGTTTTGACGTTTTACTTCGCTAAAAGCCTTGGCTTTAATATCGTCAAAAGCATCAATGCGGTATTTGGCTTTTGTACCTCTAGCTTGAGGCATTCGGTTTATCCAATCAAGTTCCTTTTTGTATAACTGGCGCGCTTTTTCTATCTCAATATTTTGGTTGGTAATACGTTCTTCGCGTTTTTCAAGATAATATGAGTAGTTGCCTTTGTATTTGAAAATTTGACGATTATCAATCTCGTAAATTATGTTGCAAACGCGGTCAAGAAAATAACGATCGTGAGTGACCATTATTAGTGTGCTTTTTGATGCGTTAAGCAAATCTTCAAGCCACTCAATCATATTCAAATCAAGGTGATTGGTAGGCTCATCGAGTATTAGAATATCAGGTTCGTTGATTAACACCT
Organism: Salinivirgaceae bacterium; assembly: GCA_024405635.1. Classification (GTDB taxonomy): domain Bacteria; phylum Bacteroidota; class Bacteroidia; order Bacteroidales; family SZUA-534; genus JAKSOL01. Next base: position 90,991 of record JAKSOL010000010.1, on the reverse strand, counting down.
TAGCTAATGCCAATCGCTTTTTTTGCCCACCAGACAACTCGTTAATTGGTTGTGAAAAGTTAGTGATATTGAGTTTTGATAATGTTTGTTTTATCCTAACTTCATAATCCCAAGCATTGGCATTTTCCATAGCTTGAGTGGCTTTGTCAATTCGTTGTGTGTCGCTAGAAAGGCAAGCTTCTTCAAATTCTTTTATAACAAGCATCGTTTGGTTTGCCGAAGCAAACACCTCTTCCAATACAGTTAGATTGGCATTTAAAAACGGTTCTTGTGGAAGGTAACTTAAACTAATGTCGTTACGAATAATAACATTGCCAGTGTCAGGTTGATCAACTCCAGCTAATATGCGAAGTAACGATGTTTTTCCTGCTCCATTATTGGCAACAATAGCTACACGTTGCCCCTTTTCAACGCTGAAATTTAAGTCGGAGTAAAGAACCAAATCACCGTACGATTTGGTTATAGATTCAGCTTGAAGATAATTCATTTATTAAAGAAAAGAGGCAAGTATTATACTACAGCCAACTCAATGATTTTTGTAACTAAAGTTTTGAGTGCAATTGGCTTTGCAAAGAAAGCACTAGCTCCAAGTTCTTCGGCTTTTTCACGCTCTCCACCTATGCTCTCTCCAGTAACAATAACAACAGGTATTTGGGCAATTTTTGGAGTCTCTTTAATTATTTTAAGAACTTCAAATCCCGACATTCCTGGCATCATAACATCAAGAACAACAGTATTTATGTTCTTTCTTTTTAGAATCTCAAGGGCATCCTCGCCGCTTGTGGCAATTTCAACATTTAGTTTATTGACACTAAGTGCTGACTGCAACAATATATTGTTAGTTGATGAGTCGTCAACAATTAACACTGTTGGAGTGTGTGAATTCATAATAGTAAGATTTCTTAACAATAATACGCTCGTAAAACTAATAATAATCTGAAATTGTCAGCGTGCTATTTTTGTTTTTAATAATAAATCGTATCTTGCGGCATTGTTTTATGATACATATCAATTAATGGGTTTATGGCAATGGATAGACATCAATTTTCAAAATTTTCAAATTGGTTTGATTCGCTAACTGAAGAGCAGTGGAAAAAACTATCAAGCAATACAGTTTGTATTACTTACAATAAAGGAGAAACCATTTGCAAACAAGGTAGTTTTGCAAATACTATTTTCTTTGTAGCAAAGGGTGTTCAAAAAATATACAAAGAATATCATGGCCAAAACTTGATTGTAAAGTTCTCGCAAAAAGGCGAAATGGTTGGCTTGTCGTCAATGTATAACTCTAATATTCAACAATATACAGTTGCTTCTGTTTGCGAGTCTGTGTTGTATGCATTTAATGTTGATATTGTGAAAGAAATAATTCGTGCTAATGCCGATTTTGCAGAACACATTATTTCGTGCCTGAATGCTGAGCAAGAGGAAATTATGGAAAGAACATTGAGCTTGACACAAAAACAACTGCATGGACGTTTGGCTGATGCAGTTATTTATTTGGCTCGTCGCATCTACCGTTCCGACAATTTTACACTACAAGTTACACGTCGCGATATGGCCGATTTTTGTGGTACTTCAACCGAGAGCGCAATTAGAATTCTTAAGGAATTTCATGATGATAAAATAATTCAAGTTGAGGGTAAACATCTTAAGATAATTAGCAATGAACTACTTGAACGTTTGAGCGAAATAGGTTAATGTCGTTCGTTAGAAAAATATTTTTGACAATAATAATGATGGTTGGGTGCATGTCGATGACGTGTGCCCAACAATCGTTTAGTAGGAATCGTATGTCGTTAGCACCGACGTATGATACGCAAACTGATACGTTATTAATTGTGTCGGGTAAAGTGCTTGATTCTGATCGAGTTCAAATTGACCGTAAATTGTTTGCTAATTGCGATACCATAATGGTGAATGTTCAGGGAATGACTGTTGAAAAATTTACTATTTCGGCAATCAGTTTAGGACAGAACGTTGAGGTTGAAAATGTTGGGGCGATAGTAAGTGATGATGTTAGAAATGTGGTGATAAATAAAACCCCTAATTATAAGTTTGTATATCTTAAAAATATACTTTTGCGCACTCGCGATGGAAGAGTATGTGAACCGTCGTCGAAGTCAATAAAAATAGTATTTATTAATTAGCTATTATGAAGAGCAAAATACTGGCAGCTTTGGTTGTCGTTGTAGTAACTTTGTTTGCAACCAATGCAAATGGTCAAACAAACGACTATACAATCCGTAAATGTTTTAATTATCAACGTGATAGCTGTAAAACAAGCTCAAATATTTATTATCGTATAAACGAAGAGGCTTCGCGTAGCGCTTTGTTTGTTAAAGGACAAAAGTCGCGTGTGGCACTATCAATATATAATGGTCGCGATTATCGAGTTTCTATTTGTCACGATAGCGAATTGGGTTCTGAAGTTTATTTTAAACTTATTGACAGAGAAACCGATAACGTTTTGTATAATAGCGAAGAAGACGGTGGCGCAACTGATTTTGAATTTACAGTAACTCAAACTCGCGATTTGTGGGTTGAGGTAGAGGTTAAAGGAACCAGCAACTTTGCAGAAAAAAATGCAGACAATCCTGATGATGATTTGATTTTTGTTCGTAAGGATACAGAAATAGGGTGCGTTGGTGTGCTTGTTGAGCACATGATTACCCCATCAAAAGGTTTTTAATTTCATTATATATGCGTTGGTTGAGTTTGCTGCTAACGCTATTTTGCACTAATACAATATCGGCACAAAATTGCGATGCATTCTTTGTTAATAATTGTGCAACAGAGTTCACAAAATTTATATACAAAGAAAACGCAGCATCGAGTGGTTTTTTGTTGAGTCCAGGCGAGGGCCAATGCGTTTCTATGCAATTTGAATCGGGTAATGATTATAGAATTACCACATGTTCAGGACCTCTTTATAATGGAGTGGTTCAGTTATTGGTAATAAATAGAACTACAGGAAAGATTGTATATGATAATGCATCGTGCGAGTATTGCTCAACAATGCAGTTTAGTTGCAAGAATGATATTGATGCTGAATTGCAAATTATAGTGCCACAATTTGATACTGAATCGGATCTGTCAGACTGCGTGTCGGTGCATATTGAGGAGATGAAAACGCCAGTTTTAGGTTTTTGAGAAAAACTTAAATTATAGTAGCCGACAAATTGTTATGCAACAATAATCTATTGACTTTTTTGCAGTAAAAAGATTTTTTTTTTGGTGTTAGGTTGTTATCTTTCGCCTAAATATGTAAAAAGAATACCTTAAACTATGAGTAAACGCTCTATAACTCGCAAAGGTTGGATTATTTCCGCCGTTATTCTTGGTTTTGAGATTGTTGCAATTTTGGCAATAACCATTTCGCTTGGAGTTACAACCAAAAGGAACTCGGAGAAAATAACAAGAGAAAGTGCCAATTTATTGGCATCAAAAGTTGGGTCGATGGCCGATAATCTGTTGTCTGGAACAATGGTATTAGCTGAAACCCTTTCGGGTAACGAACAACAGCTTGATAGTGCTTCTCGATCGGTGTATAATCGTATAGTTTGTGGTGCAAAAAAGGTAACTGATGCATGGGTTATTTGGAACTCAACATTTTATGGCGATTCATCTTTGATGGAAAACAATTGGGTGTTGGTTTCGTCTGATAAAGAAGGAAATCCTATTGTAAAAACCTCTGTACATAACTTTGAACAACGTTTTAATTCGGTAGTAACCTCTTCAACTCCAATGATATCAGACCCTTATGAATTTGAAGGTAAAACGTTGGTGAACATTTCTACTCCAATTTATCACGACTTTGAAATTCAAGGTTTTGTAGGTCAGTCAGTTGAAACTTCGGTTTTTGATGAAGTATTTAATTCTGCGTTAGAAGCCTCAGGAACAGTTGTTAATTCAAATGGAAAATTACTAGTTAACCTCGGTGATTTAAGTCTTGATATTAATGAAGAACAAATAGCAGAGTATACAACAAAAGCTCATAGCGAAGGCTCATATATGTTTAGTGATAAATATGATAGCGTTAGAGTTTTGGTAGAGTTTATGCCTATAAAATTGGCTAATAACTTGCAAGCGTGGACTTTGATATATGGGGTTAACCAAGCTGCATATTTTAAATCGGTTAATAAATTTTGCGTAATAGCAGCAATTGTTGGTTTATTGGCTTCTGTATTGTTCATTATGCTCATTGCATATTTGTTTGGAACAATTGCAAAACCAATTAAACAAACAACAGAGGCGTTAATGACACTAGCAAAAGGTGATACAGAAAATATTCACGAAATTCAGATTAACACAGGTAACGAGTTGCAAGATATGGGCGATTCGTTGAATATGGTGGTTGATGGAATTAAAAAGAGTGCAGACTTTGCCGCCCACATTGGCGAAGGCGATTTTAGTGTTAAGTACACTAAGTTGAGCGAAAATGATGGTTTGGGTATGGCGTTGATGAAAATGCGTGATAATTTGCTTGAAAATGCCGAAAATGAAAAAGCTCACAAACAAGAAGAAGAATTACGAAACTGGGCAACAGAAGGTATAGCAAAATTTGGTGAAATTTTGCGTCAAGAATCAGATAGCCTAAAATCGTTGGGTTATAACGTAATGTCGAGCTTGGTTGAGTATTTGAATGTGAACCAAGGTGCATTGTTTGTTCAAAACGACAATGATGGCAATGATATTTATTTTGAACTTGTTACGGCAATAGCATATGGCCGCGATAAGTTTATGAAAAAGGAAATATACTCTGGTGAAGGTTTGATAGGTCGATGCATTTACGAAAAGAAAACCATATACTTAACCGAAATACCTGATGATTATGTAAAAATTACATCGGGTTTAGGTACAGCAAATCCTAGTTGCGTGCTTATTGTTCCTTGTATGTTGAATGAGGACATTTACGGAGTAATAGAGTTGGCTTCATTTAGTGAGATGAAACCTTATGAAATTGAATTTGTTGAGAAGTTAGGTGAAAGTATTGCATCAACAGTTGCAAACGTTAGAACTGCAGAACGTACTCAAAAACTTGTTAATGATAGTAAACTCCAAAATGAAGAGTTGAAGGCACAAGAAGAGGAAATGCGTCAGAATATGGAGGAAATGCAGGCAACTCAAGAGGAGAATCAACGCCAAATGGAAGAAAATCTTCGTATTCGAGAGGAGATGAATAAAGAAACAGCTTTGCTTAATGCGTTGCTTGATAATATTTCAGAATCGATTTACTTTAAAGATAAAGACAGTCGCTTTATTAGAGCTTCACGTTCAATGATTGAAACGTTTAATATGACTTCGATAGATCAATTGATTGGCAAATCGGATCGCGATTTTGTTCCTGTTGAAGAGGCCGACAAGTATGTTGCAGATGAGGAATCGATTATGCGTACAGGAATGCCAATACTTCGTCAAGTTCAACGAGAAGTTCGATATGATGGTTCGGTTGAATATACTTCAACTTCTAAGTATCCTTTGCGTGATGTTGATGGTAATGTGATTGGTACTTTTGGTATGTCGATAGATGTTACCGATGCAATGAATTATAAAGAAAAGGCTCAAAAAACTATTGAAGAAAATAAGGCAATGATGGATATTATTAAGCAATATGCTATTGTTGTTGAATATGATAGTGAAGGCGTAATTCTTTCAATAAGTCCATTTATGGAACGATTGTTGGGCGAAGGTTCGGCTAATCGTATTATTGGTACTACGTTGGTTGACGAGTTTAATGTTTGTGGAAGAGAAAAAAGTGAATTGGCTGAAATAATGTCAGCACTTAAACAAGGACAAGATGCTAAGTTAAGCATGAAATTGTCGGTGAACGGCAAGTCAATTGAGGTTTCAGAAGTGTATAAACCTATAATTGATGATAGAGATAACCTAATTAAGGTTGTGAAACTTGGTTTTTTGAGTTAATCTTCCGTTGAGAATATCACCTAAAACGCCCCTTATCAGGAACTCTGGTAAGGGGCGTTTTTTTTGAGGGAAAGGGAGAGTAGAATAGCGTTACTTAATCTACTATTTGTCGCCTTTATTTGTAGTTTAATCTACTTAATTACATCTAGAATTTGCTGTGCGTGTTCTTTGGTTTTGATTTGTTTGGGACCGAAAATGTGAGTGATGGTACCTTGTTCGTCAACTAAAAAAGTGGTGCGTAAAGTACCGATAGTTGTTTTGCCACACATGTTTTTTTCGCCCCATGCGCCAAGTTGTTGAAGTAAAGTGGTGTTGGTGTCGGCAATAAGGTTGAAGTTGAGTTCTTGTTTCTCAATGAATTTTTTGTGAGAGTCAGCACTATCTTTACTTATGCCAAGAATTTCAAATCCTAATTGCTGTAGTTGCTCTTTATGGTCGCGTAGCGAGCATGCCTCGGCGGTGCACCCGCTAGTATTGTCTTTTGGATAAGCATATAGCACTAGTTTGCGACCAGCAAAATCGCTAGTTTTTATTGTTTTGCCGTTTTGATCGGTACCAAGTATTTCTGGTAGTTTGTCACCTATGTTCATAATATTAAATAATGCTAGAATTCAGGGCATGGGATTGATTTGAACTTGCGTTTACGTTCAATTTCAAATTTGTATGATAGCGAAACCTCATGTGCGCCTCCTGTGTTGGTGATTAGATGCGACAAAGTAAAGTCGTAACTATAACCAATTTTGAAGCTTTCGTATTCGTAGCCTATAAGAAAAGCAAGAGCATCTCGTCGGCTGTAGTCCTTTATTAGAGGAAGGTCGCGGTACCAAACACCAAGAACAATGGGCGAGTAGTACCAATATAAACCAACGTCCATTTGGTTGGTAACGCCTTGGTGACGGAAGTTTGCTGCAAGTGTTACTGTTTGTCGTTTTGTACTTATAAGTCGTTCAAGTTTGTGAAGTTTTAAACCTGCAAAAACTGTGTACTTGATAGGCATCTTGTAGTCGTAACCTGTTACTGAGACATTAGGTTGCATTAGGTGGTCGGCGCTTAAACCAACCCAATAGTTTCGGGCTAATAGCAAAAGCGAGCAACTTCCATCAAAAGCAGTAATGTTTGAAAAGTCTTCGGGCAAAACTGGTTGAGATGTTGAGTTGGCGTACATTTGGCTAGCAAACAATAGTTTCTCGTAGTCAAGGCTGCGTTGATTCATGTAGAATCCTAAGCCAGGACGCAGATAAATACGTCGGTTTAGTCGTATGTTGTAGGCATAAAGCAAACCCACTGAAAGGTTAGAATAACTTGCTGATCCAGCAACGTCGCGCAATGCAATAAGACCAAGTCCACTATTTATTTTGTCAATATTTGCGTCAATAGCCACGTTCATTGTGTTTAGTTTTCCTGGCATTTTAGGCCATTGGTCGCGGTAGTTAAGTGATGCTCGATAACCCGAAATGGCGCCTGCAAATGATGGTGCTTGATATAATGGGTTTGAGTAAAACTGCGTAAACTGCGGATCTTGTGCTTTAGCAAAGATTGGCAGTAGCAATGCAACTGATAATATGTGGAGTATTTTCTTCATTATTCTTTTTTGCGAATTAGAGTAACATCACCAGCAATTTTGAAAGGAGTATTGTTTTGGAATGTACCTTTTGCTTTCCAGAAATAAACATCTTGACCTAACTCTTTGCCAGAATTTGAGTAACGACCATTCCAACCAATTGTAATGTCGGTTGAGTGGAATAGTTCTTCGCCCCAACGGTTGTAAACCCAAAGTTCGTATTCTTTAACGCCAAACGAAATTGGGTGGAATACGTTGTTTATATCATCAGGCTCGGGATACGAACCATTGGTTGGACTTGAACTAGAAGGAATGAATGCGTTAGGGTAGCGTATGTAACCTTCGCCGCTTACTTCAATGTGTTGTTCTTCTATAATTGAATCGGTACACATTTGGTTTGAGAATGCTATAAGTTTAACGTCATACATACCTTCTTCTTTGTATTGGTGTGTTGGATTTTGCTCGGTTGAATATGTGCCATCGCCAAAGTCCCAAATGTATGTGTTGCCGTTAAGTGTTTGGTTAAAGAACTGCACTGGTTGGTCTGGAAGCATTACAAATGTTGGCGCTGCTGTGAATTTTGGTTCTGGTAGTTCGTAAACGGTAATTATCTCGTAGTCGTAATGAGATCCGCCATCGCCAAAAGCTGTAAGTTTAACATTGTATAAGCCAGGTTCTGTAAATTCGTGTGTTGGTTGCATTTCGGTTGATGTGGTTCCATCTTCAAATTCCCACAAATATGAGGTGGTGTATTCTTCTTCAACGCGGAAATCGACTGTTAAAGGAACGCATCCTGCTGGCTTTACGTTGCTGATAACAATGTTTGGATAAGGCGGCAAAACTGTAACATCGTGGCTAATGGTATTGCTGCAATGCTCGCTTCCAACGGTTAAGGTAACGTGGAAAATGTTATTGCTATCGTTTGGAGCCCAGCGGCCGTATTTATAAAGGAATTCGCGTTCGCCTGTTGTTGATGTGTTTCCGTCTCCAAAATCCCACTTATATGTCCAAGGACCGTCTTGGGTGTAGTTTTGGAAGATTACGGTATCGTCTGGATATCGTTGAGATGGTGCATCGGCAACAAAATCGACTGTTGGGTTAATGTAAACAATAACGTTGTGTTTAACAGTATCGACACATTGGTATTTTGAGGTGCCGATGTATGTTATTGTGTATTGAACGTCGTTGTTTGATGTGTTGTAATATGTGTATGCTGGCTCGGCTGCAACCGATGTGCTGCCATCGCCAAACTCCCAGTGGTGGATTGTTGCTGTTTGTGTTGATTTGTTTGTAACCTGAATGTTTAGCGGACTACAACCAATAGAGTCAACCTCAAAATCTACAATCACATTTGGGAATGTTATCATAGGATTGACCATTGTGTCGAGACAGCCAAATGGGCTTTCGGCAATTAGTTCAACGTACTTAGTAATAGGTTCGTTGGTGTCGTTGCTATATTCTGAGTGTTGGTTGCTTCGGCTTCTGGTGTCAATGGTTTCGCCGTTGTCAAAATCCCAATGGTATGTAAGGTTTGTTCCAATTGAATTGTTTTTGAATTCGGCATTGAAGGGTGGACAAGCGCGGTCGATTAGTGGACTGAAACTTGCTTGTGGTTTTGGGTGTACGGTAACTGTTTTTGAAATTTCATCGGTACAGTTGTACTGAGTGGTTGTTTTAAGGTTTATGGTAAACACTTGGTCGTTGGTGTTGCTGTAGTTGTTGTATGTTTTGCTGAATGGTGGAGCAGTTACAGCTGTTGAACCATCGCCAAATGACCAAAAGTATTTTGTGCCATCGTCAATTACCGATTTGTCTTCAAATGTTACAGTGTGTGGCATGCAACCTTCAAAATCGCCAGTAAAGTTTGGAACAGAGCGCGGATAAACAGTAAGCGATTGAACTGTGTCGTGATAGCAACCGTGGTTGTTGGTTACTCGTAAACTTATGTCGTAGCGCTTGTTTTCAAGTGGGGCTACCGAATCGTTGTTTGTGTATGTTAGAATTGAAGGTTGGCGGTTGTTTGACGTTGTGCCATCGCCAAAGTTCCAACTCCAAGAGCCTGTGTTTGCGTTTATGCGCGACGAGTCGGTTATAACAACTTTAAATGGAGTACAACCACCCATCAGTTCTCCTGCTTGGCTTCCTACTTGTTCAAGGTCGGCTCCGTTAATTCCAAATTTGGCAAGAACAAAAGAGTATGCTGTAATGTCTTTACTTGTTGTTTTTTGGCAACCAGTTGCACTTTGTGTGGTGGTTAATGTTGTTGTGTATGTTTCGTCGGTTGTATTGTAGTTTGTAAATGTGTGCGCTGGGTTTGTTAGTGTTGACGATTGGCCATCACCAAATGTCCAAGCGTAAGTTGCCAAACCTGTTGTTTTGTTGGTAAAACTTACACTAACAGGGTTACAACCTTCAGTAACATCGGCCTCAAATGCTGGAATTAAGCGAGGATATACTTCAATTGTTTGAGTTGTTGAGTCTTTACAACCAGTATTGGTGTCGGTTGTTAGCAATTTAATGTTGTATGTGTTTACCGTGTTTGCGGTAGTGTTGTCGTATGTGTGTTTAAATGTTGCTTTGGTTGATTTGTCTTCTTTGCTACCATCGCCAAAATCCCAACTGAACTTGGTGCCGTTAATGGCGTTGTTTGGTTGGTTAAACGATACTTCGTATGGAGTACAAACTCCTTCTTTAACGTACCCAAAGCCTGCAATAACGTGAGGGTAGGCTTTTACTGTTTTTGTTGCAGTGCTAGTACATTTATTAAAATCGGTAGCAATAAGTTTAACGTTGTAAGTACGGGTAGTTGCCTCGCGGTTATCAAACGTGTGGTTGTGAGTTGCATCGGTTGTGGTTGACGAAGTGTTGTCGTAGTCGTATTGCCATACATAAGACAAGCCATAACCTTTCGATTTGTTTGTAAACGATGAGGTTAGAGGCGAGCAACCTTCGGTATTTGTTGCATCAAATGCTGCAATAACTTCGGGATAGACTGTTATATCGTGCTTAATACTATCGCGGCAAGCAGTGTGGTTGGCGTCAATGGTTATAAGTTTAATTGTGTAGGTTGAAATGTCGTTGCCACTTGGGCTAGTGTTTTTGTATTGATGTTTAGTTCCTCTAGCACTGGTGCTTGTTTCGGTTTGTCCGTCACCAAATGTCCAAATGTATTTGTTTCCGTTTTGCGAATTGTTAACCAAATCAACATCCATTGGCGAGCATTCGGTTGTTTTTATGATGCTGAATTGTGCATCAATTTCTGGATAGACAGTAACATTGGCTTGTACTGTTGCTTTGCAGCCTAAATTGTTGGTTACGGTAAGTTTGGCAGTGTATGTTTTGTCATTGCCGCTATCGTTGCCAAATGTGTGATTTACGCTTTCGGTGGTTTGGTTAAGAATAGGTGAGTTGTCGCCAAAGTTCCATGCGTAACTCAACGAGTTGCCTGTTGTTCCAGCGCTGCTTAGTGTAACATCAAGAGGACCGCAACCTGCCGATTTTGAAACAGTTAACGATGGTTTTATTTCAGGCGAAACATTGAATGTTCGTTTTGCTGTGCTTGTACAACTTCCGTTTGATGCTGTCATTGTAACAATTTTAACATCAACAGTGTTTGGGGTAGTTGTGCTTGGTACTGGGTAGTTTACGTTTGCTAAGTTGTATGTTGAGTTACTTGGTGTTCCGTCGTTATATTCCCACAAGTATTGGTTTGCGCCTGTTGAGGTGTTTTTTAGTTTGATAGTTGCAGGGGCACAAACATTGTATTTGCCATCTTCGGCAACAAACGAAGCCTTTACTGGTGGATAAACTGCAACTTGTGTGGTGGCTGTGTCGGCACAACCATTTGCTGAAGCAATAAGTGTTACTGTGTAGTTTTGAGCGGTAGTTCCTGTGCTTCCACTTGTGTTGCGGTATAGTTGTGAAACGGCACTAGCTGAAGTCATATCTTTTGTGGCACCATTACCAAAAATCCATGAGTATTTGCTTGGTTTTAAGGTGGTTCCTGTAAAAATTGAATTGTTTGTGAAAACAATTTGAGTGCTATCGCAAACGGTTGGTTGGCTTGCTACAAAACTTGCCGAAACTTCGGGGTAGATGGTTATTTTTTGTTCATATGATTCAGAGCAACGAGTTCCGTCAATTGATTCTGTTAGTCGTATTGTAATTACTTGAATGGTTCCTGTTTTATTCTCGAAACGCAATTTTGCAGTGTTGCTCAACGAACCAGAAACCAATGTGTAAGGGTAGTTCGCTCCAGATGTGTTGGTGAAAGTCCAAGTGCTATTGTCGGATTTTGCATGAGCCGGAGTGTTGTTTGTTAAATTGATGGTTACAGGTGAGCATCCTTCGCTATTGTCGATAGTGAAATGTGGTGCTAGGTAAGCTTCAACGGTAATAATGTCTTTTGCAACCGAGTCGCGGCAACCATATTGACTTTCGCCAGCAAGGGCAGTTTGAAAATGTTGTTGAGTTGGCTCAGCATGAGCATAAGTATGAGAAAAAGTGCCAGTGTTGTTTGCCGAAGATCCATCGCCAAAATACCACTTGAATTGTGTTTTTGAATCTTGAATGTTTGATTGGTTGGTAAAAGTGGCTTCAAGTGGGTTGCAACCCGAAATAGGCGAAACTTCGTAATCGATAGTAAAATGTGGATAAACGGTGATAGTGTCGCGTTGGCTGGTGCTTATACACACATCTCCGTTGTTTGCGGTAAGTGTAGCAGTAAGTGTTATGTCTTTATACTGCTTTAACACTTGTGTCTCATTGTTGTAAGTAAGTGTAAATTCTGCATTTTTTGTCGATGATGGAGTGCCTGTATAGTCGCCTCCAATGTTCCATGTGTAAACTGTTTTTGGACCGTAGCCAATACTATAGTTCTTAAAGTTGACATCAAAAGGTGCACAACCCGAAGCTTTGTCAATAGTGAATTGTGCTTTAACCATTCCGTGTACGGTAATTGGCACAATGGCAGTGTCGCTACAATTAAATGTATTGGTTGTAACAACCTTTGCATAGTATATTGTATCGGTTTCGCTTGGGTTTACGTAAGTGTGTTTTGCTATTGTTCCTGGTGCGTAATCTTTGTCGCCAGTTCCATCGCCAAAATTCCAAATGGTTCGGCTTATGTTACCGGTTGATTCGTCAGTAAATGTTACAGTTAGAGGTTGACAACCAATGGCAACATCGGCTGTAACTTTGGCCTCAGATGATGGACAAACGGTTACTGTTTTCGATTTTGAGTTTGGGCAGCCGTTACCTAACGATGCTTTTAGCGACACTATGTGGTATTCGGCAGCTGTTCCTCCTTGATTTATAAAAGGATAGAGTACAATCTCGCTTTCCTCGCTTATTGGTTGTCCGTCAATAGTCCAATAAAAGGTATTTGCGCCCGTGGTGTTGTTGGTAAAGGTTACAGTTCTAGGGCTGCAAACAGTTGATGGGCTAATGTCGAAATCGGCAACGATTTGAGGAATACCAAATGCGTAAACATCAACTGTGGTATCTTGATTTTGGTTGCCAGTATAACATGCGCGTCTAATTGTTACTTCGTAGTGGTTAAATCCTGGTGTTGGTTTAACACGAGGGGTACTTTCTGTGTCGGGGTCGATAAATATGCTGCTTCCCGATTCAATGTATTTCCATTTGTATTCAACACCACCGCTCGCTTGAAGTGTTATGGTGTCGCCTTCGCAAAAGTCGTGATAGTCGGAACCAGAGTTAGCAATGTTGGCGCGGCTTTGATTGTCGGAGAAGTCGGAAAAATAACCATAGCGGCAACCTCCAGATGCATTACCATTAATAATGCCCAAATGAAACAAACCTACTTTGTTTTTTACCTTCACAGTTTTTCCAACCTGAATGGCCGGAATACCACCTTGAGCTTTACCAAACTCGTTATAACTTTTGTTTAGGTAGTACCAAGTGCTAGATTCGTTTGTGCCACTGCCTTCAATCTTTTTAAACCAACTGCCAGGTATTGGGTATTCTCGGCCTTCAATTTCAATGGTAAAGTAGTCGATAAAAGGACCTTTACACATTATGTTAAGGTAAAAACCATGAACGCTCGATCGCATAAACGAAACCTCGCTTGAACCTGTGCAGCCGTCAATGGTTGGTAAAATGGCGCCTCCCATTTCGCTACCAAATCCTGAAATGTGGAAAACGATTATTTTTTTGTCGGCCTTAATGTGCAAGGCGTCATAGTTTTTTAGGTTTGCGGCATCGCCACTAAATGCTGATTCTGATTTTAAAGAGAGCTCGTTAAGTCGTACATACTTTATTTCGCCAACTTTTGACAATACCATTGGTGCATCCTCAGTATAATCAATGGTTTTGCTGTTGGCTTTCATGTAATTAACTTTGTAACTAACACCACGATCACTATCACTAGTTTTTATTATATCAGCTTGATGGTTGTGTACTGTGTGCGAACCGTCTTCGGTAGTAAATGTTACGGTGGTGTTTGGCTCAGTTGCCATTATGTAAACATATTCGCTATTCTTGTTTCCGTTGCCAAGTTGACCACGCATCACAACGTACTCAAAACCTGCTAAATCAGTAGGTACAATTTGGTCGCCTGCAACGTCGTAACTACCAGTGTAGTCCGATTTCATTGAGTCGTCTTTCCATTGAACAACAATGTTTCCAGTCGATTTTATAATTGTTCCACCCAAGTGACGGTCGCATTCAAAACCAGAATATGTTGTACCAACGGCGGCACTACGGAGCGAGAATGCTTGCCCAGCTTTTAGTTTTTGCGAAACTGTGCCCGGTGCAGAAGTAAAGTTTTTTACTGTACCATTTACCTTTACAGCGGAGCCTTTTGGAACAGTGAATGTTACAGTAGCATCTTCAACTGCTACAACGTCAATACTATTCCAAGCTGCAGGAGTTCCGAATGCTTTGTTGTAGAATGTGTTTTGCGATGGAACAATAAAGTTTTTTCCAATAGCATTTCGACCTTTAAGAGCCCAAAGGTCGGTGTTGTCGTTATCGGCACGTTCAAGGTATGCAGTTATCAAAGCTGTTGATTTAATGTGCAAACCATTGTTTTCAACGGTGCCTGCGTTTTTGTCCAAACCAACCTCCAAAATATTGTCGTCTTGCGAGGCTGTGATAATACTAGTGAGGTCGATGAGGTTATATCCGTTTGCGGGTAGTGTAACCAAAATAGGGTTAAACCCTTTAGGGTTGCTTACTGCATCGTATGCGTTTCGGGGCATTTCTACAACAACATCGGCGGGAGCGTCAAGTGATGCAATATGCAGATAGGTTTTTTGGTCAGCAACGTGGCGCCATGTTAGTTCTGGCACAGCAAACCAAAACTCAACGTCGGTTTGGCAATTGGCACTTAATGTTGACAATATTATGGTAAAAACCGCTATGAGTTTTTTGTATGTATTCATGGTGTTTCTTTTAACAAAAAATTTTGTTGCAAAGATAACTCAATGCAAGCTATTAAACACTTTGTGTATTAATAGTTAGGGGAGATTTTTTGAAAAAAATATGAAAAAATGAAAGATTGTTGCGAAGAGGTGCTTAATGGTATTCAACCAAATTAATTAACCCATGAAAAAAATTACTGTAGCCCTAAAAGAAAGTTATAGTCAGCCCCAAAAAGCATCATTTTTCTAAGCCTCGCAACAAACCTTTCAAAGAACTATAACCTTTATGCCAAAGATACATTCATTGTAAATAGATATCATTTAATATTTATGTATTATTAGTTATAATTTAATAATATTTATCATTAAATATACTAATAAATAATGACAATTTGAAATTGATGTTTGTGGCTGACTATTGCGTAGTTGATTGTCCTATAGACGATTATTATGTTTGATTGTCTTGTGAATTTAGTCGCATGATTAAAATTATTAATCAAAACTATAAAAATAGAATAAGCGTTTTTTTAGTTGTTTAACAATCAAAAAAAATAGCCAACCAAATTTTACAATTGGTTGGCTATAGTAAGCTTAATTGCAGATATTGTTTACTTCAATTCGCGTTCAAGTTTGTCAAGTTGTTCGCTAAAATTTTCCCATTGGTTTATAGCATCGGCAAGTTTCTTTTTCATGTTGCTATATTCTTCAAACTTGGTAGCATCGGCTGATGCTTGTGGGTCGTTTGCAAAAAGTTCTTCCATTGAGGCAATTTGTTGCTCGGTTTCGGTAATCAGTTGCTCGGTTTCTTCAACTTTTTTGCGAGCAGTGCGCAGTTTACGTTCGGCCTCTTTTTGTTCCTCGTAGCTTAATTTGCTTTTGGTTTTATTTTCGGGTTGCGGTTTGGCCTCTGCGGTTGGTTTTTCAGTTTTTGCTTGATTGCCTTTTTGCTGAACTGCATTTAATTGGTTCAGGTTCTGCATTTTTTTGTAATGCAGAAAATCGGCAATGCCGCCCAGATATTGCTTCATTTTTTTGTGGCGGAACTCGTAAACCACGTCAACCATGCCGTCAAGAAAATCGCGGTCGTGCGAAACTATAATAAGCGCTCCGTCGTAAGCTATAAGTGCTTGTTTTAAAATGTCTTTCGAGCGCATATCGAGGTGGTTTGTAGGCTCGTCGAGTACAAGTAAGTTGGCAGGCTCAAGTAGCAATTTTGCCATCGATAGGCGGGCTTTTTCGCCGCCTGATAGTACCGATACTTTTTTGTCAATTTCTTCGCCCCTAAATAGGAACGATGCCAATATGTCGCGTATTTTAGTTCGTATTTCGCCTTTGGCAATGTCGTCAATAGTTTGGAATACGGTTTTGTTGTCGTCAAGCATTTCGCTCTGATTTTGAGCGTAGTAACCTATTGTAACATTGTGGCCAATTTTAACAATGCCTGTGCTTTCGTATATTCCAAGCAATACTTTCGACATGGTTGTTTTTCCTTCGCCATTTCGTCCTACAAAGGCCACTTTTTGACCGCGTTCAAGCATAAAGTCAATGTTTTCAAGAATCAAATTATCGCCAAAACTTTTGCTCATGCCTTTGGTTTCAATCACTATTTGTCCGCAATGTGGTGCAGGTGGAAAACGGAAGTGAATTGCCGAAGTGTCGAACTCGTCAAGTTCAATGCGCTCAACTTTTTCAAGCTGTTTAATGCGCGACTGTACTTGCACGGCTTTTGTAGCTTTGTACCTAAAACGTTCAATGAATTTTTCGGTGTCGTCAATCATTTTTTGTTGGTTCTCGTATGCGGCTTTTTGTTGCTCAAGCATTTCGGTGCGTTGTTTTACGTAGTCGGAATACGATAGCTTGAAGTCGTATATTTTGCCCAACGATATTTCAATTGTACGGTTTGTAAGGTTATCGAGAAAGGCTTTGTCGTGCGATACAACAACAACAGCGCCTTCGTATGTTTTAAGCATATCTTCAAACCATTGAACCGATTCAATGTCGAGGTGGTTGGTTGGCTCGTCGAGTAGTAACACATCGGGGTGGCGTAGTAGTACTTTTGCAAGTTCGATGCGCATGCGCCAGCCTCCGCTAAATTCGCCAGTTTGGCGCGTAAAGTCGGTGCGCTCAAAGCCCAAACCAATTAGTGTCGACTCTACTTCGCCTTCAATGTTGTGTCCGCTCAAAAGATGAAAACGGTCGTTTTTTTCAGTTAGTTCGTGAATCAGATTCATGTATTCATCTGACTCATAATCAGTGCGTTCGGCTAATTGGTTGTTTAGCTTTTCAATGTCTTTTTCAAGTTGTTTTACTTCAACAAAAGCGCTCAAAGCTTCGTCAAAAACTGTGTGCTTATCTTCAACCGACATGTGTTGAGGTAGGTAACCAATGGTTACACCACGAGGTACCGAAACTGCGCCAGTGTCGTAGTTTTGGGCACCGCAAAGCACCTTTAGCAAGGTTGATTTTCCTGCTCCGTTTTTTCCAGTTAAACCTATGCGGTCGCGTGGGTTGATTAAAAAACTGATGTTGTTGAAGAGTGGAACGCCTGAAAATTCAACCGTTAGGTTGCTAACTGAAATCATATCTGCTTTGTGTTTTTAGGGTTGCAAAGGTAAGTTAAATGAGTTTATATGTTCAACTTTTGCTTGTGCCTAATTGGTTCGAGTGGAGTTTTGTCTTTTTGTTGCTGAAGTATAATCCAACTAAAATCATAACCGAACCAAGAATTGCAAAAATTGTTATGCGCTCGTTGATAAACGCGTAGGCCGTTAACATTGTTACCACTGGGTTTAGGTAGATGTAGTTTGATGCGGTTGCAACTCCAAGTTTTTCGAGTGTTATTCCCCAAAAGTAGTAGCACAATAGTGATGCTGCAATGCCCAAAAACAGTAGGTTGAAAATAACAGTTGGTCGAATAAAAATTTCGGTAGGCACATTTATACCGCGCATCAACAAAATGGGTAGAATGGTTATGAGTCCGTAAAAAAATATTTTACGGTTTATAAATGCACTTGAGTAACGGTTCATTACCTGTTTCATAAATAGCGAGTAAAATGCCCACATCCAAGCAGCTGCAAAGGCAAGTGCATCGCCAACTGGCGATATTTTAAGCACAAATTTTCCGTTGAGCACTACCAATACCATTCCCAAAAATGCTAAAATGGAGCCTGCTATTTGTACGCCATGCAGTCGTTCGCTCTTATAAATAGTGCCAAGTAGTAAGGCCGTGAGTATGGGTGTGGTGCAAACAATGAGCGACACATTTGATGCGGGCGACGATACCAATGCCATGTTTTCAGTAAGAAAATATAGCGAGCCGCCTGTTACACCAAGAGCTAACATTGTTAGTTCGTCTTTTATGCTTTGCGCAAATAGTTTTTTTGGTGAAATAATCCAAATGAATATGTATGCAAGCAAAAATCGGCAGAAGAAAATTTCGCTGGCATTTAGTCCGTTGTTTAGCAAAACTTTGGTTGAAACAAATGTTGTTCCCCAAACCGAAACAATGGCAAAAGCTAGTAGGTGATATTTTTGTACTGATTCGTTCATGGCCGCAAAGGTAATCAACTTACAATGCTTAGGTATGGTTCGTTTGCTTGTTGTTTAAAGCAAAAAAAGCGCAGGTTTCCCCGCGCTTCAAAAAACAATAATTAATGAAAAAAATACTACTTCATGTTGTACTCAATGCCAGCCATTAAACCCGATATTTCTGACAATCCGCGCATGCGACCGCAAAGAGGATAGCCTGCATTGTAAATGTCGTTATCAAGGTCGGTAAGAATGCGAATTCCGTGGTCGGGACGGAACGGCATGCGAATATCTTTTCGGCCCTCGGCAATGCGTCGGTGTTGTTCTTTTAGCAAAGCATTAACAATGCCAGGCATGTCAAGGCTGCCTTTTAGGTGACCGCTCTCGTAAAACGATTTGAACCCAATGAACTGAGTGTTGCGTAAGTGAACAAAATGAATAGCATCAGCAAACTCTTCGGCAATGGCCACAAGGTCGTTGTCGGGCCTACCGCTAAGCGATCCTGTGCAGTATGTTATACCATTGCGCAACGATGGGTTAGCCTGGCGCAACCAGCGCAAGTCGTCGGCGCAACCAACAATGCGTGGCATTCCAAGAACAGGGAATGGTGGGTCGTCGGGGTGAACGCACAAATTAACATTGTATTGCTCGCAAGTTGGAACAACGTCGTCAATAAACGCCTTCATGTTGGCGCGATATTGCTCTTTTGTTATGTTTTTGTACTTCGAAATGTATTCAAGGAATAGTCCTTTGGGGTCTTTTACACTGCCGTCAATCACGCCGTTTACAAAGCCTTGTGTTACCACAATAATGTTGTAAACTAGTTTGTCAACATCTTCTTTTGATAGCGATTTGAAAATAGCCTCAGCTTTCTGAAGTGTTTCGGCGTCATAGTCGGCTTTTGCGTTTGGACGCTCAAGCATAAACACGTCGAATGCAACAAATGTGTAGTAGTCAAAATACAAACCTTCGCCACCGCCGTTGTGTTTGTATGTGAGCGATGTGCGGCACCAGTCAAGCACTGGCATAAAGTTGTAGCAAACGGTGTCGATGCCGCATTCGCCAAGGTTTTTAAGGCTTTCTTTATAATTGGCAATGTGTTGTTCTCTGTTTGGACCACATATTTTAATGTCTTCTGAAACTGGAAGGCTTTCAACCACGCTCCAACGAAGTCCGTGACTTTCAATTTCGTTTTTCAGTTTCATTATCTCTTCTTTTGTCCAAACCACGCCAATAGGCAGGTGGTGAAGTGCAGTTACAACACCTTCAACACCCATTTGAACAAGCATGTCGAGGGTTATTTTATCGTTGGGTCCAAACCAACGCCAAGTTTTTTCGAGTGCCATTTTATGCTGAATTTTGAAAGATTAAACGCCTGTAAATGAGTTAAATCCGCCATCAACTGGAATAACAGCGCCAGTAATGAACGATGCTGCATCGGAGCAAAGGAATTGTACTGTGCCGTTAAGTTCACTAATGTCGCCAAAGCGGCGCATTGGTGTGTGTGCCAATACTTTTTTGCTACGTTCGGTTAGCGAACCATCGGGGTTAATGAGTAGTGCACGGTTTTGGTTACCAATGAAAAAGCCTGGGGCAATGGAGTTTACGCGTACTTTTTCGCCAAACTTAATAGCCATTTCTTGGGCCATCCATTGTGTGAAATTCAAAATGCCGCCTTTGGCAATTGCGTAGCCAAGCACGCGTGTAATGGCTTGAAACGATGCCATTGACGATATGGTGATGATGCTACCAGAACCTTGTTTTGCCATAGCCTCGCCAAATATGATGCTTGGATATACGGTTCCGTTCATGTTGATGGTTGTAACTTTTTCAAAGTCTTCAATTTTCATGTCAAAAACCGATTTGTCGTCGGGGATTGTAGCTCCAGGAACGTTACCGCCTGCGCAGTTCACCAAAATGTCAATCTTGCCCCATTTGGCAATTAGTTCTTCGCGTGTTGCGCGTAGTTTTTCAACGTCAAGAACGTCTGAAACAACGGCCATAACTTCACCTTTTCCAAGTGCTTGCAATTCGGCAACTTTTGCCTCGGTGTTTTCTTTGTGGCGACCAAGCACTGCCACTTTTGCTCCTTGTTCAACCAAATGTTGGGCAATGCTTCCGCCCAATACACCAGCACCGCCTGTTACTACGGCAACTTTGCCCTCGATGCTGAACATATTATTACTATTCATGTTTTATGTTATTTAAATAATTGTGTTATAGTTAGTTAAGTGAAAATTCTGGTAGGTTTTCAATTTTGGGATTTTCGTAGTTAGTAATGTTCATTTTAAATTCCATTAGTTCGTCAAGAGTGTGTTGGAATGGCGAACAATCTTGAGGAAGCTCCATGTTTGAGAATTGTTGGAAGTAGAGCATTGTGGCATCGCGCCACCATATTGCATCTTTTGCTTGGCGTTCTAGTTTTTCTTTAACCGATGCAAAACGCTCAGCGTCAACATATTGTTGCATGTTGTCCCAAGTTGTAATGTAACTTTTTGCCTCGTCAATGCCTTGCTGATAAATGTAGCAAAGCTCGTTCCATAGAGTACGTCCGCTTTTCATCTTGTAGTCCCAAGGTAAGTGGTGGAACCAAAGAATAAGGTTTTCGGGGCAGGTGTTAACATTGTTGTATATTGATTTCAAAGGTTCGTGGTATTGAGCCACAGCGCCTGAGCCTGCAAGAGTGCGGTCAAATCCAACTCCATCGGTTGCGGCTTTGTGGTAGTATGCAGGTTCCCAGTCAGGGCGTATTGAACGATCCCATGGACCTGGACCGTAGTGGTCGGGGCCTTTAAATGTATGGTGCAAGCCCAAAGGCATTTCGTAGTGTACGTTTGCTTCGCGCGAGCCCATCATCATTTGGCGCACAGGTTCAACAAAGTTTTTATCGCTAGTGAATGTTTGTTTTATCCACTCGTTTGCAATTTGTAGCGATGTTAATTGTGGATTCCATGCCATTCGGCCAAATGCATACCAGTTGGCTTGTGCAAAGTAATGTCCGCACCAGTTTTGGTTGTTGCCAATGTTGCTTACACCTGCAATGGCTGTGTATTTGTATGGCATTATTTTTCCTTCGGTAATGGCGCCTACGGTTGACCCTTCGCCTTTTTGGTATGTGTCAGAGTCAAGGCATTCTTTCCACATTGGATGCAAGTAAACCAAGTGGTTAGCATGTCCTAAATATTCTTGTGTTATCTGAACCTCTACCATTGCTTGAGTTTTCTCAAATTGGCCAAAAAGTGGGCTAAATGGCTCGCGAGGTTGAAAATCGATAGGTCCGTTTTTAATTTGAATGAGCACGTTGTCGCGGAATTGACCGTCAAGTGGCAAAAATTCTTCAACAGCTTGTTTGGCACGGTCGGGGCTTTGTGCGTTGTACACAAAGGCGCGCCACATAACAATGCCGCCAAAAGGTTTAATTGCATCGGCAATCATATTAGCGCCATCGGCATGAGTGCGACCGTAGTCTTGAGGTCCTGATTGGCCTTCTGAGTTGGCTTTTACAAGAAATCCTCCAAAGTCGGGAATTATTTTGTAAATCTCGGCTGTTTTTTCTCTCCACCAATTAATAACGTTGCGGTCAAGTGGATCTGAAGTTTTAAGTTTTCCTAAGTGTTTTGGTGATGCAAAGTTGAGCGATAAATACACTTTCAGACCGTAAGGGCGAAAAATATCGGCCAACATTTTCACTTTAGCCAAATACTCTGGGGTAAGAATGTTGGCATTTGCATTAACGTTGTTTAGTACAGTGCCGTTGATGCCTATTGATGCGTTTGCACGAGCATATTCGGCATAAACTTGGCTGTTTTTGTTAATGTTAGCGGTGTCAATTGTTGCCCAATCCCACAGCGATTGCCCTGCAAAACCACGTTCAATGGTTCCGTCAAGGTTGTCCCAGTGGTTAAGCACGCGGTGTTGAAAAGCAGGTACGCTTGTTATTGATGCGTTTTTAGGCATTTTGCCACACTCTTGCATACGTAGCAGTTCGTACGAGGCGTACAATGCACCTATTTCGCTGTTCGATTCAACATTTATTTCCGATTCGGTTATGTTGATTTTAAATCCATCGTGTCCAAGTTCTTCGTTTGGGTTAAGTTTTTTAATGTCAAATGTTGGAGTTCTTTTGTCGTTCCAATATTTGTCAATGTTGTCGGCTACAATTTGCATAGTTGTTGATTGAAAAGCAGCTGGGCTTCCAATTTGTAACGAGTGAAACCACAATTGGTCGTTGATGTTGCTGTTTAATTGTGTATTGCTTGAGCACGATACCAATCCTAATATGGCTACTGCACTAAACAATTTGAGTGTTAATTTGTTTATTTTCATATGGTTAAATTTATTTGTTGTGAATACTTGATTTGCGAATTATTAGTTTATGTTGCAAAGTTATAGTGCGGTTTATTATGTTACTGCCTTTTAAACTAATAGCTTCAAGCAGGCTGTTTGCAGCAGTAACTCCAAGTTCGTATGCTGGGTATTCAATGGTGGTAAGGTTGGGTGTAATTACTTGACTTACATTGCTGTTGTTGAATCCAATCACCGCCACATCTTCGGGTACTTTTATTCCAATTTGTTGCAATCCAACAATTAGTCCACATGCCGAAATGTCGTTTGGGCAGAATACTCCGTCGGGCATGTTTTGTTTTAGTTCGGTGGCTAATTTTTGTCCTGATTCAAAATCGAGATTATCCATATATATGGTGCGAAGTTGAATTTTGGACTTCTTTAAAGTGTCAGAAAAACCTTTAGTGCGTTCGGTATATGTGCTTATAGGTGTATTGATAGTTGCGTTTACAATGTTGTGGCAACCTTGGCTAATTAAATGTTGGGCAACTTCGGCGGCTGCTGCATAGTTGTTTATTACAACTTTTTGGCAGTCAATTTTTTCGCTAACACGGTCGAACAAAACAAGCGGAATGTTAAACGATTGAACATTTTTAAAGTGGTCAACGTTGTTTGTGTTTCGGGTTATGGCAGCAATAATGCCGTCAACGCGCTTGTCGAGCAAAGTTTTTAGGTTTGCTTTCTCTTTCTCAACATCTTCAAACGACTGCAGAATCATCAAGTTATATCCTTTTGCGTTGGCTGTTTGTTCGGCTCCCATTAAAAAACTCGACACAAACGGACTATCGAGCCGGTGAACAACTACGCCTATGGTGTTGGTTGCTCCGCGGCGTAGGTTTGATGCAAATGGATTGCTACGGTAGCCAAGTTCTTCGGCACATTGGCGAACACGGTCAACGGTGGCTTTTTTTATCAATTTGTTGCCCGCCAGCGCTCTGCTTACTGTTGATGCCGAAATGCCTAATTTTTTGGCTATGTCGTATATGGTTACTTCGTTATTGTTCATGTGGCGTTTGTGTTGCTTTTCGTAAATATAGATAAAAAACTTACGCTTTTGCAATCGGTTGCAAAAATATATTTTTTGTATTGACAAAGCGCTGACTTTTTGTGTCGAAACGTAAAACTTGTATCTGTTTATTAACAATATGTAGGTCTGCTCGTGTGTATTATTCATTCGCAACTAAACAGCAAATTCATTGCTACAAACAACAAACACTGAACACAACCAACTAACAATATAAAGAGTTACATTCGCCAACCGCTTTGGTCGTAGTCTTTTGGAACCAAAATGGGCAAACCTTAATTCTTATTTATGCAGAAAAAAATAACGCTATTTGGCATTGCTGTGGTTTATTTGACCTTGTTTGCCTATGTGTTTTTCAAAATCGACCCATCGCTGTTCGATTATTACCAAAATCCATCGTTTGTGCTTGATGCTCAGTATTTTGCTGATGTTGTTAAAGTTCCGGGAGGAATGGCATACTACATGTCGCAGTTTGTTGAGCAGTATTTTGTGTATAAGTTTCAGGGGGCCGTGCTTATGGTGCTTATGGCGTTGGTAGTTGGTTGGCTTTCGGTTTTAAGTGTACGTAAAGTTGCATCAAACCGATTGCTTATAGAGCTGTTTGCTTTTGTTTTGCCTGCGGTGTTTTCGGCTGTTGCGTGGATCGATTTGCTGTATGCTTTTTCAATACACATAAGTCTAATATTTGGACTTTTGGCTTTTTTGGCTTTTGCAAATGCTCCCGAAAAATGGCGTCAGTTGGTGTTTGTTGCTCTTGTCTTACTTGTTTATCATATTAGCGGTCCGTTGTTTTTATATATGTTTGGTTTAATGTCGCTTATATCTGTTTGTAAGATGGTTGCCGACAGAAAAACAATAATAAAACATCAAATAATCATATTGTTGGTAACGGTGATGTATCCAATAGTATGCTACTCGTTTTTGTTGCCACTTACGCCCAAACAGGCATTCTTAAATATTTTTCCAGAATCGCCGTTATTTAAATCGTGCACCATTAAGGCCGAACATGTTGCATTGTTAAGTTATGTGCCTGTACTTTTGATATTTGCGAGCATTGGTGTAAATAAATTTTCGCAGCGTTTGCGTATAATTATTGCAAGCTTGGCAATGGTTGCAGTTTTTGGCGTTAGCTTTGGTTATGCCGCACATGTTGAAAATCCAGTTTTGCGTGTGAGCGTTCAAGTGCGCAAGGCGTCGTATTACGAAGATTGGAATCGCGTGATTGATTTGGCGCTAAACAACCGTCACTCGTGCAAGGTTTACGAGCGTTACATTAACCAATGTTACAACCTGGCGTTGGCCAAAACGGGGCAAATGGGTAGTATGCTTTTCAATTATCCACAAATGTTGGGCATCGACGGAATGTTTATCGAATCGCCAATGGTTGGGGAAATTTGTATGCCAAGCAGCTATTTGTACAAGCAAATAGGTTTTGTTGAACCCGCATTGCGTTTTGCTTACGAGGCCGAAACTAATTTGCCATATAGTAAATATGTGTTGCGTCAAATTGTTGATTTATTGATAATTAAAGGCGATTATCAGCAAGCTGAAATGTATTTGAAACGACTTGATAAAGTGATGCTTTGCAAGCGTTTTGTAGCCGATCGCCGGTCGTTCATTTCAGGAGGAAAGAGCAAGTTGAACCGCGACTATGTTGAGCAAATGAGAGAAATGCAGCCAACCGATGTGTTTTACACCAACAATCAGCTTACAAGCATCTTCAATTTTGTGCGAAAAAATCCGGGCAACAAACCTGCCTACGATTACTTGTTGGCAACATGCTTGTTGTCGTCGTCGGTTAATGACGATAGTCAACTTGCTACTTTTGCACAGTTACTTGCTCATAGTCCAGGCTTTAATGCCAGCAATTTGCCAAAAGTGTGGCAAGAGGGAATAGTTGCTTATTTCGCTTCGTGCGCCAATTCAAAAACCGAACCTGTTGAATTAGCCAAATCGATAAAAATCAGTGGTGCTTTACAAAACGAATTTCAAGCATTTTCGCAATTACGAGCGCAAAATCCTAAGTATGCAGTAACTCGTTTTTTGCATAGTTACTGGACCTATTATGCGTTTCAACATCCAAGCATCACCAAAAATTCGGTTTCAATTAAATAGAGCAAATTATGAGAAAGATAATATTACTGATGGTGGTGGCAGCATTGTCGGCTTGCGGAAAAGTACAAATGCCTACAAATTGCAAACCGATTGATGCTCAGCCAAATATATTCCCTGATTATGTCAGCGTTACCATTCCGTGTAACATTGCGCCACTAAATTTTATGTTGGCCGACACTGTTTTGCCAATTGTTGTTGAGGCAAAAAACGACAACGGATTTTCGTATGTGCTAAAAAATTGTCAAGGAAAAGTGTTGTGGCCAGCCAAAGTGTGGGAAAAACTGAAAAACGGAAAAACAATAAGCATAACCATTGCAGTGCAAAATGCTGATGGTAGTTATTCGCAATATCAACCTATTGTTCAGCATGTTGTACCCGATAGCGTTGACTCGTATTTGGCATACCGACTAATAAACACAGGCTATGTGCTTTGGGAAAAAATGGGGCTTTACCAACGTTGTCTCGAAAATTTTGAACAATCGCCAATCATCGAAAGTCAGTCGGTTAACCGTGCGTGCATCAATTGCCACACCTTTTGCAACAACAATCCAAACACAATGATGTTTCACACGCGCATGCACAACGGCGGTACCAATATTATATACAACGGAAAAGTGCAACGCTACAACACTAAAACTCCAATATCAATGTCGGCTGGAGTTTACTCGTCGTGGAATCCTAATGGATACTTGCTTGCCATGTCAACCAATGCCATTAGTCAGCAATTTACAAGCGGTGGCGATGACCGCATTTTTGTAAGCGACCGCGCTTCAGATATTGTGTTGCTTAACATGAAAACCAACACTCTTACCACTTGTCCCAGACTTTCAACTCCCGACCTCGAAAACCTACCAGCATGGGCTCCCGATGGAAAAACACTTTACTACATCACTCGTAAAAAACGCGACACCTATCCAATGCAAAATCCGCAAGCCGAAGACTTGTACGACCTTTGCCGCATAACCTACAATGTTGACGACAATTCGTGGGGAAGCGTTGATACAGTTTTGCGTTCATCGCAAGTTGGTGCAAGTATTTCATTCCCAAAGGTTTGCCCAACCAATGGCCGCTATGTGGCATTAACTTTAGCAAATCGCGGCTACTTTGCCATACAAAACAAACAATCGGACATTGCGCTGCTTGATGTTGAAACAGGAGAGCTAACCAAACCGCAGATAAACAGCAACTTTGCCGAAAGTAACCACGCATGGTCAAGCAACGGACATTGGCTCGTAGTAGGCAGTAAGCGCATCGACGGCGTTTTTACTCGTCCGTTTATTGCTTACTTTGATGCAAACGGCAACTTTGGCAAGCCGTTTGTGGTTCCACAAGAAGAGCCCGATTTCTACAAAAACTTTCTGTTAAACTTTAATAACTCCGACTTTATGATTTGCCCAGTGCCAAAAACGCAAATAGAATTGCGCAATTCAGTACGTGGAAAAATTATTCAAGTAGAGGCCGATGCCTCAGTTAATGTTGACGCATTGAGCGGAGCAACAAATATTAATAAGTAACAATACAAGCTACATAACTACTTATGAATAAAGCAATTGATAACATAACATCGTTCATAGTGATGGATGTGCTTGAGCGAGCAAAAGCAATGCAAGCGCAAGGTATTGATGTTATTCACCTTGAGGTGGGCGAACCCGACTTTGATGTGCCATCATGTGTAGCCGAATCAGCTAAAAGTGCTGTAGAACAAGGTGTTACACATTATTCACATTCGTTAGGCGATGCCGATTTGCGCCAAGCCATTGCCAATTTTTATCATCAAGAATATGGTGTTACCGTTAATCCCGATTGCATTGTAGTTACATCGGGGTCGTCGCCAGCTATTTTATTAGCCATTATGGTTCTGTGCGAGGCAGGCGGCGAGGTAATTCTGTCAAATCCAGGTTATGCGTGTTACAGCAACTTTGTACGAGCATGCAATGGCGTGCCCGTTGAGGTCGATTTAACTGCCGAATCGGGCTTTCAGTTCAATGTTGAAAAAGTTAAGCAAGCAATAACCCCACGCACACGTGCCATTTTTATCAACTCGCCAATGAATCCAACAGGGACATTACTCAGCGGCAGTGTGATGCAGCAACTTTCGGAACTCAACATACCAATCCTTTCCGACGAAATATACCACGGATTGGTTTACAAAGGCAAGGTTCACTCAATACTTGAATATACGCAAAACGCATTTGTACTCAACGGCTTTTCAAAACGATTTGCAATGACAGGCTTGCGATTAGGTTATTTAATTGCACCGCCAGAGTACATGCGCAACCTTCAAGTACTACAACAAAACCTTTTTATTTGTGCGCCAAGCATAGCTCAACGCGCTGGCATTGCGGCACTTACACAAGCATCGGCCGACGTTGACCGCATGCGCAATATTTACAACGAGCGCCGTATATACATGATAAATCGCCTTCGTCAAATGGGATTCACCATTCACACAGAGCCGCAAGGTGCGTTTTATATTTTTGCCGATGCAAGTCGATTTACAACCGATTCGTATCGATTTGCGTTCGATATACTTGAAAAAGCTCACGTTGGAGTAACTCCTGGTGTCGATTTTGGCAGCCGAGGCGAAGGCTATATTCGTTTTTCGTATGCAAACTCACTCGAAAATATCAAAATAGCACTCGACAGGGTAGAACAATATCTAAAAACGTTGATATAAAAAGCAAAACATTGAACACGAATCCTAACATCCACAATGGTTGTTAGGATTTTTTTTTGATAGGAATAACATTGGCACAATCTTTGTTTAACTCAAAGTCGAAAACACAATTTTACCTCAAAATATACTATATGAAAGGATTAAAAATAATCGTTCTTGCCAAGCAAGTACCAGATACTCGCAACGTTGGCAAAGACGCTATGACCGAGGCTGGAACCGTGAACCGTGCGGCTCTGCCAGCTATTTTCAACCCCGAAGATTTGAACGCTCTTGAGCAAGCATTACGCATCAAAGAGCAAGTTCCAGGAACCGAAATCACAATGTTGACCATGGGTCCTGGTCGTGCTTCTGAAATTTTGCGCGAAGGAATGTTCCGTGGTGCCGATGGTGGTGTTTTGCTTACCGATCGTGCATTTGCAGGTGCCGACACCTTGGCAACATCATACGCTTTGTCGTGTGCAATTCGCAGCATTGGCGAGTTCGATCTTATTATTGGTGGTCGTCAAGCTATTGACGGTGATACCGCTCAAGTTGGTCCTCAAGTGGCTGAAAAACTAGGCATTCCTCAAATTACCTACGCTGAAGAGGTGGTTAAGATTGACGAAAGAACAATAACAGTAAAACGTCGTTTGGAGCACGGAACCGAAGTTGTTGCAGGCGCAATGCCATTGCTAATAACCGTAAACGGTTCGGCTGCACCTTGCCGCCCTCGTAACGCAAAACGCGTTATGAAGTTCAAAAACGCTGCAACACCAAGCGAGCGCACAGCTAACCCAAAATTGGCTGAAGTTGCTGAAGGTCGTCCTTATCTTGATATTAAAGAGTGGGGCGTTGCAAATATTACTTGCGAGGCCGAGCAACTTGGTATGTCGGGTTCGCCTACCAAGGTTAAAAACGTTATGAACATTGTATTCCAAGCCAAAGAGTCGAAAGTGTTGGGCGATACCGACAACGAAATTAACGACCTGATGCAAGAATTGATAAGCAATCACACAATTGGCTAATTAACTCACAAATCAAATAGTAAGAAATATGAACAACATTATAGTTTACTGCGAATTTGAAGACGGCAAAGTAGCCGACGTTAGCCTTGAATTGCTTACAAAAGGCCGTTCGTTGGCAAACCAACTTGGCTGCAAGCTTGAGGCTTTAATTATTGGTAAAGATCTTAAAAACGCACCATCGCAAGTATTCCCTTACGGAGCCGATGTGGTTTATTTGGCCGACGACGCTCGCCTTGAGCACTACCAAACATTGCCACACTCATCAATCGTTATCAAACTTTTCCAAGAGCAACAACCACAAATTGCCTTTATGGGAGCTACAACCGTTGGCCGCGACCTTGGTCCACGCGTTTCGTCGGCTTTACATAGCGGTTTGACTGCCGATTGTACCAACCTTGAAATTGGCCCTCACACCGATGCAAAAAGCGGAAAAGAATATCAAAACCTTCTATATCAAATTCGTCCAGCATTTGGTGGTAACATCATTGCAACAATCGTAAACCCTGAGTGCCGTCCACAAATGGCAACAGTACGCGAGGGAGTTATGCGTAAAGAAATTTTTGACGCAAACCACAAAGGCGAAATCGTTAATCTTGATGTAAACAAATATGTTAAGGCCGAAGATTTTGTTGTGAGCATCATTGAGCGCCACATCGAAAAATCAAAAATCAATATCAAAAACTCGCCAATCATTGTGGCAGGTGGATACGGTGTAGGTTCAAAAGAAAACTTCCAACTATTGTTCGATTTGGCAAACGCCATTAGCGCCGAAGTTGGTGCATCACGTGCCGCAGTTGATGCTGGCTTTGTTGAGCACGAACGCCAAATTGGTCAAACTGGTGTTACAGTTCGTCCTAAACTTTACATCGCTTGCGGCATCTCGGGCCAAATTCAGCACATTGCAGGCATGCAAGAGTCGAGCATGATTATTTCAATCAACAACGATCCTGAGGCTCCAATCAACAAAATTGCCGACTATGTGATTGTGGGCAACGTTGAAGATGTGTTGCCAAAAATGATTAAATACTACAAGCAAAACTCTAAGTAACAATCACTTAAAAAGATATTACAATGGCAAATTATTATAACGATACCCCAGAACTAAAATTTCACTTGAACAATCCACTTATGCGTCGCATTGTGGAACTGAAAGAGAGAAATTTTGCTGATGCAAAGGAATATGACTATGCACCAACCGACTTTGAAGATGCAATGGACAACTACAATCGTGTTATGGAAATTGTTGGCGAAATTTGCGCCGAAACAATAGCTCCAAACGCTGAAGGAGTTGACCACGAAGGTCCAGTTTGCGAAAACAACCGCGTGCGTTATGCATCGGGAACTGTTGAAAACCTTGATATTACCCGCAAGGCTGGCTTGATGGGAATGTCAATGCCTCGTCGCTTTGGCGGACTAAACCTTCCTACCGTTCCTTACATTATGGCTGCCGACATGGTGAGCAGCGCCGATGCTGGTTTTGAAAACCTTTGGGGCTTGCAAGACTGCGCCGAGACTCTTTACGAGTTTGGTAACGAAGACCAACGCCAACGCTTTATCTCACGCGTTTGCAACGGCGAAACAATGTCAATGGACCTTACCGAGCCAGATGCAGGTTCTGACTTGCAATCGGTTATGCTAAAAGCAACCTACAGCGAAAAAGACAACTGCTGGTACCTTAACGGTGTAAAACGTTTCATTACCAATGGTGATGCCGACATTCACTTGGTTTTGGCTCGTTCTGAAGAGGGAACTCACGACGGTCGTGGTCTTTCAATGTTTATTTACGACAAACGCAACGGTGGTGTAAATGTTCGTCGCATTGAGAATAAACTTGGTATTAAAGGTTCTCCAACTTGCGAAATCGTTTACAAAAACGCTAAAGCAGAACTTTGTGGCGAGCGTAAACTTGGTCTTATTAAATACGTTATGGCTTTGATGAATAGCGCACGTTTGGGCATCGCAGTTCAATCGGCAGGTATTTCACAAGCAGCATACAACGAGGCTCTTGCTTATGCAAACGACCGCAAGCAATTTGGTAAATCAATCATTGAGTTCTCGGCAGTGTCTGAGATGCTTGTAACTATGAAAGCAAAACTTGATGCTGCTCGTGCAATTATTTACGAAACAGCTCGTTACGTTGATATTTACAAATCTCTTGACGATATTTCAAAAGAACGCAAATTGACTCCAGAGGAGCGCGCTGAGGGTAAAAAATACTCAAAAATGGCCGACGCTTTAACCCCACTTTCAAAAGGTTTGGGCAGCGAGTTTGCTAACCAAAACGCTTACGATTGTATTCAAGTTCACGGCGGTTCGGGCTTTATGAAAGACTACACTTGCGAACGCTTGTATCGCGATGCTCGTATCACCAGCATCTACGAAGGTACAACTCAATTGCAAGTAGTTGCTGCAACTCGCTATGTAACAACAGGTTTCTATTTGGAAATGATTCGTAACCTTGAGGCTGAAACAGCAAGCGTAAAAGCAGAATTGCAACCATTGCGCAACATTCTTATCAACATTACCAACGAGTACGAAGAAACCGTTAAAGAGGTTGTTGAAAAAGAATCGACCGAGTACATTGAGTTGCATGCTCGCCGTATGGTTGAAATGGCAGGTTACACCATTATGTCGTACTTGTTGTTGCGCGATGCAAACAACTGCAACTTGTTCGACAAATCGGTTGAGGTATTTGTTAAATTCACACGTGCACAAAACGCTCAACGTGCAGCATTTATCAAAAACTCAAATCTTGACGAAATCAATCTTTACAAAGCATAGATTGTAATTAGGTTAATACAATTATGGCCCTGCATTCGTTATGAATGTGGGGCTTTTTTTTTTGTAAACCCACATTCTGATATGTAGGTATATTTCTTGTTGACAAATTGTGTAAACGCCAACTATTTGCAGTAGGTTTCTCTTTTGCAATAAGGTTAACTTTGTGCTTAATTTTGCTTCAAACATTTTGACATGCAATACACCGAAATAAAGATTGATATTGAGCCAGCATCGGCCGAAAATAAAGAGATAATAACTGCGTTGTTGTCTGAAACACAATGCGATAGTTTTATGGATACAAAATCAGGCGTGTTAGCTTATATTCCCACCGCTGTTTTTAATATTGAAGAAATTGAGTCGGCAGTTGAACCGGTTAAGGCAATGCTTGATAAATTAGAAATAGCAGCAAACCAAATGCCCGACGTTGATTGGAATGCTAAGTGGGAGGCCGATTTTACTCCAATTTGTATAGCAAATCGTTGCCGAATTCGTGCACCTTTTCACCAACCCGATACAAACTTTGACATCGACATTGTTATTGACCCCAAAATGTCGTTTGGTACAGGACATCATGCCACCACATGCTTAATGATTACTCAAATGTTGGGTATGGACTTGTGTGGCAAAAAAGTGCTTGACATGGGTTGCGGAACTGGTGTACTTGCTATTGCAGCCGAAAAACTTGGCGCTGCACAAGTTACAGCTATCGACATTGACGAATGGTCGTATAAAAATGCCATTGAAAATGTTGCAACAAATGGTGCTTCAAAAATCGAAGTAAAACTTGGTGGTAGCGAGGCTATAAGTGGCAGTTTTGATGTGATTTTGGCAAACATTAACCGCAATATTTTGCTTGAACAGTTGCCGGTTTATGCATCAAAGTTAAATGCAGGAGCTTTGGTTTGTTTGAGCGGTTTTTATCAGTCTGATGTTGAGATACTTAACCAACGAGCTGAACAACTAGGCTTGAAACTCGAAAAAGTAATAAACCAAAACGAGTGGGTAAGTGCTCTGTTTTGTTCTAAATAGTTGAAAATGAATAAACTAAAACTATTTATCATAACCTTACTTTTGTTGCCAATGGTTGCGTTGGCACAAAAACCAGTACGTACGCTCACTCCCGAACCAAAAGCGTTTATCAAAGACCTTCAAGATTTGTTCTCGCAAAACGATGTAAGCGCACCAAAGGGCAAGGAAATTGTGGCTATGTTGAACCCAATTTGGTACAACGACGAAATTTTTACTCCCGAACGACGCCAAAAGGTTTACGAAATTTGCAACCAATACTTGACTCGCAAAGGCCGCGCATATCCAAATATATACAACTATTTGCTTGCTCTTGAGGCTGTAAACACTGTCGAAATATCAGAATATAGTTACGATTCGTGGCAAGATGGCTTGATTCGCATGCTCAACAATAAAAAGTCAAAATTGAGCGATATGGACAAGTACAATAGCAGTATTGTGCGAATGTTGAAAGAAAACGCCATTTATTCGTCATACGGAATGCGTTGGTATGGTAGCAACAGTAGTTTCCAAATTATGTCGTTGGGCGACACAACATGTTACTACTACGACAACCTTGACCTTCATTGCAAAGTACGCAACGATAGTTTGACAATTTATAACACATCGGGCTACTTTAACCCAATATCAAACATGTGGTATGGCAACTCGGGTATGGTGTTTTGGGAACGCGTAGGTTTGTCGCGCGACTCAACTTGGGCCGAGGTTGACCAATACACAATTAACCTTGCCCACCAGTCGTACACCATGAAAAACGTGTACTACTACAACTTGCCATATTTCTCAGACGCCATTATTGGTACAATAACCGATAAAGTGGTTGAAAACTCATATAAAGGCAACTATCCTAAATTTCAATCGGACGACCAACAACTGAAAATTAAAAACCTATATACCGATATTGATTTTCAAGGCGGTTTTATAGCTAGTGGTTCAAAGGTTTCGGGTGCTGGAACCGCTGATAATCCTGCAAAACTGACATTCTATCGCGAGTACCTTTATGCAAACGAAAAGGGTGAAACAGTAACTGGCAAGCGCAAGGTGATGTACATTGAAGGTAAGCACTTTAGCTTTAAATCAGATCGTGCCCGTTCGCTCAACGCCAAAACATCAATATACATTGAAGACGATTCAATTTTTCACCCAGGTTTGGAGTTTAAGTACAACAACGATACTCGAACCATTGAATTGTTGCGCGATAATAGCCCCGAAAACATGTCGCGAAGTCCGTATGTTGACTCGTACCACAAAATGGAGCTCGACTTTTCGTTGCTTACTTGGCAAATGGACGATGACAAAATTTTTATGGGTAATACCATTGGTAGTACCATCAACTACGCAAACTTTGAGTCGCAAAACTATTTCAGTGCTCAACGTTATTACGAGGCTCAAGGATTGGAAGAAACTCACCCATATTTAATGTTGAGGTCGTTTGTTCAGCGTTTTGGAAGCAAAGAGTTTTATGTTGAAGACTTTGCTAAATATATAAAAATGGGCATGACAACCACCAAACGTTTGCTTATTCAGTTGGCTTATAATAAGATAGTAGAACTGAATACCGAAACCGATTGGGTTGTTGTTCTTCCAAAATTGTACCGATATCTCGATTGTGTGGTTGGAAAACGCGACTACGACTTGATTAAACTTGAATCGGAAACAGGCTCAGGCATAAACAATGCCGAACTAAATCTTTTGAATATGGACTTGGCCATTCGTGGTGTTCCTATGGTTAACGTGTCCGATAGCCAAAACGTTATTTTTTATCCCAGCAAAGGTCAAATCCTTGTGAAACGCGACATGAACTTTGACTTCGGTGGTCGAATTGAGGCAGGTTTGTTCACTTTCTATGGTACCGATTTCCACTTCAACTACGACGATTTTATGGTTGAGCTTAGTCACGTTGACTCTCTTAAAGTAAAAGTTAAAACGGGAACTAACGCTAAAGGTGAGCGTATGCTTGCCAACGTGCAAAACTCCATTGAGAACATTACCGGAAAACTGAAAATTGACGACCCCGGTAACAAATCGGGCGTTAAGCGATACTTGCAATACCCAATTTTTGCATCAGAAAAAGACTCGTACGTTTACTACGACGCACCGCATATTGCCGACGGAAAATACATTCGCGACAACTTCTATTTCCAAGTTTATCCTTACACCATCGACAGTTTGAACCACTTCTCAACCGAAGCATTGGGCTACGATGGCGAACTACATTCTGCCGACATCTTCCCAGTTTTCAAACAACGATTGTCGGTGCAAGACGACTTCTCGTTTGGTTTTGTTGAGCATGCGCCTCAAGGCTATTCCGCCTACAAAGGCAAGGGCACATACTACAACGATATTTACATGAGTAACAAAGGTTTGCGTGGAAATGGTGAGGTTAAATATCAACTTGCCGATATTAAATCCGACGACTTTTTGTTCTT
Organism: Salinivirgaceae bacterium; assembly: GCA_024405635.1. Taxonomy (GTDB): domain Bacteria; phylum Bacteroidota; class Bacteroidia; order Bacteroidales; family SZUA-534; genus JAKSOL01. Next base: position 55,192 of record JAKSOL010000010.1, on the reverse strand, counting down.
CCCCGACTCGGCCAATGCCATAACAACATCAATGACAATTGATAACAAACCTGGCATTCATACCAACGTGGCAGCTACACAAGCCTACATTCATTGGGAACCATATAACGATGTGCTTGACATTAAGAGCCTTGGTGCTCCTCTTGCTCTGTTTAAAGGCGAGTGCGAACTCAAAGGTCACGTGTTTTATGGCACAAACAGCATCACAGCCAAAGGAACTGCAACACAATTTGATGGAGCTATAACCTCAAATTTGTTCAAAATGCGCCACACCGATTATAGCTGCGATACTGCAAGTTTGCAAATTAAGTCGTATAGGCCTGAAAATCTGGCCGTTAGTACTAAAAATTTAAAAGCCCATGTCGATTTTGCATCAGGTAAAGCAACCTTTAAAAGCAATAGTGGAACCGAACGAGTCGATTTTCCTGAAAACCTTTATTTAGCTTGGGTTGAGAATTTTAGTTGGATGATGCGAAAAAAACAGATGCAGTTTGCCAGCTCAAAAGAAGTTGACCGCACACGTAGCTCATCCAATATCGACCGCAACACTGGTAGCTTGTTTGTGTCAACACACAAAGGGCAAGATTCGCTCTATTGGGTTTCGCCTCTGTTGGACTTCAGCCTAACCGACAACATTATGTCGGCTCACAAGGTAAACTATGTGCCTATTGCCGATGCTCGCATTTATCCTGATCAAGGCGAAATGACCATTGAACCAATGGCAAAAATTCGCAAATTGAAAAAAGCTAAAATTGATGCCGATACACTTCATAACTACCACCATTTGGTAAATGCAAATGTTGATATTGAAACTCGCCATAAATATTACGGAAATGGCGACTATACATATACTCAAAACAATGGCGAAGTAGAGTACATTGCGTTTGATCCAATTAAGGTTGACACTGCTGGACAAACCATAGGCGAGGGTAGAATTAAAAGTATCGACGACTTTACACTTTCGCCAGCCTTTAAGTATCAAGGAAAAGTTAATATGAAGTCGCAAAATCCGTTGCTTGATTACACCGGAGCAACAGCCATTGTTCATAACTGCGACATTCCAAAAACTTGGGTAAACTTTCATGCTGAAATTGACCCAAAAGATGTGTTTGTGCCAATCGATAGCCAACCAATGAGCATCAATAACGCATTCCTAACTTCGGGAGCCATGATGGGTATGGACTCGGTTTACCTTTACCCAGCATTCTTGTCGCCTCGTCGTTGGTACAGCAACCGCCACATTACCCACACACAAGGTTATCTACACTACAACCGTTATGGCGATTTTTATGAAATAGGTAGCCGCGAGCGCATAACCTACAACGATAGTTTGGGCAACTACATGCGACTAAACAAAAAAGCTTGCACCATTACAACCGACGGTAGCATCGATCTTGTCGCAAATCTTGGACGTGTTAAGGCTGTGGCAAAAGGTAAAACAACCTACGACATTGCCTTTGACCAATACTCAATGGACATTCTTATGACACTTGATTTCTATCTGCCACAAGAGTGCTTTAAGGTTATTGCCGATACAATTCTTGCCGATAAAAACCGCAAGAACATTAGTCTTATCAGCTCGGTTTATACTAAAGGCGTGCGCGAATTGATGGGTTCAGGACGTGCACAGAAAATGTTTACCGAGCAAAACATATTTGGTAAACTGAACCAAATACCAGAGGAAATGAACAAAGCCATGGTATTGTCGGAAATGCGTATGGTTTGGAACAAGAAAACACGCTCGTGGCAATCGGTTGGCGAAATTGGATTGGTTAACCTTGGTGGATACCAAATTAACCGTCGCGTTAAGTTTGTTATTGAAATTGACCGCAAACGAAGTGCCGATGCTCTCAACATTTACATGGAACTTAACCCCGATTTGTGGTACTTCTTCTCATACAAAAGAGGTTTGATGCAGGCATACAGCTGCGACCAAAAATTCAATTCAGTAATCACATCAATAAAAGGTAATGCACGTAGGTTGCCTGCAATTCGTGGACAAATGGCTTATTCATTCTTCTTATCGAACAAAAAGAAGAAAGACGATTTCTTGAAGCGCATCGACCTTAATATTGAAGCCCCAGAAGGCGATGGCGACATTGATGACGAAGTGTTTGTTGACGAAGACGGTAACGTGCTACAGGCAAGCGACAGCGTTTCGGCTTTTGACGAACTCGATCAACTGCAACTCGATAGCATTAGATTAGACAGCATACGCACCGATAGCTTGATGAAAATTGAAGCTCCAGCCGATGCTCCTGTTGATGCTGTGCCACAAGAGGATAAAGGAAAAAAGAAGAAAAAATAACATACAATAATACAAGCAGATGCAAAAGTTTAAACGAATAACAATAAAGATAGGCAGCAACGTATTAGCCAAAAACGACGGCTCGCTCAACACCGAACGCATTACCGAATTGGTAAATCAAATATCGGCATTACAAAAAGCAGGAACCGAGGTTATAGTAGTGTCGTCGGGAGCAGTGGCAGCAGGTCGTGGCGAGGTTGAGGTATCGAAAAAAACTGACCTTGTGTCGGCTAAGCAAGTTTGGTCAGCGGTGGGACAAGTAAAACTAATGTCGCTATACATTCAACGTTTTGAGGCAAACGATTTGCATTGCGCACAAGTTTTAACCACAAAAGAAAACTTTGCCGACCGCCGACACTATCTAACAATGAAAAACTGCATCACATCCATGATTGAAAATCATGTTGTGCCAATAGTAAACGAAAACGATACCATTAGCGTAACCGAGTTGATGTTTACCGATAACGACGAACTATCGGGTTTCATTGCCTCAATGATGAATTGCGACTCGCTAATCATATTATCAAACATCGATGGAGTTTACACCGGAGCTCCAGACAAAGAAGGTTCGGAACTGATACGAAAAATTGACACCAATTTTGCAGCAGTTGAAAAATACATAGCGCCTACTAAATCGGGCTTTGGTCGCGGTGGAATGCTTACCAAATGCTCAATTGCTTCAAAAATTGCAAGCGAGGGCATAAACGTGTACATTGCCAATGGCACACGTCCAAATGTTATTTCAGACCTTGTAAATGGTAAACTTAAAGACTTTACGCACTTTGTGCCACATACCAAAAAAGCAACAAGTGTAAAAAAATGGTTAGCACATTCGCAGTCGTTTGCTAAAGGTGTTGTTACTGTAAATAGCGGCGCAATGCAAGCCTTGTTAAGCGAAAAAGCATCAAGCTTACTTTCGGTTGGAATAACAGCAGTAAGTGGATTTTTTGAAAAAGGCGACATTGTTGCTATTTGCGGACCACAAGGCGAACAAATTGGAATAGGAAAAACAGCCTACAGCTCCGAAATTTTGGAAAAGTCGATTACCAAAAAACTATCAAAACCTGTTGTGCATTACGATTATATGGTGCTCAACGAACAATAAATTTCAGCAATGAATTCGGAATATCTGCTAAAACTGCGAGCCGAACTGCCAAGTAACGTAAAACTATTGGCAGTGTCTAAAACCAAGCCAAACGAAGATATTTTGGCAGCTTACAATCTTGGACAACGTGCATTTGGCGAAAACAAACCGCAAGAATTGCGACAAAAACACGACGAATTGCCAACCGACATTGAATGGCATTTTATTGGTCACTTGCAAACAAATAAGGTTAAGTATATAGCACCATTTGTTTCGCTTATTCATAGCATCGATAGCCTTGAAGTTCTGCAAGTTATAAACAAAGAGGCAGCAAAAAACAATCGTGTAATCAATTGCTTGCTACAATTCCATATAGCAACCGAGTTGAGCAAATTTGGGTTAACCGAAGACGAAGCGTACGCAATACTTAAATCAGAAGAGTTTGCTCAACTGCAAAACGTAAACATTGTAGGTGTTATGGGAATAGGCAGTTTTACTGACAATAAACAACAAACCGAACAAGAGTTTGCTCATTTGCAAAGCATATTCAACAACTTGAAACGCGATTTTTTTAGCACCAAAGACGATTTTTGTGAACTATCAATGGGCATGTCGGGCGACTACCAGTTGGCAATAGCAAAAGGCAGTACAATAGTACGTATAGGCTCCTCTATTTTTGGCGAGCGCGACTACTCAAAAAAGTGATAGATAGAAACGTGAAACACGTATGCTGTCAGTGGCATTTTTTGTAAATTTGCGACCAATTACGAAATCAATAAATTGATACAAATATGAATCCCCAAGCGCAAGAATTAAACAACACAATTCAGCAAAAAAACAATGCAGTTTTTGAATTGTTGTCACAACGTGGCAAAAACATTTTCTTCCCTAAAAAAGGTATTCTAGGCCAATCGGCCGATGCCAAAGGAACAAAAATCAATGCAACAATTGGTACTGCAATTGAAGACGATGGCACTCCAATGCACCTTGAGAGCATCAGTTCAAAATTGGGCATCGACTCAAAACTAGCATTCCTATACGCTCCAAGTTTTGGTCGCCCTGACATTCGTAAACGTTGGCAAACAATGATTGCTGAGAAAAATCCATCGTTGAAAGGCAAAGTTTACAGTTTACCAGTTGCAACAAGCGCACTAACTCATGGTATTAGCATGGTTGGCTATATGTTGTTAGACGAAGGGCAAGAAATTCTTGTACCAAACCTTTATTGGGGCAACTACAATTTGGCATTAACTAACGGTTACGGTGCAAAAGTTGTAACATACAACTTGTTTAAAAACAACGCAATGGACATTGCCGCTGTTGAGGCTGCACTTATGGCCGAAGGCGACAAAAAAGTACTATTGCTTAACTTCCCAAACAACCCAACAGGTTACTCTCCAACTGTTGAAGAAATGAAACAATTGGTTGCAACCATTAAAAAAGCAGCCGAGAGTGGCAAAAAAATAGCGGTAGTTTGCGACGATGCATACTTTGGCTTAGTTTACGAACAAGGCGTTGACCTTCAATCGCCATTTGCATACTTGTGCGACTTGCACGAAAATGTACTTGCTGTAAAAGTTGACGGCCCAACCAAAGAAGATTACGTTTGGGGTTTCCGTGTAGGCTTTATCACATACGGAGTAAAAGGTGGCGATGCCGACCTATATGCAGCACTTGAAAACAAAACAGCAGGCGCCGTTCGTGGCAACATTTCAAATGCAAGCAACTTGTCGCAATCGTTGTTGTTGCAAGCCTTTGAGTCGCCTACCTATGCCGACGAAAAGAAAGCTAAATTGCAAACAATGCAACAACGTTACAATGCAGTAAAAGAGACTCTTAAAGACGAAAAATACAAAGAGTGTTTTGCTCCACTACCATACAACTCAGGCTATTTTATGTGCATCAAACTAAACGAAAACATTGATGCAGAAGCTGTTCGTATGTTGCTAATTGAAAAATATAGCATTGGAACAATCAACCTTAACGGATTGTTGCGCATTGCATTCTCAGCAGTTGCTGAAAAAGATATTAAACCATTGTTTGAGGGAATATACGCAGCTTGCAAAGAGGTTGCAAAATAATAGCTCAACAATAGCTTTACATAGCAAACTCCGCTCAAAGGCCTTCAACTTTGGGGCGGAGTTTGTTGTTTATAGCAAAAAGCAATTTATCAATAAAAACAATGGCCTATTTATAACGTGATATTGCGGGCTTGTGCTTACTTTGCAAAGCAAATAACAAGTTAAAAATGGAAGATTTGTCACATTATAATGCCGAAGGAACAACATTACGTAAAGCACAATTACGACTCCTCGACATTTTGGTGGAAATAGATAAAGTGTGCCGAAAAAACAATATTCCATATTGGCTTGATTTTGGCACTCTACTTGGCGCTGTTCGCCATAAAGGTTTTATTCCATGGGACGATGACGTGGATATTACAATACTCAGAAAAGACCAAAAACGGTTATACAAAGCATTAGAATTAGAACTACCTGAAAAATACGTTTTGCAAAACCATAAAACCGACAAAAACTACTTTTTAGCATACGGAAGAGTTGTTGATACCAAATCGGAGATAGTGAGCATTCATAAAACCGAATTTGCCAAAGCGCACAACGGCCTGTTTGTCGATATCTTTCCAATGGAAACAGGATCGGTAAAAATTAAAACAGCATTTGATTTAATCTATGGCCGTACTTTCCGACGGGTAAATCATTTTTCAAGTTCTAAATCAGAATACATAGTTGCTTGCATATTGTATTTGCCTTGCTTGCTGATTGAGTTTACATTGCGTACTTTTTTCTCGGTTTTTCAAATTAAAAACTTGATTTATAGCTATGCAATTGACTTTTTTACTCTAATGCGAAATAAACGAGTAAACTCTAATACAATATTTCCATTAACCGAAATTGAATTTGAAGGACATAAATTCTTGTGTCCAGGCAATTTTGATGCATATTTATCAAACATTTATGGAGATTATATGCAAGTGCCGCCAATTGAAAAGCGACAAATACATAGCTTGGAAATAAAATTCAATGATTAACAAACTATTTTAGAAGAGGCATAAAACGAAAACGTGCAACTTAAATGAATTATTTGAAGTTCATGCATATATGAAGAAAGTAATAACATACGGAACATTTGATATGCTACATTATGGGCATATCAATTTGCTTAAAAGAGCAAAAGCCCTTGGCGATTATTTAATTGTAGGCGTTACTACCGAAAACTATGATAAAGGTCGTGGTAAATTAAATGTTCAGAAAAGTTGCATTGATCGAATAAATGACGTAAGAGCAACAGGTTTGGCCGACGAAATTATTATTGAAGAATACGAAGGACAAAAAATTGACGATATACAAAAATATGGAATAGACATTTTTGCTATAGGTTCAGATTGGGTTGGTAAATTTGATTACCTAAAAGAATATTGCGATGTTGTTTATTTGGAGCGCACAAAGGGAATATCAAGCACTCAAATACGCGATTTGTCGCAACGAATAGTTGAAATAGGTATAATTGGAAGTGGCCGAATTGCAAATCGCTTTGTTTTAGAATCAAAATATGTGAGCGGCGTTGATGTTGTTGGTGTATATAACCCCAATCAAGCATCGGCCGATGCCTTTTGTGCCAAACACGAACTAAAAATAGCATCATCAAATTTTGATTCATTTGCCGAAAATGTTGATGCTATATACATAGCCTCACCTCATAAAACTCATGCCGATTACATTAGACAAGCATTAAACAAGGGTAAACATGTTCTTTGTGAAAAACCAATTACCTTGTCAAAAACTGAAACCGAAAGTTTGTATGAACTTGCAAACTCTAAGAACCTAGTTCTGCTTGAGGCAATAAAAACCGCCTATTCGCCCGGATTTACTCATTTAATTTCATTAGTAAAAAGCGGATGCATAGGAACTATAAAAGATGTTGAGGCATCGTTTACCAAACTAACAACCGGAAACTTACGCGAACTGAATCCTCAAATGGCAGGTGGTAGTGTTACCGAACTTGCCTCTTATGTGTTGTTGCCAATAGTTAAATTGTTTGGAAACGATTTTTGTGATGTGCGTTTTTTCTCTAGCTACGAAAATGGTGTTGATATCTTTACAAAAGGATTGTTCCAGTTTAAACAGTCAACAGCTTCGTTTAAAGTTGGTTTAGGCGTTAAAACAGAGGGCTGCCTTATTATTTCGGGTACCAAAGGTTACGCCTATGTACCTGCACCATGGTGGAAAACCGAATATTTTGAATTGCGTTACGAGGATTTGAATAATACTAAAAAATACTTCTACAAATTTGATGGCGATGGACTTAGATACGAAATTGAAGAGTTCTTGCATCTAATTAATTCTCCTAAAAAAGAATCATACAAATTGTCCATCAAAGAATCTACTGCAATATCATCTGTAATTGACATTTATATAAAAGGACAAAAAACTACACTTATATAATATGTTTTCCAACTTGTTGCAAAAAGTAGATGTATTGTACAAATCGGTTTCTTTTGGAGACCTTTTCATCTCTCTATTCCCCAAATTGCTAGCCAAACGTTTAAAAAAAATAGTGCATAGCCAGCAAAAACTTGTTAAACAATTGGCTAAAAAAGATAAAATTAAAGTAGCCTTTTTTATACAAACTCCAACCACTTGGAAATATGACTATCTGTACCGATTATTTGAGCGTTACAACATTTTTGACCCCATTGTGGTTATTGTTCCGTTCAATGTACACCTATATTATTCTAAGCAAGAGTACATTAACGTAATGGCTCAAACTGAAGAGTTTGTTAAATCAAGCAATTATAAATACATATCGGCTTATTGTGCGTCAAATCACAAGTGGATTGACGTGAAAAAAGAGGTGAATCCCGACATTGTTTTCTTTACTAAACCATATAAAGATACTCTGCCAAAGTATCATGTTTACTCTTTTGCCAACAAATTGTCGTGCTATGTTCCTTACGGATTTGTGTGCATCGATAATTACAAAAATAACTATGGGTCTATTTTCCATTCAATGCTTTGGAAATCGTTTGTTGAAACTCCTTATCAAAAGGAATACTACAACAAATATGGCATTCGGTCTGACGAAAATGTAGTTGTGTCAGGATGTTTAGGAATGGAGCCAATTATTAGCCCCAACTACCAACCTCGCAATGTTTGGAAACCGCAGTCAAAACCTAAAAAACGCATCATTTGGGCACCGCATCACACTGTTGATTATCTGTTTAACTTTTCAAACTTTTTTACCTACTGCGAGTTAATGTTGCAACTGGCCGAAAAGTATCAAGACGAAATTCAGATAGCATTTAAGCCTCATCCAGTGTTAAAGTTTAAATTGATAAACATTTGGGGCGAAGAAAAAACTGAAGAATACTACCAACGTTGGCGCAATTTGCCCAACGGCCAGCTTGAAGATGGCGCATACATCGATTTGTTTGCAACCTCAGATGCAATGATTCACGATTGCGCGTCGTTTACTGCCGAGTACCTTTATACACAAAAACCAACCATGTTTATAGTTAAAGACGAGCACACAACCGACCACCTGAACTCTTTTGGCGAAAAGTGCTTTGCTTTGCACTATCATGCACATTCACCAGCCGATGTTGAACGCTATGTTGCCGATGTTGTTATTGCCGGTAACGATGCTATGAAAACTCAGCGTGTGCAGTTTTTTGAAGAGTATTTATGCCCAACTGATGGGGTAATGCCTTCGCAAAAAATTATTGATATAATATTAAACGAGATAAAAAATTAACACCATAGCCAATGGGAGTGATTGTTAATCAGAGTATTAAAGGAACACTTGCCACCTATTTAGGTGCAGCAATAGGTGCGGTAACAACTTTTTTTGTTCTTACACGCGTTCTCACTTCCGAAGAGATTGGACTAACCCGAGTTTTGGTTGATGCTGCAACATTATTGAGTGGATTGGCGCAACTGGGCACCAACTCATCGGCTATGCGCTTTTATCCATATTTTAAAGATGCCGACCATAACGACCATGGTTTTTTCTTTTGGACGGTTTTGGTTCCCTTGTTTGGCTTTGCTTTGTACGGAATGCTGTTTTGGTTCCTTCGCGAACCCATTACAAGTCTGTTTTCCGATAAGTCGGCATTGTTTGTCAGCTGTTACAATTTTGTTTTCCCTATTGGCTTTTTCATACTCTATTCTGCTGTGTTTGAGACCAATGCCAATGTGCTGATGCGTGTGGCAGTTCCCAAATTCATTAAAGAGGTTCTAATTCGCGTGTTAACATTAGGCGTTTATGCACTTTATGCTGCGCAAATGCTTGATTTTGATGGATTTGTGGTTGCGTTTAGTTCCGTTTATGGTATTGCTACATTAGCAAACATTGTTTATTTGCTGTCGCTTAAAAAGATTTCGTTTAAACCCGATTTTAAACACATAACTCCTTCATTACGAAAAGATTACCTGCTTTATTCTTTGTTTTTGATAACCGCTGCTTTGAGTGGAACCATAACGCCATACATAAACTCATTTTTTATAAGTATGAAAATGGGATTGGCAACTACAGGAGTGTTTGCTATAGCATTTTACATGGCGGGAATGGTTGAAATGCCTTATCGTTCGCTTGGCGCAATTGCTCGCCCTCTTGTGGCCGATCACATGAAAAATCACAATGTTACCGAATGTAACTCGTTGGTGAAAAATGTGGCTTTGCATCAGTTTTTGGTTGGTGCATTTATTTTATTCCTGATGTGGATTAATATCGATTTGATATTCAGCATATTACACGATGGTGAAAAATATGCCGCTGCAAAAAATGTGGTGCTTATTTTGGGATTTACAAGGCTATTTAATTCGGTTTTGAGCATTGGTAGCACCGTGCTTTCTTATTCGCGATACTATTATTATTCGTTAATTTTTACTCTGTTACTGTCGGTTTCAGCCGTTGTGCTAAACATTCTTCTTATCCCAATTTGGGGAATGGAAGGCGCTGTAATTGCTTCGTTGTTAGCATATTGCATTCAATATTCGTTGTTGCTTTTGGTTGTCAAGATTAAAGATAACATTTCGCTTTTTTGTTGGCCGCAACTTAAATGTGCTATTGTTATTCTGGCATTATTTGGCTTAAATAAGTTGTGGCAATTGTTTGTTGCACCTACCTTTTTAAGCTTAAGCAGCATAAAACTTGTCAATTTATTTGCCGATTCTATTGTTCGTACTTCGGTTCTAGGAGGATTGGGAATGTGGGTAATTTATAAATGGCAGATTTCTGAAGTTGTTAACTCGTACATTATCAAGTATATAAATCAAATTAAAGGTAAAAAACATAACTAAATTTGCTTTTTTATCTTCGTGCGCTAAAATGAATTGTTTATGAAGAACCTCAATTTAAAGAAAATGTTGCCGCACTTGGTTGCGGTTGTGTCGTTTGTGCTAATGTCGGTTGTGTACATGGCGCCAGCAGCATTCGATAACAAAGATTTGCCGCAAAGCGATGTCGCAAGTGGACGTATGTCAAGTAAAGATTTGCGCGACTATCATGAGCAGACTGGCGAATTTGCTTATTGGACAAACGGAATGTTTGGTGGTATGCCAGCCAATATGGCATACGCTCCGCAAACTACTAACATTTTTCGACCAATTTCTCGTTGGATTAGGTTTAAGATGCCTACTTATCACTTGGGCTTAATTTTCTTGTATGCCATTGGTTTTTATATACTTATGCTTGCTTTTGGTTGTAAACCGTGGTTATCTATTGTGGGGGCAATTGCCTATACTTTTGCTTCGTATAATATTATAATTATTGAGGCGGGGCATGTAAATAAAGCATTAGTTATGGCAACAATGGCGCCGGTTATTGCTGGCGTTATTCTTACTTATAAGCAAAAATATTTAGTTGGAGCGCTTGTAACTCTTGTCTTTACTGGGTTAAATGTATATTGGGCTCATCAACAAATATCATACTATTTGCTTTTGATGTTGTTAATATTGGCAGGTGTATATTTAGTGTATGCCATTCGCCAAAAAACTGTTAAACAGTTCTTTATATCATCGGCTGTGCTTGGTTTGGTTGCCATATTAGCGGTTCTTCCATCAACAGGAACTTTATTGCCAACCTACGATTACTCAAAAGATACAATGCGAGGTGGGGCAGTTTTAAAAACTCAAAAGTCTGAAAATCAGAAGAAAAAAAGCGGCCTTGATATTGACTATGCCTTTCAATGGAGCTACGGAGTTGCCGAGTCTATGACTATGCTTATTCCTAATTTTTACGGTGGTAGCTCACATTATAATATTGGTAACAAATCTGAATGTTATAATGCTCTGCGCCAATCGGGCCAAGCAAAGCAATTTTGCGCCAATGCGCCAACTTATTGGGGAACACAAAGTTTCACATCGGGACCAGTTTACATGGGAGCCATCATTTGCTTTTTGTTTGTGTTAGGTCTCATAGTTGTAAAAACAGCCGATAGGTGGTGGCTATTGTTGGCTACCATATTGTCGCTTATGCTATCGTGGGGAGGCAATTTTATGGCTTTTAACGAGCTTATGTTCAACACTTTGCCTTTGTTTAATAAGTTCCGAACACCATCAATGGCCTTGGTTATTGCCGAGGTTACAATGGCAGCTCTTGGAATGTTGGCTGTTAAAGAATTTTTGGCCACCGAAAACCGAAAGCAATTTGTAAAACCAATGTGCATAGCAGCAGGAATAACCGGTGGCTTGTGCCTTTTGTTTGCTACAATTGGCGGTGCATTCTGCAGTTTCAGTTCACCTATCGATAGCAACTTCCCAGGTTGGTTGGTTTCGAGTCTTGAGGCCGACCGCGCCAATATGCTACGTAGCGACTCTTTCCGCTCGTTTGTGTTCATTGCTTTGGCATTTGTTTTAATGCTGATGTTAGTAAATAATAAACTGAAAACCAACACGTTAGTTGCATGTTTGGGTGCGCTAATTCTGCTCGATTTATGGATGGTTGACAAACGTTTTCTTAACGATGCCGATTTTGTTCCTAAAAAAACAGCAAAAGTTGTTCAGCCAACTGCTGCCGATCGTCTGATTATGAAAGATACCGACCCTGATTATCGCGTACTGAATCTTACCGTAAGCACCTTTAACGATGCAACTACATCGTTATTCCATAAATCGGTTGGTGGTTATAGTGCTGCCAAATTGCAACGCTATCAAGACATTATCGATCACCATCTATCGGGCAGTATTAACATCAATGTGCTTAACATGCTCAACACACGTTATGTTATTACTCGCGGTCAAGATGGCCAACCTGCTGTAAATCAAAATCCTGATGCACTCGGTAATGCTTGGTTTGTTAACGAAATAGTGTGGGTTGACTCGCCTGACCAAGAAATTATGGCTCTTGACGAATTTAATCCGCAAACCACCGCGTTTATCGATCGTTGCTGGGCCGATAAACTTCCAAATGCCGCTGAACTTCAGCACGATAGCGATAACGCAAGCATCGTTTTAACTGAATATGTTAATCCAGGAAACCTCGTTTATCAAAGTCAAAATAGTAAAGATCAGTTGGCTGTGTTTTCTGAGGTTTATTACAAAACTTGGAAAGCATACATCGATGGTCAAGAAACTCCAATTGTGCGAGTAAACTACATTTTGCGCGGTTTGCCAATTCCTGCTGGCCAGCATACAATTGAGTTTAAGTGCATTGACGATGTGTATGTTTTGAGCAACAAAATTTCTACTTGTTCGTCGTGGATTGTTGGATTGGTTACTCTTGGCCTTGTTATTGCTTTAGTTTTAAAAAAACGCAAAGAAGAAACAGTAGAGGCTGATTAACAATAGGTTATAACTCTTTTTGCAGAAAAATGAAAATATCGGTTGTAACAATAACATTCAACGCCGAACAGTTTTTGCCAAAAACAATGCAAAGTGTTGCTAGTCAAACTTATAGCAACATTGAGTATATTATTGTTGACGGTAAATCGACCGACCGTACAGTTGAGCAGATTAAAGAGTTTGAGAGTGAACTTAAAAACTCCAATTCACCCATCAGCCTACGTTGGATTAGCGAGCCCGACAGCGGTTTGTACGATGCAATGAACAAAGGTTTGCATCTTGCAACTGGCGATTTTGTGTGGTTTGTGAATGCTGGCGACAAGATTTTTGACAACCAAACAGCACAACACATTGCCGATGCTGTGCAAGCAAACCCACAATGCGATGTTGTTTACGGCCAAACACTTGTTATCGACCACAACGACAATCCAGTGGGCGAGCGCCACAAAATTGCACCAGCCAACTTGCAAAAAAAGCATCTGTTAAATGGACTTGTGGTTTGCCATCAATCTATTCTTGTTCGCAAAACTATTGCTCCTGATTATAACTTAAAATATAGAGTTTCAGCCGATTACGATTGGACTTGTAAAGTGCTTGAGGTGTCGCGCCAGAATGTTTTTATAAACGGTTACATTTCGCGATTCATGTTAGCTGGCGTTTCAAACGCAAACCGAAAAGCTTCGTGGATTGAGCGTTTTAATAGTATGCGCTCGCATTTTGGTTTGTTGCGCACGCTTTGGGCTCACGCTATTATTATAGCCAAATATCCATTAAGTCAAAAAGCTAGATAAATTTTATAAATAATTGAATATGAAAAAATTACTTCTTTTTTTGATGGTTGCGTTTTTTGCATCGTCATGTTCGCAAAACTCAACCTTCACCATTAAAGGTACAACTAACATTGTTGCCGATTCGGCTTATCTGCTAGCCAATTCTAACATTGTTGCTTCAGCACCAATTGTCAACAATCAATTTGAATTTACTGGTAGCATCGACTCTATTACTTTCGCATCAATTTTGGTACAAGATGCCGGAACTAACTTTATTCTTGAGAGCGGACAGTACAAGGCTTTCATTGATGAAAACGAGGATCACCTTGTTGAAGGTCCTAAAAATCAGACTATTTACAACGATGTGTATAGCTACAATATTTCAAAAATCGACAGTCTTTTTGTCTTATATCGCCAAGCTTGCGAGTCTGAAAACAACAATCAACTAATTCAACGTTACATAAACGAAATTATTGACCAAGGCGAAGTGCGACTAAATTATATGCTTAATTGGTGTAATGATAATGCCGATTCGCCAGTTGCTATAGTGTTAATTTGCACTGCTTTGCAAGCCGATATGTCAATTGACGAACTTAAACATTTCAATTCTCTTATTAGCAAAAAAGGTTCAAAATTCTATATGGCCAAGTTACTTGAAAAAAGCATTGCCGACCTTGAAGCTGTTTTGCCAGGTCACATTGCACCCGACTTTGTTTTGCCAACAATTAATGGCGATTCTATTGCATTGTCGGCGGTAAAAGCTAAGGTTAAAGTTCTTGATTTTTGGGCATCGTGGTGCGGTCCATGTCGTGCAGCTAATCCAGCAAACATTCAGATTTATAACGAATTACATTCAAAAGGCCTTGAGGTTATTGGCATTTCGGGCGACAAGGAATTTGCCCGTTGGGCCGATGCTGTTAAACAAGACAATTTACCTTGGATAAACGTTTGTGATTTCAGCGGAAACGATGCGTTTGCCAAATACGCTATAAGTAGCATCCCAACTTGCTTTTTGCTCGACGAGAATAATGTTATAATTGATTGTGGCTTAAGCATTTCTGATTTTAGCCAAACCATTGAGCAAATGTTGGATAAATAGTAATTGTCAATGGCTCAAAAGTTTATCATCACCACGCACAACTACTTTCGTTTTGGCAATGTTTTTTTGCACAAAGACCTCTTGGTTGGCACTGAACATTGTTTGGGCGGTGGATTTTATGAGTTCGATTATGTTAGCAACCGTTTGATTCTCAGTGGACAATCGTACGATTTTGGCTGTCCACAATGGCATTTGGTAAAACCGCTTATTATGCCCAAATCGATACAAGGCCTGCAAATTGAATATGAAGGTTGCCCTCTTTCCGATTTGGTAACCCAAATTGAGTATAAGTGAGTGATTTATAGTTAAATAAACAAAGGGACTTGCAAATTTTGTAAGTCCCTTTGTTGTTTTTTGCAATTACTTTAATAATTGAGCCTTTTTTAATCAAAACGCGAGTCATAATCTCATTTGTTAAAACAAACATTGGCCGTTTTTTACAAGCTTGGTTGTTTGCCGCACCATAGTTTTGTGGATTAATCAAAACATAATAGCGATGAACGAAAATGAAAATCAAGTAGCTGAAATGGAAAATTTCGATTTTCAAGTGATTGTTGATTTTATGCTAGGTTTGCCACAGCAAGGACCTGGTAGTGCCGCGACAACTCAACGTGCTTGGAACGGATTTGTTAAACCTAATTTGCCAAATCAAGAATTGTGTGTTGCCGACATGGGGTGTGGTTCGGGACATCAAACCGAAACTTTGTCGAAACTACTACCAAATGGTAGTTCAATTATTGCAGTTGACATTGCTCCCGAAATGCTTGCTGCAACCTCAAATAGGCTATCGAGTGTGCATAACATTGAGCTTAAAACAGTTACAGGGTCAATGATTGACTGCAATGAAATTTGTGCTAATACTCTTAATCTTATTTGGGCCGAGGGTTCCATTTATCATGTAGGCTACGAATTGGGGCTGCAAAAATGGCGTAACTATTTGGCCCCAAACGGTTTGGTAGCATTAACCGAGTGCGTACTAAAACCTACAACTGAACCTCTGCCACATCAACTTGACGATTGGCTACATCAAAATTTTATTGAAATTGCCACAGCTGAGTCAAAAGTTGAAACAATGAAAAAGTGTGGATACAATGTTTTAGGTCATTTTACCTTGCCAAACAATTGTTGGACCGAAAATTACTATGCACCAATGCGCAATCGTCTGCAACATTTTTTGAGTGAAAAACCAAATAATCAAACAGCACAGCTACTGGTCGAAGGTTTGAAAAGCGAGATTGAAATGTTTGAAAAGTATAACCGTTTTTATGGTTACGAGTTTATAGTTGGACAAGTAAAAAATTCGGAGTAGGGGCGGCATTTGCTGTTGAACTGCGTTGGCGCACAGCCTGTAAATTGCTTAATATCGTGCGAAAAGTGTGCACTATCGGTGTAATTTAGTTCTAATGCAATGTCAACAAATGCCCATGTTGGATTGTTTAGCATCAGCAGCATAGCTTGGTTAAACCGGGCTACACGAACTAGTTCTTGCGGCGAAAGACCAACATGCTCAGCAAATAGTCGGCGCAGTTGCCGCTCGCTTACGCATGTTTGCTGTGCTAACCTTCCAATGTTTATACTTGGCTCATTGTTAATTAGTTGCACTGCATATTCAACTCTTTTGGCGTTGCTCGCAACATTTTGTTTAACATTTGTAAGGCGGTTAATCAGTTCGGTTTCAATTAGTTCTATCGCTTTAAGGTTTGAGTCCGATTCTTCAATTTTTTGTGCAAGAATTGTTAGCCTTTTATCGTCAAGTTGTTCAATGTCAATCATTTGATTGCTAAAATCATTGGCTGAGTGCGGCATAAACAAATGTGCGGCAAATGGCCTAAAAACAACAGCAATAAAGTCGGTTTCGCCTTGAGTACAAACATCAACAAAACTAAAGTCTTGTCCGCGCACCAAAGCTTGAGATTGTTGGCTTCTGTTGCCAAATAAAAGAGGATTACGACGATGGAAAAACCAACTTACACACCCGTTTGGTAAAGTTCGTTCGTGCCAACGTCCAACTTCGGCAGCAATTTGCAATGTCCAATAGTGAACAATATAGGGCTGTAACTTTTGACAAGGTACAACTATGTTGTAATTTATTGAGTTATAGTCGGTTCGTGGTTGCATTTGTAGCTGTGTGTCAGTGTTGTTTTTGCTAAAATAGTGAATTTGTAGATTCCAGTAATCTTCTCGTTTTTTGGTTACATTTGCAGCCATTTTAAAAATATATAATGACATTATTTAGCGATTTGGGCCTGAACGACAGTATCTTAAAGGCCATAGGCGATTTAGGTTTTCAAACGCCTACACCCATTCAAGAAAAAACCATTCCAACAATTCTTTCTTCGGCAAACGATGTTGTTGCTCTTGCGCAAACCGGTACAGGAAAAACTGCCGGATTCGGCCTGCCTGTGTTGCAGTTAATCGACAACGATTTGCGTCAACCACAAGCGCTTGTGCTTGCCCCAACTCGCGAACTTTGTTTGCAGATTGCTTCTGACCTTACACGTTTTTCAAAACACATTAGCAACCTTAACATTGCTGCAATTTATGGTGGAGCTAGCATCGTCCCTCAAATTAAAATGTTAAAGGCTGGTGTTCAAATTGTAGTTGGCACTCCTGGCCGCACACTCGACGTTATACGACGTGGCGCTCTACGCTTAGGTCGCATTAAATGGCTTGTGCTCGACGAGGCCGACGAAATGCTCAACATGGGTTTTAAAGAGGATTTGGACGAAATTTTGCTATCAACGCCTAGCGAAAAACAAACCTTGCTGTTTTCGGCAACTATGCCTAATGAGGTTCGCGACATTGCTAACCTCTATATGAATAACGCGGTTGAAATTGCGGTTGGTGCCAAAAATGCAGCTGCCGACAATGTTAAGCACGAGTATTATATGGTTAAGGCGGCCGATCGCTATCTTGCGCTTAAACGATTAGCCGATATAAATCCAAAAATTTACGGCATCGTTTTTTGCCGCACTCGTCAAGAAACAAAAGAGGTGGCCGATAAACTTATTCAAGACGGATATAATGCCGATGCGTTGCATGGCGACTTGTCGCAAGCTCAACGCGATTACGTAATGAACCGTTTTAGAAACAAAAGCCTCCAACTGCTTATTGCAACCGACGTGGCTGCTCGCGGACTTGATGTTAACGACCTCACTCACGTTATTAACTACAACTTGCCCGACGATCCCGAAGTGTACATTCATCGTAGTGGTCGAACTGGCCGTGCAGGAAAATCGGGAGTGTCAATGACTATTATTCACTCGCGCGAAACTCGTAAGATTAAAGAACTTGAAAAAATTTCGGGTAAGCACTTTGAGTTGAAATTAGTGCCCAGTGGTCGCGAAATTTGCGAAAAACGACTATTTACCGTTCTCGATAAACTTGAACGTATTGAGGTTGACGAAAACGAAATATCTGATTTCTTGCCTCTTGCAATTAAAAAACTATCGTGGCTCGATAAAGATGAACTTATTAAACGTTTGGTCGGTTTGGAGTTCAACCATTTTATTGAGTATTACAAAGGCGCTCCCGATTTGAATGTGGCTCAAGAAAAAGAAAAAGATTCAACATCGAATAAGCGTCAGCAAAAACGCAACAAAACTTATAGCCGTTTTTATATCAATTTAGGCTTGAAAAACGGACTCAATGCTACTTCGCTCATCGGTTTAATTAACGAACTTACTGACGATAAGAGCATTGATATTGGCAAGATTGACATTTTGCGCAAGTTCTCGTTCTTTGAAATTGAAAAGGACTTTGAGCAGAAAATACTTTCGTCGTTCAATGGAGTAGTGTACGAGAATATTCCAGTTAAGGTTGAAGTTACTGCCCCTGCCGACGATAATTTTGACAAAAACGACCGATTTGGATTTGAGCGCCGAAAGGTGAAAGAAGATCTTGGTCCGCAAGCGGCTCGCAAACCTAAGAAACAACGTGGTGGCAACGATTGGTCTGAGGTAAACCAACGTCGTGGTGGTAAATTCAAAGACAACCGTTTTGGCGATAACAACCATCGCGATAAACGGCGAAAAAAACGTTGATTATATGCAACAAAAAGCCCCGATGCTCAATTGAAAATCGGGGCTTTTTTGTGTCGGTTGTGGGGTTATTTGTTAAAAGTTGCAAAGTCAATAACGCAATTGTAATCTTTGTTTTTGTGAGGTTTTATGCTCACGCCCATTAGAGAGTTTGAACGGCTTAAAATATTGTCGCGTTGCGAGCTATCTTCTTCTCCTTCGCAAATCAAAATGCTCATAACAATGTCCATGGCGCAAGGGTTGCCATAGTTGCATATTTCTGAAATATTTGTTGCTCCTTTTTTGTATCTACTAATACGGTTGCCTGGACCGTCGTCGTTAAGCGATTTATGTCCCATCTTTCCTGCGCGTCCCATTTCAGTTGCGTGGTCAATAGCTGCTTGGCAAAGCTCAGCCGATGGTTCAATCACTGGAAGATTATAAGTTGCTTGCAGTGCCGATATTAGTTGCTTTTTTTCATCGCTTTGAATGTATTTAAAATACGATGCTACATAAGTTCTTGCAAACTTGTCGCCATCGATGCGAGCAAGATTAAAAAGCAGATAAATATCTTTTTCTTGTTGAAGCATCTTTTGATTTGCTGCAGTGTTGGCGCGTTTGTATTCCTCGGCGCTCCATTCGGCATAGTGAGGAACATTTTTCTGAGCCACGCGGCCTGCAAAGTCTATTACGCAAGTATATTTAAATCGCTTGTGCGGCTGAATGCTCACGCCCATATTTATATATCGCGAGTTAATAATTGAGCGTCGATTTGCGTGTGATGGTATTTTTTCGTCAATAAGCAGACTCATAACAATGTCTAATGCCGATGATAAACCATACGAGTCGCTTTCTGAGCAGTTGGTTGATGCTCCAAGTTGTCTTCTCAACCTTGTTGACCAATCGGTACCGTCTGACGAGGTGTGGCCTGTAAGACCATTGTTTCCCATGTCGAGCGCATGAAAGGTGGCCACTTCGCAAAGTTCTGCCACTGGTCGCAACATGGGCAAGTCTATTACGTTTATCAAATCTGCTTTTAGCGAGTTTACGTGTACATTATCAATATCATGCTTTTTACAGTAGTCGTCAACGTATGTCTCGGCAAATTTGCGACCATTTAGTCGTGCAAGGTTGCAAAGTGTGTAAACGTTTTTCTCTTGTGGCGATAAAATGGCATTAACTGCTGTGTTTGCTTGTTTAATTTCTTCTGCCGACCATTGCGAATATGTTGGCAACTTTTGGGCTTTTGCTCCGCAGAAACACAATGTGATGAGTGCTATCGCAAGTAGTTTTTTATTCATCGTTGTTTTTGATTTTACTGATTTTTGTTTGAAAAAACTGAAAGCAAGATAGTGTTTTTGTTGGTATCTTGTTTGCGAGTTTATCAACAAATGTTGCTAAATACTTTAACTATGCAGTGAAAATTTCAAACGATTTTGCGATAAAGTTCTTGTAATTGGGTTCATCTTCAAGTATCCCGTAGTTAGTGTGATTATCGTTGTCCTTTGATCCAATAAACCAACATCCTCCATTTTCGGGATGCTCAAGTGTAAAATATCCCAATCTTGGATTAGTATCGTTTGCGCAATCGGCAATAATCAATCCATATTTTGCTTCGCCTTCAACCAAAGCTTCGGGCAATATAAACAACACAATAATGTAACGTTCGTTTAACTTTTGTGGTTCAATTGTTAGCTGTTCCCAATCAAATGATTTTGTACACTCGTCGCCATAAATGTGCTTTGCCAATGTTTGCATTGCTGTTTTGTTTATCAGGAATTCAATCAGTTTAAAATCCGATTTTAAGTCGTTAACCAGCATCGGTATAAATTGAAAAGCGAAATTGTATTTAGTAAGTTCCATAAGGTTTTTTTGTTGAAGATAATCATTCTTACTTCAGCATAAACTATTTGTTTAAAATTAAATCGTAGCAACAGCATTGACTATCTTTGTCCCATAAATCGCAAACCGATGTCAAAGGCACTTTTTTTCGATATTGATGGAACTTTAGTCAGTTTTTCCACACATAACATACCGCAGTCAACCATTGCTGCATTGGAGCAAGCAAAAGCCAATGGACACAAAATTTTTATTTCAACAGGTAGGCCCAAACCAATTTTGAACAACGTTGGGCAAATTGAGCATTTGGTCGATGGTTACATAACCACCAACGGCGCTCATTGCTTTGTAGGCAATACGGTTGTTCTTACCAACGAAATAATAAAAACCGATGTGGAAACCGTTTTGGCTGATGCGCAAGCGCTTGATTATCCAGTTGTTGTGTCGGCTGAAAAAGACATGTGCATCTTTAATCCTAAAGCCATAGCTGTTGATACTTTCTTGGGTGAACTGAATGCCGATTTGCGCACTATGCCATCGCCCGAGTCTGTTATTGCATCGCAACGAATATTGCAACTTACTGCCTTTTGCACCGAGCAGCAAGAACTTAACCTAATGCAACGGCTTGTTGGTTGTGTGTCGGGCCGTTGGACTCCGCTTTTTACCGATATAACATCGTCAATGGCGGGCAAAGACAATGGTTTGGAGGCTATTGCTCAACATTTTGGAATTTCAATTGCCGATACGATTGCTTTTGGCGATGGAGGTAACGATATTTCAATGCTAAAAAAAGCTGGAATCGGTATCGCTATGGGCAACGCCGGCATCAATGTGCAACGTGCGGCTGATTATGTTACATCGCATATTGATAACAATGGAGTTGAAAACGCACTTAAACATTTTGGGGTTATTTAAAAATAGTCATTTTTAGTGATACTAAATTTTGTCATTTTGCAAGTCAACTCTAAAAAGTAATTGTAGATTTGCCGTGCTGCTAATTAAAAACAGCAAATAATGGAATTTAAACTATTAACATTTTCAGAATCAAACACTTCGGTTCAGTTGTCGGTATTTAACGGCCAACTGAATTCTGAATGTATGGCCGTTATTGCTATTGACCAACAACGTTTGTCTTTCGAAAATCAATTGCAATCGGTAATAGATACATTCAACAATCTTGTACAAACTGAACTTGTTGGTTATAAACCTGTTTTTCTTCGCTTTTTTGTGAGCGATGCAGCTAACCAATTCGAACTTGTTGCAAACGAGGCTAATAAGTTGAATTGTGCAGTGTCTATTATTGAACAGACACCTTTAAACGGGTCAAAAATTGCACTATGGGCATATTTGCAAACAAATGTTGAAGTATTGAACAACAACGGTTTAGTAACTGTTAAGAATGGTAAGTATACACACTATTGGGCTACAGCATTGCGCAATGTTCAAGGTGATTCGTACCAACAAATGCACGGCATCTTTTTGCAATATATCAGCAAACTAGTTGACTCTAATCTCTCATTGTCAAACAATTGCATTCGCACTTGGATTTTTGTGCAAAACATTGACCGCAACTACGCAGGCATTGTTACTGCACGCAATCATATATTTGATACTCAGGCACTTTCGCCCGATACTCACTTTATTGCAAGTACAGGCATACAAGGTCGAACCGAAACTCACAACTCGCTTGTTACTATGGATGCCTATGCTGTTGGGGGAGTGGCTCCTCATCAAATACAATTCCTTTATGCACCAACTCACCTAAATCCAACTTACGAATATGGTGTTGGTTTTGAGCGTGGTACATGTGTTTGGTACGACGACCATAGACAAGTGTTTATTTCTGGTACTGCTAGTATTAATAACAAGGGCGAAGTTGTGCATGTTGGCAACATTGAATTGCAAGCCAACCGCATGATTGAAAATGTTGAAAAACTGCTTGACGAAGCAAAATGCACTTTCGACGATGTGGCTCAAATGATTGTGTATCTGCGCGATGTGGCCGATTATTCAACTGTTGCCGATATCTTTAATACACGATTCCCTAATACACCAAAAGTTATTGTATTGGCTCCTGTTTGCCGTCCAACTTGGCTAATCGAAATGGAGTGCATTGCTACTGCAAAGTAGAATTTGTACCCTAGCACACTATTATTTATGCCCTTTTATTGTCGATAACTCGGCTAATCGGCCTTAACATTAATAATAGGTTTTTCCGTTTTGCTTGCGCCATTGGTTTACACCTTGTAGACTAAACTCGCAACCACAATACAATTGTTGGTAAAAATCGTATTGCTTAATTATTTCCACACGTCGTTCCGATAATCCACCTTTGCGCCAGTTTTGGTCCCAATATTCGGTACTTTGAAAATGACTTGCAGCAAACAAACCAGCTGTGTTTATCTGCTCCAAACTTTTCCATCGCGACGATGCTAGAGTTGTAGTGAATAGTTTAATGCCTTCATTATGAGCAAATTGTGCAGTGCGCAATAACCTGTATTTAAAACATTCAAGACATCGACTGCCGCGTTCAGGCTCGTTTTCGTGTCCTTGCATGGCACATAACCAATCGTTGTGATTATAGTCGTCGTCAACAATTCGTAAACCTAAATTCTGAGCATAACGGGTTATTTCGTCCTTTCGAATTTGATACTCATTCAACGGGTAAATGTTTGGATTACAGTAAAATATAACAGGCTCAATGCCGTTTTGCATTAAACACTCAACAATGGCCGACGAGCAAGGCGCACAGCACGAGTGCAGAACAACTTTTGTCTGCTGATGCGGAATATTCAGTTTAAGTTTTGGTGTTTCCATAATTTGTAAATCACAACAAAATTACAACAAGAAAAATTCTTGTGCGAAACTCAAACTCCAATACTTACATTTGTGTTGTTGAACAATTTTGCAAAAAGCAATAAATTTTTATCAATTTCTGTTAAAAAGAAAACGATTGGAGCATAATTGTATCTTGCGGTTAAAATGTTGATATCTAAACAATTAAGTTAAACTATAAAACATATTATTATGAGTTTTTTTGAAAAAGTTGAAAATGATATTAAGGCAGCAATGTTGTCAAAAGAGAAAGAACGTCTTGAGGCCTTGCGTGCTGTAAAAGCTGCTTTTTTGTTGGCAAAAACCGAAAAAGGAGCAAGCGATGTGCTATCGGAAGAAACTGAGTTAAAAGTGATGCAAAAACTTGTGAAACAACGTAAAGAGTCGGCTGAAGTGTATGCACAAAATGGTCGTCAAGAATTGGCCGACAAAGAGTTGTTTGAGGCAAATGTTATTGCAGAATACTTGCCAAAACAAATGAGCGAAGCAGAAATTGAGGCCGAAATACGCAAAATAGCAGCAGCTATTGGTGCGGCAGGTCCTCAAGATATGGGCAAAATGATGAAAGAGGCTCGTGCTCAACTCAATGGCAAAGCCGATGGTAGTGTTATTGCTCAAAAAGTGAAAGACGTTTTGGCTTCGTTATAAAATTTAATAGATATGCAACTTTCTCTCAAACGACCAATAGTTTTCTTCGACCTTGAAACAACTGGCATCAATGTGGTTAACGACCGCATTGTTGAACTTTCGTATTTAAAAGTTTTTCCTGATGGAGAAGAGGAGCAAAAAGTTATGCGATTCAATCCCGGTAGAGAAATCCCTGCTGAAGCAACGGCTGTTCATGGCATTACAAACGACGATGTAAAAAATAAACCTTTGTTTAAAGATTACGCCAAAACGTTTGCGCAAATACTTGAGGGCTGCGATATTGCTGGTTTTAACTCTAATAAGTTTGATGTGCCAATGTTGGCCGAAGAGTTTTTGCGTGCCGATGTGGATTTTGATTTTCGTCGCCATAAAATGGTTGATGTGCAAGTGATTTTTCACAAAATGGAACGTCGAACTCTTTCAGCTGCGTACAAGTTCTATTGTGGACAAGAGTTGGTTGGTGCTCATGGTGCAGCTGCCGATACTCGAGCAACTTACGAAGTTTTAAAAGCTCAACTTGATCGTTATCAAGATGCTGAGTATGAAGAAAATAAGCGTGTTTCAAAACCTATTGTGAACGATATTGATGCACTATCGGCTTTCTCATCTCATAACCGCGATGTTGATTTTGCTGGTCGTATTATATACAACGACAAAAACCAAGAAGTGTTCAACTTTGGCAAACACAAAGGTAAATTGGTGTCGGAAGTGCTAGCTGTTGAGCCAAGTTACTATAGTTGGATGATGAACGGAGAATTTGCTCTTGACACCAAACGTGTTATGACTCAATTAAAAGTGAAGTATAGCGGTAAATAGTTCACTTTATAAATATTAAAAGAGCCACAAAGCATTGCTTTGTGGCTCTTTTAATGCTGTAGAGTTTAATTGTGAAATGCGTATTGATAAGATAAGTTGTTGTTATTTAATATTTTGTGGCGTTAAATTTCCTTTCCATACAAAGCAACCTTCAAAATCGCTTGCCAATGTTTGTGGCAGTTGTTTAAATATGCCATAAACCGATGACCCGCTGCCCGACATTGAAGCGTATTCGGCACCAAGGTCATAAAGTCTTTGTTTTATAGCAGCCAATTGTGGATAAAGGTCAAAAATTGGAGCCTCAAAATCGTTTATCATTCGGTTTGGCCATTCGTTAGGATTGAGTTTGTAAAGGTCAGCAACTTTTTCGGTAGGCTCGGCTGGTGTAATAAGGCTGTAGGCCTTGCCTGTACTTACATGAATTTGAGGCAAAACCAACATCAGTTTATACTCTGCAAGGTTTACATCAACAGGCTTCAAAACTTCGCCACGGCTATATGCTAACGCTGGTTTGTTTTCAACAAATAGAGCACAATCGCTACCAAGTTGAGCCGCATATTGTTGCATTTTTTCAACAGAAAGCCCAAGATTAAAAAGCTTATTCAGTCCAGTAATGGTAAATGCACAGTCGGCCGAACCTCCACCCAAACCTGCTCCAGTTGGAATGTTTTTTTGCAATGTTATGCTTACTGGTGGAAGGTTTAGGTCGGCATCAATCAATCGGTATGCTCTGCAAATTAAATTGTCGTCTAAACTGCCGTCAATCTGCATCCCTTTTATTGATAGCGCAATTTTTTTATTAGCAGAATAGGTTGGTTCAATGTTCAATTCATCGTGTAAACCTATGGGAAGCATAAACGACTCAAGGTTATGAAAACCGTCGGGACGTTTGTTAATTATTCGTAAACCAATGTTAATCTTTGCGTTAGGGTAAAAAATCATATTGTTTAATTTGTGCGTGTTTGTTGGTTTGGCCAATTCTAAAATGGTATTGACTAGTAATGCAAAAATAAAAATCTTGTTTTTGCTCTATGTTATTGTTGCCAGAAATGAATTTGCAGTCAAGTGCAATTTTTCTTCACTTTGTGCTTAAAGTGCTGCTTTTAATGCTTTTGTCAGTTTGCTTTTTTTTTGATTGTTGATAAAATATAATCAGTTGATTTGTAGCTTGTTATGGCGAAAAAGCGATTATTTTGTTGTGCGTGTTGAAAACTCATTTGCGATAAACTTCGCCTTTCGTTTTCGAGTTCTAATTTTGTGGCGTAAAAAAATAAAGTTATGCCAGAAGAACAGTCAAATGTCCGTTCGCGAAGACGAAATACTAAGGTAACGCCAGACGAAAAATATTTTGAAGGAACCGGAAAAACACCTCCTCAAGCAACCGAATTTGAAGAGTCGGTTGTGGGTGCGTTGATGCTTGAAAAAGATGCAATATATGCTGTGGCCGATTTTTTGAAACCCGAGCATTTTTACAACGAAAAGTTTGGTGAAATATACAAGGCAATTAAAAATTTGTCAGATAGCCGCAATCCTATTGATATGAATACAGTTGCCGAGCAATTATCGAGAAATGGTAAACTGACAGAGGTTGGAGGTATTGCCGAGTTGGCGCTTATTACCAATCGTGTAGCATCCACTGCTCACGTTGAATTTCATGCTCGCATTGTGTCAGAAAAGTTCTTGCAACGTGAATTGATTCGTGTTGGTGCTGCCATTCAGCGTGATGCTTTTGACGAAAGTCAAGATGTTGCTGAATTGTTACAAAAAGCTTCACATTCGGTCTTTGAATTAGAAAATGGATATATAAAGAAAGAGGTGTCGGAGATTGGAGCGGTGCTGCGCGATGCTTATGACCAACTGGAGAAAGCGGCAAAAAGCGAAGGCGGAATGAGCGGAGTGCCTAGTGGTTATACCGAATTGGACAAAATTACAGCGGGCTGGCATCCTTCTGATTTGGTTATTATTGCAGCACGTCCAGCCATGGGTAAAACTGCATTTGTGCTTTCAATGGCACGTAACATTGCTATAAATAATGAACCTGTTGCGGTGTTCTCGTTGGAGATGTCGTCGGTGCAACTTGTAAATCGCATTGTGAGTGCCGAAGCTCGCATCGAAAGCGAAAAAATGAAAACAGGTAAACTTGATTCTTCTGATTGGCAACGATTGACCGATAAAATGGAATTCCTATCAAAAACGCCAATGTATATTGACGATACTCCAGCTTTGTCAGTTACCGAGTTCCGTACCAAAATGCGCCGATTGGTAGAACGTCACAAAATAAAAATTGCAATTATCGACTATTTGCAGCTTATGACGGCAGGTGGCAACTTTGGTAGCCGTGAGCAAGAGGTTAGTACCATTTCGCGAAATTTGAAAGCCATTGCCAAGGAAATGAATGTGCCGATTATTGCATTGAGCCAGTTGAGTCGTGCAGTTGAAAGTCGCGGAGGCGACAAACGTCCTCAGTTGTCAGACTTGCGCGAGTCTGGTGCTATTGAGCAAGATGCCGATATGGTTATGTTTATTCACCGACCAGAATATTACCACATAGATACCGATGAGTCGGGGCGTTCGTTAAAAGGTATTGCTGAAATAATAATAGCAAAGCACCGTAGCGGTGCCGTTGGTTCAGTTTATTTGAAATTTATCAGTCAGTACACTCGTTTTGAAAATGCTGACGATTCTGATGCAAATGCAGCAATTGACGAGATGAACAACAATGTTATTCACTCAAAGATGAATTCGGCAGAATCAGAAGAACCATCGCAACCTGAACCAATGCCAGTTAACAATAACTTTGGATTGGGCGATAGTTATAATACTGACGATAATTTGCCATTTTAGCCAATGCGCTTTTATCTGTCCATACTGATGCTTTTTTGTAGCATGGTTCAAACCTTTGCTGCATCAATCCTAATTCCAATGGACGATAGCCAACGCAATCATCTAAAAGCTTATGGTGTAGCGTTTTATGCGTTGCAACAAGAAGTGGTAGGGCATTGGCTGCTTAATTATCGTGGGGGAAGTTTTATGTTTCCCTACAACAAACAAATTGAACTTGAATGCACAGTTCGAGGTGTTACGCGTGAGGTTATTTCCGATGCTCAAACCGATGCCATTTTGGCCGAAATTGCCAATCAAGATGTGAACATGGATGCACTACGGCTCGAAAAAGCACCACGTGTGGCTGTTTATTCACCAAAAGATAAACTTCCTTGGGACGATGCTGTTACCATGGTTCTTACTTATGCCGAAATACCTTACGATGTTATTTATGACCAAGAAGTGGTTGATGGTGAACTAAAAAACTACGATTGGTTGCACTTGCATCACGAGGATTTTACAGGTCAGTATGGCAAATTTTATGCTGCATATAAACACATGGCTTGGTATATAAACCAAGTGCAAAATGCTGAACAAGAGGCACAACGAATGGGCTTTAGCAAAGTCTCAAAACTAAAACTGTATGTTTGCCAAACAATTAAAAAATTTGTTGCCGATGGCGGTTTTTTGTTTGCAATGTGTTCTGCTGCTGATAGTTACGACATTGCTTTGGCGGCGGCAAATACTGATATATGCGATTATATGTTTGACGGCGATCCAGCCGACCCAAGGGCTCAGCAAAAGTTGGATTTTAACGAAACGTTTGCTTTTCAAAACTTTAAGTTGAGAACCAATCCGTTGGAATACGAATATTCTGACATCGATGTAACAACTTATCGTACAGTAAGTAGCGATGATGATTACTTTTCATTGTTTGAATTTTCGGCAAAATGGGACCCAGTGCCAACCATGCTTTGCCAAAATCACGAAACGATTATTCGTGGTTTTATGGGACAAACTACAGCATTTAATCGCAGTTTGTTGAAGCCAAACGTGTTAGTGATGGGCGAAAATAGGTCAATAAATGAGGCTCGATACATTCATGGAGAGTTTGGAAAAGGAATGTGGACCTTTTATGGTGGGCACGATCCTGAGGACTATCAGCATTTTGTTGGCGACAAACCAACCGATTTGGAATTGCATCCCAATTCGCCAGGATATAGGCTAATTCTTAATAATTTGTTGTTCCCTGCTGCTAAAAAGAAAGAGCGAAAAACATAACTAAAACCAAATATGGAAAAACAAAAAAGGGGAGTTAACCGTTTGGCTAATTCCCCTTTTTAATGATGGTTTCTTAGGCTTAATTTTCGTGATGAACCTCGTTTCCTTCAACGTACATTGCGCTGAAAGGACGAGATGGACAAAGGTTTTCGCAAGCACCACAACCAATGCAACGCTCGTTGTCAACAATTGGAATCTTAATTTCTTGATTGTCAGCTTTTGGCATCATGCTAATGGCAGAAGTAGGGCAATGGCGGAAACAATTGTCGCACTTGGTGCCTTTATTTGCCAAACAGTTGTCGGCAATCCAAACCGCATGACCTATTTGGGTTGATGATTTTTGTTCTTTGCTGATTTTTAAAATAGCACCAGTTGGGCAAACATCGGCGCAACGAGTACATTCTGGGCGGCAATATCCAAGTTCGTAACTCATTTCGGGTTGCATAAAGGTTGCAAGGTTTGACGATGGTCGCAACACTTGGTTAGGGCATTCGCTAACGCACAATTGGCAAGCAGTGCAGTGTTTGCTAAAATTTGCTAAACTAACTGAGCCACAAGGTTTTATTGGGGTTTGACGTGTTGGTTTCTTTTTGTCCTCAATTGCTGCCAAACCGCCGTCAACACTATCGGTTTGTGCTTTTACAATAGTTGTTGCAGTTATTAAAGCGCTTGTAGCCAAAAACTTACGTCGGCTATTGTCAACTGAACTTTCTTCGTTGTTGCATTTTGTTGCATGTTTAACTGGGGCAAATTTTATTGATCCTTTTCGGCAAGTTTCAATGCAATTAAAGCAACCTACGCAACGCGAGTAATCTATTTCGTGCTCTTTGGAATTGATGCATGCAGCTTTGCAATTCATTGCACATAGTCCGCAAGAGTTACATTTTTCGGTATCGATTTGAATTTTGAAAATAGAAAGACGAGATAAAGCGCCCAAAATTGTGCCAACAGGGCAAATGGTGTTGCAGTAGGTGCGTCCGTTGCGCCAAGCTAAAACACCCACAATGATTAAAGTTATAGCTGCAACTATTAGTGTTGGTAAACTTTTGAGCCATACTTCGGTAGAGTAGAATGTGTATGAGTTAATGCGCTCGGCAAAATATGCTAGTACGTTGTTGCATGCAATGTATATTGGTTGCATAATTGAACTTGCTATACGTCCGTATGCCGAGTAAGGCGCAAGAATAGCAACTAATGCATTGATATTTAGCAAAAAGGCTAAAACAAAAATGACTAATACAGAGTAGCGTAGCCAATTTTTGGCAGGAGAATATGTGCAACGATTTTTCTTTTGTTTGTTGCCAAGTCTAAAAAACAAATCTTGCATAATGCCAAGTGGGCAAATAATTGAACAGTAAACACGTCCAAATAGAATTGTGAGAGCTAATAAAGCTACAATAACGCCAATGTTTAGGGCAAGTACTGCTGGTAAAAACTGAATTTTTGCCAAAAAACTGAACCAATGATGCAGTGTGCCTGTAAAGTCAAGAAACACAAGGGTGATAAGAGCAAAAGATAGTGTACCTAATGCAATTCGTAATTTTTTTAACATAGTGTGTAGGGTTGAATATTTTCAGCAAATTTAATTAACTGACAGTAAGTTGCATAAAAAAATCCACCTAAAACTAGGTGGATTTTTTATAATTATTTAATGGCTGATTATTCGCTTATGTTGTGAGTTTTAAGCACATCGGCAGTCAATTCGGCGTGCATATTGCGGCAACGTCCAATTTTGCAAACCAAGTGAAGTGCTTTTTGAAAAGCGCATGGGTTTGCTTTGTCTAAACCTGCGTTTTCGTAGTCAACATCTTGCATTGGTGCAACGCAAATAAAGTTGGCTCCTGCCATATAGCTAACGCCATCGTCGTAGCTTAATGCGCGAAATGGTACCATACCTTGGTCGTAGTACATTGCCAAAACAGCGTCAAATTTGGTAAATAGGTCGGTTCCAAAAATTGTTTCAGCATCGTATGGTCCCATTGCCATAATGTTTTCGTTGTTTGCACTTTCAATGGCAGGTGCAATTTCGTTTTTCTCCTCGCGGGTTAGTTCGGTTGCGTTTGCCAAATTTGGGTTCAATCCAAGTACGGCAATTTTGGGTTTATCAATGCCAAAGTCGGCAATTAGCGATTGGTTAAGTGTGCGCAAGGTTGTGAGTATGTTGCTTGCTGTTACTTTTTTTGCGGCATCAAGCAACGATGTTGGTCCAGTTAAAGAGCAAACTTTTAGTGCATCGTTAACCCAAACTGTTATGGAGTTGCTTGTGTTTGTTCTTTTTTTAACAAAATCAAATTGGTCAGTTAAATTAAACTCAGCAGTGTTTTTGGTGTTTATTGGGTTGACAATCAAAGCATTGGTAATGCCAGATTCAATGTCGGCGCAAGCTTTATCTATTGAAATTAAAGCCGATTCGCCAGCCATTTGTGTGCTTTTGCCAAGTTCAACTTTTACGTCATCGTCAAGCACATTAACAATGTTTGACTTGTGGTCTTGCATTTCGCTTGCTGATGCAACTGTGTTAAATGAAAATGTTGTGATATTCAGTGCTTTACGGTAGTATGCGGCAACTTTTGGCGATCCGTAAATCACAGGAATGCACATTTCAGAAGCCAACGATTCTTGAAATGTTTTTATCATTATTTCGTAACTGGTGCTATTAATGTCACCTTGGGTAATACCCACTTTCAATTTGTTCGAATCCATCTATTTTAGTTTTAATGGTGGCAAATTTATAATTTAATCGGCTACCTGAAAGTTTTCCATAAAATTGGCAAATAGCCTAACTCCAACTCCGGTTGCACCTTTGTGTCTATAGTCTAGCTTTTTATCAATGTAAGCGGTGCCTGCAATGTCGATGTGTATAAAAGGCGATGCTGTGCTGAAATGCTCCAAAAATTTACCGGCAGTTATTGCTCCAGCCTCGCGGCCGCCAATGTTTTTTAAGTCGGCAATATCTGATTTGATAAGCGCTGCGTATTCGTCCCATAACGGAAAATTTACTAATCGCTCGCTTGCGCAGTTTCCGGCTTCAATTACTTTGTTAAGTAGTTTGTTATTGTTGCCCATTACAACTGAGGCGTAAGGTCCAATGGCAACAGATGCTGCGCCTGTTAGGGTTGCTATTGATATCGTAACTTCGGGGTTGAATTTTTGAGCATAACATATTCCATCGGCTAAAATTAGGCGACCTTCGGCATCGGTGTTTAGTACTTCAACTGAGGTGCCGTTGTGCATATAAATCACGTCGCCAGGTACCATAGCTGCCGATTGTAAACGGTTATCGGTTATTGGCGTTATTCCAATAACATAAATAGGCAATTTTTGCTTTGCAGCATACGCAACCGATGCTGCTACTGCTGCGGCTCCTGCCATGTCGGTTTTCATGTCGTTCATGTAGTTGCTGGTTTTAATGTTGTAGCCTCCGGTGTCAAATACAATGCCTTTTCCAACCAAAACAATTGGTTTTTTATTTATTGCGTTTTCAGGTTTCCAAGTTAGAATGCCTAAAGCAGGATCTTCGGTGCTTCCAAGGTTTACCGATAATAAACCGCCCATTTTTAGAGCTGATATTTTCTTTTTGCCAAGAATTTCAACAGTTGCTCCACTTTGTGTGCACAATTGTGAAATACGCTTTGCAAATTCAGTTGTTCCAAGTTTGTTGCCTGGTTCATTTACTTGATCTTTGGCCCAATTGACAGCTTCAATAAGATTCTGTAAACGGGTTATGTCGCTTTGTTTTAATTGTGCATTTGTAACTAGGCTTTTTATTACAAATGGTTCAGCGCTTTTGTATTTGTTGAACGAATAATTGCCAAGCATTAAACCTTCAATTAACCATAAAATATATTGGCTATCAATGTCTTGAACAATAAGAGTTGCTTCGGTTTCTTTTTGAACTTTCAGTTTTTCAAACCACGAATAACCAGCTGAGCGAACGTCAATAGCATCGCACAATGTGCTTAATGATATTGTTATGTTGCTATGATTGTCGGGCTCCGAAATGAGAGTCTTTTCTTTGCTCTCGTCGGTTGCTTTTTTGACTATCGTTATCTTTTTGTTTGCTATTGTTTTTGTTTGCGAGTCTATTATTATTTTCATAAGGATTATTTTAAGTTTAAGCAAATTTAATCAAATATGGCTCGTTTGCGTTCACAATTAAATAGCTAAACCATAAAATAGGTGGAATGTATAGTTATTGTATTGAGGGGTGTTTTGTGAATCGTTTTGGGAGACAAGTGTGCCATATCGTTAGCGATTGATGCTTAAATGTATTATGGCCGAAGACATTTTAGCTAGTTGGTTTGCTGTTACAGAAAAATAAAAAAAGCACAATTGTTAAAAAAACTGTTAATAAGGGATTGTTGATGATAATTTATAGTTAACTTGCATGCCATATTCAAAATTAAATGAAGCGCTTATTTTTTCTTATAGTCTCAATGCTTTTTGCGTTGTCGGCAATTTCGCAAGTTAGTGCCGAGTCCGATAAGCGAATAGGTAAGGCAAAAGATAGGCCTTTGCGACAACTATCAGTTAGTAGCAATGAAGCCCAAAGTTTGCTTAATGAGGCTAGTGTGTATGAAAAAAGCAATTCGCTAAAAATGGCGCTCGGTATTTACAATCAAGTACTTTTAGCCGACACAACACCCAACGTTCAAATTTCATTGAATATTCATGCTGGTTATTTGAGCTATCAACTAGGTCAAATAAGCGAGTGTATTAAATATGTAAAAAAGGCTCGTGCCAAATTGGAAGTCAATGGTGGCGCTAATTCTAACGATTATTGGTTGTCAATATATTATTTACTTGCTACTTGTGAGCAAGCTTTGCTAAACCAAAAAACAACACGCAGTTATCTCGATTCAGCTCAACATTATATTTCCGAATCGTCAAATAGTGCCCTTGTAGTTGAGTTTGATGAATTGCAAGCTCAGTACTATTATTCAAGCAACGACATGCCCAAAGCACTTGCTTATGCACAAGCAGCGCAAGAAATAGCACAAGGCGACCCTGCAAATTGTAATTATGGTCAAGCATTGCTTATGATTGCCAAAATACGTGGGGCACGTTTCGATTCAAAAGGAGCAATGGAGTATGCAAAAGATGCTTTGTCAACATTTAATGCCATCAATAATCCAACAGGCCAAGTGATGGCATATAGTATAATAGGATTCATTGAGTGGGAAAATGGAGAAATAAAAGTGTCGCTTGACGATTTTAACCGTTCTCGCACAATGAGTGAACGTACTGATGCTATTTTGCCAAAAATTAAAGCTAACCTCGATTTGGCAACGTGGTATTATTATCAAAACTTGCTAAACACTTCAATAGAGTACGCAACAAAAGCAGAAACCCTGTGTAATTCATCAGAAGATTTGTCGTTGCACTATTATGTGTACAAGTTTATGGCCGAACTGTATATGCTAAACGGCAACTTGATGGGAGCTGAGCACTATGCCAAAAACGCATTCAGTTATGCTGAACAGTTAAAGTACTGGCCCGACATTAAAGCAATTTGTCAAATACTTGGCGATATAAGCACAAAGACCAATCGTACAGGCTTGGCAAACGAGTATTATCGCAACTCAATACTTTATGCTGATAGTGTATTGTCCTCATTGTCAGAACAAGAAATGGAATTGCTACAAAACGCAGAATTGCTGCGTCTTACCCAACAAAAAGAAATGTTGTTGCGACAAAACCAAGAAACTGTATCTGACAACCAAAAGAAACAAAGCCTTATAGGTCGTCAATACCATATTATTACTTATGCTACTTGCTTAATAGCGTTGGCTATTATTCTAACACTGATTCTAATAAGGTTGTTGGTGCAAAAAGGTAAGGCAAACGCTGAGTTGCAAGAGAAAACATTCAAAATATCGCAGCAAAAAGAAGAAATTGAGGCTCAGCGTAAGCATTTGCAAGATACAAATCTTGAACTTGAAAAGTTGTCGCTTATTGCTTGCGAAACCGATAATGCTATTAGAGTGCTAGACAATGAAGGAAATCTGACTTGGATAAACGAAGGCTTTTCGCACATGTATGGCTATAGTTTAGACGATTTGTTGATGGATTCGTCGCTGCTTGGCGGCGTTGATGTTGCCGAGGCTATTAGCATTTGGAAGAATCAAGAAACTAAAGAATCGATTGAAAAAGAGATTGGAATAACTACTAAATGGGGCGATCAACTTTGGGTACACCAAACACTAACTCCTTTGTTATCATCAGATGGAGAAAACCATGTTAAAAGCATTATTTCAATTGAAACAAACATTACTAAACTTAAAAAGACTCAAGATGAGTTAACTGCTGCCAATATTGATATTAATGCTAGTATTCAATATGCTTGCCGCATACAAAACACCATAATGCCTCCTTTTGAGACATTGTCGAAAATATATCCAAACAGTTTTGCGTACTATCGTCCACGTAATATTGTTAGTGGCGATTTTTATTGGATAGGCGAAAAACACGGGCGTACCATTGTGGCTTGTGCCGATTCAACTGGTCATGGTGTTCCTGGTGCATTCTTGAGTCTTGTGGGAATGTTGCTGATGAGTAAAATTGTTGAAGAACTTGGAATTGTACAACCTGCAGCTATTCTTAATCGATTGCGTATTGATGTTATTCGATATCTGCATCAAAACAACAACAATTCGTCGGCTGGCGATGGCATGGATATGTCAATTGTGTCAATCGATCGCGAAAACAAAATACTTGTCTTTGCAGGAGCAATGAACCCAATTTATATTTTCCGCGAAGGTGGTATTATTGAACTAAAACCAGACCGTATGCCAGTTGGTTTTTATGATAACGAGGATCGTTCGTTCTCACAAACCAAAGTTCAGTTAATGTCGGGCGACCAAATTTATATGTTCTCTGACGGATATTACGATCAGTTTGGTGGCAACGACAATGTGAAAATGAAGAGTTTGGGATTTAAAGAGGTTTTGCGCCAATGTGTTAACAAACCAAAAGAAGAACAAATGATTATTCTTGAGGAAAAATTCAACGAGTGGCGTGGTTCAAACCCTCAAGTTGACGATATTTCGGTAGTCGGTTTTGAGATTCAATAGTATTCCTCTACAATACCTTATTTGTTAGTTATTTATTGTCTATTAAGCTATTGCTGTGCTTTTTGTAGTGCAATAATATTGGCAAATTCTAATTTGTTAAAATGCACTAATAGCCATTGATAGCCAAATTGTCGGTTTAAAAGCCTAGTTTGTAGATACTAACTTGATATTGAAAAAACGCCATATACATTTGCTGCCGTTAACAACAAATTATTTACTAAAAAAAACTAAACATTATGAGATTTTTAGCAGTGCTTGCAGTGTTGGTTTGCACCTCATTCAGCACAATGGCTCAAATGCCAATGGGACAAATGCCTTCAAAAGAGGAAATTGTTAAAATGCGTCTTGATCAATTGACTCAACAATTGTCACTTACAACTGAACAACAAGCAAGTGTAAAGGCAATTTTTGAGGCAGAAAAAATGCCAGATTTTTCACAAGGTATGCCCGATTTTGATGCAATGAAAAAGCAAATGGACGAAACAGATGCTAACATTGAAAAAGTTTTGACCCCTGAACAAAAAACAAAGTACGATGAGGTGAAAAAACAACGTGCTAGCATGATGGGCGGCGGACCAAGATAATATGTAGAGTTGTTTCTAATAGTGGGCTTGCAATGAGGTACTCCAAATTGCAAGCCTTTTTTTTGTTTATGGTGTTGAAAACGAAATGGCGAATGTGGGTGCTTGTGTGTTGTATATAGTTGAAAATGAAAATAGTATAACCGATGTTATAAAAACGTTTGCTTGTGGAAATCTTTTGCAATCATTTGTAACAACAAGTGCTACCAAATAAGTAAATTCGCTCATATCATTAAATAATTATAGTTATGGCAAACATTAGAACCCTTAAAAAAGAAATTAACGGCTTAGTTTACGAAGTACTTTCAGATTGCAGCGTTGCATCGTTCTTGAATGCTGAAAAAGATGCTGAAATTGAGGCACTTTTCAATAAAACTATGGACTTGTACAATGCAACAATGACAAAAGTTTATACCAAAGGCGATAAAAAACACTACTCAGCAATTAAAAAAGAATTGGTTGACGGTGTGGATGCAATTTTGTCAGAATTGCAAGCTTTGATAAACAAAAAATAATATGACTGAAAAATTCAAAAAAGCGGCAGAGTTTATCTTGTCGGGTTTAAACTACAAACCTACTGTGGGCATAGTGCTAGGCAGTGGTTTGGGAGGCTTGGCCGATGTTATTGTTGCCGACAAAATTATTCAGTACAAAGATATTGTGGGGTTCCCAATTTCAACTGTTGAGGGACACAAAGGCCAGTTGATTTTAGGTACCCTAGGTGGGAAAAAAGTAGTGGCAATGCAAGGTCGTTTCCACTATTACGAAGGCTACTCAATGGATCAGGTTACATTCCCAATTCGTGTAATGAAGTTTTTGGGAGTTGAAACTTTGGTGGTGTCAAATGCCGCTGGTGGTCTTAACCCTGATTATGCAACAGGCGATATTATGGTTATTAACGACCATATCAATAATTTTCCACACAATCCGCTTATTGGAAAAAATATTGATGAGTTAGGTGTGCGTTTTCCCGATATGAGTAAAACATACGACCGCGAGTTGATAAACCGAGCTCATCAAATTGCAGCAAACAATGGATTTAAGTTGCAAGAGGGTGTTTATGTGGGAAGTTCAGGACCAACTCTTGAAACTCCTGCCGAATACCGTATGTTGCGACTTTTGGGTGCCGACACAACTGGAATGTCAACCGTTCCAGAAGTTATTGTGGCTCATCATCAAGGAATGCGTGTTTTTGGCTTGTCGGTTGTAACTAACGGCTCAAAACCTGCCGACCCAAATGGTGAAACAACTCACGAAGAAGTTCAGAATGTAGCTAATTCGGTTGCTCCGAAACTTACAGTTCTGATTACAAAAATTATTGAGAGTTTATAGTTTTCAATAAAGTACTACTTGGGGCACAATTCTTATGGGTTGTGCCCTTTTTTTATGCAATTTGTCAAATGTGGCTGCTTTTTTGGCAAAAGGGTAGCATTGTCTATGTGTTCAACCTTATTTTTACACCATAAACATAACGAAACGATGATTCGAGTACTGAAAATACTTTTTGCTGTAACAATGTTATCAGTAAGCGCATCGGCGCAAACAACAACGTCAAGTGGCTTGGTTTACCGAATAGCAAAAGCTGGCAATGCAAACACTCCACGTGAAGGCGATCAGGTTTGGGTTGAATACACAGGAATGTTGACCGATGGAACTGTGTTTGCATCAACTGCCGAATATGGCTGCATTGACTTTTACTTGGGGCAAGGAATGCTGATAAAAGGTTGGGAAGAAGGTTTACAATTGATTGGCGAAGGTGGAGTTATTGAACTAACGGTTCCTCCAACTTTGGGTTATGGCGATTTGGAAACGGAGGATATACCATCGGGCTCAACTTTACACTTTGTAATTAAAGTTGTTCAAGTTAATAAGCATCAGCAAATTAGACCATTTGATATTTCAGGAAAAAAATTGAAAAAATTGCCCAATGGAATTAAATACTATGTTGTAAAAGAAGGCACAGGAAATGCACCCAAAAAGGGAGATAATGCTTATGTTCATTACACGGGGTGGCTTGATAATGGTTCTATTTTTGGTACATCGGTACATAAATCAAACCCAATGCGCATTACTGTGGGCGGTGGCGAAGTGATTGAAGGTTGGGATTATATTCTTGGCTTGATGAAACCTGGTTCTAAAGTTAGAGCGTTAATACCAAGTAATTTGGCTTTTGGTGCCGAGGGTTATGGAATACAAGTTCCTGCCAATGCTAGCATTAGTCTTGACCTTGAGTTGGTGCGGGTGTCGCCACAAGTGATTGTTGAAAAATGGAATGCTGCTGGACGTGATACCTTACACACTCCATCGGGTGTTGGATATGTTGTGTTTGAGCAGGGTGAAGGCACAACAATTCAGCCAAATAGTATCGTAACAGCTCATTATTCGGCATATTTGACCGATGGAACATTGGTTGAATCGTCTGTAAAACGCGAAACTCCAGTTAAGTTTCCAACCAATGCGGGGATGATTCTTGACGGTTGGGAAGATGCAATGCCTTTAATGCGAAAAGGTTCAAAATTTCAATTGCTTGTACCATCATTTTTGGCTTATGGTTCTGAGAATGTTGAAGGTGTCCCAGCCAATTCTGATATGATATTCGATATTGAGATTATTGATGTAATGGAGTGAGCCGAGAGCTTAAAGTTGCTTAGCAAAAACCTGTTGGCTAAAACAGTTTCTTGCTATTTGCAATTATTACAAACTAAACTCTATACTTTAATAAGCACTATTAGGTAATGGTGTGTTTATTTCATTAAATCGGCAAATGTTTTTTTACCTCCCAAATAAACTTTAAGTACAAAACTATGTTTGAGGACTTCGGGGTGAATTGTGAAAATTGTTCTATTTGCTTTTAAATCAGCACGTTTGGCGCGGAGGTTTTTCAGTTC
This sequence comes from Salinivirgaceae bacterium, assembly GCA_024405635.1. Taxonomy (GTDB): domain Bacteria; phylum Bacteroidota; class Bacteroidia; order Bacteroidales; family SZUA-534; genus JAKSOL01. The sequence continues at coordinate 15,328 of JAKSOL010000010.1, read as the reverse complement.
GCTGTAAAAGGCAAAATGTGCGCGTGGTACTGCCCAAAAGAAACTGAATTGCAGTTTTACTAAATACATACATGCTGAAAGCCCATCAAGCACCATGCGCATAAACAAAGTGCGATGAAATTTTTTTGTTGGCAAGTTTTTGTACATCATCCACAAACAGTTTCGATAGTTTAGGAAAAGTTTTCGTGGACTATTATTTGGCAAAGTTCCTCCGCCAACGTGATAAACAACCGATTGGGGAACAACAACAATACGATGTCCCATATTTTTCAGCCTCCAGCAAAGGTCAATTTCTTCCATGTGAGCAAAAAAGGCCTCATCAAGTCCACCGCTTTTTCGGAATAGATCACTGCGAATCATAAGACAAGCGCCGGTTGCCCAAAAAATATCACATACGTCGTTGTATTGTCCGTTGTCGGTTTCAACGTTGCTGAGCACACGACCACGGCAAAAAGGGAATCCGTAGCAATCAATAAATCCTCCCGCAGCACCTGCATATTCAAACTTAGTTTTGTCGGCAAACTGAAGAATTTTTGGCATTGATGCCGCAACATTGTGGTTGTTGTCCATGTAGTTAACCAAAGGTTCAAGCCAATTTGGAGCAACTTCAATGTCTGAGTTTAATAACACAAAGTATTCGGCTTCAATTTTTGCTAACGCTCGGTTGTAACCGCCTGTAAATCCGTAGTTTTTATCGAAAAGCAGCGTGTGAACGTTTGGATAATTTTGTTGCAAAAATTTTATGCTATTGTCGGTAGAACCATTGTCGGCTACCCAAATTTCGGTGTTGGGAGCGGTGGTGTTTGTTGTTACCGACGGCATAAATTGCTCTAGGAATTTTTCTCCGTTCCAATTTAATATTACAACTGCGGTTTTAGTCATAGTTGGTATTGTGATGTTTATGCTACGAAAATACTGTGTTTATGCTTGTTATGTTAAATGTTTTCGTCTTTTACAAAACTTTTACTTGTCCATTTAAGGCTATTCCAACGGTGAATGAAGATAAAAGCTCGAATGTTTTCGTCGAGCAGAAACGCAACCCACATGCCAATTAGTCCGTAGCCCATCCATAAACCAAACACGTAACTAAAGCAAACAGAAACGCCCCATGTTACAATTATACTGAGCAAAACAGGGAAGTAAACATCGCCAGACGAACGCAGTGCATTTACCGCAAAAATGTTTACTGCACGACCAAATTCAAGCACAACATCTATCCATAAAATGATGATGCCCATTCGAATAATTTCTTGATTGTCAGTTAGATAACCAAACACAAATCGGCCTCCAATAGCTACCACAATGGCAAGTATAATTGATACAATTATGGCTAGCCGCATCACCATTTTGCCAAGCACAAATGCAGCGTGAGGTTTGCGGTTGCCAACCAGGTGTCCGATGCAAATGGCGCCGCCTTGACCCATTGCAATTGAAAATATAAAGCCAAACATGATAATGTTTGAGCAATATGTTTTGGCGGCAAGAGCTTCGTTGCTGATAAAGTTTATCATAAATGTTATTACCACTTGCGACAAACTATATGATATCTGTTCGCCTGCCGATGGCAAACCTATGCGTAGCAAATTTCGCAATTCAATAAAAGGAAAAGGTTTGAACAATTCGCGAGGAAAGTGGCGAACATGTTTTCGTTTTAGCAAAATAAATAACACCACCATAGCAATAGCGCGACTTATTGCGGTACTGATGGCAGCACCTTCAACTCCAAGAGCAGGCATGCCAAACTTTCCGAATATGAGCGAGTAGTTACCTATAATGTTTAGAATGTTTACCACCAAAGTAACCATCATGGGGTAAAAAGCTTTGTCAGCTGCACGTAACGAGGCCGATATGGCCATAGAAATGGCTTGAACAAAGGCAAGCGAGCCAACAATTCGCATGTAACAATAGGCATCGGGCATCAATTCGGGGCGAACACCCATAAGGTTCAATATGCCAGTTGAGCAAAAGTAGAACAATGCACTTACCACAATGCCAAACACGGTGTTTAGCACTATTGATACTCCTACAGTTTGCACAACTTTGTTGCGTAATTTGGCGCCAATGTATTGTGAGCATAGTATTGATGTGCCTAGTGCGGTTACCTCAAACACCAAAAAAACCATGCTAATTAATTGGTTTACCAAACCAACTGCGGCCACACTATTATCGGAGTGTTGGCTCAACATTATGGTGTCAACGGCTCCAAGTGTCATTACTAGCAGTGTTTCCATAAAAATTGGACCTGCCAATAACGCAAGTCGGCGTTGTAATCCGTTGAGACTCTTTAAGTTAAATAACCTTTGTCGGCTTAACATAGGGCTAATATTTGATGCGACAAAGATAATTGAGTTAAATAGTTGGTAAAGCGGAAAGTTGCAAGCTCATTTGTTATGCCGAATCAAGTTTTTCAAAATGCTACTATTGCTTTATTTGGTGGCAATTACAAGTCAACTTTATGGCTTTTCTAACTATAATCGCAAAAAAAACAGCAAAATGAAAATACTTACACCAGAACAGATAAGAGCTTGCGACCGAGCAACAATTGATAACGAACCTATTAAGTCGATAGATTTGATGGAGCGAGCATCTAACCAATTGGTTTCTTGGTTATTAAATGAGTTTGATGCTGAAACACAATTTGCAGTTTTTGCAGGTTCAGGCAACAACGGTGGCGATGCTTTGGCTGTTGCTCGATTGTTAATAGAATCTGGTTACAAGAATATTACAGCATATTACCTAAAAATAGCATCACAACCTTCGGCCGATTGCGCAATAAACCTTCAAAGGTTGAAAAAACTGATACATGTTGTAGAAATTGCCCCAAGTGATACACTGCCGCAAATTGATGCAACTACAGTTGTGGTTGATGGCATTTTTGGCTCGGGACTTAACCGTGAAATAACGGCTTATTGGGCCGATTTTGTAAACCACATCAACAATTCAAACTCCACAGTTATATCGATTGATGTGCCATCGGGATTGATTGCGTGGGACAATAGTTGCAACGGCGGACCGATAATTAAGGCTTCGCACACGCTAACACTTGAAATGCCTAAACTGCCGTTCTTTTTTGCTGAAAATGAACAGTTTGTTGGCTATTGGCATGTGTTGCCAATAGGATTGGATAAGGCTTTTATTGATGCACAAGAGTCGCAGTTTTTCTTTCAAGACAACAATTTAGTAGCAGAAAAACAACCTCGCAAACGATTCTCGCACAAAGGAACATTTGGTCATGCACTGTTAGTTGCTGGCAGCCATTGCATGATGGGGGCATCAGTGTTGGCAAGTAAATCGTGTTTGCGCTCTGGAGTTGGATTGCTAACCACACATGTACCCGAAAGCGAATATCAAATAATGCAAATAGCAGTACCAGAGGCTATTGTAAATGTTGATGCAACTGAACAAGAGTTTTGTAAAGTGGAAAATTTACAACGTTTTTCGGCAATTGGAATAGGTCCCGGACTTGGCAAACGAGCTGAAATGCGTAATGTTGTTGAACAAATTTTGAGCAATGCAAAAGTTCCTTTAGTTATTGATGCTGATGCACTTAATATAATTGCCGATAAAAAAGAATTGCTCGATAAACTGCCTCCATTTACTATAATAACTCCACATCCTGGTGAATTTGACCGACTTACGCACAAACATCAATCAGGTTACGAGCGTTTTACTACACAAATTGAACTTGCAAAATCGCAACAGATTATTGTGGTGCTTAAAGGCGCATACACCACCATTGCTTTGCCCAACGGAAATGTATTTTTTAATTCGACCGGAAATCCGGGAATGGCAACAGCAGGCAGTGGCGATGTTCTTACAGGTGTTGTGCTTGGCTTATTAGCTCAAGGCTATAAACCAGACATGGCAGCACGTCTTGGAGTGTTTGTTCATGGATTGGCAGGCGATATTGCAGCTGAAGAGGTTGGGTATCAGTCGCTTGTGGCATCTGATATAATAAACAACCTGGGGTTTGCGTTTCAAACTTATCAATAGTTTGTGGTTCAATTTTGGTTTGTTAAAAAAGATAGAGTTCTGTCTGTAACTTATGTTTGTCAAATGCTTGTGGTTAAAGGTCAACAGCAAAAGGTTTCTTGGCAAACTTTGTTAACTTTGCAATTCGTTTATGCACAATATGAAACGTTTTTGGATACTATCAATAGGACTTTTATTAGCCGCAGCCGTAAATGCTCAAAATAATAAAGTGTTGCTCAACGGTCGCGAATATTATATGCACATTATTCGACAAGGAGAAACATTGAGCGCCATAAGTCGCCAGTACGAGGTGCCAGTTGATACTCTTATTGCCGATAACCCACAAGCAGCATACGTTATTCATCCCAACCAATACATTAAAGTTAGAGTTAAGCAAGAGCCTGTAGTTAACTCAACCTACATTTACCACAAAGTAGAAAAAGGCGATACACCATACAACCTATCAAAGCGCTATGGTTGTACGGTTTCAGAATTGTATGAACTTAACCCAGGAACTGAACTTGGTATTCGCATAGGCGACCGTTTACGTTTTCGTGCACAAGAAGTGGCCAATAAAACCGAACAAAATACCGAGTTTGAAGAACCTGCTATTGACGATAATTCTTTTATTCTGCACGTAGTTAAGAAACAAGAAACTCTGTTTGGCATATCGCGTCAGTATCATGTTTCGGTTGAAGAAATTGAGGCTTTGAATCAAGAAATAAAAACACGTTCAATACAAATAGGCGAATCGCTTAAAATACCTGCAAAAGAGGCAGTTGCTGCTGTTGCTGAGGAAGAATGCGATTGGCATAAAGTTGCCAAACAAGAAACTTTGTATGGTATAGCCCGCAAATACAATATATCCGATAAGCAGATTTTGAAACTTAATCCCGATTTGAAAAAACGAGGATTGCAAGAAGGTGAAATAATACGCATACCAAAGGGAAGCTCAATGGTAATGTCTGAAACAGAGTTGGTTGCAAAGGTTGATAGTTCGGCGATTAAGCAAAAAGAACAAGAGCAACTTCGCATAAACGACTACTCGGCTAACAAGCAAGAGATGGTTGAATTTATGAATGCTCAAATTGATACCGAAAAATCGTACAATGTAGCTTTCTTCTTGCCATTGTATCTAAATATGAGCGATACAGCGGGTTGGGGCGACGGCACTGGAAAGATATATGGCAAATCAAAAATGTTTGTTGATTTCTACATTGGAGCAATGTTGGCTTTGCAAGATTTAAAGAGCAAAGGAATGTCGTTCAATGTTAAAATAATTGATACTCGTGGCGATAGTACATATATTGCAAACTATTTGAAAACCACCGATTTATCAAACTTCGATTTGTTTATTGGTCCAGCATTTAGTGGCGAACTATCGGTAGTTGGCGATTATGCTTGGGAGCATCAAATAAACATTGTGTCGCCATTGTCGGTTAAAAACGATTTTATTACACATAACCCGTATGCTTTTCAGGTAAGCCCATCGTTTGATATTCAAATGAAGTATGTGGCAGAATTTTTAACACAAGTCGATTCTAAAAACTACATAGTTATTCATAACGGAAATAGTCAAGAGCAAGATTACATTTCAGAATTTAAACGTCAGCTTTATTCAACTATTAGTAGCGATAACCTTGACCAAGTTCGTTATCATGAGTATTACTATTTTAATGCAAATGGAGATTTGCTCAATAGTGCGTTTGTAAAAGGAAGAGAGAATATTGTTATTATTCCATCAACCGACCGTTCGTTTGTAACCGACGTGATTGGAAAGATAAACGGTTACTCATACGAGTACGACATTACGGTGTTTGGTCAAAGCCGATGGGAAATGTTTGAGAGTATTGACATTGATAACTTGTTTAATACAAACATGCATTTTCTGTCAAATTCATATATAAACTATTCTGAACCACAGATAATTGAGTTTGTAAGTCAGTTCCGAAATATGTTTAAAATTGAACCTAGCAAAACCGCTTTTCAGGCTTACGATATAACAACATATTTCTGTTCGGCATTGAATAAATATGGTAGAGATTTTCGTCGTGCAATAATGTTCCATAAAGTACCATTGTTGCAAACATCGCTAAACTTTATGCCAACAACCGATCAGGGAGGTTATCAAAATACGGCTATTTATATAATTAACTACGCTAAAGATTATTCGATTAAAAAGGTTGCAACATATCCTGAGAATTAATATAATAGCTTGATATTCAAACAAAAAAGCCACGATTTAATCGTGGCTTTTTTGTTTATACAACTATTGAGAGATTATTTCAACTCCATTTTGCCTCTAACAGAAGTAACAGTTTCGTCGTTGGTTAGATAGCGTAATATTTCGCAACCAAAAACAATTGAATGCCCAGCACCATCAGCAGTAATAAGGTTACCATCGGTAGCGGTTGCTGTACCAGTGTAGTTGTAGTTTACCATATCGGCAACAACCGAACTATGGCAGGTTATAAGTTTACCTTCACCTATTTCGTTTATTTTCAATACTGTAGGGGCGCCGCAAATGGCAGCAACTAATTTGCCGCTGTTGTAGTAATTCTTTATAGTTTGTCCAACCTCGGCCGATTTTCCCAAGTTGGCATAACCAGGAAAACCACCAGGAAGAATAATGGCATCGCCATCACTTAGGTTGGCTTTAGCAAAAGTGGTGTCTGCTTTAACCAATACTTTGTGCGATGAAGCAACAGTTTCGCTGTCGGTTATCGATACTGTTACAACGTCAATCCCTCCGCGTCGAAGCACATCAACAGGAGCCAGAGCCTCAATTGTTTCAAAACCTTCGGCTAGAAAAATGTAAACTTTTTTCATTGTGTATTTGTTTGATTATTAGTGTATTATTTCTTCAATAGATAGTAAGAATTCGTGCATATTGTCAAACACCAAATCAGCGCCAGCATTTATAAGGTCCTCGCGTTTTAATATGCCAGTGTTTATTCCGATGGTGAAAATGCCAGCAGCTACACCAGCTCTAATGCCGAGAGGAGCATTTTCAATTACAATTGCTTCGTTTGCAGCAACTTGCGCTTTGCTAAGTCCCATTAAATAAGGCTCGGGGTGTGGTTTGCCTAGTTTAACATCGTGTGCGGTAACCATTTGTTTACGGTCAAATAGGTTAGGGTAGTGTTCGGCAACTCGGTTTAGTGTTGTTTCTTCTCCCGACCCGGTTACTACTAATCGGGCTATTTTGTTGTTGGCTAAGTATTTAACAATATCCAAAGTTCCTGTAATAGGAGCAGGTTTTGGCATCGATTTGAAAATGGCACTTTTTTGAGCATATATTTCGCGTTGTTCTTGTTCGGTACTATGTCGGCCAAATTGTTTTAAAAATTGCTCATCGATTGTTGAAAAGCCTGTTCTTCCTTCGTTCAGATATACTTCATATTCGGAAAAGTTAATTCCAAGTTTGCGCAAGGCTTCAACCCATGCTTTGGCATGTAACGGCATACTATTAAATAGTACTCCGTCCATGTCAAATAGCGCAGCTTTTATGTTGAGTGACTGGTAGTTATGTTTTTGCAAAAATTGCTCTTTTGCAGTTTTTATCATTTGATAGTTGTGTGGTTATAAAGTGAGTAGAAATTTTTCGGCTTCTTCAATTTTTGCTGGCGATCCAGCATCAAACCAATAATCTTGTTGGTGTTGGTATCCAACAATGCGCTCAGTTTGTGCTAATTTTAGATAAAAGTCAATTATCGAAAATATGTTTTCGGTAGGGAAATAATTGAAAATTTCGGGTGAAATTATGTGTATTCCACTGAATGCTAATTGTTTAAGGTCTCGGTCGTTGCTTGTATATTTCACTTCGCCAGTTTTATTGTTTTGCCAACCTTTCAGTTCGTTGTTTGAGTTGAAAAGCAACATTCTAGAACTATTACGATTGCGCACGGCAAGAGTTGCAATGGTCTTGTTTTCAGTGTGTTGCGCATACATTTTTTGTAGGTTGATGTTTGATAGAATGTCAACATTTGCAACCACAATAGGTTTATTGCTTGTAAAGTATTGCGATGCGTGTTTTATGCCTCCACCTGTGTCAAGTAGCATTTCGCTTTCGTCGGAAATGGTGAGTTTTGCTTTGCAGTTAATGTTGCTTATAGTTTGTTTCATCATGTCGGCAAAGTGGTGCACGTTAATCACAATGTGAGTTGCGCCAGCATTTTCAAGTGCCGCAATATTGTGTTCAAGTAGCGTGCGACCAGCAACTTTAACTAAGGCTTTGGGGCGGTCGTTTGTCAGGGGGCGGAGTCGTGAGCCAAGTCCAGCGGCAAATAGCATTGCTTCCATTTATCTGCTAAATTTTTCGGTTATGTTTTGTTCGCGATGGCAAAGTTCAACATCAATATCAAATAGTTTGCTTATACGTTCGGCAAAACCTTGTGCACAATAAACTGAACGGTGTTGCCCACCTGTGCAACCAAAACTTACCATTAGACTAGCAAATCCGCGACGCATATATGTTTCAATGGTAGGAGAAACTGTGCGTGTAGCATCATCAAGGAATTGGTCGATGCCTGGGTTTTGTTTGAAAAAGTCTTTAATCATTTGGTCGCGACCAGTAACGTTTTTGTATTCGGGGAATCGGCCTGGATTATGTTGCCCACGGCAATCGAATACAAATCCCCCGCCATTGCCAGATTCGTCAAATGGTATGCCTCGTTTGTATGAAAAACTAAACACTTTAACGGTTAGTCGGTCGGCTTTGGTTGAAATGGTTTTGGACGTATTTAACTGATTAGCAATGTGTTTAATGTAAGGCAAATCAATGGGCAAATTTTGTTGCAATAGTGTTTTTAGGTTTTCAATTGCAAATGGTATGCTTGAAATAAAGTGTGTTTTTTGCTCAAAATATCCTCTATATCCATAAGCTCCAAGCACTTGCAAAGTTCGTAGCAATGCAAATAGTTTAAACTCGCCAAATAGTTTTGCTTTGTCAATTGCTTTCACTTTTGACAATTCTGTTGCGTAATGGTCAAACAGTTTGTTGCGAACATCTTCGCTCAATTGCGCCTTGGCTTGATAGAGTAGCGATGCAACATCGTAAGTAAGTGGGCCGCGGCGTCCTCCTTGAAAATCGATGTAATATGGGGTGTTGTTTTTCAGAAGAATGTTTCGTGACTGAAAATCGCGGAACATAAATGCAGAACAATCAATATTGGCAATGGCTTGTTTTATAGCATCAAAATCTTGTTCAAGTTTAACTTCGTCAAAATCAACGTGAGCTAACTTTAAGTAGCAGTATTTAAAGTAGTTAAGGTCCCAACCAATGGCGGTTTGGTCAAATTTGTCGGTTGGAAAGCATTTGGTGTAGTCAATTGTTTTTCCTGCTACAACTTGCATTTGAACAAGGTCAGTTAGTGCTTTGCAGTATAGTTGGTTGAGTTGGTTGTTAAACTCACCTTTGGCGAGTGTTATGTGGTCATAAAGCGAGTCGCGGCCAATGTCTTCAACTAAATAGTGTTGCCTGTCGGAGCCAATTGCCAACACTTTGGGTACGTTAATGTTAAATCTTGAAAAGTGTTCTGAAAATGCAAAATAGGCTTCGTTTTCGTCAACATTAGGATTGAAAGCGGCCAAAAGAGTTTCGCCAGTTTCATTAGTGAGTCGAGCATATTGGCGGTCGGATCCAGAACGAGGTAGCTTTTCAATGTTTATAGGTTCGTTGCCGGTTTGTTGCGCATACAGTTGATGCCAAATCGACTCGTTGAGTTTTGTTGTTTCCATTATTTGATTGATGCAACTGCCTCGTCAACTGAAGAATAAATGTCAAGAGCTTGGTCAAGTTTAGTCATGTGTAGCAAGTTGGCAACAGCGTTGCTTAAATTGCAAAGTTTGAATTTGCAGTTGCGGTTTTGTGCGCGGTTGTAACTTGTAATTATAACGCCAAGACCTGTGCTATCAATAATGTCGATGTCTTTTAGGTTAAGAATTAAGTTTAAGTAGTTGTTGTCAAGTACTTTAAATAATTCTTTTTTAAACTCTTCAGCGTTGCTAACAGTAATGCGGCGATTGTTAAAGTTTGGTGAAACAATGGCGCAACCAGTAATGTCGTTGTTGATAATCATATTATAGTAGGTTTTTACATTCTTCGATAGCGGCCTCGCAAGTAACAATAAATAGGTCAATTTTTTCTTTGTAGGTTTCAGCCTCAATGCCTTCTTTAGCACTTTGCTCAAGTCGAGCAAGGTGTTCGCGTAACTGGCTCATTCCCATCATTGCAACTGAAGATTTTGCCTTGTGAGCAACTTCTGATAGGCGATGGTAGTTGTGCGACTCAAATGCTTCAAGCATATTGTTTTTAAGTTCAGGCACTTGATCAATAAAAATCGATACTAGTTGGTGTTGAAAGTTTTCGTCGCCGTCGGTTATTGAATCAAGGTATTTGGTGTTTATGTATTTGAATTCAGTAGGTTTGATTTTGCTTTTTGGGCTTTCTTCAGGCTTGTTAGCAATGTTTTCGGATGGCGTTACCAAACTAAAAATCTTGTCGATAAGTTCATCGGGGTTAAATGGTTTTGAAATGTAGTCGTTCATTCCCGAGTCGATGCATTTTTCGCGTTCGCCTTTAATAGCAGCTGCTGTTAATGCAATAATTGGAATGTTGTTTATTCGTTCGTCATCCATTTTTCGTATTTCAGATGTTGCTTGGTAGCCGTCCATTTCGGGCATGTGCAAGTCCATCAGAATAATGTCAAAATCTTCTTTTCGTAGCCAATCAACCACAATTTTGCCATTTTCGGCCGAGTAAACATCAAAGTATGGTTTTAGAATTGTTTTAACAAACAATTGGTTTATCTCATTGTCTTCGGCTAGTAGTACTTTAACCCTGTTTTTTCCTTCAATAGGTTTTGGTCTTTCAGTAGTCTTAACAATAGGTTCTGGGGTGGCGTTGCTTTGTTTGTAGGTTACATCGAAACAAAATGTACTGCCTTTGTCAATTTGGCTACTAACTGTTAGGTTTCCATCTTTGTGCATTAAAGCCAGTTGACGCGATATGGTAAGTCCAAGTCCTGTGCCTCCATATTTGCGCGTCGTGTCGCTGCTTGCTTGCGAAAAACTTTTGAATATAAGGTCTTGTTTTTCTTGTGGGATGCCAATGCCAGTGTCTGAAACAATAAACTTTAAATGTGTGAAGTTGTGCGACATTTCACGCGATTTTATGGTGAGCGTAATGCCTCCATACTCGGTGAATTTTACGGCATTGCCAATCAAATTGTTCAGTATTTGTGTTAGTCGAGTAGGGTCGCCCCATAGCATTTTGGGCACATTGTCGTCAATGTTTAGTTTAAAGTACAAGCGTTTGTCGGCGGTTGTTTTGGTGTAAACTACATTTAATGTGTCAATTATGTTGCTCAAATTAAATTCAATCTCTTCAAGTTCCATTTTGCCTGCCTCAATTTTTGAGAAGTCCAAAATGTCGTTGATAATAACTAGCAGGTTGCTTGCCGATATTGAAATGTTGTCTAAAAAGCATTTTTGTTCGGCTGAAAGTGGAGTGTTTTCAAGCAATTTAGCCATACCAATAACACCGTTCATTGGTGTTCGAATTTCGTGGCTCATGTTGGCAAGAAATTGGTCTTTAATTTTGGCAGAATTTTCTGCTTGGTTTTTGGCCAGTACCAAATCTTGGTTTTGTTGCTTGATTTGTGTAATCATGGAGTTAAAACCATTTATTAACTGGCCTATTTCGTCTTTTCTTTTGTCGTCAACTGTAATGTAGTCAAGGTTTTTTTCAATGCTACGCATCGTGTTTGTCAAGTTAATAATGGGGGTTGAAATGATGCGTTGAAGTTTAACAGTTAGCAACAAAACAATTATAAGTGCAGCAGTAAATAGTCCTAACAAAAAGTGAATGAAACTTATGCGTCGGGCATAGTATCCTTCCATGCTGTAATTCAAAAATGTTGCGCCAATTTTCTCGTTGTCAAGAATAATAGGGCGTTTTACAAGTAATGTTCGTTTTACATATTTATGAGATGCGTTGCTTGTGATGAAATCGAGGTTTGACATTGCATACTCAGGTTCTTTTATGTATTCGGCAAAAATATTGTCGTCGTTGTCGTATATGCGAGCTACGTTTATGCCATCGTCGGCAATTAGTGTACGTAGTACTGTTGCGGCCTCTTGTGGGTTGTTGAAAATGATGTTGGCTGTGTTGTTGCCTCCAATTACATCGGCTGTGATGGTTACTTTTTCAAGTATCATTTTTTTGTATTGACGGCTATCGAATACAAAAAACAATAAACTAGACACAATCAGCGTGGCTAAGCATATACCCACCACTAAGATTGAGATCTTTGACCTAATGGATATGTCTTTAAAATTCATCTTCTTTATTTGATATGATTTTTGCCAATTGCAACAATTTTGGATTTATGCGAATACGGTTGCCGCAAGCAACATCGTTGTTCATTTCAAACTGACACTTTGACATTTGAGGCGTAAAGTTTACTATACCACCCAAATTGCAAAAGTTTGGTATTTCGTCGCCAATGGTTAGTATTGGTTTGTTGCCAATTTCTTTAAGTAGTTTAGTTACATTGTGTTGGCTTATGTCTGGTATTACCAAGATGTGGCATTTGGTAACTTCTTTCAAACTATTTATACGTTTTATGCTCCAACTTTTGCCGTTGGCTGTGCGTCCAACCATGGTTTTTTCCAAAATAACACCAAATGGGTCTTTTTGGTAAATGCATAAATAGATAGAGTCGGAGGGCGTGGTTTCGGTTTCGGGCCACTCTATAAATTTTGCAAAGTTGAAAATGTATGCAGCCTTTATTTCGTACTCGGCATATTGGGCTTTTGTTGTTAGTGTCAGCAAGCAAAGCAATGCCGACATCAATATGGTTCTTTTTGTTGTCATGGCTTTACTTGTTTTTAAGTTCAAACAAAATTATTTCAACTCGACGGTAGTTTACTGCTCCGTTTTCGGTTTTGCCGTTTCGTAGCGACGTTCCGTGCCCGTTTGTTATCAGTTTCCGTCGGTCCACTCCGTTGTTTAGCAAGTGTTTTGTAACGTTTTGTGCTCGTTGTTGCGACAAATCAATGTTGTGCTCGCTGCCGCCTGTTTGGTCGGCATAACCGTTTATTTCGGCTCCAATGTTTGGATTGTCCATTAGGAACTTAATAACTTCTTCAAGCTCGGCTTGTGCTTTTGCTGTTAGCTTGCTTTCGTCAACATTGTAGTAAATGCAATGTGTAAATATTGTGCGTCGGTTTTTTTCGGTTGACATGCGGAAGTTTATAGGAGCTTTCTCTTCAACATATTGTCGGGTTTGTTGCTCTTTAAGTACAACCTTATGTGGCTCTGTTTCAATTGGTTTGGCTGTGTAAAATGTGTCGGTTCCAAATACTGTCATTTGGCGCGATTTGGCTTTGTTGCCGTCAACATAAAAGTACGATTCCTTAACAATGTCTTTTTGTCGAGCATTGGCGTCAAGTATGCTCAGTGTAACCGAGTCTGATGTATTGAACGCTTCTTCAACCAAACTAAGTAGTCGGTCGGTGTTTTGGCGGCGTTTGCCTTCGCTTGTTTTGGGTTGTTTGTTTGTGTACGATATTTGAGCCGAATCCGTGGTTTCAATTATTTCGCCAATAAGGTCAAGTAAGTGGTCGTAGTAATCGGGCTGTTGTATTTCGTTGCCTTTGTTTGCTCCAATAATCGAATCGGCCTCGGCTGTTTCGTATATGTTGTAAAATATGTTGTTCACCATCACCTCTTCGCCCACATTTACTTGGTTTATCTGAATTGGCGATAGTAGCACTTCTTGGTACAATTCGTAAAATTGAGTTTGATAAGGTATGAATACATTAAGCACTTGTGGCAAAAAGTCGGGTGTTGAAATAACCAACTGGTAGTTTTTTGCAGGTGGAAAAATCATTAAGTATTTGCCAGTCTGTTGGTTAGGTGTGTAAATGTACTTTATCTGTTCTTTGGTTTCTTGGTCATAAACCTTAATTGTTGCGGCTACTGGTTTTGGAGGAAAACCGGCTTTTACTTGTCCTCGCACTAGAGTTAAAGGAATAGGGTCGCATAGTACGAAACGAAAAATGTCGAGTCGGCTCTTTTCGCGTGTTGATGCATAATAACCATATTGTCCATTTGCTGCAACTACAACCGAGTAATCGTCATCGGTAGTATTTGTAAAACCAAGGTTTTCGGGTTCGGTCCAATTGTTACCTTTTTGCTTGCTAATAAATATGTCGCGTTTGCCAATGGTTTTGTGACCCGACGAACTGAAATATAATGTTTTACAATCGGGATGAATAAATGGTGCGCGTTCGTCAAAATGGGTGTTGATGGTTGGTCCAAGGTTAACTGGAGTGTCCCATTCTCCTTTTTTGTTTTGTTTTGAAACATAAATGTCGTAACCGCCGTAACCGCCTGGTCTATCACTTGTAAAGTATAGTTTTGTTCCGTCGGGAGTTAAACTTGCTGCATCTTCGTTGTATGCTGAGTTTATTTCTTTGTTCAGTTTTTTTAGTTCACAAATCGAACGACCTTTAATTGTAGCAGTATAAAGGTCTCTGTTGTTGCTTGTGCCGATGCTTAAGAAAACAGTTTCGCCATCGGCCGACAAACCTGCAAGCAGCACGTCTTTGTTTTTTATATCGTCCGATTCAATTTGTAGTTCAACAGGTTCGTTCCACTCATCGGTTCCCATTTCAGCCATCATAATATGCGGATGGTGAATGTTTTTTTCATTTGCTCGCATAAATAGCAACAGCGTTTCGTCGGCATTTATAAGTGGATAATAATCGGCGTCGGCTGTGTTTATGTGGTGCCCAACAATGCTTGTTTCAACCTTAAACGATTTTTGGGTTATCTCTTTTGCATTGTTGCAAACTGCAATCATGTTTTTGCAGTAGTTTATTTTGTTTATGTCGGCACTCTTAATGTCTTTGGCGGTTTGGGCAATGTATTCGTTGTACTTTTCAATAGCCTCGTCAAATCGATATTTGTAGTGATAAACGTCGCCCAAATAGCGTAACATGTCAACAGGAATGTCTGAGTCTGACGAGTCTTTTAACGATTCAAATATTTTGATTGCTTTTTCTTTTCCAAACATCGAATTCATATAGCAAACACCCAATCGATACCTTGTGTTTGTGTTGTCGATTATAGAGTCGAGGTATTTGTATATTGGCATGGCATCGCGGTAGTTGCCTACGTTGAAGTAATTATTGGCAGTTTTAAGTTGCTTAAGTTCTTTGGGCTTATATTGCGCCTGTGCGTTGGTTGCAACAAAAAAAGCAATCAGCGCACATAACATCGGCATTACTTTTGTTCGCGTATTTTTCATTTGTGATGTTTCTTTTTAATCTTTGCTAAAATAATTTC
>JAKSOL010000001.1 GCA_024405635.1 Salinivirgaceae bacterium | reverse complement strand
GTCCCGACACGAAGAAGCAGTTTGAGAAGCGCAATGGCAAGGAGAAACGCAGATATAAGAAACAGGAAGTCACAGCACGACTATGTGCTAAGGAAGTCTTCACACCTGCTAATGCAGAGCAATGGCAGACCGACTATCTCCGTTGCTGGCTACAAGCTGCCAAGACTGTAAAGGCATCACGTTACGTCCCAACGAAACGGAAAGGTCGTGGTATGTAATACTATTCTAAGTTCTTTCCAAGTTCTATGATTTTTTCTCTGAACAAGGGTACATTGGCTTTTGAAACAGGCAACACCCGGTCTGTACTGAACATACTGATCTTATAACCTGCAGAGTTGCCGGACACCTGCGTGATAAAGTTTATATTGACGAGGAAGGCACGATGGATGTGTACCATAAATGGATAAGCCTCAAGTGTCTCCTCAACTTCCTTCAGTGAACTGCGAAGTCGTTTCTGACACAGTTCGGAATCGTTGAGATAAGCAATGCTGAGATAATTGCCCACTGACTCCACGTACATGACATCAAGAGGATTCACAATCAATGATTCGCGGCTATCGCCATGTATGATGATTTTGTCTGCCACATTATCTTTTGGCAGGCGTGAACGCAGCTTGGTTTGTTCTGTTTCTAACATTCTGTTGATTGAAGCCAATTCCAGAAGGGTGTGTTCTATATTTCTGACTCTGGTTATTGCCATCATGGCTATTATCAATATTACGGAAAGTATAGCACATAAATTTATTGTCTTCATGTACCACTTCAATGTAAATGTCCCGTCTATATCAAACCACGCATAGTAATATCTTGAGAAATCCCACATCATTATGGAGTTCGATTGATTGAGGAAAATATTGAAGATGGGAACTCCGACAACAGCACAAAGTGCGAAATGTTTCAACTGTCCCCAGATACCTCCAGAGTATGTGAAACTGTTTTGGAAGATATAAGTCACAATAATTTCACTCAACACCAACGTCAGCAGAAAGAAAGAGCCATGCACAATCTTAAATACTGGAAGAGGGACAGCTCTTTGGTCTGGAGTCAGTAACTGGGGATGCATCAATAGCGATATGCACATCCACGCGCATCCTACTATTAGATAGTCTTTTATTAGTTGATTAGGTATTCTTTTCATTCTTTCTTTTGGGAGGAGTGAAATGATCAATATTTCGAGCAAAAAAAGTTAGTTTCTTTCTTTTACACAAACAATCGAGCTGAAAACAAGAGTGTTAGGGATATTTGGAAAGGATTTGATGACGAATGGAAAGGGATGTTTTCGGATGAAAAGTTATTGTTACGTTTCAATGCGTGTATTTATCGTGACAGGCCATCCTTTGTTTTTTGTCCCACATTGGCTAAATATCCCTATACCTTGGCAGTTATCCCACTTATTTGGAGGCAGGCAAAAAGATATCTCTCTTTGCAGCGAGATCGCGATGGAAGAATGCCATCAGATAGTTCTCACCGACCAAATAAATCACAAATAAACATTATTAAAAAGTCATGATTAAACATTTTATTTCAACAGCCACTGCGCTGTTCGTCATCTGCAGCAACTTGCAGGCACAAAGTATTAAGGGAAAAGTTGTTGACGAGAATGGCACCCCTCTCGAGTTCGTAAACGTTGTTATGCGTATGCTACCCGACTCAACGTTCGTGACAGGTACAATCACATCTGGCGATGGAAGCTTTGAGTTGGACGAACAAGGCGATATTGTACAGTTGTCAATGATTGGTTATCAGAAACAGACCTTGCCTGCGTCACATTTCAAAGAAGAGGCGATTGTAACAATGTTCAGCCTTTCGAACACTCTCGACGAGGTGGTGGTAAAAGGTACATTGCCTAAGACATTACTCAAAGGCAATGCCCTTGTAACTGACATCGCAGGCTCCGTACTCGCATACGAAGGCAATGCTCTGGATGTGCTGGGTAAGGTGCCAGGCATGATATCGATGGGAGGCAATCTCGAGGTCATTGGCCGCGGTGCTCCACTCTATTATATCAACGGACGAAAGGTTACTGACAACGCTGAGCTTCGCAACCTTATGTCTGAGGATATCAAGAGCATTGACGTCATCAGCAATCCTGGTGCGGAATATGGTGGGGAGGTGCGTTGCGTGGTGCGCATCCGTACTGTAAAGCGCCAAGGCGAGGGTTTCAGTTATGCATTGACCAGCCAGGCAAAGCAGTATATTTACGACTGTCATGATTGGGAACCTTCGTGGTCTGTCCTCGACCTTAATTACCGCCGGAAGGGTTGGGACTTCTTCGGTAAGGTGGTCTATTGGAACCAGCGCGGTTATCAGATTTCCGATATCGATGGTGGAACCATCACTAAGGTGGGAGACAAGATTCTCGACAACCGTCAAGTGGGTATCATCAACTATCGCAGGCACAATGGTGGATGGCAGTATATGGGTGGCGCCAACTGGCAAATCAACGAAAAGCATTCGTTGGGATTCCGAACGGAATGGTCAGACAACACCATCGGTAAAACCCAAATGCTGATGGATGAGGACGTATTAAGAAATGAAGAACTGATAGATCATCTCCATGCCATCAATGACTCGCACCAACCCACAAACCACAACCTGAATGGCAACCTTTATTATGATGGTACTGTTCATAAGCTGCACATCAACTTCAATGCCGATTATGTGCGTCGTAAGACAGGTGGGGTAACCGACATCAGCGAAACGAGTTGGACAGGAAAGGCATCAATGCAGAGTAATACCGAAGCTGTTACGGCTATGACAGCAGCCAAACTGGTGCTGTCGTATCCTGTATGGAAAGGAGAACTGCAGATGGGTACGGAAGAGACTTATGTGTCTGCAAACGAGACATACGCCATTGACTTTGCCCCAATTCCAAATTCGGATGCCTCAATGGAGGAGAATACCCTTGCTGGTTTTGCCCAATATTCGGTCGCTCTTCCCTTCGGTCAGTTCAGTTCAGGTCTGCGTTACGAGCATGCCAAGTTCGATTATGCAGATCACATCAATACAGACAACAATGTGCATCGCAGCAACGACAGCTGGTTTCCATCTATCAGCTTCTCAACCAGGCTGAAGCAGGTGGGGCTCAGTCTTAGCTACACGGGCAAGACCATCAGGCCTCGTTTCGAAACAATGTCGAAAGAGATAAGCTACGACAACAAATTCACTTATCAGACAGGCGACCCGCTGATGAAGAACGAGATACAGCGCACTCTCTCGCTGATGGCACAGTGGAAATGGCTCAGTTTCAGTGGCAACTACGAGCGTGTCGATAACAAGGTTTTCCAGAAGGGCTATCCCTACAATGACGAAGGCGTTGCGATGATTCAGTACACCAATGCTGCCGATCCCGTCCATAAGTTGACCGCTTACCTCACAGCCGCTCCGTCTGTCGGAGTGTGGTATCCTCGTTATACGTTAGGCATACAGAAACAATTCTTTGAGACCGATGTCATTGACCCTCGCGCCGCGAATGGCATGCGCCGCGTCAGCTTAGGCAAGCCTATGTATCTGTTGCAGACCTATAACTCATTCCGACTGAAGAAGAACTGGACCATTGACCTCGACTATCAGTACATCAGCCCCTTCGATAAGCTGATATATAACATCGATTCTCCTATCCATGGGTTGGACATCTCTGTTGGCAAGTCGTTTCTTAAGAACGATGCACTCACTTTCAAACTTTCATGGAGCGATGTCTTCAACACCAAGCATGAGTATGTCATTTCTGACTTTGGCAACTGTTATATCCGTCAGGACAATAGATATTATTCGTCAGCACTTACGCTGAGAGTATCATACCGCTTCAACAACGCCCAAAACAAATACAAGGGAACAGGTGCAGGCGAATCGGCTAAGAACAGAATGTAATCCCGCGTAATTATAAGGACATTATGAGAAGATCAATTTTCTTGTTTTTGATTATGCTGCTATACTTTATGGTCAGCAATCTTTGCATGGCGCAGGAAAAGAACAGCAAGAATCGGGAATTAACCATCTACATGCGTGTCAAGGAGCATCTCACGCACGATGACATAGACTCAACCTAACGGCTCGTCTGCTATCGTTTGGAACGACCATTCCGTCAATCGCAAACCTTATTCCGACAGTCAATAGTTCAGATCTGCTTAATCTGAGATTCAGCAATCCTGATTTGAAAGATGAGCTGTCACTCAGCCTTAGTGCAAGCTACAAAGACAAATATGGCAAGAGCATATTGTTCAATAGCAGCTTCAATTTAGTGATAACGGAGAATGCAGTTTGCACACAGTTTGCGGCGCTAACACCTCATTTTAGATATATTTGCAACAAAAACAACACCGCCATCATAATCCCCAAAATCATAGGTATTTTAGGAAACTGGCTTGTTATATTACTTAACCATGCCAATTGTTCTACTGAAAACTTTTTGCAGAAATAGAAAAAATTTTCAGTAGGAATGGGTTGGAAATGTAAAAAGCAAACTACTCTACTATCACTTTATATCACATAAGTACAAAATCGCTCAAAGGACGAATTACCGCTCTGTATGTATTCAAGCGCTGACGGATATTAATAGACTTATCTAAATCTACCATTTTTGTGTTATCAAAGTGAACAACAATGTAATGTGTAGCATGTTCGGGACTAAAACCGATTTTTTCCAATGCCTCGCATGTCCATATTTGAAACGTCCCTGCTTTTTTCAATTTGAAAATTTGACAGTCACTGCCACCTGTATGTAACAAGACATATTTCATCCGTTCAAATCCTGCTGTTATTTGCAACGAGCCTTTTGACTCATTTGCTCGCATATAGCAAATCCCTTTTTCAATCATCAACTTTCGTTTATCTTCCGAAGCATGATTTACCAAAACCATTGATTCTGTTGACGAATCGGACATTTTTCGCAACATTTTCTCTGCAATTTCAGGATTTTCTATTTCCTGCCTACGACGAATGCCTAAATCCAAATATTCTTGCTCTTGGTCGATTCCAATAAAATTGCGACCCAAAAGATTGGAAGCAATGCCCGTAGTACAACTTCCTGCAAACGGGTCAAGAATTGTATCGCCTTTATTTGTAGATGCCAAAATGATACGATACAATAACTTCAAAGGCTTTTGCGTAGGGTGTTTGCCACACGTTTTTTCCCACAATCCCACTGCCGACATTCGCCAAACATCAGTCATTTGTTTGTCGCCATTGATGCGTTTCATCACATCGTAGTTGAATTTGTGTGGTTTCTTTTCCGATTTCCGTGCCCAAATAATCAATTCTGTAGAAAATGTAAAATATCGGCAACTAATGTTTGGTGCTGGGTCAGATTTTTGCCAAGTAATATAATTCAAAATCTTGTAGCCCAATTCCTTGAGACAACGTTGAACGACAAAAATATTGTGATAAGTTCCCGAAATCCAAATAGTTCCGTCGTCTTTTAGTTTTGAGTGGCATACTTCAAGCCATTCTTTGTTGAATTGGTACATATATTCGGGTGTACCGCCTTTGTCCCAATCGCCTTTATCCACGCAAACCATTCTGCCATTCTTGCAACTGATTCCACCATTGCTCAAAAAATAGGGTGGGTCGGCAAAAATCATATCCACGCTATTGTCGGGAATGTTTTTTACTAATTGGCGACAATCACCGTGGTGAAGGATGAAATCTTTATACAACATCAATTTATATTAAATTGCCTTTTTAATTCAGACAGAAAGGTTACTTTTATCAATCTTCTACTATCCTTTTCTTCACTACGTGTGTTTTCAAGATATTTTTCAAATTCTTCAATTATATTCTGATAATCATTTTTTCTTAGTTTTTCTGACAAATACAGTATAAAGAACACTTTCAAATCCATATATGATTTTTTATATTTTTCTTTATACAATTCTTTTATTGAATAATATGCTTTTATATATGTTACTGTTTTTTCTGATAACAAATCATCTGTTAAGAAAATACTATTATAATTTTTAGAAAAAATATCTTTCTTCTTGTTCGATACCTGTCCTGGAAATCCACAAATTGCATATAATATTTGACCTAGTAACTCAATATCAATATGATAATCATATTTTTTCTGAGATTTTTCTCCTATATCACCACTTTTCCTAATATATAAAATACCATAATCTTCCAAATATTGCTGTAGTTGTACTTGTTCTTTTCTCATTGATTTTAAATCCTTTTGAGAAATAGAATTTTGACTATTAGTAAATTCACTTATACGACTTTTTAAATCATCATCTGTAACTTTCATAATTCGAACCATTATACTTGCTTTTGACAATTTTTCTATATTTCTCGAATCCTCTTTGTTAAACTTATGTATTGTTCGAAGTGTTTGTCCACCATTTAGAACTTGAAAGTTTCTTATTGATAATTTTAATTTTCTGTTAGTATTAACCTCTTGTGCACTAATATCTTCGGCAACGATAGTGATACCATTATTAAAGAAGAAAAATTTTTCTGGTTCATTTTCTAATGATTTAAAAATATTCGCATTATACTCAGAACGTAATATGTATCCACGAACATTTTCATATAGTACAGAATTCTCCAACTCCAATTTTGTTAATTCACTATCATCTTCTACATTAGTATTCTTTCTATATTGTTCGTCATTACACGTTATTCGGATGATATCAGTTAAACTAAGGGAAAGATTATATGATTTATCTGTAACCAAATTACTTACAGCGTACGTCATTACATTTTCTCTTGGTAATAATAGTTCAGCATTTACATTTGCTGGATGTATAGACATAAAATCAACTATCTCATCTAACCCAATTGCCTTTATTTCAATACCTTGAACTTGCGATAAATCTCTTATCGTTGAATTATTTGTATCAATAGTAATATTTTCATTACTAACAATATAATATGTTGTTTTCCATACTTCATCACTATTGTTGTAATCTATTATTTTTTTTGCAAATTCTTTTGGTTTACCTGACAAT
Organism: Salinivirgaceae bacterium; assembly: GCA_024405635.1. Taxonomy (GTDB): domain Bacteria; phylum Bacteroidota; class Bacteroidia; order Bacteroidales; family SZUA-534; genus JAKSOL01. The sequence goes on along the minus strand of JAKSOL010000001.1, from coordinate 239,137 downwards.
GAATCATAATTTTCTGTTTTAATTACATTTAAAAATTTTACAGTTTGTATTGATTCATTGATACTTTGAGCTTTATCTTTATTAAAATTAGGGCGAAACTTAAAATTAAAAATAGATATTTGATGCTCTTCTTCATCAAAATAAACAGCATCAACTCCTGCATCTTGATCTTTAATATTAAATAAATTGACATTAAAATCAGTATCACAAATAATCTCGGTCAACACCTCATAATTAGTTTCATTCAATATGTACTGCAATGCACAATAATAAAAACCAAAGTTCTTTTTTTTCTGTTCATCAATCTTTTGCAGAATATCATCAGACAATTTTAATGTAGCTACTGCAATTTCAAAATGCTTTAAGCACTTTTGATTCAAAATTTTAAAGTCATTTAATGTCGCCATATTTATTAATGATATTTAATAATTCTTCAATATTTGTCAAATTATACACACTTGGTATAATATTATAAGCCTCTTGCAATTTATTTTTTGCAGATTTCCAACCAATACCGTCAGTTATCCAAACAAATTCAAAACCTTCAACAGAATTGATTTTTGGTGCAATATCAGAGTATGAACGTGCAACTTCATTTAGTTTAGAACCGCCACCACTATAGAAATTAACTTCAATTAAATATGTTTTTGTTGGTGTCTCTATAACAAAATCAAATCGCTTTTCATCATCGCCCAAAACGTCGGTAATACTTTGCCATTCGCTTGAATAAACTTCTTGACGGAAATGTATGCCATTTGCCTTTAATATTTTTGCAACAGCATTTTCCATAATATGTCCACTCCTATTTTTGCGGGCATTTGTATCCAATCCTGTTTCGATTCCAAAAACATAATCAACCAAATTAGTTATTTTTCTACTTTGGAAAACTTCAGTTAATCCTGTATTGTTAAGGAACTCCATAACACCTTCAACAGATGTGAATAAAGAATCAAGAACAACACAATTTCCAATTGAATCAATAACCTTCTTTTGTCCTTCGCTACGAACAGCAATTAGAATGTCCATAACATTAAATGCGGACTTATCTCTGTTCCATATTGTTTCAACAGCAGAACGAATATCTTGTACGCCAATAAGACTATTCAGCATACAAAGACTTAATTTTATGTTATTTACATTTTCTGAAATCTTGCCAAAATCACAAAAGAAATCTAAAGTCTGGTTAGTTTCCTTCAATTGCGATAGAAATGTGTTAAATTGTTCATCTGTATGTGCTTTCATATTACTGCTGTTTCTTGGTAGTTACGAACTAAAATCTCGCTCAATTTTCCACGCTTAGAGGCAATTGAATTTATATTTCGAGAAGCAATAACTCGTTCTATTTGAAAATCCTCGTATAAATCATCTAAAAATCGGTCTTTGCCATTTGCTCCAAATCCGTCCGAATTGCTAAGCATAAATGAAATATTAAGATTATTCAAATTGTTACAAAATTGCATCAATCTGATTTGAGCATCATCGTTAAAATCATCTTTTGAATAGCTTGTAAAGCTTGAAGTTTCACTCAACGGTCGATATGGAGGATCGAAATAGAAAAAATTTGTTACACCTATTTGTTCGATTGTCTTTTCAAAATCTCCTGTCATAATCGTAACCTTTTGCAACAATTCACTATCTGCATAAATTGTAGCAGGGTCACAAATAGTCGGTCTTTTATATTTGCCAAAAGGAACATTAAACAAACCCGATTTGTTTACCCTATATAATCCATTGAAACACGTACGATTCAGAAAAAAGAAAATTGTAGTGTTCTCTATTTCATCAAGTTTTTTTGTATTAAATCTGTCACGCATTTGTAAAAAGAATTCTTTACGAGATTCTTCATTTTTTAGTGCATAATATTCTTTTTGAATTTCACCTAAAGAAGATATCAAGGCTGCCGGATTTTTCTTGACAACTTTATAACATGTTGTTAAATCTGGATTAATATCATTTATTACTGCTGATGTGATATTGGAATGAGACTGTAACATGTAGAAGAGCATAGCCCCTCCACCTACAAAAGGTTCAATGTAAGTGACATTCTCCCATTGTGCAAAGTCAGCAGGAAGCAATGCTCCGAGTTGTTCGATGAGCTGGCTTTTTCCACCAACCCACTTGACGAATGGTTTTGCTTTCATTGTTGTTATTTAATAATCTTGTTTTTATAGCAAACGCTTGTTAATTAATATGTTAGTTTAAAATTCTATTTCTGTGAATTATTTTTCTTTTGAATCGTCTTTAGTTCTTCAAAATTAAACTATTTGCAATAATTCTCAATAATGGCTCCAGTTTAACAAGCCAAACACTTTCTGTCATTTTGGATATTACGCATATCCATTCTTGCTGTTTTTGTTGTATGATATTTCTATTTGGCAAATAATGCATACTACGGAGCACAAATATTGGCATCGGCACTAACAATTGATTTTTGATATACTGAAAAACTTACAACAATCCACATTCAAGCCATTTGCACATCGGTTTTAAGCATGGCGCCAACAGCTCTTCATTTTAGATATATTTGCAACAAAAACAACACTCACATAAATGAACACACTAACACAATCTGCCATAAATCTTTTAAAGCAAATGATAGCCACCGAATCGTTTAGTGGCAACGAAAAGAACGTATCAGACATTGTTGTTAACTTTTTGAAAGACAACGGATACGAACCAGAACAGATTGGCAACAACATAATTGCGCGTTGCAAAGATTTTGCCGAAGGGCGCGCCACTCTGATGCTTAACTCTCACCTCGATACCGTTAAACCTGCGCAGGGTTGGGAATCGGACCCATTTGAACCAATAAATGCTAACGGCAAGTTAACAGGTCTTGGTAGCAACGATGCGGGCGCAAGTCTTGTTAGCCTACTTATGGCTTTTATGGCAACCGACAATTCAAATCTTGGCTACAACCGCATGTTTGTGGCTTCGGCCGAAGAGGAAATATCGGGCCCCAATGGCATGTACAAAATTCTGCCAATGCTGAAACAAACCGTTGTTGCTGGCATTGTGGGCGAACCTACCGGAATGCGTATGGCTGTGGCTGAAAAAGGTCTGTTGGTTCTCGACTGTGTTGCCCACGGACAAACTGGGCACGCCGCTCGCAACGAGGGAATAAACGCAATAAGCATTGCCTCGCGCGACATTGAGTGGTTTCACTCGTACAAATTCCCCAAAGAAAGCCCCCTGCTTGGCAATGTAAAAATGAGCGTTACACAAATTAATGCAGGCACGCAACACAACGTAATTCCTGCCGAATGCCACTTTGTGGTTGATGTGCGCACCACCGAGCAATATAGCAACAAAGAAACTTGGGAGCATATTCAGCAGCACATTGAATCGACCGCCACACCTCGTTCGCTAAACAAAAACGCATCGGCAATAAGCATGGAGCACCCTTTGGTAAAAGCTGGATTAAGCCTAGGTCTTGAAACATTCTTCTCTCCTACCACATCGGACCAAGCCGTAATAAGCGGAGCTTTCCCAACTATAAAAATAGGTCCCGGAGATTCAGCTCGTTCGCACACCGCAAACGAGTATATAATGGAAGAGGAAATAGAGAACGGTATTGAAGTTTATTGCAAAATTTTGGAGCAACTGAGTTTGTAAGAAAAATTATTGAACCACATTAACAGCTCCTCGTTTTTCAAAGGAACTACCGTTGGTGAGTATAACTTTTACATAATAAAGATAACCTCCAGTCTTTACACTCTTACCTCTATATGTTCCATCCCAACGCTCAGTTAACGTTGTTGTGGCAAAAACACGATTGCCAAATTTGTCGTAAATCGAAAATTCAAAACTTTCAACATCGGCGCTTGTAAATACTGGGCCAAAAGTATCGTTTAAGCCATCGCCATTGGGCGAAAAAGCATTTGGAATAGTTATTTGTGCTTGCCGCGATACACAAACTGTGTTTGAGCGATATTCAACTTCATCAAGAATAGTCTGCAAGAAAAAACAAAAGTTCTGTGGTTTATCATCAACAAAATCAGACAATTGCACGGTTATTTCGTTATTACTCATTTGCGCATCAACAATCATAGGAGCCGAGCCGTCAACCATTGCATAAACCTCGGTTTTACCCGACACAAATGAAGTGGAAATTGAAACTTCATCATCGGCAATTTGTGCATCAATTTCAAGCGGCGACAAGACCGAAGAACCGTCAATTAAGTTGCCACAACTATCAATAGCAACAAATTGTATTTCAGCACATTTGGGCAACAAAAACGATGTTTGCCCTGCTGTATAAACTGAATCAATTACCCCACCAACACTAAAAGCATAACCCTGAACCGTTGCCAACTCACACAATTTGGTAGTAATCAGCAAACTATCGGCCGAATTATCAATAAAAAGCACGCCAAAATCGGAAGGAGAAACCGACTCGGCCTGAAACGCATCAAATGCCACTACATTTGACAGCGATTGCGCGCCATTACTCAACTTTGCACTTATATAATACGAATATTGTGAACCAACAGCAAGAGCCGAATCGACATAAACCGTATCAGTTGCACAGCCAATTTGTTTGTACGGTTGCGAATCGGTTGAACGAAAAACACAATATTGCTCAACTTGACAACCAATGTATTGACTAAAATGCAACGCCACCGAAAGGTTGCACGAGTTGTATTCGGCTTGGCTCAAAAAAATAGTTTGATGGCTACTGCTAAGCGGCGAATCGGTAGCATTTGGTGTTTTGGTTGCTACACAATAACGTTCGGCTTGGTCGTACGGATGTGCAGTTTTATCAGTAAACGAGCGTTCGGTATTTGGCAAAGAATCAACAAGTTGAGTCCAAATGCCATTTGAATATCGATAAACGTCAAAAGTTTGTTGCGCATCGGGTTGAGCAACATTCCACGTAATTGTAACCCTTCGGGTTTGTGCCGAATCAACCGACACACAAACAATGTTTGGAAAATAGTTTTGTGCCCACATGTGGCAAGGCACAACTGCTAAAAAAAATAGCAGCCATTGCCTTAAACCAAAGTGTGTGCGGTGCGATTGCACAGAAATTTATTTTAACAAATTGCTGATGGCATTGGCCACCGAATTGAATTCAAATTCGTTCAAAGTTGCATTGAACTTGTTGGAAATCTGCTCGTTGCAAAGATTACCAATACTACCCTCATGGGTATGATTAACATGAGTTTCGGGAACAAATTTTCCTGCTTGAATATCAAGAGCTACTTTTTTATATGCATCGCGGAAAGGCATTCCTTCAAGTACAAGTTTGTTAACCACCTCAACACTAAAAGCAAGCGCATATTTAGGTTCAGCCAAAATGTTCTCCTTAATCTTAACATTTTTAAGCATCAGTTCGGCCAAAGTCAAACATTGCTTAATGTCGTTAATTGCTGGAATAATCTGCTCTTTAAGTAGTTGCAAATCGCGATGATAACCCGATGGCAAATTTGAAATAGTTAGTGTAATGTCGGTTGGCAAAGCTTTGATGCGGTTGCATTTACCACGCACAAGTTCCCAAACATCAGGGTTCTTTTTGTGTGGCATGATTGACGAGCCTGTTGTAAACTCGTCAGGCAATTTTACAAAACCAAGATCTTGCGAGTTATACATGCACATATCCATAGCCATACGACTCAAAGTTTGAGCCAACGCAGCCATAGCAAAACTTAAATTTTGTTCGGTTTTGCCGCGTCCCATTTGCGAATAAACCACATTGTAGTTCAAATCGTTAAAGCCAAGCAAACGAGTTGTCATTGTTCGGTTTAAAGGGAACGACGAACCATAACCCGCAGCCGAGCCAAGCGGATTTTGGTTAATAATTTTGTAAGCAGCGCGCAACATTGTAAGGTCGTCAGACAAACTTTCGGCATACGCTCCAAACCAAACGCCAAACGATGATGGCATAGCCACCTGAAGATGTGTATAGCCTGGCATCAAATAGTCTTTATACTTGTTACTCAATTGAATAAGAGTATCGAATAGCGATTTTACCAATCCAACAATCTCCTCAACCTCATGACGCAAGTACAATTTCATATCGACCAACACTTGGTCGTTGCGCGATCGTCCGCTGTGAACTTTCTTGCCCATATCGCCAAGCGCCTTGGTAAGCAAAAATTCAACTTGAGAATGAACATCCTCAACATCATCTTCAATAACAAAATTGCCCGATTGTGTGGTTGCGTAAATCTTTTTCAATTCGGCCAAAAGCACAGGCAGTTCATCGCTACCAAGCAAGCCTATTGATTCAAGCATTGTAATGTGCGCCATAGTGCCCAAAACGTCAAACGGCGCAAGATATAAATCCATTTCGCGATCAAGACCAACAGTGAACTGTTCCACTAACTTGTTGGTTTCAATGCCTTTATCCCAAAGTTTTCCCATTTGATTAAAATTTGTGCAAAGGTGTAATTTTTGCGCTTAATGTCTAATGATTAAATGAATAAACACACAATAAGTAGTCATTATTTTTTTTTAGAATGAACACACAAGCCTCGTTGAGTTTATTTTTTTCAAATTTGAACAAAGACAAAGTTGAACAATAAAATCTTTGTATATTGGCACTTGGTTTTTACAAGATGTATCAAAACTGCATCAAACTAAAAATCAACGGAATAGATTTAGATTTTTTGTTAAATACTTAAAACTTAGAAAAAATGATTGACAAAATCACAGTTGTGGGCGCTGGTAACGTAGGTGCTACTTGCGCAAACGTAATTGCTCGCAAAGACCTTGCAAAAGAGGTTATTATGCTCGACATTAAAGAGGGCATTTCAGAAGGCAAAGCATTGGATATGTGGCAAACAGCCTCAATCGAAGGCTTTAACAACAGAGTAAAAGGTGTTACTAACGACTATGCAGCAACTGCAGGTTCAGGCGTAGTTGTAATCACTTCAGGTGTTCCACGTAAACCAGGTATGAGCCGCGACGACTTAATCGGAATCAACGCTGGTATTGTTAAAAGTGTAACCGAGCAAGTAATTGCAGCTTCACCAGACGCAATCATCATCATCGTTTCAAACCCATTGGACGTAATGACCTACACCGCATACAAAGCTGCTAAAACAATGAGCAACAAAGTATTTGGTATGGCTGGTGTACTTGACACCGCTCGTTACAAAGTATTTATTGCTGACGAACTTGGAGTATCTCCAAACCAAGTTGAGGCATTGTTGCTTGGTGGTCACGGCGACACTATGGTTCCACTTCCACGCTACACTTCAGTTGCTGGCATTCCTGTAACAGAACTTATTCCTGCCGATCGTTTGAACGCTATTATTGAGCGTGCTCAAAAAGGTGGAGGCGAATTGGTTAATTTGATGGGCACTTCAGCATGGTATGCTCCTGGAACTTCAGCAGCTGCTATGGTTGAGGCTATTGTTAAAGACCAAAAGAAGATTATGCCAGTTTGCGCTTACTTGAACGGCGAATACGGAATGAAAGACATCTATCTAGGCGTTCCTGTTGTTCTTGGCAAAAACGGTATCGAAAAAGTTATTGAACTTCAACTTGACGATCAAGAAAAAGCTTTGTTGAACACTTCAGCTGAAGCTGTTAAAAAAGTAATGAACGTTCTTGACGATATGAAAATCTTCTAATTGAACGATAAAGAATACTATTTGAAAGGGAATTGCTTTGCGGCAGTTCCCTTTTCTTTTAAAATTGATTAGCTGTATGAAAATACAACTTGCTCCAATGCTCGGACTTGTTGAGGCACCATTCTGCAATGCGTTGCAGCAATTAGGAGGTTTTGACCAAATGATGGCCCCATATATGCTTGCCGATAGCCAATCACCAATAAAACTACCACAACTTGCACGTCGATTTGCTAACTACAACAGCAACATCAATCTTGTTCCTCAACTACTTAGCAACGATGCAAATGGATTTATTCACTTTGCTCACTTGCTATCCGATTTAGGTTATACCGAAGTAAATCTAAACATGGGCTGTCCTCAACCTTTTGTAACGCAACGAGGCAGAGGTGCGGCTTTACTATTAAACCTAGAGGAAACCGAAAAAATGCTTGAGCAGATTACGGCAAAAATCACAATCAATTTATCGGTAAAAATCCGATTGGGATTCAATTGCAACACATTAAGCAACACATTAAGGATGTTAAACCAACTACCGTTGAGCGAAGTTATTATTCATGCACGCACAGCCGAGCAGATGTACAACGGAATAGCTGACATTCAGGCAGTTGCAAGCGAAGCAAACACATCGGTTCACCCTATTATTTTCAACGGAGACATTTGCTCAGTGCAACAATGCGAAAAAGTTAAAGAGCTTATACCTAACCTTGCAGGAGTAATGATAGGTCGAGGAGCCATTAGCAACCCCTTTGTGGCATTACAGATAACAAAAGGACAAGCCGGTTCAACTAAACAACTTCAACAATTTTGCGAAACTGTTAGAAACAACTATGCCGAAGCATGCCCAAATCCACTAAACAGACTCAAGGAACTGTGGAAATACTTCGCTCTCAATTTTGAAAACCAGCAAGAGGTTTTCGACCATATAAAACGCACCACAACCCTTGCAGAACTTGATACAACAATAAAAAACATATTTGAGCAACAGCCAATTATTTGTGTAAAATAAGGTTCAACCAACACAATTTAAATCGGTTAAAAAAGATGATAGTTTGTTGATAAAATAGGCAATACCCCACGCAAACATTTAATAAATTCGCAAGTTAATAAGTATTACAACTATGCGTATGAACAAACGAAATATCATCCTGTGCATTTTATTGATTATCTGCTCTTTAAGCAATGCACAGATTAACAAATATGGCAACCCTCTTATTACGAATTACACATCAGACGATTACAACGATGATGCACAAAACTTTTTTGTTGCAAAAGACCATCGCGATATAATGTACTTTGCAGGAAATGAAAACATCCTGGAATATGACGGAACCACATGGAGATCAATTCCTATTTATAATCAAAAGGACACAAAAACAAACCATGTACGTTCGTTTGCAGTTGATAACAATGGTATTATTTACGTTGGCGCCGAAAATAACATTGGATATTTATCAGCAAATAAAAACGGCAGTCTTTCATTCCATTCACTATCTGGAATTGACTCAACCATAAGCATTGAAGGTCAAATACTTCGTACATATTGCAACGACACATGTGTATATTTTTGCTCCGACGAAAACATTTATGCATACAACAAAAGAAAAAACACCATTGAACATTGGCCTCTTGACGATAGTTTCAATTGGTATTCGTTCTTAATAAACGACCGCCTATTTGTTTCGAGTTACAAAGCTGGATTACGCGAAATATCATCAAAAGGCTTTTCTCCAGTATTAAATGGGACAACCGAAGTTTCTGCCTTTATTAAAGCAAACACCGACAAATACATTTTATTTGAACTATACGACGGAAGAATATTAAAATACGACATCGAAACAAACAAATCAGAAGAAGTTCCAAGCGACAACTACTCCTCTTTCATCAAATCGTCGGGCTCAATGGTTTATTCTGCAACAAAAACAAAAGAAGACAACTACTTAATTTCACTTATTCAATCGCAACACGCAATAGTAGTACTTGACAAAGACTTTAACATAACAAACATTTTTAACCGACAAACTGGAACAAAAGACATATATTCCACTCATATTGAGTCACTTGACAACAATATTTATTGGGCATCAATGAATGTTGGTTTGTCAAAAATTGAAAATAGTGCAATACACGTTTTCAACGAAGTAGCCGGCAAAATACACGGAGGAATCAATGACATTTTAATCTCCAACGGTGTTTTGTATGTAGCAACTTTTGAAGGTGTATTTTTCCTAACCAAGGATAGCGATGGCATTCCAGTATTTCAAGCAATTGACGGAATTGACGGAGTTGCATATAGCATAAACGAAATAACAGACCCAAAAACCAACAAAAAAAGAATACTTGTAGGTTGCCAAACCGAAATAAAAGAGATATTAAACTATTCAGCCGAAGGTTTAAATAACAAAAGCAAAACCAGATATTCTATTATCTGGTCGATGAAACAAAACCCCAAAAACCCAAACCAAATATATTGTTGCAACGAAAATGGTTTTTACATCATTTCTATTGATAAGACCAGTTACATAGTTGATTATATATCTGATAACATTGCCATTCCAGTTCGAAATATTTGTTTTGATGACAAAAACAACGCATGGATTGCAGGCGACTTTTTTGGAGTAGCAAAATACACCACCAAAGGAGAAACAACAATTTTTTCAGACGAAAACGAAGTTTTTCCAAACATAACAAAAGTATACTGCACAAACATTGATGGTAAAATAATTGCTTGTACATCACAAGGCTTATACGAATACAATGCCGATTCAAACACATTTGTTACTAGCAATATTATTGGAGAATTAGGCAACAACCGCAATTTGAGCAAAATTGCAAAATACAAAAACGGCTACATCATTGCGCGAACCGATGAACACAAAAATCGATTCATAGAACTTATTCTACCCGACTCTTTGGGCAATCAGAAAGTTATTTCTGCACCATTCCGCCGTTTACCAAACAAAGACTGCGATGTCATTTTAGTTGACGAGAAAAATGACATGATATGGTTAGCCCTCGACCAAGAATTATATAGCTTCCACTGCGATATTTTAGACGGCTTGGTAAATGAAAATATTGAAGACCCATACAAACGACCATTTAGAGTAAACTTGCGCCAAATCACAATGCGCGATTCTGTATTATTCAACGGCACATTTGAATCAACAAACGGCGGCATTGCTCTTGACCAAGCTTCGTCAAACAACAACAACGTTATTATCTCATACAGCAACAACAGCCTTGAGTTTACTTATAGCGCAGCTTGGTATGAAAAGAACGAAGAAACCGAATACTCTTCAATACTTGTAGGTTCTGAAAAAGAATGGTCAAAATGGAACAAACGAACCTCAATATTGCACAATAACTTAAGCGAAGGCAAATACATATTCAAAGTTAAAGCTCGCAACATTTATGGTATTGAAAGTAACGTGGCCGAATATGCCTTTATAATTAAGCCACCATTCTATCGAACAATTGTTGCATACATATTATATGTATTGTTTGGAGTTGCTTTAATTATTGTAATTGTCAGATTAAACTCGGCCCGACTACTTAAAGAAAAAGCACGACTAGAACAAGTTGTAGCCGACCGCACCGCCGAAGTTGTTCAACAAAAAGACGAGATTGCAAAACAAAAAGAGGAAATTGAACAAAGTATTAACTACGCAAAAGGTTTGCAACAAGCCTTATTGTCAAAACCTGAAGAAATTGAAGAAGCTTTCCCTGATAGTTTCTTGTTCTTTGAACCTAAAGACGTAGTTAGTGGCGACTTCCATTGGATTAAGAAAATTGGACACTACCGCGTAAGTGTTATTGCCGATAGTACAGGACACGGTGTACCCGGAGGATTTGTGAGCATGCTCGGCATGACCAACTTGAACCACATTGTAGGTAACGAAATGCACCCCGAAAAAATTCTATTCACACTACGCGAATACATAATTCAATGTATGGGAGGTTGGGAAAACGGACGAAAAGACGGCATGGACCTTGCCCTATATATTGTTGACGAGCGCAACAACCACATGGAATTTGCAGGAGCAAACAACCCTCTTATAATTATCCGCAACAACGAAGTTTATCAAATTAAAGCAGATAAAATGCCTATTGGCAACTACATAAAAGGCAATGCACCATTTACAAACATCAGCATCGACCTTTACCCTGGCGACTGCTTGTACACATTCTCCGACGGATACCAAGACCAAATTGGTGGTCCAGACAAACGCAAGTTTATGAGCAAGCATTTACGCGAAATGTTGCTTGAAATACACAACCTACCAATGGCAGAACAACGCGAGATGGTAAAAAAACGCATTTACGAATGGCAAGCTGTTAGCAATTGTGAGCGCGTTGACGACGTTATTTTGATGGGCTACCGCGTTGGCATGCCAACCGACGAAAGTGTTTCAACAACCGTTCCAGAACCCGATCCATTGATTGCACTTGTTGAAGGGTTTGAAAAAGAGAAAAAAGAAAAAGGAGGTTTGAGCAAATTAAAACTTGAGCGCCCTGCACGCAAAAAATTGGTTGACGAATCGGCAACCGCCGAAGGTGAATCAAAACCTGAAAGCACAACCGAAACGCCCAAAATTGAAACAACCAATGATGCTCCAAAAACAGAACAAAATGAAAATTTAACCACAACTGAGAACCCTAAAACTGACGATTCAAACGTCGCAAAAGAGTAATCGGCATTAAAAAATAACGTTCATAAAAAGCCATTCTGAATAATCAGAATGGCTTTTTTATACAAAAAACGCATTATTTAAACAACGCTAACAATCATAAGCAACTGTACATCAAATTATTAGCCTACCAAAAAAAAACAAATAAAAAAATATTTAGTTTTTTCATTTAGACCCTTGCAGATTAAAACAATAAACCTACCTTTGCAATGCTTTTTCGGAAAGCAAAGTTCTTAAACAAATCGGGCGCTTAGCTCAGTTGGTTCAGAGCATCTGGTTTACACCCAGAGGGTCGGGGGTTCGAATCCCTCAGCGCCCACTTAAAGACTTTCATCCATCGGTTGAGAGTCTTTTTTTATGTCCATACTTAACATATTAAGAAACTCACGTTATAGAGATTATATTCAATTAATAGTCCCACATAGCGCAAATTCACAAATGTTTCTGCTTACGGAATATTACATTTGCACAAATTTGATTGTTTATGAAAAAATTATCTGCATATCTATTAGCCCTAATATTTTCAACAGCAACTTTTACAGTTAAAGCACAAAAACGTAAAAGCATACCTACCGAAAAACCTCAACTAATAATTGGAATTATTATTGAAGATATGCGATATGACTACATATACCGATATTGGGACAACTTTGGCGAAGGTGGATTTAAGAAACTTATTGGCGAAGGAGCTTTGTGCCGAAATGCCAACTACAACTATATGTTTACCCAAACATCGCCAGGCGCTGCAACTATTGCCACTGGTTGTGAACCCCAAATACACGGCATAGTGGCCGACAATTGGTATTTGCAACTGCAAGAATGTAATATGAAATCTGTTGAAGATTCAAAAGTTAACGCAATTGGTGTAAAGGCCGAAAAATACCATTGTTCGCCACGAAATATGCTTACCACCACTTTTTCTGACGAAATGAAGCTCTTTTTCAACGGACAATCAAAAATCATCGGAGTTTCGCTCAATCCAGAATCGGCAATTCTGCCAGTGGGACACATGGCCGATGCTGCATATTGGTTCGACGATGAAACTGGCTTATTTGTTACAAGTTCGTACTATATGGACAGTTTGCCTTCGTGGGTTAATACATTCAACAACAAAAAATTTCCTGACTTGTACATTGAACGAGAGTGGACACCATCGCTGCCTACTGAAAAATACAGAAACGGAGCAGAACAAGGATTATCTCGAAAAGTTGGATTTAGCAACGACAATGCTTTTGGTAAAAAGATTAATGGACTGCTTCACCGCGAAAAACATTATAGCAAACTTAAAGGAACGCCACTCGGAAACTCACTTACAAAGGATTTTTGCGTATCGGCAATAATTGATGAGCAACTTGGTCAAGATGAATACACTGATTTTTTGAGCATTTCGTTTAGCGCCACTGCCGATGTTAGCGCAGCTTGTGGACCTAATTCAGTAGAACTTGAAGACATGTATCTGAAACTTGACAAAGATTTGGAGCATTTTTTGCAATTTATTGACGATCAACTAGGTAAAAATTGTGTTCTTATTTACTTGACTTCAGATCACGGAACGTCATATAGCCCAACAATGTTGACTCAAAACGAAATTCCTGCTGGAACATTTAATGCCGATCGCGCCGTTATGCTTCTTGGCACTTACCTAAACGCATTATACGACAAGGGTAAATGGGTGTCAGCATATCATAACAACCAAATTTATTTGAACCATAGTTTAATTGAATCGGCAAGTTTAAACATTCAAGATTTTGAAAATAAGGTTGGCGACTTTTTGCTACAATTTTCGGGAGTTGCAACTGTGGTATCGGCAAGCACTCTCAAAACCGTTTATTTTACCGAGGGAACACTTAACAAAATCCAAAATTCGTTTAACCCCAAACGTTCGGGCGATGTAATTATAAGCCTTGAGCCTGGGTGGATTGAGCAAAAAACAGGAATTGTAAGTTCGTCAAACTCTGGATACAATTACGATACACACGTACCTTTAATTTGGTATGGTTGGCGCATTAAACGGGCTCGTTTGTCGCAAAGCATTAAGATGGAAGACATTGCCCCCACCATTTCAAACATTCTTGACATTCCATCACCAAACGGCACTACGGGCTCGGTGATTGACGGTTTGTTAAACTAAATTGTTGCAACAACTACTAAAAAAACTCATTAAGTACGAATAGCAAACTACACTTATAACTCTTTCCCGTTTTTTGCCAACCTTGCTTTAACAACATGAAACACAAGTAGATAAAAGAATGCTAATAGGTAACAATGATATATACAACAACATACCAATCACCTATTGGAGAACTAACCTTGGCAAGCAACGGACCATCTTTAGTTGGGTTATGGTTTGAAAATCAACAACAGAGTTGCAATAATTTGTCATACGAGCACAACGAACATAAACTTCCAATTTTTGCCGAAACCAAACGCTGGCTCGATTTGTATTTCAATGGCAAGCAACCAAACTTTTTCCCAAAAATTGAGTTTTTGGGGACCGACTTTCAGAAACTTGTATGGTCAGAATTGTGCAACATAGAATACGGAACCACAACAACTTACAAAGCCATTGGGCAAAAAGTAGCAAAGCAAATGAACCGACAAACTATTTCGGCACAAGCAATAGGTGGAGCCGTAGGTAAAAATCCCATAGGCATAATTGTTCCTTGCCACCGAGTTATTGGAACAAACGGCAGTTTAACTGGCTATGCAGGCGGCATAAATCGCAAAATTTATCTTATGAAAATTGAAAGAATAATCGGATTATAGAGCAAAAAACTCAATCCAAACACAGAAAAGTGATCCCGAGGGGGGTCGAACCCCTATCGTCAGAACCGGAATCTGAAATTCTATCCATTGAACTACGGGACCAATCGGCTACAAAGATGAGCAAATAATTGAGAAAAAAGACCAATAATATAGCATCAGTTTTTTGGCACATGGCTCGTGCAGCGTTCCGTTAAATGAGTTATTTTCGCATCGCTTTTATTGAAACAAATACACAATTAAAATATGTACAGAACTCACACCTGTGGCGAACTTCGCCTAAACAACGCCGGCCAACAAGTTACATTGGCAGGATGGATTCAACGTACCCGCAAAATGGGCGGTATGGTTTTCGCCGATTTGCGCGACCGCTACGGCATCACTCAATTAGCGTTTAACGACGGTATTAATGCCGAACTTTGCGAACAAGCATCGCATCTTGGCCGCGAGTTTGTTGTGCAAGTTAAAGGCACAGTGAACGAACGCGAGAGCAAAAACAAAAACATAGCAACTGGCGAAATTGAAATAGTTGTAAGCGAACTAAACATTTTAAACGAAGCCACAACACCACCTTTTACCATTGAAGACAATACCGATGGAGGTGACGACCTTCGCATGAAATACCGTTACCTTGACCTTCGTCGTGCATGCGTGCGCCAAAACCTTGAACTGCGCCACAAAATGGCTTTTGAAGTTCGCCGTTATTTAGACTCAAAAGGATTTCTTGAAGTTGAAACACCAATGCTTATTGGTTCAACTCCTGAAGGTGCCCGCGACTTTGTTGTTCCAAGCCGAATGAACCCCGGACAGTTTTACGCGCTACCACAATCGCCACAAACACTTAAACAATTGTTAATGGTGAGCGGTTTTGATCGTTATTTCCAAATTGTAAAATGTTTCCGCGACGAAGACCTTCGTGCCGACCGTCAGCCAGAGTTTACTCAAATTGACTGCGAAATGTCGTTTGTAGAACAAGACGACATTATTTCGTTGTTTGAAGACATGAGCAAACACTTGTTCAAAACCATTAAAGGCATTGAATTTAACGAACCTTGGCAACGCATGACTTGGCACGATGCCATGAAATATTATGGTAGCGACAAACCAGACTTGCGCTTCGATATGAAATTTGTTGAGTTGATGGATGTGATGAAAGGATACGGATTCAGCGTATTCGATTCTGCTGAATACATTGGCGGTATTTGCGCAAAAGGTGCCGCAACATACACACGCAAGCAACTTGACCAACTAACCGAATTTGTAAAACGCCCACAAATTGGCGCAAAAGGTTTAGTTTATGCTCGTATTGAAGCCGATGGAACCGTTAAATCAAGCGTTGACAAATTCTACACACAAGACGTGTTGCAACAAATGAAAGCCGCCTTTAACGCTGAACCCGGCGACCTTATTTTGATTTTGAGCGGCGACAATGCAAACAAAACCCGCAAACAACTTTGCGAACTTAGGCTTGAAATGGGCTCGCAACTTGGCTTGCGCGACAAAAACAAATATGCTTGCCTTTGGGTTGTTGATTTCCCAATGTACGAGTGGAGCGAAGACGACCAACGTTGGTACGCAATGCACCACCCTTTCACCTCGCCAAAACAAGAAGATGTACCATTGCTTGAGACAAAACAACTTGGCGATGTTCGTGCCAACGCATACGACATGGTAATTAACGGAGTTGAAGTTGGTGGCGGTTCAATTCGTATTCACGACAGCAAATTGCAAGCTTTGATATTTGAAACACTTGGTTTTACACCCGAAAAAGCCCAAGAGCAATTCGGTTTCTTAATGAACGCATTCAAATTCGGAGCACCTCCTCACGGTGGTTTGGCATACGGACTTGACCGTTTTGTGTCGTTGTTTGCTGGTCTAGACTCAATACGCGACTGCATTGCATTCCCTAAAAACAACCAAGGTCGTGATGTGATGCTTGACGCACCAAGCCCAATTGACCAAGCTCAGTTAGATGAATTGTATCTTGACCTTCGCCCAATAGACAAAAAGTAGGCGGTTTGGTTACTCGATAACACACAAAGCCCCGTTCAGCACAAAAGTTGAACGGGGCTTTTTTATCAACAGACAAACATTTCGATGAGCAAAATGTGTTAGAAACTTTACTTGATAAAATTCGTTGAAACCGCCCCAAAATGGCATCTTGCAATACAAATTCAGAATAACAAAAAATGATAGTTTGCATTGCAGAGAAACCCAGCGTGGCGCGCGACATTGCCAAAGTGATTGGTGCCACCGCTTCGCACGACGGATACCTTGAAGGCAACGGATATCAAGTAACTTGGACCTTTGGACATCTTTGCACACTAAAAGAACCTCACGATTATACTTCCGATTGGAAATCGTGGAGGCTAGGCATGTTACCTATGATTCCGCCAAGATTTGGCATCAAACTAATCGAAAACGAAGGCTACGAAAAACAATTCCGCATAATTGAAAAATTGATGCAAAACGCCGATGGAATAATAAACTGCGGCGATGCTGGGCAAGAAGGTGAACTTATTCAACGTTGGGTGATGCAAAAGGCCGCAGCTAAATGCCCTGTGCAACGACTGTGGATTTCGTCACTAACCGAAGAGTCGATTCGCAACGGATTTGCATCGCTTAAACCACAAGAAAACTACCAATCGCTTTACGAAGCTGGATTGGCGCGCGCAATTGGAGATTGGGTGCTTGGCATGAACGCAACTCGTCTTTACACTCTCAAATACGGACAAGAAAAACAAGTTTTATCGATAGGTAGAGTGCAAACTCCAACTTTAGCTTTAATTGTAAACCGACAACTTGAAATACAAAACTTTAAACCCACACCTTATTGGGTACTCACAACCATATACCGCGAAACGCAATTTACCGCCACTAAAGGCAAATACAACAGCGAACAAGATGGAACTGAGGCGCTTGCAAAAGTTACAGGTCAACCTTTTACCATTACCGATTCAAGCGCAAAAAAAGGAACCGAAGCCCCTCCTCGACTTTACGACCTAACATCGCTACAAGTCGATTGCAACAAAAAGTTCGGTTTTTCGGCCGAAGTTACCTTGCAAACCATTCAACGGCTATACGAGCAAAAAATAACCACCTACCCTCGCGTTGATACAACATTTTTGAGCGACGACATGTACGACAAATGCCCGCAGATTTTTAACGGCATCAATCCACGTTACTCACAAGTAATAAAACCATTAGCTGGTAAAAAACTCCCCAAAAGCAAAAAGGTATTCGACTCGAGCAAAGTAACCGACCACCACGCAATTATACCTACTGGTGTACTACCTCGCGGTGTGATGACCGACCAAGAAGAAAAAGTATTCGATTTGGTAGCCCGCCGCTTTATTGCCGCTTTTTATCCCGACTGCAAATTCTCAACCACCACAGTATTAGGCGAATCGGCTGGCGTTGAATTCAAAGTGACTGGTAAACAAATACTTGAACAAGGTTGGCGCTCCGTTTTTGAAAAAAGCGATGATGACGACAAAAAAACAGAAGACGAAGAACGTATTTTGCCAAACTTTGAAAAAGGCGAAAGTGGACCGCACTCACCCGAACTAACACAAAAGCAAACCACCCCTCCCAAACCTTACACCGAGGCCTCACTTTTGCGCGCTATGGAAACCGCCGGTAAAATGGTTGACAACGAAGAACTGCGCGATGCTTTGAAAGAAAACGGCATTGGCCGACCTTCAACCCGAGCTGCTATAATTGAAACTCTTTTCAAACGCCGATACTTAACTAAAGAGAAGAAAAACCTAGTAGCCACCGCAACTGGAATTGAATTAATTGGACTTATTCGCGAAGAATTACTAAAAAGCGCAGAGCTAACTGGTTTGTGGGAAAAAAAACTGCGAGGCATTGAAAACCACACTTACGACGCAAAACAATTTCTTGATGAACTAAAACAAATGGTACAGGAAATTGTACAAACGGTAAAAAATGACACATCGAACCGACGCGTTACTGTGTTGCCCGACGCTGAAACAAAGCCTGAAAAAAAAGAAAAAACAGAGAAGAAAAAGACCGATAGCAAGCCTCGCAAAAAAGCAGAAAAAACAACATCAGAAGAAAAGCAAACAACAACCGCACACAAACTTGTTAAAGAAGGCGATGTTTGTCCACACTGCGGCAAAGGGCACATAATTAAGGGACGTACGGCATACGGTTGCTCTGAGTGGAAAAACGGATGCAACTTCCGTCAAGATTTTTGAAAAGATGAAAATAACCATGCTTGGTACAGGCAATGCATTTGCCTACGAACACTACAACACATGTTTCACCATATCGCACAACAACCAAATAATGCTAGTTGATGGCGGTGGAGGAAACGAACTTCTTCATAGACTTAAAAACAAAAGCATTGATTGGCAAGATATTAAGCATGTGTTTGTAACCCATAAACACATTGATCATATACTTGGCATTGTGTGGCTCATTCGTTTAGTGTGCCAACGCGCAGCTGCAGGCAAATACAATGATACATTCCACATATACGCCAATGCCGATGTGGTGAACATTTTACAAAACTTTACAAGCAATGCCTTTTCAAAAAGCCAAGCCAGTCAACTTGGAAAAGCCGTTCAATTCATTACCCTTAGCCACGCTGACCAACACGAAATAATAGGCCATACTTTTCGCTTTTTCGACATTGGTAGCACCAAATGCGACCAAATGGGGTTTGCAATGGAAAACAACGGCAACCCCAATTATTTATGCTGTCTTGGCGACGAACCATACAACGCAATATGTCAACCATTTGCCCAAAATTGCACATGGCTTATGCACGAGTCGTTTTGTTTGTTTACTGAAGCCGATGATTATCAACCATACGAAAAGCACCACTCTACAGTAAAAGATGCCGCCCAAGCTGCCCAAAAACTAAATGCAAAAAATCTGATTATTTACCATACAAACGATGCCCACGCAAACAACCGTAAACAAATTTATACCAACGAGGCTAGTTTGTACTACAGCGGCAACATTCATATTCCCAACGATTTAGAAGAAATAGAAATATAAATTAACCTTTTCAGTATTGACGAAAAAAAAGCCACCTTGATTACTCAAGATGGCTTTTATTATTTATTTAATCGTTAGTCGATTATTCGCCTTTAATAGCAGCGATACCTGGCAATACTTTACCCTCGATAGCCTCAAGCAAAGCACCACCACCAGTTGAGATGTAAGATACTTTGTCAGCCAAACCGAATTTGTTAACGCAAGCTACAGAGTCGCCACCACCGATAAGCGAGAAAGCACCTTTAGCGGTAGCTTCAGCAACTGCATCACCAATAGCACGTGAACCAGCGGTAAATTCGTCAATCTCGAACACACCAGCAGGACCGTTCCAAAGAATTGTTTTAGCATCTTTAATAGCTGCAGCAAAAGCTTTTTGGCTCTCTGGACCAGCATCAAGACCTTCCCAACCTTCTTCAATTTCGCCAGCAGCTGAAACTTTTACAGAAGCACCAGCTTTAAAGCTCATTGTATCCCAATCGATAGCGTCTTTTGCAATAACAGCATCAGTACCAAGAACTAGGTTAACACCGTTTTCTTTAGCTTTTGCAATCACGTCAAGAGCAACTTGAAGTTTGTCATCTTCGCAAATTGAGTTACCAACTTTGCCACCCAAAGCTTTAGCAAAAGTATAAGTCATACCACCGCAAAGGATAAGGTTGTCAACTTTGCCAAGCAAGTTTTCGATAATACCAATTTTGGTAGATACTTTTGAACCACCCATAATAGCGGTGAAAGGACGTTTAATGTCGCTCAAAACTGCGTCAACAGCTTTAACCTCTTTCTCCATCAAGTAGCCTAGCATTTTGTTGTTTGCATCAAAATAGTCAGCAATAACAGCGGTTGAAGCATGTTTGCGGTGAGCTGTTCCGAAAGCATCCATAACATAGCAATCAGCGTATGAAGCCAATTTTTTAGCAAAGTCTTTTTGTTTGCCTTTCATTTCTTTTTTAGCAGCCTCGTAAGCTGGATCTTCTTTTTCAATACCAACAGGTTTGCCCTCTTCTTCGCCATAGAAACGAAGGTTTTCAAGCAAAAGAGCCTCACCCATTTTCAAAGCAGAAGCCTCAGCATCAGCGTTTGCGCAGTCAGCAGCAAATTTTACCTCAACACCAAGAGCAGCAGAAACAGCTGGAACAATTTGTTGAAGCGATTTTTTCATATCAACCTTGCCTTTTGGTTTACCCATGTGGCTCATCATAATAACGGCACCACCGTCAGCAAGAATTTTTTTAAGAGTTGGAAGGGCTCCTTTAATACGAGTGTCGTCGGTTACAACGCCTTCTTTAGTTGGTACGTTAAAGTCAACGCGAACGATGGCTTTTTTACCAGCAAAATTGTAATTATCAATAGTTTGCATTGATTAAAAATATTTAGTGTTAAACAAAAATTTCGCTTTCCAAAGGTATTTAGTTTTTGCTAATAGCAATGTTACACAACCGTTTTGTTTTACGCTTTTACTCCTATTTTTTACACAGTTTTTGCACTAAACCACACAAAAAACCATATTACAACTGCGTTGTTTGTAATTATGCAAAGTTTTTTACTTTTGCCACCGCTTTCAACGGGGTGTGGCGCAGTTGGCTAGCGTACTTGCATGGGGTGCAAGTGGTCGTCCGTTCAAGTCGGATCACCCCGACACAAAAAAGCCGGTTATTGAACAATAACCGGCTTTTTTATTGTTGTTACTTAAGTACTTATGCGTTTCGTTTCAACTCCTCAACGTATTGGTCAATTCGCTTTAATTCTTTTGGAATATTGATGCGTTGTGGACATTTAGGCATGCAGTCGCCACATGATATGCAATGGTCGGCTTGACGAAGTTTTGGGACTGAACGGTCGTAACCAACCAAAAAAGCTTTACGTGCCCTTTGATAATCGGGATCGGTTGGTTTGCCTGAATAGTTTCCCTCGCGCAAACACTTATTGTAATGGTTAATTATGCTAGGAATATCAATTCCATATTGGCATGGCATGCAATATTTGCAATCGTTACATGGTATAAACTGATACTTTAATATCATTTGAGCCACATCTTCAAGAGTATCCATCTCGGTGGTTGTGAGTGTTTTAAGTGGCGAAAACGATTTTACATTGTCTTGCAAATGTTCCATATATGTCATTCCGCTCAAAACCGACAACACGCATTGTTGCGACCCAGCGAAACGGAATGCCCACGATGCTGCACTAGCCTCTGGGTCCATTTGTTTCAAACGCTCAAGGCTCTTAAAATCAAGTTTGTTTAGTCGCCCGCCTTGCAAAGGTTCCATAACTAGCGCTGGCACGCCTTTACTGCTTAACACACTGCACAAATATTCAGCATTTACGTTGCTACCACTTGCATGACGCCAGTCAACATAATTAAGTTGAATGAGCACAAAGTCCCACTTTACCTCGTTCTGCGAGAACATGTAATCGAAGAAACTTTGCTCGCCATGAAACGACCAACCCAAATTTTTTATTCGGCCAGCCTCGCGTTCTTTCAAAAGGAAATCGAGTACACCGTTGTCCAAATAGCGTTGTTTATATGCCGAGTATGAGCCAACAGCATGAAGCAAGTAGTAGTCAAAATAATCAACACGTAGTCGTTTCATTGACTGGTAGTACATTTCTTTTGCGCCTTCAAGTGTTTGAGTATCAGGCGTAAAGTTTGACATTTTGGTAGAAACCATATACTTGTCGCGAGGATGGCGGCTCAACGCGATGCCTGTTGCTTCTTCTGACAAACCTTGAACATAACGTGGCGATGTGTCGAACAAATTTACACCGTGTTCAATTGCATAATCGACCAATCGGTTAACTTCTTCTTGATCAATTTCTTCGCCGGTGCCGTCGGCTTTTTTGCGTGTGGGCCAACGCATGCAACCATAACCCAAAATAGATACTTTTTTACCGTCGTTTGGGTTAACGCGATAGGTCATTGCATCGGTTGGTATTTCGTTTAACGATGCACTTTTGTCGCCACTTTTTTGCATGCCACAACTAGCCACTGCAACTGCGGTTGCGCCAGCACCCATTACTTTCAAAAAGTCGCGGCGATTCATATTATTTGATTTTTCCATGGTAATTAATTTGGTATCAAAATTATACGAACATTTTACACAACAAAATGGGCTATGTATTTTGTTATGATTGTTTAGCTTCGTCTAGTATTTTATTAATATCGTCGCCTACTTGTGTGAGTTTTGCTCGGCATTTTTTCAAAATTTCAGCGGCTTGTTTCACCAAATCAAGCATTTCGGTTACTGAAACTTGACCGTTTTCAATTTTATCAACAATGGCTTGTATTTGCGCCATTCCGTCTTCGTAATTAAAGTTTTTGTCCATTGTTTGTAGTATTTTGTTGTTGCAATAGTTTTTTGGCTTTTGTTGCTCTCCTGTCTTCTAAGTATGCCGCCAACAATTCGGGGGTTGTATTCCAACGTTTGTGCAACCATACCCATTGTTCTGGATTTTGGCGAATTATTTTTTCAATTATATCGTTGTATTTCTGAGTGTTGCGAATATAATTTTGGGTTGTATCGCCATAATCTTCGTAAGGAATTTCGGGCCAAATTTTGAACGTGTAGGAGTTTGTTTCGTCGTTTCGAATGGTTGCCATTGGCACCACTGCGGCCCCAGTTTCTTGAGCCAACCGGGCACAACCAATTGGTGTGTAGGCTGGTTTGCCAAAGAAATTAACAAACTCACCGCGTACGCGCATACTATCTTGGTCAATCATAATTATTAAGCACTCGCCAGCTTTAAGGCTGCGCACTAGTTCGTCGTAGCATTGTTCGCGAATAACATCGCGCATTCCTCGCGACTCGCGCATACGAACTGCAAATTCGTTTAACTTTTTGTTTTTCAGTCTACTACTTACGCCTAACGATTTATATCCCATAATTGGTGGCATTATTGCCGAGAACTCCCAACCTGGTGTGTGGGGTATCATACACAACACGCCTTTGCCTCGTTTGTATGCAGCTTGCAAATGTTCTTCGCCTTCAAATTTAAAATAGCGTGAAAATTCATCGCGAGTATGCATGTGGCTAAAAAAAGCGTAGTCGGTTAATGTTTTGGCAAGACTATCAAACATTTTGCGCGCTATCTGCTTGCATTGGGTATCGCTTAGTTCGTTGCCATAAGCGTATTTTAAATGCTGAATGGCCTGTTTACGAATGTTGCCCATTATCTTAAAAGCCATTCCACTTAATTTGCCATGCCACCACAAAATTGGGCGTCGCGGCATAATATACAAGGTGCTGTACATTAAAATAAAAAACCAATAAACTATTCGGTCTCGAATTGGGCGAATAACATAGCGTTTGAATTTGGTTGCCATATTTGTTTTTTAATAGGTCAATTTCGTTTTGAAGTTGTAATCATATCGCGAACTACTCGCAAAGCAACTTTATCGCGAATCATTTGCTCAAGGTTGACGTGCATTCTATAGTGCCAATAGTTGCGTGGGTTTGCAGGAACATTGATGCGCTCGGTTGTTGGATCGGCTACAACATATTTATCACCCATCACTGCAAAAAAGTCTTGCACAGGAACCACAGCCAACATTGCTGGCGAATTTAGGTGCTGCATAATAACTTCTTTACAAATAGAAGCGTCGGCACATGATGGTGCAACTCCTTTATGTTGAAGCAGTTGATTGTAATAGCGTTGTGTCGATTCGGCATTTTCTTGCCACCACGCTCTAATGTTTGACAAGTCGTGCGATGATGTAGCGCAAACCGATAGGTATGGTATGTTTTGCAGGTTTACAAACTCAACAAAATCTTTTGGCATTCGTTGTATTTCAAGACTTAAAATGCCTAACTGCGACATTATTGGCGCCACACAGGCTGGAATCATACCTAAATCTTCGCCACAAACTAGCATGCGCGAACTTTCGACCAACGACGTTAGTTTTATTATTGCCTGTTTAGCCCAAAAATCGTTATGGCGGTTGAAGAAAAAGTCGTTGTAAATGTTCAACAAAACTGTTTGTTGCTCGTTGTTTAGTTGCTTAAACGACAACGATTTATCGATTGAAATACGGGGATGGTAAAATCCGTCTTGAGTATCGGGCAATAGTAGCACTTCGGTTACTAGTTTTAGCAATCCGTTGAGCAATTCTCGTGTGCGGTCGGCTAACGATTCGGGATTTTTATGCCCCACCAACTGCTCATATATTTTGGCTTGGGTATCAAATTCAGGTTTTAGCTGATATGTATTATCATCGGTTTGGTTCAAAAACCGCGATTTAACTTTTGCTGCCTTATCTCCAAAAATGGCATCAAGGGTTTGGTTTGTAATAAAAGGAGAACAAAGTCGCTCCTCATCAAACTCAAGTCCGGACTCTTGCAATTCTTTGCGCGACAATGGTTTAGCTGGACAAAAATGGCCCAACAATCCCGATTTTGCATTAGTTGGTATTTCCCAAATGCGGAAAAAGCCCAATATGTGGTCGATGCGGTAAGCCGACGAGTATTTGCTCATTTGCTGCAAGCGGCTGCGCCACCAAGCATAGCCGTCTTTTGCCATTTCGTCCCACTTGTAAGTTGGGAATCCCCAGTTTTGACCATCTTCAGCAAAATCGTCGGGGGGCGCACCTGCTTGTCCTCCAAAGTTAAACAGCTGAGGATTGCTCCAAGCATCTACACCACAACGATTTACACCAATTGGAATATCGCCCTTAATGGCCACGCCTTTGCGCATTGCGTAGTCGTTTGCTTCAGCCAACTGTTTGTCCAAATGATACTGAATGAAGCACCATTTCATACACTTGAAGTAGTATATTGAATTTGGGCTGAACATGTCGTCAATCAACTTAGGTGCAAAATGTGATTTGCTGTCCCAACGTCGAAAATCGCAAGTGCGGAACACATCGCGCAAAACGCTAAACGCAGCATACGGTTTTAGCCACGAGGCGTTGTTTTCAATAAATTCAGCAAAGCCCTCGTCTTCTAATATAAAATGCTGTTGTTCAGTAAAATAGTCGTCGCAATATTGCAATTTCAGTTTCAGTACATTTTCGTAGTCAACAGTTTGCAACGCATTTAATTGCAGCCTATTACGCTCATAATTGGCCATGCGTTGTTCGTCGCTGAGTTTGCCCATTCGGTACACGTCCAAATAAATTGGATTAAGGGCAAAAACCGATATTGAGTTATATGGATAAGAATCTAAGAATGAATATGTTGCAGTAGTATCGTTAACTGGCAGAATTTGAATAAGGCGAATACCGACCAATGCTGCCCAATCGGCCATTAGTTTCAAATCGGTGAAATCGCCCACACCAAAACTGCGTTCGCTACGCAACGAGAACACTGGAATGTTTACGCCAGCCGCTCGCATTTGGCATTCACCATAGATTAAAATTCCATCGTTAACATAAGTTGAAAGGACCTCCTCGGTGCGTGTTTTGCGGAAAATTCGGTTTGGGCCCTCCTCCCAATGCAAGAATTGAGCATCGTTCAAATCTTTTACAACATACTTATACTCAAGCCATTGTGGCATATCAGCACCTTCAAGACTGATGTTCCAAAAACCGCCCTCGTCAAGGTTTAGAGGAATTGCTCGGTTTACGTCCCACCAACCTAAAGCATCGCAAGCTCCTGTGATGCAGATATATTGAGTTGCAGTAATTGCCGGAGCATACAATCCAAACCGAACAACGGTTGCGTGGCTGCGATTGATTCGAGAACGTTTTTTGCTCTTCATCAACATTTTAGTAGCCACATTACTCAAATGAGCAAATGTTTCAGCATCGGCATCTTGCCAAAAATCGCAAAAACGATATTCGCGCGAACGCTTAAATTTTGAAATATACCTAGCTCGGCGTTTTTCAATTATATAAGTATCGGTTCGTTCGTCGTAAATAGCGTATTTATAACTAAACGGAGCCTCATTTTCGTCGTGATGAATGGTAAGATGCCAGCGATCGTACTCGTAACATTCAAGTGCCAATGCATTTTCAACATTCCAAAAGCCAAGTACTTCCGACGATCCAACTACCATCAATCGTTGTCCCCATTGTAATTGGCAACGGCAGTCAAACTCAATTACCAAATCCATATTTAATCGTTTCGTGAAAGAATATATTGTTCAGCATCGAGAGCAGCCTTGCATCCCGAACCTGCGGCTGTAATAGCTTGACGGTAGCGCGGATCTTGCACATCGCCACAAGCGAACACGCCTGTCACATTGGTTTTTGAAGTACCTGCTATTGTTTTAATGTATCCAGCATCGTCGGTATCAAGGTATTTAGCAAACACATCGCTGTTTGGTTTGTGGCCAATTGCGAGGAAAAAGCCGTCGATTTTAATGTCGCGAATTTGCTCGTCGGCAGTGCCTTGTCGAAATACCAAACGGGCGCCCTCAACCACATCGGTACCAGTTAGTTCCAATGTGTTATGCTCAAACAGCACTTCGATGTTAGGAGTGTTGAACACGCGTTGTTGCATTGCTTTTGAAGCTCGTAATGCATCTTTGCGTACAATAAGATATACTTTGTTGCATAAATGGGCCAGATAGGTAGCTTCTTCGCAAGCGGTATCGCCGCCGCCAACTACTGCTACATCTTTTTTGCGGTAAAAAAAGCCATCGCAAGTAGCACAAGCCGAAACACCACTGCCGCGGAATTTAGCCTCGGAGGGCAAGCCCAGATATTTTGCAGTTGCGCCAGTAGCAACAATAACAGCCTCAGCCTCAATCAGTTTATCGCCATCAACTGTGACCAGTTTTTTATCGCCCGAAAAATCGACACTAGTAACCATACCAAAGCGCATTTCGGTACCAAAGCGTTCAGCTTGACGACGAAGGTCTTCCATCATTTCGGCACCCGAGATGCCGTTTGGGTAACCAGGAAAGTTTTCAATGTCGGTTGTTGTGGTTAGTTGTCCGCCCACTTGCAAACCTTCAATCAAAACTGGCGATAAATTTGCTCGTGACGCATAAATTGCAGCTGTATAACCTGCTGGACCTGAACCTATTATAAGTAGTTTAACCTGTTCGTTTGCCATACAATTAGTCATTTAATGCAAAATAAAGCCTAAAAGTGCTGACCAACGGTAGGAATATGTTCCATTTTTTCACGGTTTTTTAACAATTGCAAGCTTGATTAAATTGAACATGTTAAGCGATAAATTTAAAGTATCAAAAAGGCAGTTCATACAAGTTCAGAAGTCACAAAAAGCCAATGAGTTTTGGGCTTTGAAAATGCCGTTGAAAAAGCCTAAATTTTTAGCATTATTTTCGGTACAATTTAGCTGCATAATCTATACTTTTGCGCTTTCTTTTTCGGGAGGTATAAGTATCTATGACAGACATTATTTTTTCGGCATTAGCGTTGGTATTAGGCATATTGTTTGTATCGTTAGCGCCATCACGTATCAAGCCGTGGCTCAATCTGTTAGCCGTTTTTGCCGTTGGCGTATTCAGCTCAATGGCAGCAGTTGGAGTTTTGCTTGGCAATCCAATTGACAATATCGTGGCCACATTACCAATTTTTGGTGATGTTGCTGTTCGTGTTGATGCTTTGTCGGCTTGGTTTATTTTGATTGTAAATTTTACATGCTTGACAGGTGCAGCCTACGGCATTGGTTACATGCGTGCATACAGCGAACGCAAGAGCGCATTGACACTGCATTGGATTTATTTTATGGTGTTTCAATCGTCGATGTTGTGGGTGTGCATGTTGCAAAACATGTTGGCGTTTCTTGTAGCTTGGGAATTAATGTCTTTATCATCGCTGTTGCTAGTGATGTTTGAAAGCGAGCGCGAAGACACACAAAAAGTAGGTTTGAACTATATGATACAAATGCACTTGGGTGTGGCATTTTTAACTGTTGCTTTCATTTGGGTGTATTTAAAAACCGGTTCGCTTGATATGTCTGCAATAGGAACATTCTTTGCAGGCAATAGCAACGTTTGGTTATTCTTGCTTTTGTTTATCGGTTTTGGCATAAAAGCAGGTTTTATTCCATTGCACTCATGGTTGCCACACGCTCACCCTGCTGCCCCTTCGCACGTTTCGGGTGTTATGTCGGGTGTGATTGTCAAGATGGGCATCTACGGAATAATTAGAGTGATAGCGTATCTTCAGACCGACTATATGCTAATTGGCAAAGTTCTTTTATCAATATCGTTGCTCACTGGCATTTTTGGAATTGTAAACTCGGCTGTACACCGCGATTTTAAACGAGTGTTGGCTTATTGCACTATTGAGAATATTGGTATTATAGGCATTGGTCTTGGACTTGGACTTATTGGTCTTGGGCTTCAAAATCCAATTATTACAATGATTGGTTTTGTGGGCGCATTATTGCACGTACTAAACCACTCGCTTTTCAAATCACTTTTGTTCTTTACGTCGGGCTCAATTTATCAGCAGACACACACCCGCGACATGGAAAAACTTGGCGGACTTATTAAGCAAATGCCAAAGTCGGCCTTTATATTTCTTATTGGAGCGCTTGCCATTGGCGGCATGCCACCATTCAACGGATTTGTGTCGGAATTTGTTATTTATTCGGGACTATTTTACGGTTTGAACAACGCAGGAATGCTACATTCAATAATGATGATTCTTTCCATTGCAACGCTTTCAATTATTGGAGGAGCATCGGTAATGGCATTCACAAAGTGCTTTGGCGTTATATTTCTTGGTCAACGCCGTTCGCATCTGCATAGCGAGCCAGTTGAAGTTCCAATTTTGATGCGCTTACCACAATATATTATTATAGTGGTAATGATGAGCGTTGCTTTGGTACCTTCGTTTTATATTGGTGCGGCACAACAAGTTGTGTCAACATTAATTGGGGCGCAAGTTGCAGCGGTTCCAGTTGGTGTTGTTGGAGCAATGACATCAATAGGTCGTTACTCTTTGTTGTTCTTGGGCATAATTGGAGTGGTTTTGGCCATTCGTTTTTGGCTCACATCACGTCAACCATCGTCGGTTGGTCCAACATGGGGCTGCGGATACCTTGCACCTAAATCGAGCATTCAATACACTGGAAAGTCATATTCAAAAACACTTGGCAAGTTATTGGGTGGCGTATTGGTTGAGAAGAAAGAATATGACGAACTTGTTGAGGGTGAAGTATTTCCAAAAGAACGCCAATATGTTTCGCACTACTCCGATTTCTTTGAGATTCGCATTTTCAATGGCATTTTAACAAAGTGGGTTGAATTGCTTAACAAGTTTCAGTTTATTCAAAACGGACAACTTCAACAATACATTTTGTACGGACTTGGTTTTGTTATTGCGGTATTAATTTGCTCATTATTCAATTGGCTATAGTATGATGCTTGTAGGCGTTTACTTGTTGGTTTTGTTGCTCGCAGCAGTTGTTGTGAGCATTGTTGCACCTCGCACAAAGGGAATTGTTGCTATTTACGGAATAGTTGCAATGGCGGCAATAAGTGCAGTACCAGCGGTTGACGCACTAATAGGAAACACACACACATACAATTTTGCAGGTTCGTATGTAACAGGACCAATCGGCATGGAGATAGATCCATTGTCGGCGTGGTTTATGCTTGTCATTAGTTTCACAATGATAACAAGCGTTATTTACGGACAGCAGTACATGAATGCCTATGCCGATAGCCGCAATGAACTGAGTTTGCATTGGATATGTTATTTACTAGTTCATGCGGGACTGATGTCGGTTTGTGCAATGCGCAACAGCATTGGATTTCTCATTTCGTGGGAGATTATGGCACTTGGAGCATTCTTCCTTGTGATTTTTGAACGAGAAAAAGTTCGCACCATTCGTGCGGGAATCAACTATTTAATTCAGTCGCATTTGGCCATTCTTTTACTTACAGTGGCATTCATTTGGGTAGCCATAGTATCGGGCACTTACTCGTTTGATGGCATAATGCAGTTTGTTAGTCAACAATCGCGTTTGGCTAGTTTAGGGCTGATGCTTTTATTTTTTGTTGGTTTTGCCTTCAAAGCAGGTTTTGTACCCTTCCACACTTGGTTGCCACATGCACATCCAGCTGCACCATCGCACGTTTCGGGCATGATGTCGGGTGTACTAATCAAAATAGGCATATACGGAATAATGCGCATGTTGCTCATTATCAATGTCAACTATATGGTTATGGGATTTTTCATCCTTATCATTTCAGTTGTAACAGGAATTTATGGTGTGATGCTTGCCATTATTCAGCATAATTTGAAACGACTTTTGGCTTACCATAGTGTTGAAAACATTGGCATTATTGGTATTGGCATTGGAGTTGGATGTATTGCTCTTGGTTGCAACAATAATTCGTTGGCAATAATTGGTTTTGCAGGCGCATTGCTTCACGTTCTCAACCACTCACTATTCAAATCGCTACTTTTCTACGGTGCTGGCAATGTATATCAAGCCACACATTGCATGGACATTGAACACTTTGGCGGACTTATACGTAAAATGCCACAAACTGCAATGCTCTTTCTTTTGGCAAGTCTTGCTATTTGCGGACTGCCACCTTTCAATGGTTTTGTATCAGAATTCTTGATATACAATGGTTTGTTTGATGGCATCAACAGCATTCAAGGTTCGGGCCGAACAGTTGCTTTGGCATTATCAATGGCAGGTTTGGCGCTAATAGGCGGATTGGCCATAATGTGCTTCACCAAAGCCTTTGGAACAATTTTCCTTGGACAACCACGCGCAAAACTTCACAGCGAGCCTAAAGAATTTGGATTTGTACGTTTGTTTCCAATGTATATGGCAGGAGGCATGATTGTAGCCATAGGTATTGCACCAAAGTTCTTTATTGGTGCGCTTAATGGCGCATTGCAACAGTTTGTTGGCAATAATGCTACTGGCGAATCATTTCAGGCGGTTACTACTCTCAGTGCAATTGGCATCTACATGCTGGTGTTTATCGGCATTGCTGCAGTTGTTTATGGCCTACGCCGTTGGTTTACATCGCATTTGCCCGAATCGAAAGGCGAAACATGGGGTTGTGGTTATTTGGCCCCTACTCCCAAAATTCAATACACAGCAAGTTCGTTTGTAAGAAGTTACCGACGTTTGGCAAAATCGGTTTTACAAGTTAAAAAACGCAAGATTGATGTAGAAGGCATATTCCCCGGCAAAGCCGAGTATGCAACCGAAGCCCTTGACCGCACCGAAACAGGTTTAATTATTAAACCTTTGCGCATGATTAGACGACTTTTGAGTCATTTTTCAATCATGCAAAACGGCCGTTTACAGTTCTACATATTCTACGGAATGTTCTTCATCATACTCATTGCTGGCGTTCCATTTATGTTTAAGCTTATCAGATTGTTTATCAATTATCTAAATACATTATAGTAATGTTGAGTTTTGTACTAATTTTCATTGCAAGCTTGTTTTTCACAGGTATTGTTGTTCGCACCAAGAGCCTTGCATCGGGGCGAAAGGGGCCAGGCATAATGCAGCCAATGAAAGACATTTGGAGGTCGTTGCGCAAAGGTGCTGTATATAGCAACACATCAAGCGATATTTTCCAAATTGCACCATCAATCTATTTTGCATCAATACTTGCGGCAATGATGGTTGTTCCGCTAGGATCGCAAAAAGGTTTGGTGTCGTTTTCGTGCGACTTTGTGTTTTTTGCCTACGTTTTGGCATTGGGCAAGTTTTTTAGCATAATAGCAGCGCTCGACACTGGCAGCAGTTTTGAGGGCATGGGAGCTAGCCGCGAGGCGCTTTTCTCAATGCTTGCCGAGCCTGCGTTCTTCATTCTTATGGGCTCGCTTGGTCTTTTAACAGGCAACACCTCGTTTCACGACATATTTATGAATCTGCACATTGGCTCGTACCTTTCGTATGCGCTTGTTACCATTGCGTGTTTTGTGCTCATTATGATATGTATGATTGAAAACAGCCGCATGCCTATTGACGACCCAAAAACTCACCTTGAGTTGACAATGATTCACGAGGTGATGATTTTGGACAATAGCGGTTTTGACCTTGGACTTATTTTGCAAGCCACCAACCTCAAGTTTGCAATGTATGGAGCACTCATAGCCAACCTATTTATTGGCAACTGGCCGCTATACGTTTCAATTCCAGTATTCTTCGGCATACAATTTTTGCTTGCCATTGTGGCTGGTATCATCGAGTCGTTTATGGCTCGCTTCCGCATGGGCAACAATGCGCAATTCATACTTGCGCTATCATCGTTGGCATTGCTAATGCTCTTTGGAGTACTAATGAGCTAATTATTTGAAAACGAATCAAAATTAATTAAGATGACCAATATACTTCTGATAATCTTTGCCATCACGCTGTTGTACTTTTCAATTGCCAACAGGTTGATGACGTACTTGTCGATTTTATCGTTTCAAGGTGTGTTGCTAATGCTTGTGGCATTACTTGAGTTACACGATATGAACGTGCTCAACTTTGCGTTCATCATTCTTGAGACCTTGATTGTAAAAGCCATTGTTCTTCCACTTTTCATTCGTTATGTAATAAAGAAAAACAAGATAAAACGTGAGGCCGAACCATTTGTACCTTACTTTGTATCGTTGCTTGTTACAACAATGATTATTGTGCTAACATTCGTATTGTCGAACTTGATTGAGGCAGTACATCTAAACAAGATATATTTTGTTACTGCGTTGTCGGCACTTTTCTGCGGACTATTCTTAATAGTTACCCGCAAAAAGATTATTACCCATGTTATTTGTTACGTACTTATTGAGAACGGTGTATTCATCTTGTCGCTTGCAGTGGGCAACGAAATGCCACTTTTGGTTAACCTTGGTGTATTGCTCGATGTGTTTGTAAGCGTATTCCTTCTTGGCATCTTCATTAACAAGGTGGGTAACGTAATAAACGATGGCGATGTAAACCAATTGAGTAGTTTGAAAGATTAAACGTATTGAAGTTATGACAGTAATAGCATATTTCGTTATTTCGCTTGTGTTGGCGTTACTTTTGTTTGCCAACAAAAACAAGTCTCTAAACAATGCAATGGTTGCCTTGTTTGTGGTATTGCAGTGCGCTTTTACCTACATGTCGTTTATGGCAAAAGGCGAAAACTTGTTGTATTTCAAAATGGACTCACTGGGTTTGTTGCTTTTGTTAGTTTTAACCATTGTAAGCATTCCTGCCCTATTCCACCGCTACGATTACATTTATGCCGAAACCGAAACCCCTCGTACACGCGGCATATACTATGGCGCAATGGTGTTGTTGGTAATGGCGCTATCGATGGCTTACCTATCGTCGCACATTGCAGTTACTTGGATTTTTGTTGAGATAACAACCTTAAGTGCTTCTGCATTGGTTTATCACCGACGTAGCGCTGGTTCAATTGAGGCTACATGGAAATACATTTTTGTTTGCTCAATAAGCCTTGTGTTTGTGTTCATCGGCATTTTGTTCCTCAGTATTGCACTAGGCAGTGTTGCAGAAACAAACCTTACCTATGATTCGTTGACACAAATTGCACCAAAGCTTGACACCTTTTGGCTCAAACTTGCCTTTGTGTTCATCTTTTCGGGCTACACAGCCAAGTTTGGTCTAGTTCCAATGTACACAGCAGGTATCGATGCCAAAGACAAGGCACCAACTCCAGCAGCTGGACTATTCTCAAGCGTTCTTATGAACGTGGGATTTGTTGGAGTATTCCGTTTCTACCAAATTCTTACTCATACACAAGTTCAATCGTGGGCAAGTCACGTAATGATAATTTCGGCAGTGCTATCAATTTTTGTAGCAACCGTTTATCTGCTTAAGGTTAAGAATGTGAAACGCATGTTGGCCTACTCAAGTATTGAGCACATGGGCGTTGTGGCACTTGGTCTTGCAGCTGGTGGAATTGGCTACTATGCAGCCATTCTTCATTTAGTGCTTCACACTTTTGCTAAGTCATCGCTATTCATGCAAATTGGACATTTGTATATGGTTTTCAAAACCAAAGACATATATCAAATAGGCAACTATTTCACATACAACACACCCGGCGCTGTATTTCTTTTGCTCGCCTTTGTGTGTGTAACAGCCATGCCACCTTCAGGCTTGTTTGTCAGCGAGTTTCTTGTGTTTAAATCGCTATTTGCTGCCAACTACATTTATGTTTTGGTACCAGTACTAATAATGCTCACATTTATCATTTGGGCGCTTGGCAAAAACATCTTCAAAATGCTCTTTACACCTGTTGATGGCTTTGACGCAAGCAACATTACAAAACCAAGTTGTGTTGAAACAGTTTCGCAATACATTCTTTTGCTACTAACTGTTTACCTTGGCATTTGCCCACCCGATTTCTTTGTGAACTTGATAAATGAAGCCGTTCAACTATTAACTCTTTAATGCAATGGACTTTATTAGCATAAAAAACAATCAGCGCATTAAGTTTGCCGAAATTCCAGTTTTGGCTTACGCCGACTTCTTCAATGTAGTTACCAACCAGCTAATGGAAAAGCCAGAAGCCCATTGCGTTAGCTATTTTGGCATTCCTGCAGAAAACAATGTTCAACTTTTGTGTTGCATAGCCGACGATGCTTCAGCAAGCATCAATGTACTTTCATCGGTTGTGAGCAAAACCGACACTCTACAGTCAATAACGGCTAAATACATGTCGTTCCATTTGTTTGAGCGCGAGATTCACGAGAATTTTGGAATCAACTTCGATGGGCACCCTTGGCTAAAACCTGTTCGCTACCCATACAATGCTGCCGACAAGTCGCAAACAATGGTTAATTACCCATTTTACCAAATCGATAGCGAAGAACTTCACGAAGTTGGTGTAGGTCCAATACACGCCGGAATAATTGAGCCCGGACACTTCCGCTTTATTTGCAATGGCGAGCAAATTCTGCATCTTGAAATTCAACTTGGCTATCAGCACCGCGGACTTGAGACCTTGATGATTGAGAAGAAAAAACTGCTACAACGAGCAACATTGGCCGAAAACATTACAGGCGATACAACTGTTGGTCATTCGGTAGCTTTTGCCAACGCTTGGGAAAGCCTTTGCGGTTTCACTGCCGATAAACAATTGCAAATGGAACGTGCGTTTGCTATTGAAAATGAACGCATTGCAATACATACTGGCGATTTGAGCGGCATCTGCACCGACATTGCATATCAACTTGGTAACTCGGTATTTGGACGCTTGCGCACACCAGTCATCAACTATTTCCAACGTTGGGCAGGCAACCGTTTTGCAAAGGGTCTTATTCGCCCTGGCAAAACCAACTTCCCTTTCACCAACGACCTTGCAGCACAATGGAAAGAGATGATATCAGCCTACAAACCTCACTTTGTTGAAATGGCCGAGCAAACATTTGATTTGCCTTCGGTATTGTCGCGTATTGAACGCACTGGCATTGTGTCGCCTGCTGTGGCACACCAAATAGGTATGGTTGGAATGGCTGCTCGCGCAAGCAACATAGTTCGCGATATTAGAGCATCTCACCCATTTGGCCACTATGCTAACATTGACTACAAACCTGTGTTAGAACCTGTTGGCGACGTTTATTGCCGCGCTCGCATCCGTTACGACGAAATTCTTCGCTCAATTGACATGATGAACGACATCTTAAGCACAATGCCATACGACCACAAACCAGCCACAACACTTGACAAGGCAGAACCAAACTCGTTTGTGGTTTCGTTGGTTGAAGGTTGGCGTGGCGAAATTTGCCATTGCGCAATTACCGGCCCCGACGGCGATTTGACCCACTACAAGGTTAAAGACCCATCGTTCCACAACTGGCTTGGATTGGCATTAGCTGTTCGCAATAACGAGATTTCCGATTTCCCAATCTGCAACAAAAGTTTCGACCTATCATATAGCGGTCACGACCTTTAATATAACTGACGAATAAACAACTAAATATCTACCAGTTATGATATTCGATAATATGAAGATATTAATACATCAGGGAAAACAATTTATTCCAGATGTTAAAACAACCGATGTTCCTGGCGTTTTTCGTGGACGCCCTGTCATATCTAATGCTCCTTGCGACGAAAAATCGCTTATCGATTTGTGTCCAACCGGCGCCATCAGCGGTTCGCCTTTGCGCATCGACCTTGGCCGTTGCACATTTTGCGGCGAGTGCGCTTTTGCTTGCCCCGAAAAAATCAAATTCACTAAAGATTACAAAATGGGCTCAAACATTCGCGAGAACCTTATTGTAACCGAAGGCAACGACAGCCCAATTTTGGTTGATGCCGATAAAGTACGTGCCGAGATTCGCCGCATTTATGGTCGCTCGCTAAAATTGCGCGAGGTATCAGCCGCTGGCGACAACAGCTGCGAGTGGGAACTTAACGCAACTAGCAACGTAAACTTTGACATGGGACGTTTTGGTATCGATTTTGTTGCCTCACCTCGCCATGCCGATGGCATTGTTGTTACGGGCCCAATAAGTAAAAACATGGCCGAAGCTCTTGAAATATGTTTTGATGCAACACCCGATCCAAAACTATTGATTTTAGCTGGCGTTGATGCCATTAGTGGTGGTATTTTTGCCGATAGCCCAGCTCTCGACCGCTCGTTTCTTGCAAACCACAAAGTGGACCTTTATATTCCAGGCAACCCTGTGCATCCTTTGGCTTTTATCAATGGCGTACTAAGTTTGCTTGGCCGTTAGGTTTACTATTAAAGATTAATACTATACTAAAAAAGAGATGCAAAACAATGCATCTCTTTTTTTTGCTTTATAAGTTCGGTGTCTCTCAAAAGAAAGGAACAAGACGGGTTCTTGCTCACCAATTAAAGAGTCTATCGTATTGTTCTTTTACCTCTGGTTTAATAACATCTTCCGAATAGTTGGTTACTACTCTTTCGTGCATTTGCTTGCTCAGCAATTCGTACTTGCCCGACTTAACCACCTCAAGTAACTTATTTGCATAACTCTCTGCTGATAAATCTTCAACTATAAGGTTGCTGTTGCCTATAAGCGTTTTTGAAAAACCTTGCGGACTAGATATTGGAACAATACCAAATCCCATAGCCTCGGTTATTGTGTTTGATTGACCTTCGCGTTCAAGTTTCGATGGGAAAATGATGAAATGCTTATCGGCTAAAAATTGCCCAACTTCATCATGCGGCGAACCGTTTATTATTGTAAATGAATTGATACTCAACCGTTTGTGCATTAACTCACATATAGAATCAACATATCTCTTTTCACCTTGCCCAACTATTGTCAAATCTACTTGTAAATGCTTTTGAAGAATTGCAGTTGCATCAACTATCAACTGAATGTTCTTTTCAGGCGATAAACGACCTAAGTATATGATATGCAACGGACTATCAGGTTTAACAGGTACGCTATTTGGCAAAAAATCAGTTTTCAAATAGTTGGGATAGTAAAATATAGGAGTATTGGTTATAGTGCGCAAAAACTTCTCGTTTTCAATGCCTTGTGAGAATATAATGCTCGATTTACGTACTATAAAACTAAAACAATGGCGATAAAACGAATTGCCGTTTGTGTAGAATTGCTCTGCTCCACCTCCGCGCATCTCGTATAAGACTTTATAACCCAACAATTTAGACAACAAGACAAACAGATATTCAGCATAAACCACATTGCCATAAAAACCTGATATGTGAATCATAGCCTTGTGATTGCCAACAATGAGCAAACATGCAAACTGAAGTAAACTCAATGCAAAGCGAAAAGGATATGTAAGCAGGCGAATAATGTGTGAGTTTGTATTTCCTCCGCAACGGTATTTCTTTACAATTCGAACTTTATAGCCAAATTGCCTCAACATTTGCACTGTTCGCAAATTGCCAATCTCCCCGCCCCCACAAAACGATGACTTTTTACATGGAAATGAACCGTAGAAATAAACCGTATTCACGTGTCAAATAAACAAATTCGAAAACTGTTCGGTTGTTGCCGATTGGTACAAAGTTAAACCTTTTGACTCAAGTTTAATGGCTTGTGTCATGGCTTGTGTCATTGCGTCAACATCGTCAATTGGGACAATGTACCCATTGACTCCATTTTCAACAATTTGCCTTATTATAGGAACACTCAAAGTACAAACTACTGGCGTTTTAAGGTATATTGCCTCAAGCAATGCGTTTGGCAACCCTTCTTGCCGCGAGGCCAACACAAAACAATCGGCATATTTTATCCACTGATACGGATTTGTTGTTAGCCCCACAAACTGAACCTTTTGTTGTAATCCCAACTTGTTTATCTGGGTTAAGATTGAAATATATTCTTTTGAATCAGTATTATAATTGCCAACAACATATAGTTTGGCATTATCAATTACTGCCGAAAATTGTGAAAAAGCATTTATTAGAGTATCGATGCCCTTAACGCCAACAAATCGAGCTACAGATACTATGTTAACATTGCTGCTTGAATAAGGATTTTGCGCATTTGCCAACAATTGGGCAATATTTTCCTTGTCGATAGGATTATGTAGCACTTGAACACGATTGGGCTCAGTTTTTAGATCTTTTATTATCTCAATGCGCATTTCGTTGGTTTGTGCCACAACAATATCAGCCTTTCGGTATGTCAACCTTGCCAACAAGCGCAAGTATTTGTTTCTGCTCATTGATGAGCTACAACGAACCACAATTTTTATTCCGCCTACAATTCTAGCGGCCGAAATAATCCTAACATTTAGATAATTTAACGAACAGAAAACAACGGCTGGCCTGTCGTTGCGTAACAATCCTACTAAACGACTAATTGCAAAATCGTATATATTACGAATCTTCAACAGTCTGACGCTAAATTTGTTAGGAATAAAGTTTACTATTTTATCAAGGTTTCGACCTACCACTACAAATTGTACGTCATACTTGTCCAAGTCAAGACTTTTGGCAATGGTAATGGAAACACGCTCGGCCCCCCCCATGCTATTGGGCATGAAAAAAATGACTTTGCGTTTAGCTCCACCAATTGCTTCCATTGCACACTATACTAACTTGTTGTTATACTCAAGAAACCACTTTACAAATATGGCAATACCGTCTTTTAACGATGTTTTCGGACGATAGCCAAAATCGCGTTCAAAAGCAGTTGTGTCAGCATAAGTTTGATATACATCACCAACTTGCATAGGCATCATGTTCATTTCAGCCTTTTGTCCCATAGCCAACTCCAATTCCGAAATAAAGTTGAGCAACTTAACTGGAGTAGAACAACCTATATTGTAAACATTTGGTGACGAAATGTCTTGCGGTTGCATATTAGCTACAAGACAAACTCCATTCACTATGTCGTCGATATAAGTAAAGTCTCGCAACAAATTACCATTGTTAAAAACATTGATAGGTTTGCCATCGGCAATGGCTTTAGCAAAAAGCATTGGCGCCATATCGGTACGTCCCCACGGACCATAAACGGTAAAAAACCTTAACCCTGTTGATTTTAAGCCATAAGTGTTGGAGTATGTTTTTGCAAGTAACTCGTTTGCAATTTTTGTTACTGCATACACACTTGCAGGATTGGCCAGCGCATCGTCCTCCGAAAAAGGCACCTTTTCGTTATTTCCATAAACGCTACTCGACGATGCATATATAAAGTGGCTAATGTGATGCGTTACACAGTTTTCCAATATGCACGAAAACCCATCAATATTGCTCGCAATGTATTCTGAATGAGAATCTAATGAACTTCTGACACCTGTCTTGGCAGCTAGGTTTATAACCTTGTCAAACTGCTCTGCAGCAAACAAATTATGTATTTGAACTCTGTCTTGGATATTTAGTGCTACAAATTTCAAGTTGCCAAACTTTGCACTTTGATGCATCAGCCCATAACCAAACTGATTTTGAGCAAATCCCAATTCCGACAAACGCATTAACTTTAAATCTGACGGTGCAGAAAGGTTGTCGATTCCAGTTACAGCATGGCCTTGCTCCACCAATCGCCGTGCGACATGGTAGCCTATAAAACCTGCTATTCCTGTAACTAGAAACTTCATTCTACTTCACTTTACTTATAATCAAAAAAAACAGAAGCCATTTGACTCTTAAGTTGAACATCAAAACAGAAACAAATTCTTAAGTTGTTCATTTTTAGTTATCTGTGGTGTGCTCAATTATTTGACAAATGTAACTTTCATTAAGCAATCGTTAGCAACATTTTTAAAGAAAAAGGCAACCTTAGCAACACTATATTCTGCCTAATCTGCAATAACTTTTGCCGACTCTTTTGCCTTGTACTCTGCAATAACCTCCTCTATTATCCAATCGCAAATGTTGATATTTGAACATTTGTGCCATTGCATATCTGAAGTCCAGTAGCCTGGTGCGTCTTTGTTTGACTCGTAACCACAGCAATAGCTTATCTCTGAAATTAGCGGTTCGTCGTGCTCGCCATACAAGAAATCGAAAGCTACACTTTGCATTTTTAGCGATTTATTGGCCAAGAATGCTGCTTGAACAAATTTTTCGTCAATTTGTTCTTTATCAAAAATCAGGTTGTTTCCTCCTGATGCCCGAAAATCGTTAGGGCGGTTTATTCTTTTCTTTGCTATTGCCTTATTGCCAATCACCAACACCCTTATGTCAAAGTTCTTTGATGACATGAAGTCTTGAAAATAAACATAACCACATTCTTTGTCGTGAAATTTGAAATATTCTCCCGGACAAACGCGGAATAAGGCTCTTCGTACTAGTCCTAGTAAATTTCGGAGAGATACTTTTCCTATTTTGTATAGGCGATAACGTTCTTTTATTCTATCCTTATATCGAAATGTAGGAATTCCTTTATTAAAGGCTTTTGATATCAACCTTTGCGCCTGCTTTGAGTTCTTTACAAGCATCACGTTTGCTGAGGATGACCCATTTTTTAACTTAAAAACCTTTGGAAAGGTTGTTTGTTCAGCCCACTCAATAGCATCTTGTTTGTTAAAGAATATGTATGTAGGTACAATTGGTGCCCCAATTGAATTTAACAGATAATGCTGAGCCAACTTGTCATCAAAATGCCATGAAGTGTTTAAATTAGGGTATGTTATCAGTCCCATTCCTTGCATTGAAAGAAGGAGATGATTGGCCAATAATTGATCTTTGTATATTGATTGATGATGATGCCACATAAAGATATTGCAGTCAGCAAGTTGACTAACAATATCGTTATCGTATGCATTGACAAGTTTGAAATCGATACCATTTCTTTGGCAGTAATCAATCCAGTGCGAACTAAACGAACCTTCTCTATGATGTATAGCTATTTTCATTTAACTTGTATTTGCTGTTTTGCATAACGGATAATATTTGACAACGCTTGCCTATCTTCTTTAAAAATACAAATTGTAGCAAAGTAAACAATGCCACATATCAATATTGATACAAGTTGCCATTGCGTGTTATTCCCCAAAAACGAAAGCAACAATGCTGCACCACTCATTACAATGCAACCCCACAATTCTGGTAAAATGTTGGTAATGACTTTTATAGTTGATTGTCTGATTGTTATGTAAATCGTGATTAGGTTAAGTACTATCATCCACCCTTTTGCAAAAGCCCGGGTGTAGTAAACTGCTTCAAAACTAATGTTAGATGAGATAATAATGGTTGGGATTAGTGCTGCCGCATATAATGTTTGTAATAAAACTGAAATTTTAGGCCGCCCTATTGCAATGTAAGTATTTGAGCAATTGCGGTTTATCAGCAAAGAAAAACTGTGCAAAATTCCCCAAAGACCAATAATTGGAGCAGCTTCAGCCCACTGTGGTCCAAGTAATAAGTTAGTAACCAAATCGCTGTACAAGAAAACGCCAAAGCCCAAAGGCAGAATAATTATCCCCAAGTATTTCTGTATTTTCAGCATTGTTTCTCGCAATTTGTTATGGTCGCTCTGTATTTTGGAGTAGACAGGAAGTAGTACTGGTAGCACAATAGCAGAGACTAATGCTATTATTTGCGTTGATGTTGATACTGCGGTTCGGTAGATGCCTAATTTATGTTGATCAAATTTTTGGCTTATCAGAAAGAGGTCAATGTATCCAGTAAAATAGGTTAGCACATCGTTTGTAATTATCCAAAAGCAAAACGCCAACATTTCTTTCAATTTACCGAAACTATAATAGCGCCGCGGATGCCATTTCGAGTTTATAGCAAGAATAATTGCAGTAACTACTTGATAAAAAATTGTTCCTACTATTAACGCCCAATAGTTCTTCAGCCACATAGCCAATGGTATTGTGAACAGAAAAGGTGTGACAATGCCAACAATTCGCGCGTGGAAAAGGGGCTGAAAATTGAGGTCGCGTTTGAATAATGCTATCTGAATACTAGAAAATGTCGTTATTGGTATTGCAATACAAGCTACTGCAATGGCATTGCCAAGTTCAGGACTGCCTACAATTATTGCAATTTGATGTCGGAAAATGATTATGATTCCCCAAATGAACAGACTCAATGAGAAATTAGTCCAAAATGCAACATTAGCAGATTCGCTCTTTTCTTCATCGCTTTGAAAATTATGTTGGATAAGATATTTGGGGAATCCGCTATCGGTAAACAATTCGGCAAATGATATGACTATTGCTGTAGTAGCAATGGCGCCATAGGCTTCAGGTGTGAGCACCCGAGCCAATACCATCATAGATATTGGTGTAATTAGTTTGGCCATCAGTTCTGATAGAACCGACCATTTGGTTGCTCTTGCTACTTGGTTGCCAAGATTAGTCATCGTTTTGGATTAATTGCCTAAAAAAACGGCCAATGAACATTGTCATTGACCGTTTTTCTACAATTTTCAAATTAATTAACTATTTCTTTACAATTCGAGTTGCTTTATTGCCTACAACTACAATGTAAGTTCCTTCAGCAAGGTCGTTTACATCAACATGAGTTGTGCCCGACAATGGGCAAACCTTAACCAAATCGCCATTGAGATTAAATATTTGAGCTTCGTTTGCATCGCTCTCAATTACTATAACATCGGTTGTTGGATTTGGATAGATGTTGATAGTTGATTCAGTCTCAGCAATTGCATCTGTTTTCTCAACTGTTAGTTTGCCATTTTGGTAAACAAAGTCATAGTTTGAAGATTCGCCACCTGCTACTACAATATCAAATGTACCAGCAGTTTTTCCGTCGGTTGAACAAGTTGCTGTTGGTTCCGATTTTAGACTTGCTGCGTTGTCGTTGTTCACAAATCCATTGTATTCAACATTAAAGCTAGGCAAATTCTCACCTTGTTTAATTTTTACGTCTGCTACAGATACCGATAACTTAGCTTTTTCAATATTAACATTTACGCCCTTGGTTGCCGATTCGTAATTGCCCGATGTAGGAGTAAATGTGGCAGTAACCTCAAGACTTCCAGCGTTTGGAGTGGCAGTTTTATCAACCGAGTAAACTATTGAGCCTTCAGCATCGGCAGAGGCATTAAACAACGACTCTATGCTTTCGCCATAAGTAAATGTTGTTTTTTCAGGTGCCCAAGTGATTGCCGAGGCTGCCTTGCGCACATGTAGAACTACTGTTGCGCTTGTTGTTTCGTAGTTGCCTGAAGTTGGTGTAAGTGTAGCTGTGATTGTGTTGTCGCCAGCTGAAAGCACATCACCAACATTAACAGAGTATGTAATCTCACCTTCTGTTGTTGAAATGGCATTTAATTGCGACGAGATAGCTTCTCCGTAAGTTATATCCGACGGATTAGCCCACACAATAGTAGGTGTAGCTTTCTTAATGGTCAATTCTACCGAGTCTTTTACAGAAGTGTAGTTGTTGCTAGAAGGATTGAATGTTACATACAATTTGTGGGTTCCTGCATCCAATACTGCACCAGTGTTGGTGTAGATAAATTCACCATCGACATTACAAACTGCGTTTTGTTGCTCTAAACTAATGCGTGTTCCATAGATAATGTCAGAAGGTTTATTCCAAGTGATTACAGGTTGTGCCTTAGCTACA
This sequence comes from Salinivirgaceae bacterium, assembly GCA_024405635.1. Taxonomy (GTDB): domain Bacteria; phylum Bacteroidota; class Bacteroidia; order Bacteroidales; family SZUA-534; genus JAKSOL01. The sequence continues at coordinate 194,238 of JAKSOL010000001.1, read as the reverse complement.
TTTACTGTAATTGTTTTGTTTTCACGAGCATATCCTGGAGTGGTTGGAGCAAAAGTAACGGTAACTTCTTGTGAACCAGCAGGTAGAACATCATTTTCTTCGACAGAATACACAAATTCTCCATCAACACCTTCGTCAACAGTAGCATTTAGCATACTTGCGTCAATGGCAGTACCATAAACAAAGTCTGCGATTCCGTCCCAATTCAAATTAGGACTTAACAAACCTACTGAAGCAGGAATGGTCAGTGTAAGGCTTTTTGAAATGGTTCCTTTGGTGGCTGTAAGTGTAACGGTGTTTTCTTTGTCTTTTTGCGAAACGTAAGCATCATAATTTACAATACCAATTATGTTTGATGAACTTTTCCATTTCACACCATTAGCAAATCCAATAGAGAACTTGTTGCTCACATTAGCCAATTCGTCGTATAGATTTTCATCATTCTCGTCAACAAACAAGCAGATTGATGCTGTAGCAACTTGTGCAATTTCATTGTTTTCAAGTCCTTTAGGACAAGGATATAGTCTATTCGCGTATGACCAATTATCTTCACCTAGCACATCTTTCAAATTATCGGAGATGATGTCTTTTGTAAATGCAAGCTCTGAATTGGTAGCAGCAGTTCCTTCACATATTTTGGTATTTGTGCTTATTTGCTTGTCAGAGTAGCAGTAGTTAACTGAACCGCTATTGCTACCAACTATGGCACCTTTGTTTGCCCCGCCTGATATTGCTAGTCCAATGTTAATTGAAGATTCACATTCCGATTGTGTACCATTTGAACCTACAATACCTCCGCCTATGTTAGTATTTGCGTTAACCAATCCAGAGTTAAAACAGTTTTTAACTACTGATTCGGTAGTTTGACCACAAATACCACCAATGTTGCTTGCTCCTTTAACATAGCTACTATTAAGGCAGCCATTAATCAAAGATTGTGTTTTAATTACACCTGCAATACCGCCAACTACACTTGAAGATGACATAATGGTATCGTTGTTAATACAAAATTGAATAGTATCAGTTGTTGACTCACCACAAATGCCACCTATGGAAGTCGTACCAGTCACTTTTGCATTGTTTATACAATTAGTAATGTGACCTTTTGTCGATTGACCAATAAAGCCTGCCACAATACTTGATGTTCCGGTAATAGCGCCATGGTTTTCGCTGTTTGAAATAATGGCACCATTTGCTAAACTTTGACCAATAAAGCCTCCTACAAGAGATGAACCTTCTATTGCGCCATAGTTGCGAGAGTTGCTAATTGTCATTGAAATGTTGCTAGTTCCACAAAAGCCTCCAGCTTTACCACTTGCACCAACGTAAATATCGCCCCAGTTTTCACAACCTTCAACAGTTGTTGCTAAATCGCTTTTTGCAACAAATCCACCACTATATTGCGAAGAAGTAACATTACCATAGTTTTTACAATTAGTAAAAGTTGAAAAACCTTTATCGTAACTAACAATACCTGCTGCATATTGAGCAGAGCCTGCAGTTACAGTACAATTAACTGAACAGTTGATGAAATTCTCAAGGAATGAAGCACCTGCCAAACCTCCTGCATGTTGTTTGCCGGTTGTAACATATCCGCTAGTAATATTAAGGTTCGATATTGTACCATACGATACACAACCAAACAAACCTCCATTGATTGCTGCTGGCATGTCAACATATACATTCTCTATATTGTGATTTTGTCCGTCAAAATTACCTTTAAATGAGTTGTGAACGCCCATATAACCCAATATAGAGCCACTCCAAGTATCTGTCTCCTCATCATAAGAACCCATAAATGAGAGATCGTCATTAAGAACAAAATTAACGCCCTTGAAACCATTGTAATTGGCATAACCTTTATAACTTGTGCTGTATGCCATTGCAAAGATTAAATCCTTCATATCTTTAATATTATCAACACTAAGTGTTGGATATGTTTCTTCGGCATTTGTACGTAATGCAAATGTTTTTGTGTAGTTGCCCTTCTTTGCTATCAATTGAACAGGACCATTACCATTAATTGTAACATTATTGCCTGATACTGAAACTATATTTTCAGTTGTGTTAGCCCAAACAACATCGTTACTTGTGTTGACTGAAAAATTAGTTTTAACGTTATCAACATCTTCGCCTTGTTCTAGTACAACTGGAGTTGCTGCCAAAACAATAGCATCGTTGTCTTTGCTCAATTTTAAACGAGGATAAAGACCATCAGAATATTCCCAATAGGTGTCGCCAAGAGCGTCTTTCAAACCATCGCCAAGCATTTCTGCTGTTGATTTGCCCTCGACTTTTCCAACAACATCAACATTTTTCTCAATAATGTTTGTTACCGAAGTCCAACCTTCTGAATGATTTACTTGTTTGTCGTAGTAGTTGTTACTTGCTGAGCCTCCAAAATCTTTGTTATATCCATATAAGCTACCAGCTGTGCATCGCATGCTAAACACTTGGCCAACATTAACACAGTTTGCTACGGTTGTTGTTGCTTTGTTGCAGAAGCCAACAACACCGCCTGAAAAGTTAAAAGCTGATACAAAACCATAGTTAATGCAATTGTTTACTTGAGTTGTACCTTCAATATATCCAACAACACCACCATTACGTTCCATTTTTCCGTAAACTGTTGCATTGTTTGCGCAACAATCTACAAGTGACGAACCTTTAGCATAACCACAAATACCACCTGCATATTGATATCCAAACACAAAACCAGATACCAATGTTATATTCTTCAGTTTAGCATTATTAATGCCTCCAAACAATCCGCAATACTCTTGCTCAATATTGTTATAATACAAGTTGCTTATTACAAAGCCATTGCCATCATAAATACCAGAGAAACATGCAGATTTGTTTCCAATTGGAGTCCAACTAAAATTTTCACTTGCTTCTGTATCCACTATTCCGGCTTCGTCAAAAACGCATCCCAAATCAAGGTCTGCTGTTTGTTTAAAGTATTTGCCACTGAAGCTTTGTCCTGCATTTACTTGTGCTGCAAGTGATGCTAGGTTTTCTTCTGATTCAATCAGATATGGATCTTCCTCTGTACCTGAACCGACTGTCCATGCAGTTTGAGTTGACCCGTCCCACGCTGCAAATGCAGATGAAACTGCAAAAAAGCATGCGATTGCTAAAAATGATAGTCTCTTCATAATGTTGTATTTTTATTGTTTCTTCTACTTTGTTTTATGCGAAAATAATTGCTCACATTTCATAATGTGAATATAAATCTATAACAAATAGAAATCTGCTTTTTTTTGATAAAAGCATATTTTCAAGAAACAAGTGTGTTTATGAGAAATTTACAACAAAGCATAAATAACCATTGCCCACAAACGGACACATGTGCAGTTTTTTTTGCGTGAACATTAGATTTATTGTTTGTTTTGCGGAAAAAGAAACGTAGGAAATGAAGATTCTATTTTTCATACATAGTCTAGGTGGCGGAGGAGCAGAACGTGTTGCATCAATTCTTCTTAACCATTTCTGCGAAAAGCATGATACATACGTTGCTATATTGACGCAAAAAGACGAATCCTACCCCATTGACTCAAGAGTAAAGGTTATAGATAACATTGTAAAATGTAAAATAAAAGGCGCGCATAGAATACTAAAATACAGGAACATATATAGGACAATAAAAGAGGTAAATCCTGACATAATATTGTCGTTCCTTGTAGAAATGAATGGCGACACCATCATTACCAACCTTTTAACAAGAAAGAAAATTATAGTATCTGAACGCAATTCAACACAACACAACAAAACGTTTAAGAAGGTGATTTGCAGAAAATTGCTGTACCCATTTGCCGACAAGGTTGTTTATGTATCGCAAGAAGAATGCAGTAAATCAAAAATCAAAAACAAGACATATATATATAACCCCAAAAACTTTGATTCATTTAACGATTATAAACAAAGGAGCAAAACTATTATTGCAATAGGGTCACAACATAAATGGCACCAAAAAGGGTTTGATCTTTTAATAAATGCTTGGGCAAAAATAGAAAGCCATCATCCCGATTGGAAACTTGAAATTTTAGGACGAATTTGCAAATCGCCTATCAAAAGTCAAATTGAAAAACTCGGCATTGCTAAACGTGTTGAATTTCTTGGTTCATCCACTGATGTTGCATCTGTTCTTAAACAGAAAAGCATCTATGTACTTTCGTCGAGATACGAAGGGTTCCCAAATAGTTTACTTGAAGCTATGAGTCAAGGATGCGCATGCATTGCCTTTAACTGCTACACAGGCCCAAAAGAGATTATAACCGATGGTGTTAGCGGTATTCTTGTTGAAGATGGCAATGTGGCTGACCTTTCTGAAAAAATGAACTTACTGATAAATGACTACGAATTAAGGGAGAAACTTTCGTCAGGAGCAGTAAAAGAAAGCCACCGATTTGACCGCAACACCATTTTCTCGCAGTGGGACGAGCTTATTGAATCTATTGTCAACAACAATATTTAAATTAACAACATAACCACTCTCTTAAGTTCGAAACAAAAGGCCTCCTCCCCGCCTTTTTTATATGCCTTTACAATCGTCAAATAGGCACATTGCCAACGATTCTGGTAGCTTTTTCCGTATGCGGCTCTTGCGTTTTCTGAGCGCTTCTTCCGAAGATGCCATGCATGCCGATATGCTATTATTGTTTAGTCCAACATTGCACAATAGGCAATATGTAATGTCGTCGTCGCTTATTGACGGGGCTGCTTTTCGTAGGTAATCTACCACTTCGCTGTGCGTGCTTCTCACATCGTTTATAATGCGCAATCGCTTGCTCTCCGATAAGTACTCCAAACCATTTAATACGCGTAGTTGCTCAAGTATTTCGTTGTCAACTTTCTCAAGAAACAACGAATGGCTCAATTCAAGTTTTTGTTTAATGTAGTCGTCCTCGCCGCATTTGAATTTTGCGGTTTTATAGCATCCAACAATAATTACACAAACGTCAGCAAATACCAATAGTCCTGCAATAATCGGTTTGGCAGTGTATATTTGGCTAAATGCAAGTGTTAGGTAGCAAAGCAAAATAACTGAAATGCTAATGGCCAATGTAACAACTACAATGTTCAAAAGCACAAAACGTTGTCTTTGGCTTTCGGTTAGCATTAAAGGGTTGCCATTTTTGTCGGTAGGATGACTTAAATTTATCAGTTTGGGCTTTTTTTGTACAAAAAGCATCAACAAATAGAAAAACATGCTGACTCCCCAAAACACAAAAACAATGTTACGGCTACTGAATCCGTTTGGCACTCCATCTAAACTAAAATGAGTTGGAATAGATGTAGGAAGTGTTGGATATTTCCAAATGATTAAAATAAGCGTAGCAGCAAGACATAAGCCTGTAGCAACATTTGTTATAAGTACAGTTTTGTTTTTCATAACTCAACGTTTTTTTGGTGACGATGCAAAAGTACGTTTGTAAGAATAATAAAGACAAGGATATAATGTGAACATTCTGTTTTTTAGGTAAAATGTCACGCTTTGTCACGCTATTTTTAGCTATTAAATTACGATTTACTGCAAAGTAGCCCTCTCCTACTTCACAATGTTGAAAACTATTCACAGCCAATGCAAGCCATTTTTCGACACAATTTAATAATCAGCGTATCTTAGTAGCATTAAATTTTAAACACATACTTATTATGAGCAAATGGTACGAATGCAAGGTTAAATACTTGAAAGTGAACGCCGATGGCACACAAAAAACAACATCAGAACAATACTTGGTAGATGCACTGTCGTTCACCGAAGCCGAAGCCAACATTACCAAAGAATTGGAGAGTTATGCTTCGCTTGGTGAGTTTAGTGTAGTGAGCATCAAAACTGCGCGTTACGCCGAAATAATTCCTAACGAGAGCGGCGACCGTTGGTTCAAATGCAAAGCTGTGTTTGTTTCGCTCGACGAGGAAAAAGGCGTTGAACGCCGTTCTGCCTCAACCATGCTTGTACAAGCTAGCAACGTAAAAGAGGCTTACGAAAACCTTGAAAAAGCTTTTGAAGGCACCATAAGCGACTTTGAAATACCTTCAGTACAAGAATCGCCTATACTTGACATTTTTGGCATTTTGCACAACTTTGATGCCGAACAACCAAGCGACAACCAATAATCAAACAAAAAAAACTATACTGATAATTAGCTACTTAAGTCCCCCACTTGAGTAGCTTTATCTTTTTTTTAGACAAAAATTTATACCCAAGCGCAACCAAACGCATAAAAAAGCAGTCTATGCTAATGTTGAATCAATCATAAATTTTGACTTATATCGAAATGAATAGAATTTGTAAAAACACAATAGCATTGGGTGTTATGTTGGCAGCAAACATTTGCAACAGCCACGCGCAAGACTTTGACGAGTGGATAAAACAAGAAAAAGCCCAACAAAAACAATTCACACAACAACACAACACATCGGTTAAACAAATGCAAGCCGAATACAATGCCTTTGTTTCTCAAACCGAAAATGAATTTGCCGAATTCTTGAAAGACGAATGGAAAAGCTACCAATCGTTTGTTGAGAGTTACAATCCCAGCAAACCTAAACCTAAGGAAACTCCAACCTACACCGAAAAAAAAGAACCCCAAAAACTGCAAATTCGCGAGGTTAGAACCATTGAATCAAGTGGTTCAATGCCGCATCTTATCCCTAGCAGCCGAACCAACAATACCGCCGCCAACAAGCAAGCCGAATTGTCGTTTTTTGGCACAAACATTAGTGTGTTCTTCGATTCACAAATTGAGCCAAAAGTTTCAAAAATTAACGAACAAAACATTGGCAACGAGTGGACTCGCCTTTGTGGAACCAATTACCAAGCAACAATTGAACAACTAACCACTCTTCGCAACGAGCTAAACCTTAACGACTGGGGCTATTACTTGCTCACCAAAGCCACTGCCGAGCAAATTTCAGCATCAATAAACAACAGCACATTGCTCACTTGGTTCTTGCTAACCAAATCGGGCTACCGTTGTCGTGTGGCTTATAAAGACGAAGCGCTACACCTTTTGTTGGCATCAAAAAACAACATTTACGGGAAACCATTCTTTACCTTTAACAACACTCGCTACTACCTATTTGATAGTAACGATAGCGAACTTTATACCTACGACAAAGATTTTACCGAAGCTCACACTTTGTTCGACCTCAACATTTACAAAGCAATGAACATAAGCGAAAAAGAGGTTTCGAAAAAAGTAAGTTTTGAGTACGATGGTGAAAAAATGGAGTTTGATGTAAAGTACAACCAAAACCTAATAGACTTTTACAAACAATATCCATTAGGCAACATTGAGGTTTACTTTGATGCCGCCATAAGCCCTTGCACACAAATATCGCTTTACAACGCTTTGCATTCGGCAATTAAAGATCTTGACGAAGTTGATGCTGCAAACTTGCTACTTCACTTTGTTCAAACCGCGTTTAAATACAAAACCGACGACGACCAATTTGGTTACGAAAAATTCTTCTTCGCCGACGAACTTTTTCACTACGACTATTCAGACTGCGAAGACCGCTCGGTACTATTCTCGTACTTGGTAAAACAACTACTTGGGCTTGAAACTGTGGGACTTAACTACCCCGGACACATGGCAACTGCTGTAAAATTCAGCAAACAAGTGCCAGGCGATCACATATTAATAAACGGCGAACAATACACAATATGCGACCCAACTTACATTAACGCTCCTGTAGGTTGCGCAATGCCCGAGTATGCCAACGTGAGCGCCGTTGTGGTTAAAACACAATCGCGCCAATGCCTTGCAAAACGCAGCGAAACCCTATGGCGCATTGCAAACAAATATGGTTTGTACCAAGGTTCAAACAACAACAACATTACCTTCGACAAAAAAGGCAACGCATACATTTGCGGCTATTTTAACGGCGACGTAAACTTTTTTGGTTGGAAACTTAAATCGAACCAAAACAGCAGCGATGTCTTTATTGCAAAATTTGGCGCTGACTTTAACATTGAATTTGTGCTTAAAGTTGGTGGTAACGGCGACGACATTGCCTACAATATTGTAATGGGCACCGACGACAGTTTCTATTTCTCTGGAGCTTTCAACAGCGATATTGCAGTAAACGGAAAAGTTCTTAAAGCCGGAGCCAAGGGCGACATTTTTCTTGCCAAATGCTCAACTGTTGGTCAAATTCAATGGATAAACAAAGCCGACATTGCTCAAATTGATAGCATGGGTAGCGCTTTTGTGGCAAGTTTTGACAATCGCGGCAAAAAACTTTGGACTCGATCTTACACCGAAACCGAAGACAACGACAACTACGGCATTATGGTTGACGAAAACGGAACCGCATTCCTATCAGCATCGTTGCTCGCCTCGGCAGGATTGCGCATCGAAACAAAAAGCTATGAAGCTCAACGTAGCGCTTTTGCCGCAAACCGTGCAAGCGACGATTACACTGCGCCCGAAATTTTGCCTGCTCTTAAATTGGCCAACCAAATTCACAACACCCAAGGTTCGTTAAGCGGCAAATCGGCCTTTGAAACATTAGTAAATTCTAATTGCACCACCGGTCAAGAAACTTTCAAAAACCTTAGCAATGCCGAGTTCCTTTGCAACGACAACCGTATTGCTGCTATTAGAACATACAGCGGAACTGATATTGAAATTGGCGACATTACCATAAGCAACAATGCCAAAATTAAAGTTACTGTGTTTGGTAGCGGTAATGTTCAAATTGACATTATGTCGGGCGGAAAACTGAAAAACGAAAACGCATTTTCAACGCTCAACTCAATTAAATTGTACAAAACCACAGGCAACATTACCCTCGACTACGACAACAACCACCTTAAACGAAACATTAATGCTCGAAACCTTATGTAGTTCGGTTTAAGAGAAAACTCAAACAACAAAACAGCCCGGCAAAATGTCGGGCTGTTTTAGTTTATAGTTCAAAATAAGTATCGGGAATATCGGCAACCACAAATGTGCTACCTCCAACATAAATAAAATCAGAAGGTTGAGAATCGGCAACCGCAGCAGCCACGGCATCGGCTACTGTTTGATACGTGCTGCCTTGTAAACCAAACGTTGCAGCCTTTTGCGCTAGTTCGTCTTGAGGCAATGCGCGAGGAATGTTGGCGCGAGTAAAATAATATACAGCTTCTTTGGGCAACAAACTAAGCACATGGCTATGATCTTTGTCGCTCACCACGCCAAACACTATGCGCAACGTAGTGTATTGCTGCTCAGCCAATTGAGCCACCACTTGTCGAATTCCGTCCTCGTTGTGACCAGTATCGCACACCATTGTTGGGTTTGTTTGCAGCGTTTGCCAACGGCCACACAATCCTGTTGTTTTTGCAACCGACAACAAGCCTTGCTCCACCGCTTTATCCGATATTACAAATTGGCTGCGCATCTGCTCAACGGCCGCAAGCACTCCCAATATGTTTTTTTTCTGATAATTGCCACAAAGGTCAAGTTGCAAATCGGCATACTCAATCTTTTCATTTTTACCCACCGACAGTACTAACCTATTTTGCTGATGCACGGCATTTTGCACACTCCAAATTTGGTCAGCAAAAACAATTGGCGAACCACATTCGGCAGCTTTTGATTTAAAAACTTCGGCCGTTTCGGCTTGAGTTTGGCTCACCACAACAGGCACTCCAGGCTTAATAATGCCAGCCTTTTCGGCAGCAATTTTAGGCAAAGTGTCGCCCAAAATCTGCACATGGTCAAACGCAATGTTGGTAATAACCGACAGCACTGGAGTTATAACATTTGTAGAGTCGAGTCGGCCACCCAAACCAACCTCAATCACAGCAACATCAACCTTTTGCTGAGCAAAAAAGTTGAATGCCATGAACACAGTCATCTCAAAAAACGAAGGACGAATTTGCTGGATAATACTTTGGTGATTAGCCACAAAATCGACCACAAATTGCTTGTCAACCATTTTTCCGTTAACCCTAATGCGCTCGCGAAAATCGCGCAAGTGTGGCGATGTGTAAAGCCCTACTTTATAGCCAGCATGCTGCAACACCGACGCTATTGAGTGCGATGTTGACCCTTTGCCGTTTGTACCTGCCACGTGTATGGTTTTAAACAAACGGTGCTGATGCCCAAAATAGTTGTCAAGGTCAATTGAATTTTCGAGCCCCGACTTATATGCCGATGCTCCAACCACTTGAAATTCTTTTAATTGCGAAAAAAGAAATTCTATTGTCTGATTGTAGTCCATTGTTTTGAAAATGATGAGCAAAAGTATTTCTTAAATAATATCAGTAGCTATTTACTCTCTCAAAAAAAAAATCACAAAAACTGTAACCTTTCGTTATTTTAACCGTCTATATTTACACATTAATTAAAATAACACTAAAAAATCAATTTATCATGACTAATCAAGAGATTAAAAACAGCGCCCTTGCAACATTGGAAGGCAACTGGACTCAACCAGTTTTAGCAACATTAGTAATTACTGCTATCAGCCTTTGTTCTAGTATTTTAGGCCCACTACAACCAATTGTAACTCTTTTGGTAGTAGTACCTGTTCAATTTGGTTTGTACGTAGCATTATACCAAATGACAAAAGACAAAACAGCAAACGACACAGTATCTCGTACATTCAACATTGCATTTGGTAACTATGGTCGTTCGTTAGGCGTTTCATTGCTAATAGGACTTTTCACTGCTCTTTGGTGCTTATTGCTTTTCATTCCTGGCATTATTAAAAGTTACGCATACGCAATGACATATTACATTGCTAACGATTGCCCAGAGTTGTCAGCAAACGAGTGCATCGACAAGAGTATTGAAATGATGCGAGGTCACAAAATGGACTTGTTCCTACTCGATTTGAGTTTCATTGGTTGGATCATCTTGTGCCTACTTTCATGTGGCATCGGCTTTTTGTGGCTTATTCCTTACGAGTGCACTGCTCGCGCTGATTTTTACAACAAAATTAAAGGGTAATACACTATTATTCAACTTAATACACAAGGCTGCACTCAATTTTGGGTGCAGCTTTTTTTTGCTCCAAAAAGAACCTTCTGTTTTTACGTTTCAACAAAAAAAAGGCAGCACTTCTTTCTTTCAAATTGAAACTCACTTTTTCAATTCAACATTTTTCAGTCAATTAAAAAAATTGACGTTGCGTTATTTCTAAAATTCAATTTTGAACAGAAAAAAAGTTCAAAAAGTGAACTTTTATTCACAAAACACACTTTGTTAATAACCTAAATTCATAGTGGTTAAACACTCTGAAAAATAGGATTTTGCGCTTTGTTAAAAAAAAGTTGTTGCATTTACAACAATCTGATTATCTGCATTTTACATATTGTTAATAATGCGTTTATAACAATAGAGCTTATAAATTCAATAGCAGTTTGACATTGATATTTTTGTGATAGACGATTGGTTTCATAATCGGCACACCAAACAAACAATCGGTTGGCAACAACCTTAAAAATTGAAAGCAAAAAAGAGTTTGAAAACAAAATTCAAACCCTTGTTATGTGCCAACAATGAACAAAAGTTAACAAAAAAAAAGATGTATTGTTCAGACATAGATATTGTATTGCAAGAGGTTCCCGGTCAAATAAGCATTTGCTTTTCAATATCGGGTTGCCCCATTCGATGCCAAGGTTGCCATTCGCCCTTTTTGTGGGACGAGAACGGCCTATTGCTGACAAACGACAAATACATTGAAATTTTAAACAAATATAAAGGCTACGCCAACTGCGTTTTGTTTATGGGCGGAGAATGGTGCGGAGCCGAACTGACCGACAAACTAAAAACAGCAACCGAAATGGGTTTTGAAACGTGCCTTTACACTGGGCTTGAACAAGTGGATAAGCAAATAACACAAAACCTTACGTGGCTAAAAACCGGTCCGTTTATTAAAGAGTTGGGCGGGCTGGAAAGCCCCACAACTAACCAACGTTTTATAGAAGTAAAAAGCAACACAATACTGAACCATTTATTCTTAAAAACTACATAAGCTATGATGAGATTAACAAAAGAACAGCTTGATTCAAAAGCGAGGTTCATAAACGATTACATAGAGGCCGAAAACGCTTCTACTGGCTCGAAACTCGACTCGAACGCCAATGTTACGTCGAAAAACCTTGCTACACTTGAAGCTGAACTGAACAAGGACGTTAACATTCAAGTGAACCGATATTTGGTTTCGCAAAAAATTACCGAATTGTTTGGCGAGGATTTGGCAAAAGAATACGTCCGCCAAATTGAAGCGCACGAAATTTATGTTCACGACGAAACGTCGCTGAAACCTTATTGCGTTTCAATAAGCATGTATCCTTTCCTACTTGATGGTTTGTTGAAACTGAGCGGCGAAAGTTTGCCACCAAACCACTTAGAGAGTTTTTGCGGCGAATTTGTAAACCTTGCATTTGCTGTTAGCTCACAATTTGCAGGAGCATTGGCCACTGTTGAGTTCTTAATGTACTTTGACTATTTTGCTCGCAAAGACTATGGTGTAAACTATCTTGAAACCAACCGATACATTATTGACAACCACTTGCAACACGTTGTTTATGCACTAAACCAACCAGCAGCAGCTCGCGGTTACCAATCTGTGTTTTGGAACATATCAATTTTCGACTCGGTTTACTTCAACAGCATTTTTGGCGAGTTTATGTTCCCCGACTTTACCCAACCCGATTGGAACAGCATAAAAAAGTTGCAAGTACACTTTATGAAATGGTTCAACAAAGAACGCACAAAAGCCGTGCTTACTTTCCCTGTTGTTACTGCCGCCATGCTTGTTAACGACGGAAAACCTGTTGACCAAGAGTTTGCCGAAATGTGCGCCGACGAACTTAGCCAAGGCAACTCGTTTTTTATTTATCAATCGGAAAATGCCGATAGCCTTGCATCGTGCTGCCGTTTGCGCAACGAGTTTACCGACAACACTTTTAGCTACTCGCTTGGTGCTGGCGGCGTTTCAACTGGTTCAATCAATGTTATCACACTTAACATTAACCGCTTGATTCAAGAAGGTCGCGATTTGGAAACTGAGGTTAAGAAAATTATCAAATATCAAGTTGCCTATCGCAAACTAATTGAACATTACAAAGATCACGGATTGCTACCCGCCTACACTGCAGGTTTCATCACACTTGACAAACAATTCCTAACTCTTGGCATTAACGGCATGGTTGAGGCTGCTGAAAGCCAAGGCATTAGACCTGCAAACACAAAAGAATACAAAGACTTTGTTGCAAAACACCTGAAAGTGATTTACGACACCAATAAATGGGCTAAACAAGAATACGGATACATGTTTAACACCGAATTTGTTCCTGCCGAAAATCTTGGTGTTAAAAACGCAAAATGGGACAAAGAGTCTGGTTTGTTCTCGCCACGCAATTGTTACAATTCGTACTTCTATCCAGTTGAAGACCAAAGCATTAACATTCTTGACAAAATTAGTTTGCATGGTCGCGACATTGTAAAATATCTTGATGGCGGTTCGGCTCTTCACCTTAATCTTGAAGAAGCGCCAACCAAAGAAGGATTCCTTCGATTACTTGAGGCTACCGCTAAAGCTGGATGCAACTACTTCTGTTTCAACATTAAAATTACCATTTGCAACAACCCTAAGTGCATGTACATTGACAAACGCACTTTGCAAAAATGCAGCAAATGTGGTTCAACCGATATTGATTACGGAACTCGCGTAATTGGATACCTAAAACGCGTTAAAAACTTTAGCAAAGCCCGCCAAACCGAACACGAATTGCGTTTTTACCACAAATCGAAATTGCATGGTGGCGACTCGCTTCTTTGCGATACAAACGTTGAACAACAAACAAATGTTGCTGCAACTTCAGTAAAAACTAACGTTGTAGCAGTTGAATAAACGTCTTCATTTAAATCTCACACATAGCTTAGCGGCAACTGGAAACGGTTGCCGCTTTTTTTATGCAACTATCAGTTATTCTCCTAAAAAAGGCTCGATAAGTTCATGCTGAATAGTAGTCCCACATAATAATCGTTTGTGGCAAACCTATAAGCCACGCGCGTTCCAACCTCAAATGGCACAGGGAACCTATAAACATGCAGATTAAACGTCAAATCGCTACCAACCGACGCCATCCAACTTGTTTTTTGTTGATACTCTGTAGCACAATACCCAACAAAAGGAACTGCCACTAATCGTTTAACATACAACAACTTGCCAACGCTTAAGTCGGGATAACAAATGGGCAAAGCATAAGAAAGTTGAACGATTGACATTGTTGTATTGTTAACAGCAAAGCAACCATTTGGGTAACGAATTTGATTAATAAAAAAGCTATTCTCCCCCGTTTCGTACTGGTGCGCCAAATAAAGTTTTAAACCTTGATTGCGCACAAATCCAGGCGCATAAAACACAGATTGCGCCGATAGTTGGTATTTGCTCCTATTTGCCAAATTGTGCATAAGCGTACTTTGCATCATCGCTCCCCAACGAGGCTGCAAATCGCGGTGCGACATTCGGCGTTGAGCATAAAACAAAGCCGAATACCTTGCAATTTGCATAGAACTTATGCCCGTCTTAATTATTTGATTTTCAGATAAATCAGTTTTCAAAAATTGATATTCTGCTAAAAACTGCGCCCCAACATTATACGCGCCAGTATGTAGCACTAAAGGGACCTCAACCCTACAAGCAAGTTGATTTTGTTTAGCATCAATGTTATGATTATTACCTTTTTTATCGGACACAGCCATTGGTTTCATCATATAATCGTAGCGCACTCCCACTATCGGAAAAAAGCCTTTATATACGTAATCGACAAAAAAATCGTCAACCTTGTCGGCCATATATCGTTGATACCCAGCAGTTAAAAACGAAGTACAAAGTGCATCTTGCGACATAAATGTCACACCCGGCCCAATCTGCTCATCATCAACACGAACCGAAATTGGCCCCCAACTGTGAATGTTGAACAAATGCGCCAACCTACGATATGGTTTTGTGGCAAAAACGCTATCAGTCTTAAAACTAACTTGTTCCTCTTGGGGTGAAATGGTTTTTGTTAATTCAGTTTCGTTTGCCGCAAATTGTACACAACTAACTGTATCGCAATGTGTTAAATTAACCAAACAAGGTTTGTAACCATTGGCTGTGTAGGTTGAAAAAACAAGAGTATCGCCACAAACGGAACCTGCTCCAAGTTCAAATTGCCCTTGCGCAACTACTTGAAAATCACATCCGTTGATTGACATTTTGTACCAAACGGGCGTTCCGTTCATTGTTCCAGTAAAAAGCAAATGGCCTTTGTAGCAAAGCAAGTGATCAATATCGTCAAGAATACTATCGACAACGCATGTAACTGCTTTGCTTTCAATGTCAACAACATTTATTGATTTGCCAGAATTTCCAACTGCAATGAATGCGATTTGCTCACCCTGCTCGGTCCAAGCCAAATTGGTTGGTTGCAAATCAGGTACAGACAACTGAATTTTTCCATTGCCAGTTTTGTCACAAATAGTAATAGCATATTGCAGATTATCAAGCAATTGAATTGATGCTATTTGAGTTGCATCGTGCGACAACACCGAACCATAATACCTGCCTTTACGTGCTACTATGTACTTTTTATCATTGTCAATATTGTATAGCCAAATTTGGCTGTGATTGGTGTGGTCCCAACGACGAAACCTAAACTGATTCCACACAAGCAGATTACCTCTTTGCGAGAATCGCATGTTGTCGGTAGCTCCAATATAAGTAAGCAGCTTTTTAGTTTGAGTAGCAGTATCGATTTGCACAAATGCCGAAATATCAGACAGTTGACTTTGCAAAGCGATTATTTTACCATTGCTCAACATTGGCGAAACATAGCTTTGATACTCTTTGCTTTGTGGCGTTGAAATTGGCTTAGCAACGTTGCCACAATTTGGAATTGCCAAATGCTGCATACTTTGGCGGTATAACTCGTCTTCTTTTAGTCCAGTTACTGATTTTATACCGCGCTGAAAAGCCCGCAAACTAATTGGGTGATTGGCCACCATCTGCAGAGCATCATGCCAAACATTTTCTCCATAACGCGCTCGTGCATCAGCAACAATTTGATAACCTAGACAATATTTATCGGGAACATAATCGCGAAACGAACCAAACATTGCCTTTTGATAGCTATAAATGCCCTTGTTGGAAACTTGTGCCGCCAACTTTGATGTAAACCTTGGCGACCGTCCGCGGCCAGTTGCAGATGCGGCGGTTTCGTAAGCAACGGCATCGCCCTCAACAAACCAAAACGGAATGTGCAAACCCAACAACAATCCGGTAAACTGCTCGCCAAACAGACAACGAAAGAATTGCACCTTACCGGTTTCAACTTTACTTATTTGCACCACATGCCGATACTCGTGCAATGCCAATTGTTGCAACCATTGTTGCGAATATGTTGACGTTGGAGCAGCAACAAACACATTCATTCGGCGCGGAGCCCATGCCACTTCGCCATTTGCAATTGCGGTTGTTGTACGTAAGGTTATGGGTATTCTTTTGGGAGAAATGTTCAACGTTTGTGTAGCATGTTGGCTTGCCGAGTTTAGATAATTTGCAAACAACTGCCCCACCGAATCGTGCGCCGCTGAATATATAATTTGAAAGTTGTTTGTTTTAATTTGGTTTAGCCGCATAAAACGCTCTTGCCCAGTATCGTAAAACTGAGCATCGACAGCACATGGCAACAAAAGCAGAATAATTATTCCAACTAAAAATCTTAACCGCATAAACTATGCTGTTTGGCAATACTCACAAGCCCAACTAATTAGTTTCTCGCGATGTAAACGGATATTTATTGCCTTTTACCGATTCCATAACCACTCGTATGCTGCCAATTTTCAGTTTCGATTCAATAAGAACCGGCATGTGATTTTTATCGTCGGTAAGCCAAATGGTCATTACCTCACCTTTGTCAAACAACGTGCCCTCAACAAAACACGGGCACACTTTAACGCAATTGTATGTTTCGCCTTTGCGTATTGTAATTTTTTCCTTTCCTGCATAACGCCAATAAAGGTCAAACAAATCGTCTTGAAAAATGGCAGGCATTGGGGTTCGCTGATTCTTTGTCAGTTTATTAAAATCGACGTTACGCAACTGAAACAAAATGGACATAACGTCAAGATACATTTTATCGGAATAAATTGTAGTGTCTTTGCGCAAACCGTCGCGTTTGTATTTCTTAACACGAGCAAAATTTTTACCGTCATCAGTAGTGCCATAGGTTGTTTGATACGATGCGTAATAATCGTCTTCGTGCGACTGAACTTGAGTAAATTTAGGCATTAGAGTAAAGGGATCGACCTTGGCGCGCAAGGTATCGCGAATGTTGAAAGCCTTAAATGCCTTTATTGTTTTGCCCGCAAGTTCCAAATTCATAGCATCTTGGCCCTCGTAAATACAACAATTTGCTGTTATGTTGGCTTGGGCAGCACGCACTTCAATAAAGCCTAGCGTGTAACTAATTGTCATTTTTATGTTTTCGCCCGATGCAAACGCATGGTTTTGAGCTTTAACACCTTGCGCAAACATCAACACACACGCAAGCATCATTATTTTTACTTTCTCGTTCATATTGCTCTATTTTTTGTAAAAGAAACAAAAAAAGCCCCTTTGACAAAGAGCCAAAGGAGCTTTTATTATACTGAAGTTTAAAATGCTATTCAGCGTCTTCAACAGCAGCTTGAGCAGCAGCCAAACGTGCAATTGGCACACGGAATGGCGAGCAAGATGCGTAGTTCATTCCAACGCGAGCGCAGAATTTAACTGAACTTGGTTCGCCACCGTGCTCACCGCAAATACCTGTACGCAAGTTTGGACGAATGTTACGACCTTTCTCTACTGCCATCTCAATAAGTTGTCCCACACCATTTTGGTCAAGCACAGCAAATGGATCGGCTTTCAAAATTTTCTTTTCCAAATAAACTGGAACAAACGAAGCAATATCGTCGCGGCTGTAGCCAAAGGTCATTTGAGTCAAGTCGTTAGTACCAAACGAGAAGTATTCAGCCTCGGTTGCAATGCGGTCGGCAGTCAATGCTGCACGAGGAATCTCAATCATTGTACCAATTTCGAATTCAAGAGATATTCCATATTCTGCAAATACTTCTGCAGCGGTTTTCT
Source organism: Salinivirgaceae bacterium (assembly GCA_024405635.1). GTDB lineage: Bacteria > Bacteroidota > Bacteroidia > Bacteroidales > SZUA-534 > JAKSOL01. The sequence goes on along the minus strand of JAKSOL010000001.1, from coordinate 176,109 downwards.
TAATAATCTCTTTTTGTTGTTTCAACTCGTAAAGAATACCTACCAATGGAACCATAATTTCTGGCACTGGATTTTTGCCTTCTTTTTTCAACTCGCAAGCTGCGCTAAGTATTGCACGGGTTTGCATTGCAGTAATCTCTGGGAATGTAATACCCAAACGGCAACCACGGTGTCCTAGCATTGGGTTGTTTTCTGCCAACGATGCAACACGTTTTTTGATATCCTCAACCGAAATACCCATTTCGTTTGCCATAACCTCTTGACCTTTCAAATCGTGAGGAACAAACTCATGCAATGGTGGGTCGAGCAATCGGATGTTAACTGGGCAACCGTCCATTGCCTCAAGAATGCCTTTGAAATCGGATTTTTGGTAAGGCAACAATTTTGCCAATGCTTTTTCACGTCCAGCCGAATCTTTTGCTAGAATCATTTCGCGCATTGCAATAATTTTTTGGTCGTCGAAGAACATGTGCTCGGTACGAGTCAAACCAATACCTTTTGCTCCAAAAGCACGAGCAACTTGAGCATCGTGTGGAGTGTCTGCATTGGTACGAACTTGTAGTTTGGTGTATTTGTCGCACAAATCCATCAAAGCTTTAAAGTCGCCCGAAAGTTCTGCAGCCTTTGTTGGTATTTCGCCTGCATAAACTTGACCGGTTGAACCATTAAGTGAAAGATAGTCGCCCTCTTTATAGGTTACTCCTTCAATTTCAACGGTTTTAGTTTTGTAGTTTACGTTAATAGCACCGGCACCAGAAACGCAGCATTTACCCATACCACGAGCCACAACTGCAGCATGGCTAGTCATACCTCCGCGTGCGGTAAGAATACCTTCAGCAGCGCTCATACCAGCAAGGTCCTCTGGGCTAGTTTCAATACGAACCATAATTACTTTATGTCCGTTTTCGTGCCAAGCTTGTGCGTCGTCGGCGTGGAATACAATTTGACCACACGCTGCACCTGGCGAAGCTGGCAAACCTTGTGTAATTACTTTAGCTGCTTTCAATGCAGCTTTGTCAAACACAGGGTGAAGCAACTCGTCGAGTTTTTGTGGTTCGCAACGCATAATGGCGGTTTTTTCGTCAATTAAGCCTTCGCGAACTAGGTCCATTGCAATTTTTACCATTGCGGTACCTGTACGTTTACCATTACGAGTTTGCAAGAACCAAAGTTTGCCTTCTTGAACGGTAAACTCCATATCTTGCATATCGCGATAGTGGTTTTCAAGTTTTGTTTGAATATCGTCAAGTTGTTTGTACAACTCTGGCATTGCCTCTTCCATTGATGGATATTTAGCAACACGCTCTTCTTCGCTAATACCTGCACGCTCAGCCCAACGTTGCGAACCTATTTTGGTAATTTGTTGTGGAGTACGAATACCAGCAACAACATCTTCGCCTTGAGCATTAATCAAATACTCACCGTTAAAAATGTTTTCGCCATTTCCGGCATCACGGCTAAAGCAAACACCGGTTGCCGATGTTTCGCCCATGTTACCAAACACCATTGCCATTACCGATACGGCTGTTCCCCATTCATCAGGAATACCTTCCATTTTACGATAAAGAATGGCGCGTTCGTTCATCCAGCTACGGAACACGGCGCAAATGGCTCCCCAAAGTTGCTCCATTGGATCGGTTGGGAAATCTTTTCCAGTTTGATCTTTAATCGCCTTTTTAAACAACTCAACAAGTTTCTTCAAACTTTCAACTGAAAGATCTTTGTCAAGAACTACGCCTTGCTCTTTTTTCACCTTTTCAATAATGGCCTCAAATGGGTCAATATCTTCTTTGTTAACAGGTTTAAGACCAAGAACAACGTCGCCATACATTTGTACAAAACGACGATACGAGTCGTAAACAAAGTGTGGGTTGTTTGTTTTTTTAACCATACCCTCGGCAACTGTGTCGTTCAAACCAAGGTTAAGAATGGTGTCCATCATACCTGGCATTGATGCACGTGCACCAGAGCGAACGCTTACCAACAAAGGGTTTTGAGGGTCGCCAAACTTGCAGTTCATCAAGTTTTCAATATGCTTAACAGCTGCTTTTACATCGCTGTCAAGGATTTGCATTATTTTGTCTTGACCAACCTCATAATATTCGTTACAAACATCGGTTGTAATGGTGAAACCAGGAGGCACTGGTACTCCAATCAAGTTCATTTCGGCGCAGTTAGCGCCTTTACCTCCCAATTGCTCGCGCATTTGGGCATTACCTTCAGCTTTTCCGTTTCCAAAGGTGTAAACACGTTTTTTCTGATCCATAAGGGATGTTATTAAATATGATTAGTGAATGTCATTTGCTCAAATGTATGTAAAAACTATTGTCAATAGTTGCTTTTTGACATATTTTTTAACAAAAAAGCCTTCGTTACTTAATAACGAAGGCTTTTTTTTATGCAAACTATTTATTGCTCATACTTCTGCACATACGACAAAATTGCCGCTGCGCAACCTAATTGCCCTTCGGCAAATGAGATTGATATGAAGTAAACTTGAGTTTTTGCACAGAAGAAATCAAAAAATTCATACGATGTACCATCTGATTGGTCGTAGTTGCTACCATAGTCTTTAGTAAAATCGTATAATTTGAGTATTACTTGGTCGTTCAAACTAGAGTCGGCTTTAACATTAAAACGATAGTGTGTTCCTTTGTTTAACAATATTTGAAAGGTTTCTTTTCCTCCTGCTTTCTTTTGGGCTGGAGTGTTTTCTAGTTTTACACGAAAATCTTTTAAATAAGTTGATTGTCCAATTTCTTTAAGCACCTCATCTTTCAAGGCCAAACCACATTGTGCCGATGCAAATGAAGGCATCAGTAAAACTATTGTAGTTATTGCCAAACCTAGTATCAGATGTTGTTTGTTTTTCATATTTATTGGTGTGTAAAAAAAGCGCATAAAAGTAACAATTTATATGAAAGACTCATTTTCTATTCGTCGCCAAATTCCATCAAATAGGCTTTAATAAAGTCGTTTAACTCACCATCGAGCACTGCCTGCACGTTTGATGTTTCGTAGTTTGTGCGCACATCTTTTATCAGTTTATATGGATGCAGTACGTACGATCTTATTTGCGAGCCCCACTCTATTTTTTTCTTTCCTGCCTCAATTTTCGCTGTTTCGGCTCTGCGTTTTTCAAGTTCTAAATTATAAAGTTGTGATTTTAGCAATCGAATGGCGTTCTCTTTGTTTTTAGGTTGGTCGCGCGTTTCGGTGTTTTCAATCACAATTTCGTCTTCTTCGTTTGTCAATGGATTGATGAATTTGTAGTGCAAACGCACGCCCGATTCAACTTTGTTAACGTTTTGGCCACCAGCTCCGCTTGATCGGAATGTGTCCCAAGTAATGGCCGACGTGTTTACGTTAATTTCAATGTCGTCATCGATTGATGGTGTAACAAAAACCGATGAAAACGAAGTTTGACGTTTGCCTTGAGCATTGAATGGAGAGATGCGTACCAAACGGTGAACTCCGTTTTCGCCTTTCAAATATCCATACGCATAATCGCCTTCTATTTCAAGTGTAACTTGCTTCACTCCAGCGTCGTCGCCTGGTTGGTAGTTCATTTCGCGAACTCGGTAGCCGTTTTTTTCACCCCAACGAATATACATTCGCATCAGCATTTCGGTCCAATCTTGACTTTCGGTTCCACCTGCACCAGCGTTCAACTTAACTATGGCACTTAAATGGTCCTCTTCGCGACGCAACATGTTACGCGACTCTAGGGTTTCAATTTTTGCAAGAGTTTGAGCATAGTGTTCGTCTATCTCAGCCTCGGTACTTTCGCCAGCCTCAAAAAAGTCAATCAAAACCTGCAAGTCGTCGGTCAAGGTTTTTACCTCGTCATACGATGTTATCCACGATTTTATTCCGCTTATTTTTTTGAGTTGCGACTCGGCCTTTTTAGGGTCGTCCCAAAAGTCGGGTGCATGACTTTTTTGTTCTTCTTCTTCTAATTCAATTCTACGAGCATCTATGTCAAAGATGCCTCCTCAACGCCTCACAGCGTCTTACAATATCCTTTAGTTGTTCTGGTAAAACCATTTTCGAAAATACTTTAGTGTGGGCAAAGTTAACCTTTAGGCTTTTTGCTCACAATTTACGGGCAACAAGTAATGAACAATGTTTTCAAATACGAGAAAATAAAAAAGGGCTGGAAACCTCACGGCGTCCAACCCTTAACTATTAACAATAATTACTAACTACTTGCGTTTGCAAAATTAAAACAGTTGTTTAAAAATCACACAACTATTTTCCATTTTTTGAAAGAAAATTCTACTTAAATGTACATTATATGTGTGCAAAATGTCAAATATCATCATTTTTACACGCACACCACTACAATATTTATATAGTGTACTTTTATTTTTTCGCATACATTCGCAACATAAAAAATAAGTACCTCGTGGATTATCTTTTAACCTACTTCAATCCTATTCAACTTGCAGTTTTAGCAGCACTTACATTGGCGTTGCTACAACAACTTGGTCGATTTATACGATACATTTTTTTGGCAGCAACTCGCGCTCCTCAAACCAATAGCGCAAATTTTCAGCCATTAAGTGTGGTTATTTGCGCGCGAAATGAAGATGCCAACCTTAAGGAAATGCTCCCAATAGTATGCGAGCAAGATTACAACGAATTTGAAGTGATTGTTGTAAACGACTGTTCTGAAGACGAAACCATAATTGTGTTGGCCGAAATGGAACGCAGATACACAAACCTGCGACACACAAACATTGACCCCGACCGCAAGTTTATGCATGGAAAAAAATTGGCTATTACAATTGGTGTAAAATCGGCAAAATATGAGCACATTGTTTTTATTGATGCCGATTGCCAACCTGCATCAAACCAATGGTTAAAACAAGTTGCAGCAAGCTACACAAACAACACCGAAATTGTGTTAGGATACGGAGGCTACAAGCCTTGCAAAGGGCTGCTTGATAAACTTATTCGATTTGATACTTTGTCAATCGCAATGAATTATTTGGGGCTAGCCAGAACTCGCCACCCCTATATGGGAGTTGGGCGAAACATGTCGTACACCAAATCGCTATTTCTTAACAGCAAGGGCTTTCAATCGCACTACAACATTATTTCAGGCGACGACGATTTGTTTGTAAACGAACATGGCACTCGCAAAAACACCAAAATTGTAGCATCAAAAGAAAGCAAAACCATTTCATATCAACCAGAAACATTTATTGGTTGGTTTAAACAAAAAAGCCGCCACATAACCACATGGCCTCGCTATCGTTTTGGTTCAAAAATATTGTTAGCAGTTGACTCAATTGGCAAATTTGTTTTTTATGCTTCAATCATAATTCTAATATGGCCTTTGCAAATGTATGAATATGCATTGATAGGCTTTGGAGTTCGTTTTTTGATACAAATGATTGTGTATAAAATAAATATGCGCAAGTTTGGCGAGAAAGGTTTTTGGCTTTTTATTCCTATATTTGACCTCATTATGCCGCTGTTTTACGCAGCAGTTAGTTTTTCAAACTATCAAATCAAATGTCGCAACAGGAAGTAAATCCCAACCTATCGGAAAAGGCACGCCGAGACCTTGTACTTGTTCAACAAGCACAAAGTGGCGACCAAACTGCTTTTACCAAACTTATGTCGCGATATAAAGACACCATTCACTTTATGACATTGAAACTTGTGCACAACGAGACCGATGCCGAAGATTTGACAATGGAGTCGATTAGCCGAGCTTTTTGTAATATTCATCTTTATTCGCCCGAATATGCATTTAGCACATGGTTGTTCCGCATTGCAACAAACAATGCTATTGACTATTTACGTAGGCAAAAAGTTCGCAAACTTAACATTGCCGAACCTCATAAAGACGAAATTGATGGCGAAAACATAGACCCAGTAACCAATGTAGCTGGCGATATGCTTACTCCCGAAGAAACATTGGTGAGCGAACAACGTAAACGTGCTTTGCGCGAAATGGTTAGCAAACTAAAACCTAAATACGCTCAATTGGTTGAACTGCGATATTTTCAAGAACTATCGTACGAAGAAATTTCGGAAGAACTGCAACTTCCACTTGGAACAGTAAAGGCACAATTATCGCGTGCTCGCGATATGCTTAATGCCATGATTGCAAAGTACCCCGAATTACAATAGACTGCCTACATTATGAATGTTGAAGTGATAAGCAAGTACTTTCCACAATTAACTGATAACCAGTTACATGCCTTTGCAAATTTACAACCACTTTATGCCGAGTGGAACGAAAAGATAAATGTTATTTCGCGCAAAGACATTGACAATTTATACACCAATCATGTTTTGCACTCGCTGGCCTTGGCAAAATTTACCCAATTTGCACCTCAAAGCAAAATTCTTGATGTTGGCACTGGTGGTGGCTTTCCGGGCATTCCATTGGCCATTATGTTTCCTGAATGCAATTTTCATTTAATTGACAGTATTGGCAAAAAAATATCTGTAGTTCAAGCTGTAGCCAACTCTCTTGGTTTGTCAAATGTTAAAGCCGAACATATTAGAGTTGAACAAGTTAAAGACAAATACGACTTTGTAGTTAGCCGCGCAGTAACTCGTTTTGATGCTTTTTACCGCATGGTTCGCCATTGCGTATCAAGTCAGCAAAACAATCAGATTGCAAATGGTATTTTATATTTAAAAGGTGGCGACTTTGACGATGAAATTGCTGCAACCAAACGCACAGCAACTATTGAACCTATATCAAGTTACTTTGACGAACCTTTTTTCGAAACCAAAAAGATAATCCACATGGCATTATAAGCCTTGTATTACTTTGTTTCTTCGTCCCATATTTTGTCAAACAAAATTTGCAGTTGTTGCTCATTGGCTATTATTTGTCGAAGTTGTTGCAACCGCACAGCATTTGGCGAGTATGGCGACAGTAATTTCAAATATCCACCTTCAGCATACTTTTCGTGCAAATGATGTAACATACGCTCATAATGCCCTGTCTTATTGAGTTGTGGATAATTTGCCAAGCCATATTGAATTGTACGACGGATTATTGTTTCCGATTCAATAAAACGGTCGGCCTCAGCCACAATAACTCCATACACACTACGCGGCGCATTTTTGCTCGATGCCCTATGATCTTCAATCGCTTCGGCCATGGTTTGCATTTGTTGTAAAGTAAACCAACGCAGTAATTCAGTATCAGAAAGCAGCATTTGGGCCGAATATATATGGTGTAATTCTCGCCCCTTGCACTGCCCCAAATCGTGATATGCCGCAATGGTATAAACCATATCGACATCAACATTATAGTGTTGAGACATTTGCATACTTTGATCAATAACAGTTGAAATGTGCAACAAATTGTGTGCTGCATCATAGTTGGCATATTGCGGCAAAATTTTCTGCTGAATATACTTTACTAGTTCTGTGTTCATTTGTCAAGTTTAAAACAAGTGCTTAGTTGCTACTTTTTAGAACGTAAAAATAAACTTTAAGCCTTGGCCAATTTTCAACTTCTTTAACTAATCTTACCTTTGGCAAAAAATTATCAAAAACGTGAATAATCTATTCAGACGAAAACCTATTGACCAGTTAATTAGCGATGTGCACGGCAACGGGCAAGGCGAATTGCGACGTGTACTAACTGGACGAAATCTTGTAATGTTGGGTGTGGGTGCCATTGTTGGTGCTGGAATTTTTGTTTTAAGTGGACAGGTTGCCGCCATGTATTCTGGCCCCGCCATTCTTTTATCGTTCATAATCAGTGGAATAGCTTGTGCTTTTGCTGGTTTGTGTTATGCCGAATTTGCATCAATGATCCCAATTTCGGGTAGCGCATACACATACGCCTATGCCACTTTGGGCGAACTTGTTGCGTGGATTATTGGTTGGGACATCACTCTTGAATATTTGTTTGCAGGCTCAGCAATTTCCGTTGGTTGGTCGGGATACATGGTTAGTTTTTTGCACGATTTTGGAATTGATATTCCAGCTGCACTAACCGCATCAACAGGAACTCACCTTATTCACTTGCCTGTTGAGGGTTGGCGCGAACTCACTCCAAGCATTGAGGATTTAATTGCAAGTCAAGGGCTTGACATAAATACATTTGAACAAACAACAGCTATCGTCAACCTTCCTGCTGTAGCAATTATAACCATACTTATGGTTATGTTGATTATTGGAGTTCGCGAATCGGCAACATTTAATGCCGCAATGGTTATTGTAAAAGTTTCGGCAATATTGTTGTTTGCCATTGTGGGATTTGCATTCATCAAGGTAGAAAACTGGCAACCTTTTATCCCCGAAAATACTGGTTCATTTGGCGAATATGGTTGGTCGGGCATATTTCGTGGTGCTGCTGTTATATTCTTTGCCTATATTGGTTTTGATGCTGTTTCAACTGCAGCTCAAGAAACACGTCAACCTAGTCGAGATTTACCAGTGGGTATTTTAGGTTCGTTAGGAGTAGCAACGGTGCTGTATATTCTTGTGGCTATGGTTCTTACTGGCATTGTTAGCTACCGTTTTTTGAACGTTGCCGACCCAATTGCAGTAGCTGTTGATGCTATGGGCGAAAAAATGTTTTGGCTACGACCTGTAATTAAATTGGCAGCCGTTGCCGGCATCACTTCTGGCGCTTTGGTAATGCTCATGGCTCAACCTCGCATCTTCTTCACCATGTCAAAAGACGGATTGTTGCCACCTATTTTAAGCCGAGTTCATCATAGGTTTAAAACCCCATACGTAAGCACAATTGTAATATGCATATTGGCAGCTATCATTGCAGGAACATTCTCCATTGGAATGTTAAGCGAACTTATATCAGTGGGCACATTGCTTGCATTCTGCATAGTTTGCGGTGGTGTTCTCATTCTTCGTAAAACCGAGCCTGATGCTCCTCGTCCTTTCCGCGTTCCTTGGGTTCCTGCAATTCCAATTTTAGGTATCGTTATTTGTTTTGGGCAAATGTTATTTTTGACCAAAGCAACATGGATTCGTTTGATTATTTGGATGTTAGTCGGCTTTATAATTTACTTTGGTTACGGTCGCAAACACAGCAAATTAAATAACAGACCGCAATAGTCAACTCGTCATGCAACGATTACTAACTACTCTCGCAATAACACTTATTACAACTTGCGCATCATCGCAAACTGCCGACAAGGTACGCACTGGTTGGCAATTTGGAGGAGCCTTGCCTGCCATTGCCTTCAATGCCGACGAAGGTTTTAAATACGGGGCTTTATGTAACATTTACGACTACGGCGATGGTTCTTTTTCGCCCGACTATACCAAGTCGGTTTACCTCGAAATGTCGCGCACCACTAAAGGTAGTGGCATAAACCACTTTATTTATGATGACAAAAAGCTGATTGGCAGCAACATTCGCTTTTTTGTTGACATCAACTATCTAACCGAAAAACTTCTGAATTTTTACGGATTTAACGGCTACCAAGCTTATTATAATTCCGACTTTGAAAGCAACGACAACGAGCTATACATAAGCAGAGCATTCTACCGCAACGAGCGCAAAATGCTACAAGTGATGACCAATTTGCGAAACAAAATAGGCAGTTCACCTGTTTATTGGTATGCTGGTTACATTTTTACCAACCAAAAAATTGCAGCACCCGACACAAAAAAACTAAACAAGGGCAAGTATGCCAACGACACCCTACCAACCGCAACCTGTCAAACCAACTTGTTTCTAAAATATGTTGATGCAGGAATCATAAGTCAAAATGAAAAAGACGGAGGCCAAACTCATCAATTTCAAGCAGGTGTGATATACGACACTCGCAACGTTGAAGCTTTTCCCACAAAAGGTATGTGGAACGAACTTTATTTAATCGGGGCACCTTCATTTTCAAAAGGAACTAGCAGTTACGTATCGTTGTTAACAACTGTGCGCCAATACTTTGCCACACAAAACCAACGGTTGGTATTTACCTACCGAGCATCGGCCTACACTTTATTGGGCGGTAAAATGCCGTTTTATATGCTTCCATTTCATTACGATGCAACTTGCATGTACAACGCACTTGGCGCCAACAAAAACATGCGAGGCATGCTACGCAACAAAGTAGTTGGCTGCGGCTACGCAATTGCAAACATTGAAACTCGATACAAATTTTTAGTAACCCAAATAAAAGGACAAGACTTATACCTTGCAGCCTCTGCCTTTGCCGATGCAGGCCAAATAACCCAGTGCTACAAAAAACGAGAAATAAAATTGGCAGGATTTGAATCGGACCGCGAAAAACTGCACACCACAGCTGGAATTGGTCTGCACATTGGATTCAACAACAACTTTATAGTTGCCATCGACTATGGCCGAGCACTTGACAAACGCGACGGCACCGACGGCCTTTACATAAACATTGGTTGGCTTTGGTAAACAAACACACACTATGGTTGAAATTTGTGCTTTAGCATCAGGCAGCAACGGAAACTGCTACTATATTGGTAATGAGAACGATGCCATTCTTATTGACCTTGGCATTCATTTCAACACACTTAAAGAACGTGCCGAAAAAGCTTGCATTGACCTAAACAAAGTGAGAGCAGTTTTTATAACACACGAGCACTGCGACCATGTACAAGGCGCCCACGCTGCTTGCAAAAAAATGCAATGGCCAATTTTCTTCAACAAAAAAACTTTCAACAACACTCTTAAAAACCGCCGCCCCGACATTGTTTCGTTTTTTGAAAACGACACCGAAGTCAACATTGGTAGCATGATAGTTTATCCATTCAGTAAAAGTCACGATGCTTCATGCCCTTGTAGTTTTCGCATTGAAATAAACGGAATGAACATTGGCGTAATGACCGACATTGGCATTGCCGAACAACCGCTTGCAACCCACTTCGCATTATGCAACGCTGCATTTCTTGAATCAAATTACGACGAAGAAATGCTTTGGAAAGGACCCTACCCAGCATTCTTAAAACACCGAGTTGCATCACACCGCGGGCATCTTTCAAACACACAATCATCTGATTTTGTGCGAAATAACGCTACAAACAAATTACGGTACCTATTTTTGTCGCACATTTCAGCCGAAAACAATACCATAGATAAAGCCCTAGCCGCTTTTGCCGAATTTGATCAATTTCAAGTTCTTCCAACATACCGCCACGAGCCTTCACAAAAACTCATTCTGATATAATGCAAACCAAGCAAACCTGCTTAACACATTGTGAAAAACAGCTTATATCTTATGACATGCACAACGCGCTAATTCTTCCAAAAAAATTACTTTTGTAATCGCTAAAAACTGAACACTTTTAAATAAAAATAAGATGAAAAAAAGTTCACTACAAATTGCAAGAGCAGCCTACGAGCCAAAATTGCCAGCTGCTTTGAAAGGTAATGTAGTTTTGAAAAACGGAGCTGATACTCAATCAGTTGCCGACCAAAACGACATCAAAAACCTATTCCCAAACACCTACGGAATGCCAATGGTAACATTTGAGGCTTCAGCTGAAAAAGTTAATATGCCAGCAGTAAACGTTGGTGTTATCCTTTCAGGTGGTCAAGCTCCTGGTGGTCACAACGTAATCTCAGGTTTGTTTGATGGCTTGAAAAAAATTAACCCAAACAGCAAACTATATGGTTTCTTGGGCGGCCCTTCAGGCTTGGTTGATCACAAATACGTAGAATTGACCGCTGAAATTGTTGACGAATACCGCAATACTGGTGGTTTTGACATCATCGGTTCAGGTCGTACCAAACTTGAAGAAGTTGAGCAATTTGACAAAGGCCTTGAAATTTGCAAAAAGTTGAACATCAACGCTATCGTAATTATCGGTGGTGACGACTCAAATACCAACGCTTGCGTTTTGGCCGAATACTACTTAGCTAAAAAAGCTGGTGTTCAAGTAATTGGCTGCCCAAAAACAATTGACGGTGACTTGAAAAACGAAATGATTGAAACATCGTTTGGTTTTGATACCGCTACAAAAGTTTACTCTGAAGTAATTGGTAACATTGAGCGCGATGCTAACTCAGCTAAAAAATACTGGCACTTCATTAAATTGATGGGCCGCTCAGCAAGCCACGTTACTCTTGAGTGCGCATTGCAAACACAACCAAACATCACCATCGTTGGTGAAGAAGTTGAAGCTAAAAACCAATCGCTTGACGACATTGTAACCTACATTGCACAAGCTGTTGCAAACCGCGCAGCAAAAGGCTTGAACTTTGGTATTGTTTTGGTTCCAGAAGGTTTGATTGAGTTCATTCCTGCAATCAAAAAACTTATTGCTGAACTTAACGACATGTTGGCTGCTAACCAAGCTGAGTTTGACACCATTGCCGACGACAAAAAAATTGACTACGTTGTTTCAAAACTTTCAGCAGAAAACGCTGCAATTTTCAAAAGCCTTCCAACTGGCGTGTCTCGCCAATTAGCTCTTGAACGCGACCCACACGGAAACGTACAAGTATCGCTTATTGAAACTGAGCAACTTTTGGCCGACATGGTTGCTAAAAAACTTGCTGAATGGAAGAAAGATGGCAAGTTTGTTGGCAAATTTGCTACACAACACCACTTCTTTGGTTACGAAGGTCGTTGCGCAGCTCCTTCAAACTTTGATGCTGACTACTGCTACTCACTTGGCTACAATGCATCAATGTTGATTGGTAGCGGCAAAACTGGCTACATGTCAAGCATTCGCAACACAACCAAACCAGCTGACCAATGGTTAGCTGGTGGTATTCCAATCACCGCAATGATGAACATGGAAAAACGCAATGGTAAAATGAAACCAGTTATCCAAAAAGCTTTGGTTAAACTTGACGGTGGTCCATTCAAATACTTTGCTTCAAAACGCGACGAGTGGGCAATCGAAACTGCGTTTGTTTATCCTGGTCCTATCCAATACTTCGGTCCAACCGAGGTTTGCGACCAACCAACAAAAACTCTTAAACTTGAAAAAGGTGAATAACTAAACACCAATAAAGTTTAAAATACAAAATCCCGACAGAATACTGCCGGGATTTTTTGTTTTTTAACAATCATATTTCTGCATACCTTTCAACCACAAGCAACGCAATTGCAATAAATTATTAAATATTTATAAATCAAAACATTATGACACTAGAACTTGAAGGCAAACTAACAAAAATTTTGCCAGCGGCAACTGGTCAAGGCAAAAACGGCACAAATTGGTTTCGCCAAGATTTTGTTATTGAAATAGCAGGACAATACCCTACCAATGTTTGTTTCTCCATTTGGGGCGACAAAGTGAACATAAACAACTTCCAAATTGGCGATGAAATTAAGGTTAGCTTTGATGTTAACTCGCGCGAGTATCAAGACAAATGGTACACATCGCTACGCCCTTGGAAGATTGAACGAGCAGGTGCTCAAGCTCAAAACAATGCAAGCGCATGGAATCCTTCAACCGAACCAACTCCAATGCCTACTTCTGATTTACCACAACCCGAAAACGACCTTCCTTTTTAAAGTATTAAGCAAAAACGGAGAACTATCAAGTTCTCCGTTTTTAGTTTAACAAGAATTACATTTTTTACAGTTTGGTTAACTACTACATCAGCAACTTTCCCATTCTCTTTGCCATCCACAATTCTATTAATTGTAAAAGATTCTTTTCTTGAAACCTTACCCTTATTGTCTCCTTCCATGTCTACAGAATATTTAGGAGGAAAAGCAACTCTAAAAGGAACAGACTGTTCATCTTCTTTACATGATGAAAAAGCACCTAACACACTGCTAATCATCAATATTGTTAATATTTTCTAGTTTCATTTTGTCTAAATAATGGTTTCTTGCTACCCTCTCAAGGCTTTTCGCAACCGCCGCGTGCCAATAACTGTTCAGTTGAAGTATATACACAAAATATCTAAACAATAATTTTTACAACTCAACTGCAACCTTCATCATTTTTCTAAGGTTGATTATTGCATAGCGCATACGACCTAGTGCGGTATTTATGCTCACTCCCGTGTATTCTGCTATTTCTTTAAAACTCATATCGTACTCGCAACGATAAAGCACCACGTCGCGTTGTTCCGATGGCAACTGTCGAATGTATTGCTTTAGTTCAGCTATTTGTTGCCGTCTTACCAATTTGTCTTCGGCCGAACTTTCGCGAGCGCCCATCAAATCAATTGGATTATACTCTTGTGCATCGGTACTTATTGTTGGCATATGTTTAGCTCTGCGGTAATAATCTATTACCAAGTTATGTGCTATGCGCATAACCCACGGCAAAAACTTACCATCATCGGTATAAGTTCCGCTATCAATTGACCTAACAACCTTTATAAAGGTGTCTTGAAACAAATCTTCGGCCAATTCTCTATCTCGCACATTCATTACTATGTACGAATAAACTTTATTTTTATGACGATTAATTAATGCCTCAAGGCATTGTGAATCACCACTAATGTACTGCTTGATTAACTCATAATCAGCAAGATTATGACGTTCCATAACTACTACTTTTTAAGGTTCAGAGTAATTATTTTTCTATAAGCAGTTCCTCCTATTAATTAGTGTGACATGAATTTGTTGATGCAAATATATTCAACATAAAGTTGTATACTCTAAAAACAGAGTACATTAACACAACTTTAACGTTGCTTTTTTCCGTAACGAACATAGTGCAACCAAATAACCATTAGTGTAAGTTGCAGAAATACAATTGCAAACACTATTATCCAAAGGACTATCATCCAAGGTTGCTCAAAGTGAAAGAATTTATATGGACGCCAACCGTCGCCTACAATAATGTAACGCAATAATAATATGACTAAATATACTACCGATGGCCAAAATACGTACTTGAGTGTTTTAAACGAAACTTGTCGGTTCTCACTTAACAACACAAATAATACTGTTATGGCGGGCGCTATTACATGCAAAAGTATATCGGTTGGATTGCTCCAAAATTCAACTGAAGAATATTTTGAGATTATTAAACCATAAGCTAAAGCCGACATCACAACCATCACCACTACGCTTACATTCATTTGGTCAACAAAAAACGATGGCTTTTTTCTATTGAGTTCGTGCCACAATTCAATTGTCATCATTATCATGCCAAACATATTGCTAAAGCATGTGTAGTAGAATATTTCGCAGTGGTCGGTATAGGTTGTTGTGAACATCAACCCCAAACCTGCAACTACAAAATAGGCAGCGCCCAACAATATTCTAATTGTACTTCTATCCATAAAAAGTTTAATGATGCAATATAAGAATTGCTCATATAAATTGTATTATGTTGACAATAAATAAAACGTCAGATTCTAGTTTAATAGGCAATGTTAATTTTTGACAAAAATCAACATTGCAAATTGTTACGCATGCACTTTTGAAGGAATTGCATCAATTAGTTTTCGCAACAATCTAAATTTAAGCACAAAGAATTGCACTAATGTAAAGCACCACAATACAAGCATATTAACCCAATAGGTTGAAAAAGGTGCTCCTAACAGGTTTTTAGCAGGTGCGTAAAAATGTGCTTTAATAAACGAGTGCTTTGAGTCCATAAAAATAGGATCGCACTTTTGATACAGATGTCCGTCTTGTTCAACAATGCGAACAAACGAAGTTGAATTTCTCACAAAAGCTTCAAGGTTTTCGTTTGCGCAGTTGCGCTTAAGTTGCAAAAACATTTCGCGCTCATAAGGAGTTTGCTGCTTTGAACTTATAGCTACATCGCGTTGCGAATTTACATGATTATATTGCCGTGTATAGAAACTCTTAATTTTAGAAAGAACGTCAAGTAAGTCTTCAAATACAAGTTCGTTAAGTAATGCGGGGTATAGTTTATCCAAACTTGAGAAACCAAAATAGTTTACCAAATCGGCAACATCGTTCATTTCGTTTCTAATAACTTCCATCTCCCTACTCACTTTTACTTGACAATGAGGATCGTTATAATTCCGACGACAATAAGCAACTTTGTTTTCGATTGTTTTGAGCCAATAGTTTTTCTTGTAATCGCATTGGCTTAGCACTTTATCGTATTCAAAGAAATCGCGTTCGTAGGCATTTTCTTTAAACTGATATACGGCCAAGCCCTCATATACCCATCGAGCTGCAATAATTTCGCCATACCATGGTATTTTATTTGGCGACGATATAGTTGGATTTAGTTTATCAAAAGGTACTATAATGCCACTGAATATCAGTTGTGGGATGACTAAAAATGGTATTAAAATGTAGATAGTAACCACTGTGTCAAAACTATCGGAAATAATAAGCCCCATTACACTAGCAAAGAACCATGCCGAAAACAAAGCAAACCAATAATGGAACAGCATGCCACTAATACCAAGAATTGTATTGCCTATAACAACAAACAAAAAGGCTTGTACTGCTGATATTGTTAGCAAAATGGCAAGTTTTGAAAAAAGATAGCTATCGCGACTGAGGTTAAGGAACTTTTCGCGTTTTAGTATCTTTTGGTCCTTTATTATCTCCTCTGCACTTACCGACAAGCCTATAAAAATGGCCACAATTACCGACATGAATATGTACACTGGTAAGTTGGGGTTGTTAAATAAATAGTATTTCTCTCCGCCGTTGTCAACAAAATAGCGTATTAAGAACGACAACAAGAAAGCCAAAATTGGTGCCTCAAGAATATTAATGAATAAGTATTGCTTGTTACTTATTTTAGTAAGCACATCGCGCATTACAAACACCGAAAACTGCTTAATAGGCCCAGGTTTATTTTGTGTTGTTTCAGGGAGCGGCATTTTCATCACCTCAACAGGAGGTAGTTCCTTTTGTTCTTCTAGGTAATAATTATACCATATCTCTGGATCTTTTCGGCGGCTCGATGTTACGTTACCATATTCATCAAGCACTTGCGATTCTACGATGTTGAATATTTGTTCGGGATTAACATTTCCACAAACTGGGCATTCGCTATCGTTCCAACTTGATTGGCTTACCTTATTTTTGAAATAAACAATTGATTCTACTGGGTTCCCATTATAAATAAGGTATCCGCCTCGGTCAAGTATATAAAGTTTATCAAACATTTTGAAGATGACCGATGATGGTTGGTGAATAACAACAAACACCAATTTCCCTTTTAAGGTCAGATTCTTCAAAAGGTCCATAATATTTTCAGAGTCGCGCGATGATAGACCAGAGGTTGGCTCATCGAGGAACAAAATTGCAGGTTCGCGAATAAGTTCAAGTGCAATGTTTAGTCGTTTACGTTGACCGCCACTAATTTTCTTATTCAACGGGCTACCCACAACCAAATCGCGGATTTCAAACAAGCCAACGCTTTTAAGCACACGGCTTACCATGCCTCGCAATTGGTTTTCGCTTACGTCGTTAAAACATAGCTTTGCGCTAAAGTAAAGGTTTTGAAAAACTGTAAGTTCTTCAATTAACAAATCGTCTTGCGACACATAGCCAATAATACCTTCAATTTTTTCTTTTTCGGCAAAGATGTCGATGCCATTAATTGCAACCACGCCTTTGCTTGGCGCTGAATTACCGTTAAGAACATTGAGCAATGTGGTTTTTCCTGAACCGCTTGAGCCCATTATTCCAACTAATGTACCCGAGTTTTCGCAAATGTTTATTGGATTAAGACCCTTAACGCCGCCTTTAAATTCATACTCAACATCCTTTGCAACAAACTGAATTCGTTTGCCACTCTCAACCGACATGTAAATGTTTACAATGTCAGAATAGTATATTGGTTTTATGCGTGAGTTGCGCAATGATGCACCGTGACTAATAACAAACACGCTACCTTCTGGCAGAATTTGTCCGTTTATTAGTACATCTTCTTCGCCAAACTTGCGAATTAGGTACATGTTTGAAGGTTTGAAGTAATATACCCACAATTCGGCCTCAAGCCCTTCGTGATAGCAATGTCTAATATCGGGATGAGTTGTTGCCTTTTGACCATCAATTAGCAATAGTTGTGGCGAAACTGGCAACTCATCTTTAGAAAAAACATAGTCTTTGATTGAATAAAAACTCTCTTCGGTGAACATGAAAATGTCGGCAACAAGACGCGCAAATTCAAGTTCTTGGCTCATAACCTCGTCGCCAACGTTGATAAACTCAAGAATTTTTACCAGCACAATTGTTTTTTGCCGGATGTTAAGTTCTCCGTTTATCTGCGTACATATTTTAATAACCTTAACTGAATTCAGCGACAAGTTTTTCTCCTTATTGCTGTCAGAGTTATTTAATTTTTTCTGATAATGTGCATAAAAGCCAGCAAACAGTTCAAGATACTGAGGAACAGCCCCATCGTTAGTTTGCTGATATAAGAACGACTCTACAATGCTACGGCCTTTGCGATTGTCGTACCTAGGTCCGACAATTATCGCAAACAATTGCATCAACGCATTTAGAACCTTATCTCTCATTGTTGCTACTTTTCAAAGCCTATCATCAGCACTGCAACGCCCGACATTTCGTCAAACGAGTCAATTTCAGCTTCAATTATACAGTCAAGCGTATTTTCAAACTGAAAGTTCCAATATGCAATGTTTTCAAAATCTTTGTTTGAGAACAAAAGGTTTCGCTCTTGATCGTAAACCGATATAATAAGTTTTCCCTCGTCGTTACCAAGCAATCCTACAATGCGATAGGTTGTGTTTCCGTAGAATGTTGAATAGAATTCGGCAACCTCACCAGTGCTAATAAACGAATAATAGTTTTGACCGTCTGGCACATATTGGTCCGACATTATTTCATTACACGATATTCTGATTGAATCGATGCCCATTTGTGCCGATGCGTTGTAGCCCGACACCATGGCTATTATTACCAATGATATTGTAAGTAGTTTTTTCATTTGCTCAAATTTTATTCAATCAATTTTGCGCGAATTTCGCTCAATTTATCCACAATGCTTTTCAGTACTTCAGGTTGAACTACCATTTTATTACGCGAACGAACAATTGTCAAATGCTCATTGGCTTTGGTTTCTGGTTCAACAAATTCAAACTCTGAATCTATCATATCAAATTCATTTGCCAATTCAACCAAATCAGATACCAAGTTCTCAAGAGGACGGCAGCCTTCGTCGTGAATGTATGGCGAAAGTATTTTAATCAAGTTCTCGAGTGGTTGTCGGCTTTCGGCCAATCTGTCAATCAAATCGGCATTGTTTGTTTTGTATGCCATTTGCGACAAAATATACATTGCCTCAACCCACCCGCCAGCAAGAACTAACGAGCCTTCGCGTTGACGTTGGTTGTTTTTTAAAAATGCATCTACATCGCTATATGTGCCTGACATTATTATCAGCAACGAGTCTTTGTTTGAAGCGTTTGTTTCAATACGATCAATCATTTCTTTGCTAAAGATTGATGTTAGTTCCAACTCTTCGGCAATCATCTTTACTATTGAGAAACGAGATGCAATTAGTGGCACTTGGTCGTAAATGTTGATGTACGCCATGTCGCAACCATAAACACCAAGATTCACTGCTTTGCTGTATATGGTTGTATAGCGTTGATAGTTGCTAGCTGGATTTAAGTAATCTTCGTTAAAACCAACACCAGATTTTTTTATCAGTATAGATAGTTGGTAAGGCGAAGGTAAGCTGAATAGCGAGTTTCCTACTTTGATTGTTTGATTTGCTGTGGTATCAATAGCAATATCGAAGGCGTTTTTTATTGAATTAGATTTGTTTGATTGTTGGCATCCTACCATCAACAATGATGCGGTAATGGCAAACAAGCATTTTAATGTAGTTTTCATAAACCTTTTATTTTACTTGCAAGTAATAAAAAAAAAGCGAAAAAAGGAGAAAAGAATCAGCCTAATTATGGTTCTTGATTTTTATTTCAAAATCATCGGCATCTGTACCAACTGGGAATTGGCTGCGATAGACTTGTAGTTCGCCATATGACAGTGTTGTTGTTTTTATACAAAAGTTTGTCCCACATTCACATAACACATCTCCTTTATAGTCAACTACCATACTTTGCCCATTATATTTTAGTCCGTTTCCATCAGTATTTATTCGGTTTACTCCAATTGAATAGCATTGGTTTTCTATGGCCCTAGCTTGCATCAAAATTTTAAAAGCATTTATGCGAGTTTCTGGCCAATTTGCCACGCAAATAAGCAAATCGTAATCAGATTTATTGCGTAGCCAAACAGGGAAACGCAAATCGTAGCAAACAACGGGCATTATTCTCCATTGGTTTAGGTTAAAAATTACACGGCTTGTTCCTTGCGAAAGGAACCGACTCTCGCCGCCAATACCAAAAAGATGATGCTTATCGTAATGTTGAATGCTACCGTTTGAGTCAACTAACAATAGTCGATTATAGTATTTGCCGTCAATGCAAACTAAAACGCTACCCATTATTGCAACGTTAAAATTACTTGCCGTTGCAACCATCCATTCAATTATTTGTTTGTCAGCGCATTTGAGGTTAGTTACATTGGTAACAAAACCTGTTGCAAACATTTCTGGTAATACAATCAAATCTGAATTGCACAAATCGCTTTCGGCAAACAAAACGGATAGTTGATGCAAGTTTGCACTAACATCAAGCCAATGGGTGTTGGGCTGAATAACCGAAACTTGTAAAGTTTCCATTATTTAAAATCGGCACAGAATTGTTCTGGGTGGCGAGCAACAGGATTTGCTGCTTTATAATATTTACGAATGTATTCAAAGTCTTTTTCTTCGTCACCTGTTGGAACAAAACGTTCGCCGTACGACAACGATTTTTTACCATAATCGAGCACTCCCATATAAATTGGCACATTTGCTTGTGTGGCGATAAAATAAAAGCCGCGTTTGATTTTTGTTGTACGTTTTCGGGTTCCCTCAGGTGTAATGCAGATGCAAAATTTTTCTTCTTTATTAAAACAATCAAGCACTTGTTCAATCATTCCGGTTGCGCCTTTTCGATTCAACGGGCGTGCACCCAATGCTTTTAGCAACAACCCCATAGGAAAAAAGAATAGTTCTTTTTTTATGAACACATATGGATAAATATCTTTACTCCAAAATGTTACAAGTCCCATCACAAAATCCATCATACTAGTATGTGGCATTGCAATGATTACAAACTTGTCGTCGTATGGAACTTGTCCTTCGTGGTGCCAACCAAATACTTTTATTACGATTTTGGCAAAAGTTTTTCTTAATCCCATATTATTCTTTGGTTAATTGATGATGCTTGATGTTGGATTACCATTTTTATATGTTTCAACTAAAATAGCTTGCAAAACAACGTCATCGTATGACAAATTCCAGTTTCTGTTGTTAAGCAATGTTTTATACGAGTCGTTTCCAATATAGTGGCTTCGCGACAAATCGATACGAACGCCATTTGTTTCCCAACGATAAAACTCGTACTCGTAGTCGCTATCTTCGCTCCATTGGCGCATAGGGCTATAACCTGGAGCGTTGTTCAACTTACTAGTAACCACTTTCATGATATCTTTCACGCGGTAGTCTTCAATTTTTCGGCGTTCAATTGAAAAGATGTTGTTGTAGCCAATAATCTTAAAACTTATGTTTTTATCGTTTATGTATTCACAATCTTCAATGGTATAGTTTGCATAGTTGTAAACTCCCAATGTTTTAAGCAATGATCGGTCAATTTGGTCACCAATTGAGAAGTTTGAGATTTCAAACTTAACTGGATTAAAGTTATTTGTCTCCTCAACATTAATGCGGTTGCGCGACGACAAGATGACTGGGAATGGATCGATGTAGATAATTAGCTTTGGGCGTTTGTTTATGTACTTAATATCGTACTTAACTGTATCGGTCACAAGTACGCATCCCGATGGATGGAATTTACGAACAGAATCGTACGAACCGGCAACTTCGTAACGAGAAAAAATCATAGTTGAGTCGGTTAGTTGTAATGGCAACGCTTTGGGCGATACTAACTGCTCATACACTGAATCGTATTCAGAAAATGAAACAGACGAGTCGTTTCGTATTACAAGTATAGAATCGCTATACCACTCGTTTCCCTCAAAAGCCTCAATGTTAACAGTTTCGCGTTTGCAACCTATGATTGTTATGGTTGCTGCCAACAATAAGAATAGTGCTGATTTTTTCATATTTCAATTGTTTAATGGTTTTCTATTCGCGTGTTTCTTTGTAGAACACATTGCTTGATATTGATTGTCCATTACGGAAGTAGTATTTACCGTAACTATATACAACTTCAATGTACTCGCGAGCAATGCCGTTATGGTTTACAATTACACGTTTAATCTTTTTGTTTGGTTTTTCGTAGTTCTCTGTGGTTATACCTTCGGGATATTGTTTTGCAAGGTCGTTGATAAATGCATCGCTACGTTTCTCACCAGAGTAATCAAATTCTTTTCCTGCAAACGATTTTTGTGCGGTTGCAAGTTGCTCTTGACGTTTGCGTTCAGCCTCGGCTGCTTGTGCTGTTTTTTCGTCTTTTATACGTTGCTCACAAAGTGCAATTTGGTTTGTAGGATAAGTTTCGGTTGGCTTTTTAGATTTAGCAACCTTGTAATGACCAATTGCTGTTGGATAATCTTTAGCTTTAAATGCTTTGTCGGCGTTTGCAATTGCTGCTTTGTATTCATTTTCAAGTTGAGCATTTTTAGCGCGCTCAGCATTAGCTTGAACAATTAACGATTCTATTTCAGTAAGTTTACGTTGTGGCAATGGTTCGTTTGGTTTAAGTGTCTTAGCTTGATTAAACTCAATTTTAGCTTGGTCATAATCTTTTGACGCAATAAACTCATCACCTCGTTTGATTGCATTTGCATAATCAGCATCAAGTTTGTCTTTTTCAGCCTTGATGTTTGCATTTATTTTAGCTATCTGGTCATCGGGATAGGTTTCGTCGGACTTGATTGTTTTGGCCTCTTTGTACAAACGTGTTGCATCAATGTAGTCTTTGGCAGAGAATGCCTTGTCGGCATCGGCAACTTTTGCGCGGTATGCTGCCAAAGTTCGTTCTGCTTCAGCCTTTTGACGCTCAAGTTGAGATATAATGTTATCAATTTCTGTTATTTTATTTTGAGGCAGCAATTCGTTAGGTTTCAACGATTTAGCCTGCACAAACTGACCACGAGCCTCTTCGTATTTCTTTTGTGTCAACAAATCGGAGCCTTGTTTTATTGCATTATTATAGGCGGCATCTAAACGAGCTTGGTCCTCCTTAATTGTTTTATTAATAAGTGCAATTTGCGAATCGGGGTATTTTTCGTCAGCTTTTATTGCTTTTGCCGAAGTGTAAAGGTCAATTGCATTTTCGTACTTTTTACCAGCAAATGCCTTGTCGGCTTCGGCAACTTTAGCTTTGTAGTCAGCAAGTTGTTTTTCGGCTGCAGCTTTCTTTTGTGCAGCTTCGGCAATGTAATCGTCAATTAGACTAATGCGGCTTGTTGCATATTGATCGGCAGGTTTAACACCAAGTGCATTTTGGTACAATGGTTTTGCTGCCTCATAATCCTTTTGCTTGAATTTAGCATCAGCTTGTGCAATAAATGCACTGTATTGATTGTCTGCTTTTTCTTTCTTAGCACGTTCAGCAGCTGCATCGGCAATAAGTTTATTAAGTTCGGCTATTTTGTCTTTTGGATACTGCTCGCTTGGTTTAAGTTTTGATGCCGCTGTGTAGTTTCCTTTTGCATCCTCATACTTACCCTCAGCATACTGATTATCAGCAAATGATATATAGTTGGTGTATTTGCGGTCGAGTTCAGCAAGTTCGGCAACTAATTTATCTATTTCGGCAATCTTACCTTTTGGGTAACTCTCGCCCGATTTTACAGCAAGTGCTTGGTTGTATGCGTTTTTCGACTCTTTATACATTGACAAGTTAAACAAACTGTCGCCTTTTCGAACAGCTTGAGCGTATGCTCGTTCTTCGGCTGTCTTTTTGTCGGCTGCACTTTTTTGTGCAAGCAACTTTTTGTTTATCTCGTTTATGCGTTTTTGTGGGTATTCCTCGTCAGGATAAATATTCAGCGCATCTTGATACGAAGTTTTTGCCTCCTCAAGTTTTTGCTGACGATAAGCTGCATCAGCCTTAGCAAGAGCAGCATCGTAGTTGCGTTTTTGAGTTGCTGCATCGGCTAGTTTTTTATCAATTTCGGCAATTCTGTCTTTTGGGTATTTCTCATTAGGTTTCAAACTCAAAGCCTGATTGTAATTGCTCTTTGCTGAAGAGTAGTCTTGTTTATTGAATGCAGCATCGGCCAAACCAACAAAGCGATTGTATTTTTCGTCGGCACTTTTGTTTGCTGCAAGCAAATTATCAATCTCGCTGATGCGTTTGCCTGGATACGATTCCGAAGGTTTTATCTCTTTAGCCTTTACATAATTAGCTCGTGCATCTTCGTATTTTTTAGTATTAAACTGATTATCAGCAGCAGCAATAGCCTCTTTATATGCTTTTTCAATAGCCTCTTTGTCGGCTGCATTTTTGTTGCGTTGAGCAATTAAGTTTTGTAATTCTGAGATGCGATCTTTGGGATATTGCTCATCGGGTTTAATGCCCAAAGCTTCTTGGTATTTTGCCAAAGCTGCATCATATTCTTTTGTTCCAAATTTTTTGTCAGCAGCTGCAATAGCATCGCTATACGCTTTTTCTTTTGCTGCCAAAGCTGCCGAACTATTTGCTTGATCGGCAAGTATTTGGTCAATTTTTATCAATTGGTCTTTTGGATATTGTGCATCTTTATAGTTAAGCGCACGTTTGTAGTAATTTCCTGCTGTAGTGTATTGCGTTGTTCCAAATGCGTTATCGGCCAACTCAATGTTTTTCTTGTAGTTAGCCTCGTTGTTTTGGTTTTTAGCTAAAATCTTTTTGATGATGCGCACTTGCTCATCGGGATATTGGTCATAAGGATCGATTGAAATTGCGCGGTCGTAAAGTTCAATAGCTTCGTCGTAGTTTGCTTGCCCAAATTCAGAGTCAGCTTGAGCCAATATTCGGTCATAAGTTTCTTTACGTTTACGCTCATAGTCTTTCATTAGCAGTTTGATTTGTTTCTGCATCTCTTGGGTATAAGCTGCATCATAATCAAAATCGCCAACTTGCTCAATGTATTTAATCTTGCCCATTGGTTTGTTAAACAACGAAGCATCAAAACCATCAACAACAGGCAACAACTCAACACTGAATTTGTAGCTCCAAATACCAACATCTTCTACAGGAACGTGAGTATTAAATTCTAGTTTTTTGCCATAATAGCCTTGTCGAACTATTTCAAGCACTATCTGCTTATTCAAATCAACATTAAACTGAAACTTACCTTGAGCATCGGCATCGTATATCTTCTCAAGATTACCATCAACAAACACCTTTACTTTTGAGACGGCAAAATTCTGCACTTCAATTTTTACCGAGCCGCGAATCTCCAAATAACCTTTTGTTTTTTGAGCAACGGCATTATATGTAAACAATTGGCTAACAAGTACAAACGACGCCAACAGCAGTTTCTTTAGATTCATAATACTGTAATTTTGAAAAAACGTGCCAATATAGAAAATAAACGGCTTGAGTAAAACCTTTGTTTTAACGGTCGTGCTCAATATCAATTTATAACAATCTCATCCCACTTAATCGCTTTTAAAAAGCAACAAAAAACGCTATTGTAATTATTGTATCATAAATTCTTAAAACTTGAAAAAACGTATATTTTTGCGCAACTAATGAAAATGCGTATTTGCGCACTTTTTACTAACATAAAAGCACTGATACACAATTAATTATGGGATTAGCAAGCATATTAACCAAGTTATTTGGAAACAAATCGGACCGCGACATTAAGGAAGTTACTCCTTTTGTAGAGAAAACAAAAGTTGAGTTTGCAAAACTCGCAACATTGACCAACGACCAATTGCGAGCTCAAAGCATTGAACTACAACAAATTATACAAGACAGCATAAAAGACGAAAATGCAAAAATTGCCGATTTGCGTAGCACCATAGCGGCCGAAACCGATATGGAGAAAAAAGAGGATTTGTATAATCAAATAGACAAACTCGAAGAGCAAATTGACGAAAAAATAGCCGCTGTTCTTGACGAAATTCTTCCTCGAGCATTCGCTATCATGAAAGATACTGCCCGTCGTTTTAAAGAAAACGAAAAGGTGGAAGTTACTGCAACCGATTTTGACCGCAATATTGCAGCACACCGCGACAGTGTTGAAATTGAAGGCGACAAAGCTTATTGGCACAACGAGTGGAACGCTGGCGGATCAATGGTAAAATGGGACATGATGCACTACGATGTGCAGTTGATTGGCGGTGTTACCCTACACCATGGCAAAATTGCCGAAATGGCAACTGGTGAAGGTAAAACATTGGTAGCTACCCTGCCTGTTTTCCTTAATGCTCTTACTCATCGTGGAGTTCACGTTGTAACTGTTAACGACTACCTTGCAAAACGTGATGCCGAATGGATGGGAACCCTTTATGAATTTCATGGACTATCGGTTGACTGCATCGACAAGCACCAACCAAACTCTGAAGCTCGCCGCAAAGCCTACCAAGCCGACGTTACCTTTGGTACAAACAACGAATTTGGCTTTGACTACCTTCGCGACAACATGGCCATCAGCCCCGACGACCTTGTTCAACGCCGCCACAACTTTGCCATTGTTGATGAGGTTGACTCCGTTTTGATTGACGATGCTCGTACACCACTTATTATATCAGGTCCTGTACCAAAAGGCGACAACCAATTGTTTGACGAACTAAAACCTCAAGTTCAAAAACTATATGTAGCTCAACGTGAATTAATTACCAAATTCTTAACCGACGCTAAAAAACTTATAGCCGAAGGAAAAGAAGACGAAGGCGGTTTAATGCTTTTACGCGCATACAAAGGTCTGCCTAAGCACAAACCTCTTATTAAATACTTGAGCGAACAAGGTGTAAAAGTTCTTTTGCAAAAAACCGAAAACTTCTATATGCAAGACAACAACAAGAACATGCATATAGCTACCGATGAACTTTACTTTGTTATTGAAGAAAAGCAAAATGCAATTGAACTAACCGATAAAGGTATTGACCTTATATCAAAAGACACCGCCGACCACTCGCTATTTGTACTACCCGATATTGGCACTGAAATAGCTGAACTTGAAAAGCAAACACAACTTTCAGCCGAAGAAAAACTGCAGAAAAAAGACCAACTGCTACAAGACTACTCAATAAAATCGGAACGAGTTCACACTATTAACCAATTGCTTAAAGCATACGCAATGTTTGAGCGCGATGTGGAATACGTGGTTGTTGATAACCAAGTAAAAATTGTGGACGAGCAAACTGGTCGTATTATGGAAGGTCGTCGATATTCCGATGGACTACACCAAGCTCTTGAAGCAAAAGAGAATGTAAAAATTGAAGCAGCCACACAAACCTTTGCAACCATTACATTGCAGAATTACTTCCGCATGTACAAAAAACTTGCAGGTATGACTGGTACTGCCGAAACAGAAGCTGGCGAGTTTTGGAACATATACAAACTTGACGTTGTGGTTATTCCAACAAACAAACCAGTACAACGCAACGACTACGAAGATTTAGTTTACAAAACTGCTCGCGAAAAGTACAATGCCGTAATTGCCGAAGTTGAAAAACTTATTGGCGAAGGTCGCCCGGTTTTGGTTGGTACAACATCAGTTGAAATATCAGAACTTTTGAGCCGAATGCTTAAAATGCGAGGCATAAAACATAATGTGCTAAATGCTAAGCAACACCAACGCGAGGCCGAAATTGTAGCCGAGGCAGGTAAAGCAGGAACGGTTACCATTGCAACAAACATGGCAGGTCGTGGTACCGACATTAAACTTACACCAGAAGTTAAAGCCGCAGGAGGTTTGGCTATTCTAGGAACCGAACGTCACGAATCGCGCCGCGTTGACCGCCAGTTACGTGGTCGTGCAGGTCGTCAAGGAGACCCAGGATCTTCACAATTCTTTGTTTCGCTTGAAGACAACCTAATGCGCCTATTCGGCTCTGACCGCATTGCTGCCCTTATGGACAAAATGGGAATTGAAGAAGGCGAGGTTATTCAACACAGCATGATTTCAAAATCAATTGAACGTGCCCAAAAGAAGGTTGAAGAAAACAACTTTGGCATACGTAAACGATTGTTGGAATATGACGACGTTATGAACAACCAACGTGAGGTTATTTACAAACGTCGCCGCCACGCTTTGTTTGGCGAACGTCTTCAAGTTGACATTGTAAACAACATTTACGATGTGTGCGAATCGCAAATTCTTGACTATAAAGACGCTGTTGATTATGAAGGCCTACAAATAGCAAACATTCGTACCCTTTCAATTGAAACGCCATTTGACCAAGAAACTTTCTTGCACGAAAAACCAGAGGTACTAACCGACCTACTTTATCGCGCTGCCATTGACGCATACAAACGCAAGGCAGACAACATCTGTGCACGCGTTTATCCAGTAATAAAAGACGTTTACGAGCGACAAGGACAGGTTTACACAAACATTGTAATTCCAATTACCGATGGCCACAAAGTTTATAACATTGTAACCAATCTTAAAAACGCATACGAATCGCAAGGTCGCGAGTTGATGACTTCAATCGAAAAAAGCATTAGCCTTCTTACCATTGACGATGCTTGGCGCGAACACTTGCGCGAAATGGACGACTTGAAACAATCGGTTCAAAACGCAACCTACGAGCAAAAAGATCCACTTTTGATATACAAATTCGAATCGTTCAACTTGTTCAAAGCAATGGTTGAGAAAATAAACCAAGACCTTGTTTCAATAATCATGAAAGGCAACTTGCCTCAACAAGACCCAGAACAAGTACGCCAAGCCGAGCAACAAAAGAAACTCGACATGAGCCGATTCAACACTGGTCGCACCGAACATGGTCAACCTCAAAAACCAGAGGAACGCAAGGCTCAACCTATAAGAATTGAAAAGAAAATTGGACGAAATGACCCTTGTCCATGCGGAAGCGGCAAAAAATTTAAACAATGTCACGGCATCAACATGCCTGAATAATTGAAGATGCAGAGAAAATATAGTTTTATACGGCTCACATTGAGCAAATTGTTTGCAAAAAGCAACAATAGCAATCGTGCTATCACCATTTGCTCGTTGCAAAACGCTAAAACTATAGGCATCACTCTAGCTGCCAATTCGCGACAAGAACTGCACTCGTTTGATTCGGCAATAACAAAACTGAAAGCGTATGGTGCAAATGTGAACATACTTGGATATGTTCCTGCAAAAAAACTACCTGATGAGTTTGCTGATTCGTCAATAAAATTGATATCAGATAAGGAATTAGACTTTTTGTTGCACCCAAACACCACAGAAGCCAAACAATTTGAAAACTCAACATTCGACTTGCTTATTGACATAAACGCATCAGAGTACTACCCTATGCAAAAGTTAATTCAAGCATCACAAGCAAAACTCAAAATAGGCCGATATGCCGATGTTTCGCCTTTCGACATTATGCTTAGCATACCAAGCGAACAACCGGCCGAGTACTATATTGAACAAATAACACTTTACTTACAGCAACTTAACTAACAAACTATGACAAATAGATTAAAGGGCGTCGGTGTGGCGCTCATCACCCCTTTCAATACCGATGGCAGCATTGATTACAATGCGTTGAGCAACCTAATTGATTTTCAAATTGACAACGGCACCGACTACATTGTAGCTCTTGGAACCACAGGCGAACCTGCCACAATGTCGGCACAAGAAAAAAATGAATTGTTGGATTTCATTATCAAGAAAATCAACAAACGAGTGCCTTTGGTTGTAGGTTGCGGAGGAAACAACACCGCCGACGTGCTAAAAATGATGCAAGAATTTGAAAAGGTTGATGGAATAGATGCATTTTTATCAGTTGCACCTTTCTATAACAAGCCAAACCAAAATGGTGTATATCAACACTTTAAAACACTAGCAAACGGCACAAGCAAACCAATTCTTCTATATAATGTACCTGGGCGAACAGGCATAAACATTTCAGTTGACGTAGTTATTCGCCTTGCTAACGAATGCAAAAACATTATTGGCATAAAAGAAGCTTCGGGCAATGTAGCTCAAGGCATGGCAATTGCTGCTCGCCGTCCAAAAGACTTTCTAATCATATCGGGCGACGATGCACTTACTCTTCCTCTTATAGCTTGTGGATTTGATGGTGTAATTTCTGTTTTACAAAACGTATATCCAGCAGCCTTTAGCAAGGTCGTACATTTAGCTCTTGACGGAAAATTTGAAGAGTCAAAAGCAATACACTACCAATACCTTGACATTATAGACACCTTGTTTGCCGAGGGCAGTCCATCGGGTGCAAAAGCCTATTTAACTCAAATGGGAATGATAAAAAACGAAGTTCGTTTGCCTTTAGCCCCTGTAAGCGACTCTTTATTTGAAAAAATCAATAGCTTGAGAGCGAAAATAAATTGCTGATTATAAA
Organism: Salinivirgaceae bacterium; assembly: GCA_024405635.1. Lineage (GTDB taxonomy): Bacteria > Bacteroidota > Bacteroidia > Bacteroidales > SZUA-534 > JAKSOL01. Next base: position 145,698 of record JAKSOL010000001.1, on the reverse strand, counting down.
GCAGTTATATATATAACTTAAATTATTTTAAAAAAAATTGCCGTAAAGTGATTGTGGTAAAGAAAAAACACTACTTTTGCAAACGGTTTCGGCCCCGTAGCTCAACTGAATAGAGCATTTGACTACGGATCAAAAGGTTGTGGGTTTGAATCCCGCCGGGGTCACTAAACTTTCTAAACCTCCACTTATCATTGTTTAAGTGGGGGTTTTGCTATTTATGGGCCCTACCCTAGCTACTTTACTAAACAGACAATGCTTGCTCATTTTTAGATGTTCAAAAAAAAGTCTGTCTCGCCTCAAACACTATCTCTTTCAGTTTATCCTAACAACATGAATATCTGCACATTGCCGATAACAGTTTTAGTTTATCCCAAAAGAAACCCCAAAATTCTCCACTAAAAAAAAAGCAAGCATCTAATAACAAAAAAATTCATTGACATAAGTCATATTTTCAATCCTCAATTCTAATAATTGAATTAACTTTGGGCCGCATTTATAAGTACTATATAAAATGAAAAAAATCCTTTTGCTGGCTCTAATGCTTTGCGGTGTTTTAAGCCACTCTTTTGCTCAAAAAAGTTTTGTATATCAAGCAGTTGTGCGCGATGCTAACCAAGCTGTTGTAAGCAACCAACAAGTTGCAGTGCGCATCAGCATTTTGGCAAACGATTCGGTTTGCTACAAAGAACTGCAATCGGTTAAAACCAACTCCTTTGGTCACGTTTCGCTAAATGTTGGCATGGGCAATGCTCTTGCAGGCAGTTTTGACGCTATACCTTGGAGCAAAATGAACTTAAACATTGGCCTTGAGTTCGATTTGAAAAACGGGTCAAACTTTGGCGCAATGATAACCAACAAACTAAATGCCGTTCCTTACGCTTTGTACGCTGCACAATACCCAAAAGCCATACAAGCCGACGGCAACACAACCGGTTCAATATTCAGCGTGGTTAACGCAAACGGCGATGTTGTGTTTGAAATTACCGAAAACGGCGCAACTGTTTACATTGACGCCAACGACTCAAAAGCTGCAAAATCGGCTTTTGCTGTTCGCGGACGTAGCGGAGCTAAAAGCACCGAAGATATTTTGGTTGTAAACAGCGATGGTACAACCGTTTATGTTAACGACGACGAATCGAAAGCCGCAAAATCGGCCTTTGCAGTGCGTGGACGCAGCGGCGCTAAAGGTGGCGACGATAGTTTTGTGGTTGATGCCAACGGCACCGTTGTTTACATTGACGACGAAGACTCAAAAGCTGCAAAATCGGCCTTTGCAGTGCGCGGACGCAGCGGCGCTAAATCAAACGTAACTTTTAAAATTGATGCTACCGGCACAGTTATTTACGTTAACACCGACGAGTCGAAAGCTGCAAAATCGGCTTTTGCGGTACGTGGTCGCAGCGGTGCTAAAAACACAACCAACGAACGCGACTACTTTACCCTTTCGGCCGATAGCACCCGCATTTACCTGAACGACGATGCCACTTTTGCAATTGCCAAGGTTGACGAACCTCAAGTGCAACTTATGGCCGTAAGCACCGATAGCGTAACCTTTACTGTTGAAGAAGTGGTTGTTACCGAAAACATTGCAACCGAAACTGGAGAAGTTGAAATTATTGGACTTGCTAAAGACCCTACTTTTACAATTAGCTCTATTGAAATTGATAGTCTAGATGTAAACCAAAAACAGGTTTGCATTACATTCAACTACATTCCTTGTCAAAAAGTGCCTACACTAAACAATATTAGTGCAAATATCAACTGTAACATTGTAATAATGCCCGATAGCACTACAAATAGTAATTTTATTTATTACACAACATCATATTTAGACCCAAACAGAAATCAAGCAACGCTAAGTTTTGGTTATAACATTGAATACGCGGGGCAATATGTTGACGAAGAAGAAAATATTTCTCTTTTAATACATCCAATATTAAGTATTGGTGTTACTGATGCCGAAAATTATGATTGTCAAAGCATAGAATACAAATTGAAGATTAATGGTAAAGCAGGAATAAAGCAGACAAGCACAATAACTAATGGATACAACCAAGTTCGCATAAAACTTGAAACTTCAAGTTTGAATGACGCAGAATACTCAATACACTACAAAGCTGCATCGTCAGAAGATTGGCAATCAAAAGGACTTGGAAACGAAAACTTTGTATTTGTTTTAACTAACTTAACCAGCAACACTAAATACAAATACTACACCCAAATTGAATACCGCAACCGCACATTTAAAAGCGACACATTAGAATTCACAACCACTAATGAACCTGAGTATGTTGACTTTGGACTACCAAGCGGCACTCTTTGGGCAACAACCAACGTTGGAGCATTAAATCCCGAAGATGCAGGCGACTATTTTGCTTGGGGCGAAACTGAAGCCAAAGAAAACTACTCTTGGAGTACCTATAAGCACATGCAGGATGGTAAATCTGAATGGAATTTCGTGAATAAATACCAGGCAGCAGACGGCCAGTATAACGGTATATGGTATGATTCAAACAATAATTTTATTGGCGATAGCATAATTGTACTAGAAAAAGAAGACGACGCAGCCGCACAAATATGGGGAGACGGCTGGCAAATGCCAACAAACGAACAATTCAATGAGCTCCTTAGAAATTGCTATTTTGAGTGGACAAACGATTACAACAACACAAACACATCAGGATTCATCGTTTATCAAACAAAAGACGATAGCGACAAAGGCAAAATAGTAAATAGTAACTCGGTGATTAACCCAACAGGTGAATACGGCTTAAGTGATTCCCATATTTTCCTTCCCGCTGCACATTACTTCGTTAACACAGAAATCGCAAGTTACAACAACTATTATTGGTTAAATTCTCTATCTGTAAGCTATTCAGATTATGCTAAAGTAATATACCTCGAGCAATCTGAAATTAAAAACGACCACATTAATCGCAAATACGGAATTCCAATTCGCCCAGTTAAAATACATTCTCTAACCCCACCAATTCCATCAGAGGATTTAAATGCAGGGGTTCATTAGTAAATAATAACCAAGTCAGTTAATAATACAAAAAGCGAGGCCAACAAGTCTCGCTTTTTAGTTTTGCTAACAATTAAAAACAAATATCAAAGGCATTTGTTATCGACACAAACAAGCTATTACACAACATAAAACACGTCTCAAACCATAATTTAACACCGCATGTTTGCTAAACGTGAATAAAATGCAACTATAAATCAACCGAACGAATTACCTTTGAACCGCACAAATAAAAGTGCATGCTACAAACGACATTTTGAAATAAACAACAAGTAAATACACAATAACAATGAACAACAACATAAAGATAACCTTCCCAAATAGCGAGAAAGTATATCTGAATGGAGAGATTTTTCCCGAAATGCGTGTTGCCATGCGTAAAGTGAAACTCACTCCAACCGTAAAAAACGATGCTGAAGGGAAAAAGATATTCCGCGACAACGATCCGGTAATGATTTACGACACATCAGGTCCTTACAGCGACAAAAACGCAAGCATCGATTTAAAAAAAGGACTACCACGCTTGCGCGAAGAATGGATTAAACAACGAGGCGATGCCGAACAGTTAAACGAAATAACATCGGAATATGGACGCATGCGCCTTGCAGATAAAAGCCTTGACCACTTACGTTTTGAGCATATTCAAAAACCATACAGAGCGAAAAAAGGACACAATGTGTCGCAAATGTGGTACGCAAAACAAGGCATCATAACTCCCGAAATGGAATATGTGGCCATACGCGAAAACATGAACTGCAAAGAACTCGGCATTGACACACACATAACCCCCGAATTTGTTAGAAGCGAAATAGCCGCAGGACGCGCTGTACTACCTGCAAACATAAACCACCCCGAAGCCGAACCAATGATTATTGGCCGTAACTTTTTGGTAAAAATAAACACAAACATTGGCAACTCAGCCACCACATCGAGCATTGAAGAAGAGGTTGAAAAAGCCGTTTGGAGTTGCAAATGGGGCGGCGACACTCTTATGGACCTTTCAACTGGCGACAACATACACGAAACTCGCGAGTGGATTGTTAGAAACTGCCCTGTTCCAGTAGGCACAGTGCCAATTTACCAAGCTCTTGAAAAAGTAAATGGCAAAGCCGAAGACCTTACATGGGAACTTTTCCGCGACACTTTGATAGAACAATGCGAACAAGGTGTTGACTACTTTACCATTCACGCTGGAATACGTTTAAAAAACATTCATTTGGCCGATTCTCGTTTAACTGGCATTGTGTCGCGCGGCGGTTCTATTATGAGCCTTTGGTGCCAAAAACACAACAAAGAGAGTTTCCTATACGAGCACTTTGACGACATTTGCGACATTTTAGCCCAATACGATGTAGCTGTATCGCTTGGCGATGGTTTACGCCCAGGCTCAACTTTCGATGCCAACGACGATGCCCAATTTGCCGAACTAGAAACTTTAGGCGAACTTGTTCTTAGAGCTTGGAACAAAAACGTACAAGCATTTATTGAAGGTCCTGGACATGTGCCAATGCAAAAAATTCGCGAAAACATGGACAAGCAAATAGAGGCTTGCCACAACGCTCCATTCTACACACTTGGACCACTTGTAACCGACATTGCACCTGGCTACGACCACATAACAAGCGCTATTGGCGCGGCTCAAATTGGATGGCACGGCACGGCAATGCTTTGCTACGTTACTCCAAAAGAACACCTTGGGCTACCAAATAAAGAAGATGTTCGCGTGGGCGTAGTAACATACAAAATTGCGGCTCACGCTGCCGATATGGCCAAGGGCCACCCTGGCGCTACTGTTAGAGACAATGCATTAAGCAAAGCTCGTTTTGAATTCCGTTGGAAAGACCAGTTCAACCTTTCGCTTGACCCTGAAAGAGCTCTTGAATACTTTAAAGCTGGCGGCCACGAAGATGGCGAATACTGCACCATGTGCGGTCCAAACTTCTGCGCAATGCGAATTGCTCACGATGTTCGTAAAGATTCGGGCTGCGAGTAGCGGCTTGTTACATTTTTCCCACAAATCCCAATTACCTTATTGCCTCTCGGCTTTTTAGGAATTGGGATTTTTTATGTCTAAACCTCACTTGGTGCCTAAGGCTCCACTTCATTGTGTGTAAAACACAAAAAATTTCATTGACATAAGTCATATTTTCAATCCTCAATTCTAATAATTGAATTAACTTTGGGCCGCATTTATAAGTACTATATAAAATGAAAAAAATCCTTTTGCTGGCTCTAATGCTTTGCGGTGTTTTAAGCCACTCTTTTGCTCAAAAAAGTTTTGTATATCAAGCAGTTGTGCGCGATGCTAACCAAGCTGTTGTAAGCAACCAACAAGTTGCAGTGCGCATCAGCATTTTGGCAAACGATTCGGTTTGCTACAAAGAACTGCAATCGGTTAAAACCAACTCCTTTGGTCACGTTTCGCTAAATGTTGGCATGGGCAATGCTCTTGCAGGCAGTTTTGACGCTATACCTTGGAGCAAAATGAACTTAAACATTGGCCTTGAGTTCGATTTGAAAAACGGGTCAAACTTTGGCGCAATGATAACCAACAAACTAAATGCCGTTCCTTACGCTTTGTACGCTGCACAATACCCAAAAGCCATACAAGCCGACGGCAACACAACCGGTTCAATATTCAGCGTGGTTAACGCAAACGGCGATGTTGTGTTTGAAATTACCGAAAACGGCGCAACTGTTTACATTGACGCCAACGACTCAAAAGCTGCAAAATCGGCTTTTGCTGTTCGCGGACGTAGCGGAGCTAAAAGCACCGAAGATATTTTGGTTGTAAACAGCGATGGTACAACCGTTTATGTTAACGACGACGAATCGAAAGCCGCAAAATCGGCCTTTGCAGTGCGTGGACGCAGCGGCGCTAAAGGTGGCGACGATAGTTTTGTGGTTGATGCCAACGGCACCGTTGTTTACATTGACGACGAAGACTCAAAAGCTGCAAAATCGGCCTTTGCAGTGCGCGGACGCAGCGGCGCTAAATCAAACGTAACTTTTAAAATTGATGCTACCGGCACAGTTATTTACGTTAACACCGACGAGTCAAAAGCTGCAAAATCGGCTTTTGCTGTACGTGGACGCAGCGGCGCTAAAAACACAACCAGCGAACGCGACTACTTTACCCTTTCGGCCGACAGCACCCGCATTTACCTAAACGACAATGCTACTTTTGCAATTGCCAAGGTTGACGAACCTCAAGTGCAACTTATGGTTGTTAGCACCGACAGCGTTACTTTTACTGTTGAAGAAGTGGTTGCTACCGAAAAGGTTGTAACCGAAACCGGAGAGGTTGGAGTTTTAGGTATTCCCGAAAATCCAAACTTAAAGCTATTGGAAAGTTGGAACAATGAAGAAGGAGTTAACACTGGTATAATTGGTCTGCGTTTTGAACTTGTTCCTTCGCAAAAAATAACCGCACTTAACGATGGAGATGAGGCATTGGCATTAGTTTCAGCATCAGTAAAAATTAAACAAACACGACTATACGAAGATGCCATTTCTGAAATTACTCTTATTGAAGACGACAGTGCATTATCAATTTATGGTACTGAACAAAGCGAAAAAAATGCCACATTGTCAATTGACTATCAATCGAGCATAAAACAATATGCCGACAAAGACGACTCGGTAACTATTGTAATTCAGCCAGTTATATACAGCGGCACTGGAGACACTCAACGATACGACACTTGCGATGTTGTTGAGTATAAAGTGAAGGTTAATCGTAATCCTAAAATTGAATATGTTGACCTTGGACTACCAAGCGGCACACTTTGGGCAACCACCAACATTGGCGCCGACAACAATTACGAAGAAGGAAATGAATATCTATCAAAAGAATTGAACGAAAACTGGAGTTTGCCTAGCGCAGAAGATTTTGCAGATTTATTTAACGAAAAATATTGTGAATGGGAATTAATTAGCTACACCCCAGATTATCACACCACGTTAGGATATAAAGTAACTAGCAAAATTGAGGGATACGAAGGCAATTCTATTTACTTCCGCGCAGATAAATTCACTTACGAAAACAATTTCTATTACGGCAACTATTGGACATCGACAATTGACGAAAAAACCAATTCTCGCAAATATCTAACCTTCAGGAAAACTGCCAAAGAAGAAAATTGGCAGTACAAAATTTTAATTAGCGAAGTTGATACAGTGCCCATGTTTGTTCGCCCAGTTCAGTACAAAGAAATTAGTATTCCGCAAACAAGCACTGTAACCATTGGTTACAACCAAGCCCGCGTTAAACTTGAAACTACAAGTCTCAACGGTGCCAAATATTCAATATACTACAAAACAGAATCGTTAGAAAATTGGCAAACACAAGAGCTTAACGACACAAACTTTGTATTTGTTTTGACTGACTTAACCAGCAACACTGAGTACCAATACTACACCCAAGTTAATTACCGCAACCGCACATACACCAGCGACACATTAAAATTCACAACCACAAATGAACCTGAGTATATTGACCTTGGACTACCAAGCGGCACTCTTTGGGCAACAACCAACGTTGGAGCATTTAATCCCGAAGATGCAGGCAACTTTTTTGCTTGGGGCGAAACTGAAGCAAAAAGTGAGTACAACTGGAGCACATACAAGTGGTACTATGATTCGTCATCAACAATGACCAAATATTGCACAAGCAGTTCATACGGTACTGTTGACAACAAAACCGAGTTCGAAGATGCTGACGACGCAGCTGCACAGGCATGGGGCGGAGCGTGGAAGATGCCTACCAAGACACAGCAGGACGAACTCCGTAATGAGTGCGACTGGGAATGGACATCAATAAACGATGTCTATGGCTATAAGGTAAAGAGCCGCGTGAACGACAACTTTATTTTCCTTCCTGTCGCTGGCTATTGGGATATGAATCTCCATGCCTACAACGGCTGCTACTGGTCGCGTTCGCTCAGCGCGGACGAATCCGACGCCGCGTACTACTTGGACTTCAGCGCGAGCAACGTGAGTTTATCCGACTACGATCGCAGCGCTGGGTTCTCTGTGCGCCCAGTTATTAATATCCCGCAAACAAGTTCAGCATCTGTTGGTTTCAACCAAGCACGCATAAAACTTGAAACTACAAGTCTCGATGGTGCCAAATATTCAATATACTACAAAACATCGTCAGAAGATTGGCAAACACAAGAGCTTAACGACTCAAACTTTGTATTTGTTTTAACTGACTTAACCCCAGAGACTAAATACCAATACTACACCCAAATTGATTACAACAACATCACATTAAAAAGCAAAACTTTTGAGTTTACAACCATAAAAGAGCCTGAATATGTTGACCTTGAACTGCCAAGCGGCACCCTTTGGGCAACCACTAACATAGGAGCTAACACCCCCGAAGAATTTGGCGACTACTACGCATGGGGTGAGACTGAGACTCACTATTCAGCAGGCGGCAACACAGACGAACCGACATGGAAAGATGGCTATTCGGTTGGATACGACTGGAGCACATACAAATGGAGTGAAGGTACCTATAACACTCTAACCAAGTATAACGACCGTTATGGCTCAATTATTGACGATAAGAAAGAACTTGACGATGACGATGATGTAGCCGTGCAGACATGGGGCGGCAATTGGAAAATGCCGACATACGATCAACTGGAGGAACTCTACAACACCTGCTATTGGGAATTTACCGAATCATACAACGGCAAAAAAGTTAATGGATATATTGTCTATAAGGCGAAGGACTCTGCCGACATGGGCAAAAGGGTTTTAAAAAGCAGCGAAAAATCAACGACCGAATACACTATTGATGATAAGCATATTTTTCTTCCTATAGCAGGCTGCATAAGAAAAACAGCCAAATACACCACTTGCGGCATCTATGGGTCACGTTCAATAGGCTACAGCGCATTTGAAGCGACGTACTTGGTTATAGAGATGAATGATTTAAAAATTAACAGAGAATATCGATGCTACGGTTACTCTGTGCGCCCAGTTTGCGAACAATAGAATAACGTAAACCGCAACCATACAAAGGCATTGTCAACTCACGGCAATGCCTTTTTTTGTTTCCTGTAAAAACGTTACACACGCCATCTCCCAAAAACCAATACAATGAGATGTGGCATGTTGCGTTTGTAGAGACGTCGCACGCGGCGTCTCCAAATACCAACGGATTTTCACCAAACACAGAAATGGCACACGCCATCTCCCCCAAAAAAAATACAATGAGACGTGGCATGCCGCGTCTCTACGGGCGTTAATATGGGAAATTGTGTTTGTATCGTGGTTTAACTGCACACATCAAAACAAATTCAGCAAACAAAAAAAAGAGCGACAAAACGTTTTTTATCATCTCCCCCTAACGCATCAACATACTAATTAACAACAACTTACAACATTCACCCACCCCAAAGCATGCACTTTTAACATTCGCCATCAATCCATCGATTGATTTTGGAACAATAGTTGCATAAAACAATCTCGTAACACTAAAAAACTAATTAACATGGAAATGAATAGCAACCTCATGACCGTCTTCGAAAAAACCATTCGAGACAATTGGGGTAAACCTTCACTTACCGATTATCAAGGAACAACCAACACATACCGCGATGTTGCTCGCCAAATTGTGAAACTTCACATTTTGTTTGAAGAGTGCGGTATAGAAAAAGGCGACCGCATTGCACTATGTAGCCGCAACTCATCGGCTTGGGGCATAGCCTTTTTGGCAACATTGTCGTATGGAGCAGTTGCCGTACCTATTTTGAGCGAATTCAAACCCGATAACATTCATCACATTGTTAACCATAGCGAGTCGCGCTTGCTATTTGTTGGCGACAATGTTTGGAGCGGACTAGATGAAGCTTCAATGCCTGATTTATTAGGCATTATACGCATGGAAGATTATGAAATCCGCGTATCGCGCAACGAAAAACTAACCTATGCGCGCAACAACCTAAACTTGATGTTTGCACAACGTTTCCCACACAAGTTCCTACCAAACGACTTTAGTCTTGCAGCCGAAAACTGGGAAGATCTTGCACTAATCAACTACACATCGGGAACAACAAGCGCATCAAAGGGCGTTATGCTTCCATTCCGCACGCTATATTCAAACTATGTATTTGCAGTAAACGCAATTGGCAGCGAGAGCGGACAAAAGTTAGTGTCAATTCTACCAATGGCACACATGTACGGTTTAGCATTTGAGTTCCTTTATGGATTTGGTGTTGGTACTCACATTTATTTCTTAACTCGTACCCCATCGCCAAAAATCATTACCGATGCATTTGCTGAAGTTAAACCAGACCTTATCATCTCGGTTCCACTTATTCTTGAAAAGATTATCCGCAAGAAAGTATTCCCACAAATCGAGCGTCCAATTATCAACTTTATGCTAAACATTCCTGTAATTAACGATAAGATTTACAGCAATATACGCTCAAAAGTACGCGAGGCTTTGGGTGGCAATTTTAAAGAGGTTATTATTGGTGGTGCTCCACTAAACCAAGGTATTGAAGACTTTTTGAAGAAAATTAAGTTTGAATACACCGTAGGTTACGGCATGACCGAGTTTGCGCCAATTTTAACATTCTCCGATTGGAGCACCTTTGCAAAAGGTTCGTGCGGCCGCCCTGTTGAACGCATGGAAATTAAAATCGACTCAAGCGACCCAGAGAATATTCCAGGCGAAATTCTTGCACGCGGTACCAATATGATGATTGGCTACTACAAAAACGAAGCAGCTACAAAACAATTCATTGACTCTGAAGGTTGGGGCCACACTGGCGACCTTGCCCTTATGGACAAAGATGGCAACGTATTTATCAAAGGTCGTAGCAAGAATATGATTCTTGGTCCTAGCGGACAAAACATTTACCCCGAAGAGATTGAGGATCGCATCAACAACTTGTTCTATGTTACCGAATCGATTGTTGCTGAAAAAGATGGAAAACTTTACGCCTTGATTTATCCTGATTTTGAAGCACTTACTCAACAAGGTATTCACGACAACGACATTAAAACTACAATTGAGCAATTGGTGTTCCAACTAAACAAAGATCTTCCAAACTTCAGCCAAATTGCTGGTGTTAAGATTTACAACGAAGAGTTTGAAAAAACTCCTAAAAAGAGCATCAAACGCTTTATCTATCAAATATAATTCAGTACCAAAACTTGAATTAAGACTAAAATCGGCAGCATTCAAAACACGAGTGCTGCCGTTTTTTTTATTCGGTTTTAAACAGCCCAAACAAAACCATTAGCAACCAAGCCTTATATTTGCGCCACAACAAAAAAAACTTGAATAAACAAATGAAAAGGCTTTTTGCAATACTCGCTACTCTATTACTATTCAACAACATAGCAACATCGCGCGAAGTATATGACCTCAATTTTAGTTGGAAATTTCATTTTGGCGATTTAAACAATGCCGAATCGGTAGAATTAAACGACTCCGATTGGCGCATAATAAATGTTCCACACGACTTTCAAATAGCCCACCCATCGTACCCAAAGCAACCCAACAACATTTCGGCAGGATTGGTAAAAAGCGGCATAGGTTGGTACCGTCGCCAACTAAACTTGCGCAACGAATGGAAAGGCAAGCGCCTATTGCTTGATTTTGAAAGCATTATGTACGTTGGCGATGTTTATTTAAACGGTGAACACGTTGGCAGCACCGACTATGGTTACCTTGGATTTGAAGTTGACATAACCGACCACGTAAACTGGAACGGACCAAACATAATTGCAGTGAAAGCCAACTTGCAAAACCCCGAAAACTCGCGCTGGCACACTGGCGGTGGATTAACAAGAAACGTTAAACTAATAGTTACAAACCGCACCACTTACTTTGAGCGCCACCCCTTGCAAATAATCACACCTAACGTTAGCGACAAACAAGCCACTGTTATTATCAATGCTGAAATAAGTCGCCCAAAATCAAAAGAACCAATCTACGTTCAAACCATAGTTCGCAATCCCGAAGGAAAAGCAGTATCGAAAAACACTGTATCATTAAAGCAAATAGCCAACACATTTGAATATCGAATTGACAGCATTAGCATAAATAATCCCGAATTGTGGGACCTCGACTCGCCAAAACTATACACCGTTGAATCGGCAATAATTACCAAAGATTCGATAATTGACATTGCCACAAGCACTTTTGGCATACGCAGCATTGAATATGGCCCAGAATTTGGCTTTAAGCTAAACGGGAAAAAAGTGTTGCTAAAAGGCATGGCCAACCACCATACACTTGGCGCACTTGGCGCTGCCGATTACGAACGTGCCAACGAAAAACGCATACAAACGCTAAAACAATTTGGTGTAAACCACATTCGCACATCGCACAACCCATATAGCGAAACATTTCTGAACCTTTGCGACCAATACGGAATTTTAGTAGTTGACGAACTTTACGACAAATGGCTCACGCAATATGCAGGCGGACGCCGCGATTGGAACAGCTTATGGCAAAGCAATGTTTCTGAATTCATAAAACGCGACCGCAACCACCCTTGCGTAATAATGTGGAGCCTTGGCAACGAAAACCAATTAACCCCCAACCTCCCCTTTGCCGACTGGGGCGTAACTCCTTATAAATTGATGCGCACACTAGTTCAGCGATACGACACCACTCGCCCTACCACTGCCACAATGCACCCTCACGGACGCAACTTAAACACCGACTCTCTACCATCGGACTTGGCATACATTACCGACATTCAGGCATATAACTACCGATTTGCATACACAAACAACGATAAACGCCTTTTCCCTTGGATGAATTTTTACTTAAGCGAGGCAAACGTGGCAATGATAGGCCAAAGTTTTATCGATTTTGAAAAAGAAAAAAATATTGGAATTGCATACTGGGGACTAATCGACTATTTGCGCGAGACAAGCCATTGGCCAGCTTTAAAATGGGGACAAGGCACATTCTATATCAACATGGAACCAAAACCAAGCGCATATCTTTTAAAATCGTTCTTTATGCCTGAAGAGCCAACTGTTCACATTTGCATTTCAAGTATAACCAACAACAGCAGATGGACAGGCGAACAAATTAGCACAACCAACATACTCGACCATTGGAATTTTCGACAAGGCGACTCTCTTAACCTTTGGGTTATTAGCAATGCCGACGAAATGGAACTGATTTTAAACGGCAAAAGTCTTGGCACAAAACAAAACGACAGATCGATATCGCATATAGCAAACCACACCGCATGGAAAAAAGTACCATTTGAGCAAGGAACACTTGTTGCCATTGCTCGCACCAACGGCAAGGTGGTTGCTTACCACAAAATTGAAACAGCAACATCAGCTACTCACCTATTTGCCCAACACGACAATAACAATTGGAAAGCCGATGGATACGACCTTCAACACATTACCATATCGGCACTTGACAACCAAGACCGACTAAACCAAACTTACCGAAATCAAATAACATTCAACGTTGAAGGCCCTGCTGAAATTGTTGCCGTAACAAATGGCGACATACAAAGCGAAGAACCATACATTAGCAACACTCGCCGCCTTTGGAATGGAGAAACAACGGTTATTCTTCGCTCAAAACGACAAAGCGGCATTGTTACACTATCAGCCACTTCGCCCGGTTTAGCTCCTGTAAAAATCGTTTTTCAAACTTCACAACCATAAATGCTCATCATCATTCATTTATGACTGAAATATAATGGCCCTGCACCAATGTTAGTTTTTATTGAACAAGATGCAGAACAACCAATTCCGCATGTTCAATTTTTACTTATTGAAGAAGAAAAAACCGATTGTTAGCACAACAAATACAATTGTGCGCATAAAACAAAGCAAAGTTTAAACCATTTGCCTCAAAGTAAAAAAACAGAAAGAAAAATATTATTCAGCAAAAGCATTACGCATTTCCTTAAACTCGGTAGAGTTCAAGTCAAATGCCATAAATCCTTGAGGATCTTTCTTTGTGCCATTACTAATCACCTCGTAATGAAGATGCGAACCTGTTGACAAACCGGTATTGCCACACAATGCAATAACAGTTCCTCGTTGAACAGTATCGCCAACAGCAACTTTAATTTTGCTCAAGTGAGCATAACGCGATGTATATCCGTAACCGTGATTAATAACAACCATATTTCCGTAGCCCGATTTGCTACGAATCACCTTTGTAACAACTCCGCTACCAGTTGCAAAGATTTCGGTACCTTCTTTTGCGGCAAAGTCAACACCATCGTGATGAAAACGCGCACGTAAGATTGGGTGAATACGAGTTCCAAACGATGATGATATTCTGAAACGATGTGGAGCCATTGGAGAAATAGCTGGCATGGCTAACAAACTATCGTTGTATAAACTTGCATTCTTTTCCATTGAACGATACGAACTCAATTGCACATTCAATCTACGTTGAAGGTAATCGGCGCGGTTATTAGCATCAACCAAATCATCGCCAAAAGGAAAACTCTCAAGCGACTCATATTTATTAATACCACCAAAGTTAGGCTGACGAACCGACATTGGAATAGGTTGTTTTTGTGCAATCACACGAAAACAACTATCGTCGCGGTATTGAACAAGCGAAAGGAAATCTTCAACATCAGCAAAACGGCTGTTAAGTTGATCCAACTTTGCTTTAATTTCAATTTGCTCGGTTTGGAGATTTGAATTACCAATTGAAGGCAAAAAACCAAATGACATTGCGCCCCAAGCTAGTGCCGAAACAACAAGCGACCCCCAAAAATAAGGTTTTGCTTTTTGCACCGCACTGCTTACCCACGAAGTACGCCGCTCAACCATTTGCAGCGAATCTTCATCGAAATAATAGGCAGTTTTCATTGATTTTTGTCAGTATTGTTGGGCACGAATGTAGTTATATATTATTACTACGCAAACTTTTATCGAAAATTAACACTCTTTACACATAGGTTAACCTCGTTAATAAAAATGACCAATTTGTCATTTTGGCATTACTTTTCAATTATTTATGAAAAATTGTCATGCATGTAACAATTTGCCACATTACATGCAATCGCCTAATTAACAACGATTTACAAAACGCAAACAAAAAGAAAGCCATTTTACCATAAGGCTTGGCTTACAATTTGCCATTCAACAAAGCGATAAAAAAAACTGTTTATAATTAACACACATAAATCATAAGCACTATGAACACTAACAATTTCACAATTAAGACGCAAGAAGTTCTGCAAAACGCAGTAAACATTGCTAATGCATCTGGAAACCAAGCCATTGAGCCAGGTCATATACTAAAAGCCTTGCTCGATGTTGAGAAAGACGTAAGCCGTTACATTTTGCAAAAACACAACATTTCAGAACAAACACTTAATGGCATAATTGATAGTATAAACTACTCATACCCAAAAGTTTCAGGAGGCGATGTATATTTATCAAACGACTCAAATGCAATTCTTGCAAACGCACAACAATTAGCCAACAAAAAAGGCGATCAATTTGTGTCGGTTGAGCATCTTTGGCTAGCAATTGTTGACGACCGCAGCCAAATTGGAAAAATGCTACGCGACCAAGGTTTGACCCCCAAAACAGTTGAAACCTGCATATTAGAAATAACCAAAGGACAAAAAGTAACCAGCGAGAACGCTGACAGCAACTACATGTCGCTTGCCAAATATGCCATTAACCTTAACGAGCAAGCCGCCCAAGGCAAACTCGATCCAGTAATTGGTCGCGACGACGAAATTCGACGCATTTTGCAAATACTTAGTCGCCGCACCAAAAACAACCCCATTCTTATTGGCGAACCCGGCACCGGAAAAACAGCAATAGCCGAAGGCATTGCTCACCGTATAGTACGAAACGATGTGCCCGAAAATTTGAAAACCAAAAAAATTTACTCGCTCGATATGGGCGCACTTGTGGCTGGCGCAAAATACAAAGGCGAATTTGAAGAACGATTGAAAAGTGTTGTAAACGAAGTGATTAGCACAAACGGTGAAATAATTCTTTTCATTGACGAGATTCATACGCTTGTGGGAGCAGGAAAAGGCGACGGAGCAATGGACGCTGCCAACATTTTAAAACCCGCGCTTGCTCGTGGCGAGCTGCGTTCAATTGGTGCCACCACACTTGACGAATACCAAAAATACTTTGAAAAAGACAAAGCACTTGAACGCCGTTTTCAAAAAGTAATAATTGACGAACCCGACACATGCAGTTCAATATCAATTTTGCGAGGACTGAAAGAGCGCTACGAGATGCACCACAAAGTGCAAATTCTTGACGATGCTTTAATATCCGCCGTTGAACTATCAAACCGCTATATATCAGATCGTTTCCTTCCCGACAAAGCCATAGACCTTATTGACGAAGCTGCATCAAAACTAAGAATGGAAATGAACTCGGTACCCGAAGACATTGACGAACTACAACGCGATGTGATGCAACTTGAGATTGAAAAAGAAGCCATAAAACGCGAAGGCGACTCGGCAAAACTCAACTCAATAAACAAAGAACTGAGCGAAAAAAATGCCGAGTTGACTGCAAAAACAGCAAAATGGAAGGCCGAAAAAGCTGTATTAGACGACATTCAGAACAATAAAAAACGCATTGAAGAACTAAAACTTGAAGCCGAACAAGCCGAGCGCAACGGCGACTACAGCAAAGTAGCCGAAATTCGCTATGGAAAAATCAAAGAATGCGAAAACATTATTGAACAACAAAAAGCCAAACTGCAAACACAAACCGAAGCCATGATTCGCGAGGTTGTTACACCAGAAGACATTGCCGAAGTTGTATCAAAATGGACTCACATTCCAGTTTCGAAAATGATGCAAGCCGAACGCGAAAAACTAATTAACCTTGAGCAAGAACTTCACAAACGCGTTATTGGTCAAGACGAGGCTATATCGGCAATATCAAATGCTGTGCGCCGTAGCCGTGCCGGACTACAAGACACCAACAAGCCCATTGGATCATTCATCTTTTTAGGCACAACCGGTGTTGGAAAAACCGAACTAGCAAAAGCATTAGCAGGGTTTCTGTTCAACGACGACACTCAAATGACACGAATTGACATGTCGGAATACCAAGAACGATACTCCGTTTCGCGTCTAATAGGAGCACCTCCGGGATATGTAGGCTACGACGAAGGAGGTCAACTAACCGAAGCCGTTCGCCGCAAGCCATATTCAGTTGTTTTGCTCGACGAAATTGAAAAAGCTCACCCCGATGTTTTCAACATTCTACTGCAAGTGCTCGACGACGGACGACTAACCGACAACAAAGGACGAACAGTGAACTTTAAAAACACCATTATTATAATGACGTCAAACATTGGTTCGGAACTAATACAACAAGAGTTTGAAAAAATGAACGACAACAACCGTCAAATGGTAATTGAATCGGCACAAGAAAAAGCACTAAACATGCTAAAAGCCACTGTAAAACCCGAGTTTTTAAACCGAATTGACGAAATAATAATGTTTTCGCCACTATTAAAAACCGACATAAAGAAAATTGTAGAATTGCAAATGCATCACCTATCAGAACGACTTGCTGCACAAGGTGTTAACATAACAATCGACAACACAGCCATTGACGCAATTGCCGACCAAGGTTTTGACATTAACTACGGAGCTCGCCCAATAAAACGACTTATTGAACGCGCAATTCTAAATCCACTATCAACCGCAATAATCAGCGGAGACGTTAACAAAGACAAGACCATTAACATTAGTGGACAAAACGGCCAAATTGTGCTAACAAACAAATAACCCAGTCAAGGTTGATACCAAAACGCTCTTAGAGACATTCTTTAAGAGCGTTTTTTATTTGCAATCAAATCATTTTTCAGAAAAACACTATCGCATTTCTCTTTTTTTCTTAAAATAGCACTTTGTTTGTCGGGTGCACACCCTTTTAACTAAAAGAGAAATGAAGTCAAGAAAACTATCAATCAAAGCACAAATGCTGCTCTACGCAGCAGCAACATCGTTAGTAGTATTTTTGGTAATGGCAGTTTACAGCAATGCCAATATTCTGAAGATGGTAAAAACCACACAAAAGGACCAACTTTCAGCAATAACAGCAAACTGTAGCGAACTTATCAATGCTGAACTATCAAACGCCAAAGCCATTATTGGAACATTGGCACATTCATATAGCCATTTTCAATTTGAAGACGAAGACGACCGCTCATACAACTTGATGAACATTGATAAGCAATTACTAAACAAGCACCCAAACTTTAAATCAATTAAAGAAAACTGGATAATGCTTGAATCTGATTTTGTTGAAGTATCAGCACCACGCGTTGAGACAACAACAACATCACTCAACATTGCATCACCACTTACCGAGGACGACTACTTTATTGGAGCCATCACCGCAACCATACAACTAGACACTCTTAAAGCAAAATTGACCGAAACTTGTGGCGAGAACCTTGCTTTTTTAGTATCGAGCGATAATGTAATTTTCTGGAGCACATCGCCTCTACAATGCGGGCTTACAGTTTCAGAAGTATTACCCGCTCTTGACGAAGCCTCCAACCTTTCTGCCAACATTGGCACCGACAAACAATTTGACTTTACCGGACACGTTCAAGGAATGGGCAACGTAATGATGCGTGTAACTCCAATTGAATATAGCAAAGGAAAATATTGGACACTATGCACCACATACAACAAAGGTGCTGTACTAAACAACGCAAACAAAGCATCAAAAGTTGTTGTACTACTATCCATCATTGGCGCATTTGCCATCACTCTTTTAGTTTGGTTAACCGCAAACAAAATTATTGCACCAATCAAAGAACTTACCGAATCGCTCAATAAACTTGCCCTTGGCGATGTAAACAATGCTCAAATAACTATAGCAGCTGCAAGTAGCGACATTGAAAAAATTCACATTGCCCTAGACAAGTTACTTAACGGACTGAAAGACACTACCGAATTTGCCAACCAAATTGGAACCGGCAACCTTGATGCCCAATTTACCCCAT
Organism: Salinivirgaceae bacterium; assembly: GCA_024405635.1. Taxonomy (GTDB): domain Bacteria; phylum Bacteroidota; class Bacteroidia; order Bacteroidales; family SZUA-534; genus JAKSOL01. The sequence continues at coordinate 126,685 of JAKSOL010000001.1, read as the reverse complement.
TAAGCGAAGTCGACACACTTGGAAACTCGCTACTAGAGATGCGCGCTAACCTACAATCGAACCGCGAAGAAGCAGAACGCCGCAAGATTGAAGACGACAAAGTAAACTGGGCAACATCGGGATTAGCTAAACTAGGAAACGTGCTACATGCCGACAATGGCAACAACAACATCAAAGACCTTTCATACAACATTTTGAAAAACTTGATTGAATACGTTGGAGTAAACCAAGGTGCTTTCTATATCAAAAATGTTGACGAAGAAACCAACGACGAAGTTTACGATATGACTTCGGCCATCGCATACGACCGCCGCAAATTCATGCAAAAGCAATTCCGCGTTGGCGAAGATTTAATTGGTCGTTGCGCATACGAGCGTAAAACCATTTACATGACCGACGTCCCACAAGGATACATTACAATAACTTCAGGTTTAGGCGAAGCTACTGCATCTGTTTTGCTTATTGTACCATTGGTTATAAACAACGAAGTGTTTGGTATTATTGAGTTGGCATCATTCCAACCTATTGACAACTACAAAATTGACTTTATTGAACGACTTGCCGAAAACATTGCATCTACCATATCAACAGCCAAAACTGCTGAACGCACAGCTTTGATGGCACAAAACGCTCAGTTCCAAAAAGAAGAGCTAGCTGCTCAAGAAGAAGAGATGCGACAAAACATGGAAGAATTGCAAGCCACACAAGAAGAATCGGACCGCAAAGCTCGCGAATCAGAGAAAATGATAAACATTATCAGTTCGTTAGGCTACAATTGCGAGTTTGATCTTGATGGTTACTTCTTAAGCGCAAACCAAAACTTCTGCGACTTGGTTGGTATACCAGAGAGCGCACTGCTTGGCAAATCGCACAAAGACGTGATGAATATTACAACCGCCGACCTACCTGAATACAATCGCATTTGGGCCGAACTAAAACGCGGAAAAACACAAAACAGAACTGCTCATGTAACCATGAACAACAACGAAGAATGGTTGCTTGAACTTTATTCTCCACTAGTTGACGACCTTACCGGTCAACCTTACAAAGTGCATCTTGTAGCTATAAACATTACCAAACAACGCGCCGACGAGATGCGAATTATGGAACTTGAATCGCAAGTTTCGGCTTTGCAACTTGAATTGGGAAAAGCAGCACAAAGCAGCAACAACCAAACCGATGTGGCAAAAATAATTTCAGAATCAGAACCCGAAATTCCAGAACCAGAACCACAACATTGGGACCCTGCTTACGACAACGGAAATCCCGATTTTGACGGACAAAACCAACAACTACTCTATTTGATAAATGAGCTTTGCGAATCGTACAAAAAGAGCAAATCAAAGAAAGAGACAAAGGAAATAATACAAAGCTTGATTGACTTTACGTCTTACCATTTTGGCTCAACCGAAGATGCAATGAAGATGCACAACTATACCGAAATGGTTCATTATGTTGAAGCAAACCAAGACATTACAAAAGAACTTAAAAAATGCCAAGAACAATTCAACAACGGAAAAGCAAAAGCGGTTGCCGCATTGCTCAACATTATTTACAAATGGTTGCCTAAGCACTACAAGCAGCTTAAAGAGTTTGCCATTAAGTTACAATAGCAACAACTCAAAACAATACTCCAAAGCCAGCTTTAAAAAAATTAAGGCTGGCTTTTTTATTTAGATAAAAAGCCTACACAAATTGGTTACTTTGCCAACTGAAACACACATAAAATGGCCACACAAAACAACCAGATTGAATTTTTTGAGCCCGAAACTCAATCGTACATGTCAATTCCATTGGCTGGTAGCGATGTACACGCAGGATTCCCTAGTCCAGCGCAAGACTATGCTGAACAGTCGATTGACCTGAACCGTGAACTTGTAAGACACCCAGCAAGCACATTTTATGCTCGCGTGGTTGGCAATTCAATGCAAGATGAAGGCATTGACGAAGGCGATGTTTTAGTAGTTGACAAATCGCTTGAACCACAAAACGGAGACATGGCAGTGTGCTTTATTGATGGCGAATTTGCATTAAAGTTTATCAGTCAACGCAAGGGAAAACTATTTTTAGTGTCGGGAAACAAAGCCTACAAAGACATTGAAGTTCAGCCCGAAAGCGACTTTATGGTTTGGGGCATAGTAACCTATACTATAAAAAAACGCAACTCGCGCATTTAAACCAATGAACATAATTTGCTATGCCCTACGGATTGGTTGATTGCAACAACTTTTTTGTGTCGTGCGAACGAGTGTTTAGGCCCGAACTAAACAACAAACCTGTTGTAGTGCTATCAAACAACGACGGTTGTGTTGTGTCGCGAAGCAACGAGGCCAAAGCCATGAACATTCCAATGGGCATGCCGTTTTATCAACTCAAAGAACACGACAAAAACAACATAGTAACAGCATTCTCATCAAACTACGTGCTATATGGCGACATGTCGCACCGGGTTATGAGCATACTATCAAACACCATTGGCAACATTATTCCCTACTCAATTGACGAATCGTTTTTTGCTATTGATAACTTTCAGCAACTCCCTCACACAAAAGCTGTTGCGTTAGCAAAAAACATACATCAATCAACAGGAATACCAGTTAGCATTGGCATTGCACCAACCAAAACACTGGCAAAAGTAGCATGCAAATTTGCCAAGAAACTCAAAGGCTACAAATCGGCATGTATAATAAACACCGACGAAAAACGAATGAAAGCGTTGCAATTAACTGCCATTGAAGATGTTTGGGGAATTGGGCGCAGAACCATTCCAACGCTAAAACAAAAAGGAATAGTAACCGCCGCCGATTTTCTAAGACTAAACGAAAAAGATATTCGCCGCGAATTTGGATTGCCACTCGCCCAAACATGGAAAGAACTAAATGGCATTGACTGCATCGACATTGAAAAAGGCGACAACAAACAAAGCATTTGCACATCGAGGTCGTTTGCACAAATGGTTGATAACGAAGAGCAACTGCAAACCCACATAGCCAACTTTGCCGCTCAATGTGCAATGAAACTGCGCAAGCAACATAGTGCTGCACAATCAGTTATGGTTTTTATTTCTTCAAACCGATTCCGCACCGACCTGCAACAATACTCAAACGCATGCACACAAATGCTTGAGGTTGCTGCATCAAACACATACGAAATTGTATCGGCCGCCAGTTTGGCGCTGCATAAGATTTTCAAAAAAGGCGTTCAGTACAAAAAAGCTGGAGTTGTGCTATGCGACATAAGCCCTGCCAATGCCATTCAAACATCGATGTTTGACGAAAATCAAAACCGACGCGACAAAGACAACCGACTATCGGCACTTATCGACAGCATAAACAAAGCAAACGGTCGCGACACAATTTGCCTTGCAGCACAACTATCGGAACCAAATAACGACAATACCCAACCACTTTTTAACAATAACTTGCGCCGCGAACACCTTTCAGAGCGTTACACAACCAATTGGAACGAACTACTGAAAGTAAAATGATGTTAAATTGTTAAAAAGTATTACGCGGCAGAAATAAGGCTTTATTTATATTTGTGGAGTTACAACAAGAATTATGAACGAGTTTATTGTTTCAGCACGAAAATATCGCCCCACAACATTTGAAAGTGTTGTTGGTCAAAGTGCAATTACCACCACTCTAAAAAACGCCATTCAGAACAAACACATGGCACATGCCTACTTGTTTTGTGGCCCACGCGGTGTTGGAAAAACCACATGCGCCCGCATTTTTGCCAAAACAATAAATTGTCTAAATCCAACCGCCAACATGGAGCCTTGCAACGAATGCGAGTCGTGCATGGCATTTAACCAAGACCGTTCATACAATATTCACGAACTTGATGCTGCATCAAACAACTCAGTTGACGACATTCGATCGTTGATAGACCAAGTGCGCGTAAAACCACAAATAGGCAACTACAGCGTGTACATTATCGATGAGGTGCACATGCTTACCACAGCCGCCTTTAATGCGTTTTTGAAAACACTTGAAGAGCCACCACAACATGCAGTATTTATTATGGCAACAACCGAAAAACACAAAGTGTTGCCAACCATATTATCGCGCTGCCAAGTATTTACCTTTGGTCGTATAACAATAGCCGATGCAGCAAAACATCTTGAATATGTTGCTAAATGCGAAGGTGTTACAGCCGACCCTGAGGCTCTTAATATAATAGCACAAAAGGCCGATGGCGCAATGCGCGATGCATTGTCAATTTTTGACCAAATAGTTAGCTTTTCGGGCAACGAAATAACTTACGAAAAAGCCATTGCGAACCTCAATGTACTAGACTACGATTACTTTTTCAAGGTTGTTGATGCCGCAATTGACGAAAACTCTCACACATGCCTCGACATATACAACGATGTGCTTGAAAAAGGTTTTGATGGTCAAGTATTTCTTTCGGGCTTGAGCAAACATTTTCGCGACTTGCTAGTATCAAAAGACGAGCGCACTGTAAAATTGATTGAAGCAGGCGATAGCACTCGCGCCAAATACCTTGAACAAACTCAAAAATGCGAACCTTGGTTCATTTTTGATGCTCTAAGAACCCTAAACGATGCTGAGATAAACTACCGTAGCACACAAAACAAACGCTTGGTAGTTGAGTTGGCTCTTATTGGTTTGTGCAACTTGAAGGCTGAAAAAAAAAAAGAGAACGACGTTTAGCCAAACAATTAGCATGGCGACAAAAACGAATGGCCGAACTAAATATTATAGGGCCAAACGCCAATGCTTCAAACTCAACACATCGAAGACCTAACATTACAATAAGCCAAAAGAAAACGGGGCCCGCTGTGTACACAGGATACCAGCCAACCCCAAAGCTGAACCAAATTGGCAAAAAAACAGAATCAACTCAAGATACTGGAACAATACAAAACAATAGTTTTGAAGCCGAACGACTACACGAAGTGTGGATTGAGTATGCTCGTCATATAAAGAAAAACCTACCACATTTAGGTCAAATTCTTGAAAATCAAGCACCTACTATTACATTAGGAACACAATTAACATTTTACGTTGAAACATCGTTCTACAAAGACTACATGGACAAAAACGTGTTGCAGCACTTGCAAACGACCTTACGTCGCGAACTTAAAAATGACAACATAAAACTTCAGTTCTGCGTATCAGCACTAGGAAAACGCCCTATCATAGACTACGAAAAAACACCACTTGAAAGGTTAAGCGAAATGCGATCGCGCAACAACTTGATTGAAAAACTAATTACCGAACTACATTTAGAAGCCCCAAATTAATACCAAGGCTTTTCACTACATTCGCAGCAAATTTTAACACAAAAATAAATACTACTATGGCAACAATACCAGAGTTTAAGTACGCCCCAATGTTCCAATTGGGCAAAGACGATACCGAATACTACCTCTTAACCAAAGAGGGTGTTTCTGTTAGCGAATTTGAAGGAAAACCAATCCTTAAAGTAACAGAAGAGGCACTTACAAAAATGACCAACGCAGCTTTTCGCGATGTTAGTTTCTTGCTTCGCCGCTCACACAACGAACAAGTAGCTAAAATTCTTCGCGACCCAGAGGCTTCTGACAACGATAAATATGTAGCACTTACCTTCTTACGCAATGCCGAAATTGCCGCAAAAGGAAAACTACCTCTTTGCCAAGACACTGGTACCGCTATTGTTCACGGCGAAAAAGGACAACAAGTTTGGACTGGATTTGAAGATGAAGAAGCCATTGCAAAAGGCGTTTACAAAACATACACCGAAGAAAACCTTCGCTATAGCCAAAATGCGCCACTTGATATGTACAACGAGGTTAACACAAAATGCAACCTTCCTGCTCAAATTGACATTGAGGCTACTCAAGGCATGGAATATCGTTTTCTTTGCGTAACCAAAGGCGGCGGTTCGGCAAACAAAACATACTTGTATCAAGAAACCAAAGCTCGCATACAAAACCCTGGCACTCTTATTCCTTTTTTGGTTGAAAAAATGAAGAGTTTGGGTACTGCAGCTTGCCCTCCATATCACATTGCAATTGTTATTGGTGGTACTTCAGCCGAAAAGAACTTGCTTACAGTTAAGTTGGCGTCAACTCACTACTACGATTCGCTTCCAACAACTGGCGACGAAACTGGCCGCGCATTCCGCGACATTGAACTTGAAAAGCAATTGCTTCAAGAGGCTTACAAAATTGGTTTGGGCGCTCAATTTGGAGGCAAATACATGGCACACGACGTTCGCGTAGTTCGTTTACCTCGCCACGGTGCTAGTTGCCCTATTGGTTTGGGTGTAAGTTGCTCAGCCGACCGTAACATTAAAGCTAAAATCAATAAAGACGGTATTTGGATTGAAAAGATGGACGACAAACCATACGAACTCATTCCAGAAGAATTGCGCAATGCTGGCGAAGGCGACGCTGTTAAAATCGACTTGAATCAACCAATGGCTGATGTTTGCAAAATTTTAACCAAATACCCAATCGGCACCCGCTTAAGTTTGAATGGTACTATCATTGTAGGTCGCGATATTGCACACGCTAAAATTAAAGCTCGCTTGGATGCTGGCGAAGGCATGCCACAATATTTGAAAGACCACCCTATTTACTATGCTGGTCCTGCTAAAACTCCTGCTGGTATGGCATGCGGTTCAATGGGCCCAACCACCGCTGGACGTATGGACCCTTACGTTTACGAGTTCCAAGACAACGGAGGATCAATGATTATGTTGGCAAAAGGTAACCGTTCAATCGACGTTACTAATGCATGTAAAGATCATGGTGGTTTCTACCTTGGTTCAATTGGTGGTCCAGCTGCCATCTTGGCTCAAAACAACATCAAATCAATTGAATGTGTTGAGTATCCAGAACTTGGAATGGAAGCCATTTGGAAAATCGAAGTTGAAAACTTCCCTGCATTTATCTTGGTTGACGACAAAGGCAACGACTTTTTCAAACAACTACAACCAAATCCAGGTTGCACAATTTTGAAATAACAGTTACCAAATAAATAGCACTAAAAATCCGCCTCAATTCGGGGCGGATTTTTTGTTTATAAGCAATCGTCTTTACAGTCTAATAATCAACACTTTGGCAAAAAGATAAGAGTGCTTTCAAAAAAAAAAATAATCGTTTGTGTGTAACATTTTAATTCAGCAAAAGTCATTAGTTCAGAATTAAAAATCACCAAACTAAAACTTAAAATGAAACGCTTATTATCATTTTTAATTATGACTGCTGTAAGTATTCAACTTTCAGCAAAGAACGAAATTAAGGGACGTGTGGTTGACGAAAATGCGCAACCTCTTGAATTTGTAACCGTAGCGTTGCTAAATCAAACCGACTCGAGCATAATAACTGGAACCACAACAGATTTTGAGGGCAATTTTGTAATAGCAAGCAGCGAGCCCAAATCAATTTTGCGATTCAGTTCAGTTGGATACCAAACCAAAACCATTGAAACAAGCATTGGCAACATTGGCGACATTGTTATGAACAACGATGCCCAAAACCTTGACGAGATTACCATTGAAGCTCCAAGCATAATAACCAAAAGTGACCGCCAACTTTATGTACCAAAAGAAGGAATGGCAGCACGATGCACAAACGGCACCGATTTCCTTTCGAAACTGAAGATTCCCGATGTGTTTGTAAACAAAGTAGATGGATCAATTTCGTTGGCCGACAACGGAAACGTTACCCTCTGCATCAACGGACGACCTGTAAATGCTGAGCAAATTAGAGCCATCGACCCCAATAACATTAAACGTGTTGAGTATCACGACAAACCATCGATGCGTTGGGGCGATGCAAAGGCTGTTATCGATTTTATTGTTGAAAATCCCGATGGCGGTGGAAATGCTGTGGTTCAACATAATCAGGCACTAAACAACTTGTACTTTAACGATTGTTGGGGAGAAATAGAGGTATTTAAAGGCAAATCGGCATTGAGTTTTAATTTGTGGGACATGAACCGCCAAAAGCTAAACCTTTACCGCATCAACGAAGAAAAATATCAAAACGCCGACGGTTCGTATCTTATTCGCAAAGAAGACGGACAAAAAGGCAAATTAAACAATCAGAATTTGGGTGGTTATTTGGAATATAGCATCACCGATTCGCTTCAATTACTATCGGTAAGCGGTGGCATTGGCGGTAACAAATCTACGCAACACTACAATGGCATTATTAGTAGTAACATGTCAAATTATAGAACATTTGCGCAAGACCACAATAATTCAAAAATTATCAATTCGTGGGGAAATATTTACTACCACCGAAAACTGAAAAACGACCAAATGATTATTGTTAGTGCCAACGGAAACTGGTATAAAAGTAGTTCAGCGCGCACTTACAACGAAAATAGCATCGATTCGGCATACTACTACACATTTAGCACCGCCACAGAAATAACCGAACCTCAACTAAAATTTAATGGCGAAGTTGATTACGAGAAAGGTTTTGAAAAAGGCCGCATCACTGTTGGCGTTAAACAAAATTTGGCGCATACCGAAACTATATACAAAATGTTGAACGACACAACCGTTAACACACAATCGGGCTTTACATACGCATTTGTGGAGGGAATGTACAACATTGCCAACAACATGGATTTGACTGCTGGTTTGGCCGTGAACCACAATTTTACCAAAATGGAAGGCATTGACCGCATTAGTTCAACCATTGTACAACCACGAGTTCGCTATCATTGGCGATGGTCAAACAAAGCCAACTTTAACCTTACAAGCGAAGTTTTTAACCGCACACCAAGCATTGGACAGTTAAGCCAAGTTGAGCAACAAGTTGATGCTTACCAGTCGTCGACAGGTAACTCAAACCTAAAAAACTACATCGGATTGAACATTGCAACCGAACAAGACTACAACACCAATCGCCTTTACGTAAAAGTTGGAGTTTCGTATTCGCATGTATGGAAACCTATAATGGAAGAAAAACGTTGGAACGACGACCACACTCAAATAATCAGTTCGTCGGCTAATCAAAAGGCTCTTCACTCAACAAAATATAGTTTAAGTGCACGCGCCGAGTTGATTAAAGACTGGCTATCGGTTGGTGGAAACGTGCGCTACTTACACACCTACTCAATTGGTAACAACTACTCGCACACATTCGACAATTTTGCTGGCACAATTTCGGCCGAACTATCGCACTACGATTTCACTTTGCAATGGTTAACCCAACTGCCACACAACTCATTTTATGGCGAAACAATGGAGGGCAACGAGTTTGTTAATCTTTTGTCGCTTGACTACCGCATAAACAAGCAATGGACAGTAACAGCAAGTTGCTTAAATCCTTTTCTATCGACATGGAAAGTTGACAGCGAAAACCGCAACCAATTGGCTGGATACAAACGCAGTATTCGTAGCAACATGGCCGAAAATGTATTTTTGGTAAAAGTGAATTATAAAGTCAATTGGGGCAAAAAGCACAACAGTTCAGATTACAAACGCATCAACAACAATAGCGAAAATTCAGGCGGAACCTCGGCAGCCGGAAAATAGTTTATTGCATAACAGCTTTAAAATAAAAAACGGGAACCTTTGAATAAAGATTCCCGTTTTTGTTTATTAAAGCAAATACTCAAACCTACCACACAACGCGGAACACCACTCCACTCGATGGCTGCATTTGCATTGGTAAACCATTGTATATAAGTTGACCTACACTAGCATCAAACGGTTGAGCAATGCCCAAAACCGGTTTCAATTTTACTGCCGAAGCAAGGCTAACTCCCATAGCATTCCATGCGTGCTCGGGTATTCGTATATTAAAGTTAAGTTGTTTGTCGCCATTAAATGTTAGCACCACTAGCATTGCCTCTGTTGCTGTGTAACGCAAATAAGCAAAGATGCGAGTGTTATCAACACCACATTCGGGATTGTTAACCCACATAATGTCGTAAAATGCGCCATTGGTAAAACATGGTTCTGAAATGGCAAGATTCAGAATTTCAGCATATTGGTCGCGCAAAAGTTGCTGGTCAGGGGTTAAATTTGCATACGATGGTTTGCCGTTGTTGTACCACTTTTGAAAAGCAGGAACGTTGTAATAATCAAAAATAGTAGTGCGGCCATCGTCGCCGCTGTAGCCTGTTTTGCCAAGTGCAGGTTCGCCCACTTCTTGTCCAAAGTATGTCATAATAGCACCTTGGTTCATTGTGGCCGATGCTAACATTGCGGGAATAGCTTTTTGCGGATCGGGCGAGAAAAAGCGCGATGCAACACGCTGCTCATCGTGATTTTCGAGAAAACGAACCATGTTTGCATCCAATCCACCCAAACGTTGCCAGCAACCAGAAAGGTTGTAGGCAGGAGCATCGCTGCTCACAATTGCACGCAAAGTGTCGTAAAGTCCAACTTTGTCGTACAAATAATGAAAACCGCCGCGTTTAACATAATCGGCATACATTGATGGATTATAAACCTCGGCTATAAACTTAATGTTTGGATATTGCTTATTAACCTCGGCTATTGCAAACTGCCAAAACTCAACTGGGGTCATTTCAACCATATCGCAGCGAAAAGCATCAACTCCTTTGCTAGCCCAATAAAGCAGAATATCGAGCATTTTGCCCCAAACCGATGGCTGAGGGACAAAGTAGCATTTTCCACCATTCTGATAATCAACGCCATAATTTAGTTTAACCGTTTCGTACCAATCGTCGATTGTTGGCCAAGCCGAAAACTGATTGTTACCAGTAACCTTTGCAGGAGACTCGAAAAATGCAAGTTTTTCTTTGCCCTCAACTTCGGCGCCCGAATTTTCAGGCAGCACAAGGTCTTGATTTACAATATAGTAAAAGTCGTTTTTAATAGAAAAAGCCCATGCTGGGTTGTCATCTTTGCCAAAATCGCGCTCAGGAAAAACATCGGATTTATAAAGACGCGATACGTGGTTTGGAACAAAATCAATAATCACCTTTAAACCTGCATCGTGAGTGTGTTTAACCAAACGAGCAAACTCTTGCATGCGGTTTGGCACCGACACGGCAAGGTCAGGGTCAATGTCGTAATAGTCAGTAATAGCATAAGGCGAACCTGCACGTCCTTTTATCACACGAGGGTTGCCTCCTTCAATGCCACATTCGGCATTAGCAGTGCATCGTGCATGTTCAATAACACCAGTGTACCACACGTGAGTTACTCCTAGTTTTTTTATTTCTTTTAATACCTCGGTAGTAAAATCGTTGAGTTTGCCCACTCCATTTTGCTCAATAGTTCCGTTATAAACTGGCGAGTTGACATGGTTGGTTGCCAAACGCGTAAATACTTGGTAAATTGATATTAAGCTCATTTCTTTTTTGTTAGTCGTTGATAAACACTTGGAATTGCTTGGCGTTGAAGAATAATTGCTGTGCGAGATGGCAAATAAAGGTTAAGATTTGCAGTTTTGCTTTCGCCTCCAGCAGCGGTCATATATAACATATTGTGGTCAATTCGGCCAAAACCGCCAAAACGTTGTTCATCGGTATCCATCAAAATTTTGTATTTGCCTGGAATTACAGGAACGCCGTAGTTGGTAAAACTTTCGGTTGAATTAAAGTTGAATACAAACAACAAATCGCCACGAGTAAAGGCCATGACCTTGTTTTGTTGATTAACCTGCTGCGCATAAAATGGGAATATGCCAAGCACATTATATTGTCGCAACAAATGAACCATTGCCAAGTCAAACTCGTTAAGATACTGATATTTAAGGTCTTTTCGGTCGACAAGGCTCCATTGTCTGCGTGCATATTGGTACGACCAGTTATTGCCCTCGCGAGGAAAATCGATCCACTCGGGGTGGCCAAATTCGTTACCCATAAAGTTCAAATAACCACCACCTGCTGTTGATGCTGTGAGCAAACGAATCATTTTGTGCAAAGCCATACCACGGTCAATTTGCAAGTTTTGCGAATCAACCATCATGTTGAAGTACATCTCCTTGTCCATAAGCCAAAAGGCTATGGTTTTGTCGCCAACAAGAGCTTGGTCGTGGCTTTCGGCATACGAAATCACACGCTCGTCGTCGCGTTTCGATGTAAGTTCATGATAAATATGACCAAGGTCCCAACTATCGTCGGTTTGTTCTTTTAGAATTTTAATCCACATGTCGGGCACACCCATTGCAAGCCTAAAATCGAAACCTAAACCGCCATCGGCAATTGGTGCTGCCAAACCTGGATATCCACTCATTTCCTCGGCAATTGAAATGGCATTAGGATTTACCTCCTTAATAAGTTTATTGGCCAATTTTAGATACGTAATAGCATCATCGTCTTGCGTGCCATCAAAGTATTGCTCGTACGATGTATAGTTATTGCCTAGTCCGTGGTTGTAATAAATCATACTGGTTACACCATCGAAACGGAAACCATCGAAGTGGAATTCGGTTAACCAATATTTAATGTTTGACAAAAGGAAATGCAGCACATTATCGTTGGCATAATTAAAGCAAAACGAGTCCCAAGCTGGATGCTCGCCACGCTCGCCCTCGTGAAAAAACTGATAACGAGTTCCGTCGTATAGGCCCAAGCCCTCGTTAATGTTTTTAACTGCATGAGAATGAACCAAATCCATAACAACACGTATGCCGCGCGAATGGCAATCGTCAACCAAGGCTTTAAGTTCCTCTGGGGTACCAAATCGCGACGATGGCGCAAAAAAGCTTGACACGTGGTAACCAAACGAGCCGTAGTATGGATGCTCGTGAATGGCCATTAGTTGAACTACGTTATATCCCAATTTTTGTATGCGAGGCAACACGTTTTGGCGAAATTCAGCAAAAGTTGACACTCCCATTTTTTCACCAGCCATGCCAATGTGAGCCTCGTAAATAAATGGTTCGGCATTTGGCAATTGGTCGGTTACTTGCCACTGATGCGGCTGCAATGGAGCCCAAACTTGTGCGCTAAAAATTGCTGTTTTTTCGTTCTGAACCACTCGCCTAGCCCAAGCAGGAATGCGTTCGCCATTGCCGCCTTTCCAACAAACCTTAAGTCGATAAAGGCTCAAATGACCAAACACGCTAGCTGGCAATGTTATTTCCCAATTGCCGCCACCAATATTTTTAAGTTTATACTCGGGGGTGGCTTGCCAGTTATTAAAATCGCCAATTAAATAAACCTCGGTGGCATTTGGCAAACGCTCGCGCAAGGTTGTTGTATCGCCATTACAAAAACAGCCATAAAACAAGTGCCCATTAGCAAAATCGAGCAACGAACTTTGGTTTTTTAGCAATCGATCGTAAGTTTCACAATAGTTCGACATTCGTTTTGTGATAATGGAACTAAATGGACTTAACCATGGATCGTTTTGAACAATTTTAGGAACATTCATAATGCGCCAAACAATTAAAAATTTTGCTCTAAAATAGTGCAAAAACAATAGTGTGAGCGTAACATACAACAATTATTACCGCATAAACACTACTGAAAAACCGCACAATGCAAGCACATTTTTTTTGCATTTGTACTACATTTAGCAACAAATCAAACATTTACAACCAACAACTTTGGCTATGGAATTTGACAAAATGGTAAACACACTTCGAAGCATTGACATATTCAACAACTTCGACTCAAATAGCCTTCAATTTTTAGCAAGTAACCTGACACTCAAAAAGATACCTTGCAGCACGCTAATTTTTTCGGCAGGCGACAAAGGCGATTCAATGTACATACTTATTGACGGCAAAGTGAGCATACACCACAACGAACACGTATTTGCAACACTTGGTCGCGGACAAATTATGGGCGAATACGCATTGATTGACGGAGGCACCCGATCAACTAGCGCAACTGCGCTCACCGATGTGCTGTGCTTTGAGCTAAGCGCCGACAAACTTGAATCGGTACTTAACGCCAAACCTGCCCTATGGAAACTGATGCTTGTGCCATTGGTAAAACGCCTGCGACAATTTAACCAACTTGAAGAGCAATACAGCAGAAAATAGGCAACCAAAAGACAACATTTAATTGTGCAACTACGCAAATAAAAACTTGTACACAATTGCCCTATAGCATTGTAAATTTCTATATTTGCGTTTCGTAAAATGAATAAATAGATGGCAAATTTTAGTTTCGCACTACGCTTGGCCTTGGGCCTACTTCCAAAAACCGAAAAAGTTGAAGGACAGTACAATGATTTAGTTGCTGAATATCAAAAACTTAACGAGTACAAAAACTCCGACGAGCTAAAAGCATTCAACGAACTGAGTCAATTTGCAAATTCAGCCGAACTGAAAAAGCTAAAGGCTGACTTATCTGCAAAAATCTACAAAGGCTCCGACATTGAGAAAGCCGAATTGCGCTACAAATCTTTAAAGAAAGACAAAAACATAGTAAACTATTTCAAGGTGCTTAACTCGCAAGAACTTAAACACTTGCAACAAGTTGAGACTTCAGAAAAATTGGCTCGCTTTAACGACCTTAGCAAAAATATGGCAGCTCTAAAACAAGCTCAACCAGAGGCTGACCTTGATGGCGAACTAAAAATTTTGAGCAAAGACGCCGACATTAAATTCTACCACAAATTCAGCCAAAAAGGCAAATACCAACAATACTTGCGCACGAAAGAGTCGAGTATGTTAACCGAATTGGCCGAACTTGAAACAAAAATAAACTCTGCCGAGTTTGCACAAGAAAAAGCCTATTTGCTTGACAAAGACAAATACAGCAAAACCGATGAGGCCAAAAAAGAGCAACAATACAACGAATTACTCAACTCGGCCAACATTAAATGGTTTAAATCGGTTGTTGACTCAAACAAATTTGACCAACTAAACGCTTGGAAATTAACCTTTGAAGACGATTTTACAGCAGCCAAAGTTGACGATAGCAAATGGATGAATAGTTTCCTTTGGGGCAAAATGGGCATAAACGATAGTTATGTTATCAACGGCGAAAAACAAGTTCACACCGACGGCAAAAACTTTGAAATTGACAACTCGGTTTTGAAAATAGTAACCAAAAAGGAGAAAGCTACAGGCAAAGTTTGGAACGAAAAAGCCGGATTTATTCAACGCGAATTTGATTACACATCGGGAATGATAAACACAGCGCAAGTGTTCCGTCAAAAATGCGGTCGCTTTGAGGCCAAAATCAAAATTGACGCAGAAGCTCCTGTTTATCAAGCATTTTGGTTGAAAGGCGAAAAAATCACCCCACAAATCGACATTTTTAAATACAATGTTGGCAAAAACGGTCAAATGCAAATGTCGGCTTACGATGGCAAAAACACCGTTGGAACAAAATTTGGTGGCAAAGCTTTGAGTAAAGACTTCTTTATTTATAGCATTGAGTGGGACCAAAAGCAAATAACTTGGAAAGTGAACGGAGTTGAGGTTCTAACATCAAGCAACGTACTACCAAACGAGCCACTTTACATTGTGCTTTCGGCAGGTTTAATGCACGAAGCCGATAACTTACCATCAAAAATGCAAATTGATTGGGTTAGATGCTTTGAAAAAGCCTAACTTACTATAACTCAAAAATTTAAGGCTGCCTTGCGCAGCCTTATTTATTTATACACATTTATGTACACAAAAGAAAATTTACGAATAGTATTTATGGGTACACCCGAGTTTGCAGTTGAGGGACTTAAAACTCTGGTTGACAATAATTTTAATGTAGTTGGAGTTGTAACAACACCAGACAAACCTGCTGGCAGAGGCCAAAAATTAAGCGAAAGTGCTGTTAAACAATATGCCAAAACCCTAAACATACCTATTCTGCAACCCGACAAGTTAAAAGACGAAACTTTTTATTCAGAATTAAAAGCTCTAAATGCTGACATTCAGATAATTGTAGCATTCAGAATGTTACCTGAAAGCATTTGGTCGATGCCAAAACTTGGCTCAATAAACATTCATGCGTCAATACTACCAAACTATCGCGGCGCAGCGCCTATCAACTGGGCAATTATAAACGGAGAAAAAGAAAGCGGCATAACAACTTTCTTTCTGAAACACGAAATTGATACAGGCAACGTTCTATTTTGCGACCGAGTTGAAATAACTCCCGACGACAATGCAGGTACCTTGCACGACAAACTAATGTACCGCAGTGGTCCATTGTTGCTTAAAACTCTTGATGCTGTAATGAGCGAAAACTACACCGAAACGCCTCAAAGCGAAATGGTTGCACCAAATACCGAACTTAAACCCGCACCTAAAATATTTAAAGAAGATTGCCAAATTGACTGGAACGATGAGCCCTCACGCATCATAAACAAAATTCGCGGATTAAGTCCTTATCCAGCAGCGTGGTCGTTACTTCGTTCTCAAAATGGAGAATCGGTTTCGGTTAAAATATTTGAAGCCAAGTTTACCGAATGTAACCACGGAAAAACTAACGGCACCATTGAAACCAACCACAAAAACAAAATTGACGTATTTGTAAACGGCGGCTCCATTTCGATAAGCAGTTTGCAAATTGCAGGTAAAAAACGAATGAATGTTGCCGAATTTTTGTGTGGATTCCGCAATATTGACGAGTACAAATTTGAATAAAACCAAATACTTATGAATATGAAAAAAACTGTACTGTTTATTGCATCGGCATTGATGCTTGCGGCTTGCAGCAACCAACCACAAACATCAGGATTTGCCAAAGGAGAATTTAAACAATGGGCCCAAACCCCACCAATGGGATGGAATAGTTGGGACTGCTACGGTCCTACAGTTGTTGAAAGCGAAGTAATGTCAAATGCCGATTATATGGCTGCCAACTTAAAAAAATACGGTTGGGAATATGTTGTGGTTGACATTCGTTGGTTTGTTGAAAACGACAAAGCTGGAGGCTACAACCAAGACGACCCACGATATGTTATCGATAGTTTTGGCCGGTACAACCCTGCAGTAAACCGTTTTCCATCGGCAGCAAACGGCAATGGATTTAAAACTTTGGCCGACTACGTTCATAAGCAAGGTTTGAAATTTGGTATTCACATTATGCGCGGAGTGCCAAAAGTGGCAGTTGAAAACAAAATGCCAATTAAAGGCACCAACATAACAGCCGACCAAATATTCAGCACCGAACTTCAATGTCCTTGGTTGCGCGACAATTACACCATTGTTGCATCAAAACCCGGAGCACAAGAATATTACAACTCCATTTTTGAACTATACGCAAGTTGGGGTGTCGATTTTATTAAGATTGACGATTTGAGCCGTCCTTATCATAAAGCCGAAATTGAGTTAATTCGCAATGCCATTGACAATTGCGGCCGTCCAATTGTGCTAAGCCTTTCGCCCGGAAAAACTCCAGTTGAAGAAGCTGCACACGTAAAAGAGCATGCCAACATGTGGCGCATGGTTGACGATGTGTGGGACGTGTGGCGCGATATTCCACATTTGATTGACGTGGCACAAGGTTGGTACGAGCACATTGGCAACGGCACTTGGCCCGATTGCGACATGATTCCTCTTGGCAGAATATCGATTCGCGGCGAACGTGGCGAAGAACGCAATACCCGACTAACAAAAGACGAACAATACACACTGATGACTCTGTTCACCATTTTCCGCTCGCCTTTAATGTTTGGTGGCGACCTACCAAGCAACGACGATTTTACATTGAGCCTACTTACCAATACCGAAGTGCTTAAAATGCACAAACAAGGCAACAACGTGCGTCAGTTGTTTAACCAAAACGGCCAAGTATGCATCACATCAACTAATGCTGAAAACGGTGATGTGTACGTCGCCATGTTCAACATTAGCGACTCGGTTTCCCAAAATATTAGTGTTCAACTTTCCGACTTAAATATTGAATTTTCAGCCATTGCTACTAATATGTGGACTGGCGAAGATTTGGGCGAAATATCCGATTCGTTTACCAAAGAACTTAAACCTCACGAAAGTATATTGGTTAGTTTTAAAGAATAACCAAGCTATAACTTTTCATATTCGCGAGCAGACGGAACTCCCGCCTGCTCGTTTTTTATAGCAAAACAACAAGAACTATAAACTATCTAAAAAAGCCTCAATTTGGCTTGGCGCAAAAAATGCATTTTACTTTTTTTGCGACACTAAAAATCAGCAACAATAATGGGGAAAGTGACAATAATAGGAGGCGGCATATCTGGTTTAGCATCAGGCATATACGCACTCCTATCGGGATTTGAATGCGAACTTTACGAGCGACACACCATAACTGGCGGACAATGCACGGCTTGGACACGAAAAGGCTACCATATTGACAACTGTGTGCACTGGATGACTGGCACTTTGCCCAGCAAAGAAGTGCATAAAGTATGGCGCGATGTGGGCGCAATTACCGACGATGTTGAAATTATTCAACACAAATCGTTTATGCAAGTTGAACAAGACGGCAAAACACTAAACGTTTGGAACGATTTGAAAAAACTGCAAACCGATATGATTGCCATATCGCCCGAAGACAAAAAAGAAATTCGCCATTTTATTAAAATGCTTAAGGCGTTTTGTAGCATGGAAGTACCAGCAATAAAACCTCCTGAGCAACAAAAATTTATGGACAAGATGCGCTTGTTGGCAAAAATTTTTCCAGTTATTCCACACGCTGCCAAATACAACAAAGTGCCACTTACCGAATACGTAAAACGATTCAAAAGCGACATTATTCGCACAATGATTCTATCGTACCTACCCGACGACTTCAACACCATTGGTATTGTTTATATGTACTCCACGTTTATCAGTGGAAATGGAGCTGTTCCTCGCGGAGGTTCACTTGGCATTGCAAAACGAATGGAAGAACGTTTTGTTAGCCTTGGAGGTAAAATTCACACTGGTTACGAGGCAACAAAAATCAACATTGATAACGGCAAAGCCAAAAGTGTTAGTTTTAAAAATGGCGAAACAATTGATTGTGAGAATATTATTGTAGCAACCGACACCGAAGTAACATACAAACTTGTTGGCAAAAGCTATATGGACGACTACTTCACATCGCGCTATAGTTTGCCACAAAAGCACCCTGTGTTCAGCAGTTTTAATGTTTATGTTGGAGTTGACGACTCTTGCAAAAACATGGCAAACATGTCAATCTTCAAATGCAACAAACCAATTGATGTGTTTGGCAACAAATACGAAAAAATAGTGGTAAACAATTACAACTACGAACCATCGTACTCGCCCGAAGGCAAAAACCTGCTTCAACTGATGATTTTGCAAACAAAAAATGAGTTTGATGAGTGGGAAAAACTACACATCGACACATCAACCTATCGTGCTGAAAAAGAACGCATTGCAAACGAAATAGTTGCCCAAGTTGAAGATCACTACCCTAACCTAAAAGGTAAACTTACTGTTGTTGAGATTGTAACTCCATATAGTTTCCACCGTTTTTGCGGTGCACACAAGGGCGCATACATGAGTTTTATAACCACTAGCGAAACGCCTCGCGAAACACATTGCGGCCGCATTGCCGGTATTGACAACTTATATATGGCAGGGCAATGGATTATTCCTCCCGGCGGCTTACCAAATGCTGTGGTAGCTGGCAAGTTTGCAGTTCAGCGACTTTGCCACAACACTGGAACTAAATTCATTGAACCATAATAGCAAACAAAAAGCGGTTGTATTTATTATAAACACAACCGCTTTTTTATTATAAATCAGCAAGTTAATTCATTTTACTTTGCCAATTTTGAGTTATACAAATCAACGTCTTTAATAACTCTTACAGCCTCTTTAAAAATTGGGTTATGCAAATTATAAATTTGGTAAAACTCTCCACTATCGTACAAATCGCGCGAAATTGCCGCCTTTAAGTAAAAACGGATATACTCTTTACTACGAGCAAAATCAGCATCAACGTACTCAAGTTTATTTTTTGCTGCATAATCAATCAATTCTTGCAGCAAAGCATCGGTAACCTCAAACTTTGCATTAAACTTGTCAAAATCGGCATCGGTTTTTGTGCTTTTGTAAACACGTTCAAGCGAGTCGCGATGAGTGTCGATATACTCAATAACAAAGCGATTAAATATGCCGCTACGAATCATTCTTGCATAATAGTCTGAATAATAAGTTGTATCGATAGGCACAAAAATGTCGGGTATAATGCCACCACCGCCGTACACCGGACGATGACTATTAAGTGTATAATAAATTTCAGAAGTTGGCAGATGAATTGAATCGGCACTATTAAGTTCGCCATTGTTGTAACGGTCAATAAAATCTTGCTCGTACTGATCAACGCCTGCCGAATATGGACGCTGAATGCAACGACCTGTTGGTGTGTAATAGCGAGCAACTGTAAGTCGAATCATTGACCCATCGGTTAGCGGGAACTGATTTTGTACCAATCCCTTACCAAAAGTGCGACGACCAACAACCACAGCACGGTCCCAATCTTGAAGAGCACCAGTTACAATTTCGCTTGCCGATGCCGACCCCTCGTCAACCATTACTACAACTCTATCGTAGTCCAAACTTTTTTTGCCACGCGCTCTGTAATCTTGACGTGGTTGTTTAACTCCATCGGTATAAACTACCATTTGTCCATCGTTTAAGAATTGACTAGCAAGGTCAAAACCTGAATTTAAGAAACCTCCACCATTGTCAGTAAGGTCAAGAATCAGATTACGAACACCAGCCTTGCGCAATTTTTCCATTGCCTTGGTATATTCGTCGGTTGTTGTTGCAGCAAACTTGTTCACTTTAACATATCCTATCTTTTCTTTTTTGTCGATAACATACGATGCATCAACACTATAGATTGGAATTTTGTCGCGAGTGATGGTAAATTCGAGCAACTCGGGCGAACCATGACGCTGAATTTTTACCGTAACCTTTGTTCCTTTTTTGCCACGTAGCTTTTTAAAAACATCGTTGTTTGTTATTCCAACTCCAGCAACATTTGTCGAGTCGATATACAGAATACGGTCGCCAGCCATTAGTCCAACCCGCTCCGAAGGGCCACCGGGAATAATACCTACCGCCATCAGTGTATCGTTAATAATGCTAAACTGAATGCCTATGCCTTCAAAATTACCCTCAAGCGGTTCGTTCATTTCTTTTACCTCGTCGGGCGAAACATATATCGAATGAGGGTCAAGTTCTTTGAGCATTGCAACGATGCCAGCCTCAACAATCTTTGCATCGTCAACGGTGTCAACATACAAATGGTCGATTAAAGTTAGCACTCGGCTCATCTTGTAGTTCTGCACACTAAAGGTATTTTGCGCAGATGTTGCTAGCCCAACAAAAGCCAAACAAGTAATAGCGAATAACTTACGTATCATTTTATTTATCAAATTAATTCGTGGTGATGCTTTTTTAGCATAGTTTCCAAAGGTATAAAATAGCACTTACTTTTACGATGCAATGCTATTGTTTATTGTCTTTGCAGACATCTTTTTCGTTCCTTTGTAAAAACATCATCAACTTGAAACTATGTACAACGGAATATTCTCTCTGTTTAATTGTTGGCTTTTTTATAGCAATAAGCCACAAGCTGAAAATACTCCGCTTGCGGCTCTTGATTTTTATAAAGTTACTCCGATTCAAAATATTGAGGATACCACATTTCTGTATTTGTTTAGAAACTCTTTAAGCCACATACGATGCTTATCGTTGTTAACTATATACGCACAATTGTTATTTAAGTCGATAAAACTGCTATTGTTTACTAATATAAACTGCTGAGAATTAGTGCTTGAAGAAAAAATAAAATCAAAATACAATAAGTTTATTCCAACCTTATCACCTTTTAATTTGTATCTCTCTGCGGTTGACAAAATTTGTCTAATTACTTGTACGTCTTCTTGCTCAATAGTTATTTTATTTATTGAATCTCTTTTGAATTCATCAAATTTAGAATTGAGTTCAAGTTTTCGGGCCCCTTGTTCTGTGAAATAAGAGTATAGCTGAACTTCGCTTAGTTCATTAAATCGATATCTGACTTTATTGTTGATCCGATGCTGCAAATCATTATAATGATACTTAGGAGTTTCATGTTTATTGGTTTAAATAGTAAGAATAAAGCAAAGGGCGCACTCCAGCAGAGCGTAAATACATTTGAGCGTGAAGTAAATGATTTTAAGTAACATCTAAAGTCATGTTCTTATCGCTTCAACAATAAAACCGATTAATAGCGGTTCTTGTGTATTGTCCTTTGGCCGAATCCATTGTAAATAAGCGATAATAAATTTTACCATTAGTTCGTTGCCACATTTGCATTTTATTTACAGCAGTCATATGCCTTTTTTTGCATTATTTATTAGCCTTTTGTACAAACTATATGATTTTTTAAATGCTTTTGGCGCGTCTAAGGTTAGAATGGGTAATATCTTGTAATTATCTCCAATTTTCAATTCAAAAACTATAGGGGGAGTGGAAATAGATTCAGCATTGTACTCAATGTTGTGGCTTAGTTTCTCTATTTTTTTAATCTTACTCTTTACAATAACACTTCTAACTTTATTCATTCTTTTTACCATCGCAATGCTATTAGGTGACTTAATGGTTGAATCGCAATATTCAATAAACAAATCCTTCTCTTTAAACGTAATTAGTAGGTATTCAGTGCCTTCGTTCCAAGATAAAAATGACACATAATCATGTTGCTTATTGTACTGAATTTTCTTCCCGTAAACTTTATGAACTTTCCTTGAACCATACACAAAATCCATAGTGTCCAATTCATTAAGTTTATGATTTTTAGGAAAGAACTTAAAATATTCGTTTGGTTCATAAAGTAACGAATCTGTTTCTGCCTCATCACCATTTGCATAATGATATGTGTATTTTGCCCCGTTAATCGTAATATTTTGGGGATAATTGAATATTGCCCAACCAATTTCATCTGATTGTGACATTGAAAAAAATGGAAGTAACAAGAACAAACTTACAAGTATGTTCTTTGCGTATATAAAATTGTTCATTTTTAAACACTTATTTAAGGAATTGAGTAGCCTTGAATTGTAAATCTAAGAGGTGAAACCGCATTTATCATAGATGAAGTTTCTGACCTAATCATATTTATTTGCAGTAATTTACATCCTTGGGGTAAGTGGAATAATCCATTTGAATCTGGTGTAATAATTTTACCATCTAAACTGAATGAAACATCAAATGTACCTGTGCTTTTTACTTCCAAATAAGCCCTGCCTTTAAAATTCTGAAACACTTCATATTCTCTACTTTCCATTGTGTAATTTTGGTACTTTGAAATAGTACCAGTTGATAAGCC
This sequence comes from Salinivirgaceae bacterium, assembly GCA_024405635.1. Classification (GTDB taxonomy): domain Bacteria; phylum Bacteroidota; class Bacteroidia; order Bacteroidales; family SZUA-534; genus JAKSOL01. The sequence continues at coordinate 103,514 of JAKSOL010000001.1, read as the reverse complement.
ATTTTTATCAACTTTACCATATTTGGCATAGTCATATTTTGGATTGGAGCTCGCCATTTCTTCATTTATATAATTTGCATTTCGCACTTCTCCTGGCCCAACTTGGTATTTGTTTGCAAGCAAATCTGTATTGTTAAAAGCCAACCTTGATCGTCCCATGGCAACTTCTTTGCCTGTCCACGCATTTCGGCCGTCGCAATATGCATCAATGCCACCAACGATTCCACCAAGCAAGCCGCCAGTAAGAGCACCAACATTACCGCTAACAAAACCTTTCCAAGCACCTTGTTTAAAAGAGGCTCCATCTAGCCAAGAATATCCAGCTCCTGAAATTGTACCACCAACGGCACCAGCAGCTGCGCCCGAAGCAGATCCTGCAACGAAACTCGAACTGGCAAAATAACCTCCTACGGTGCTTCCAACATAGGCACCAGCTGCACCGCTAGCCGCACCAACTATTGCACCTCCGCCCATGTATCCCCATGTTTTGAGTTCGCTATAGTTCCATTTAATGGGATTATAAGTGTTGTTTGCCATTGTTCCTCCTATATATGTTCCAATAACTGCGCCTATAATTGCGGCCGTCAATACGGCAGATTCCCCACTAGGGTCATTATACTTCAGCGGGTTATTTAAGCAATACGAGTAGCGGTTGAAGTTCTGCGGGTTGCTTGGGTCTTGCACGTAAGGGTCGGGACTGAGAAAGCGGCCTACTACTGGGTCGTAGAAACGGCCGAAGTTGGCTTCGCCCATTTTGCTCACGCTCGGCATAGCTGAATATGTTACCACATATTCACTCTGCTCTCGCTCAATCGCAAAATTCATGTCAATAAGACCAAACTGGTTCCAGTGCTCGTGGCCTGTGTAGCCGCGGGTTATGCCAATGTAGTTAACGTTTACGGTTTGCTTGTAGTTATATGTGTAAGTTATATTCAAAAGTTGTTTTTTAGTAATAAGCCGCAAGCAGAAATTACTCCGCTTGCGGCTTAATAAAATGAACTAACTCGTTAATCGTAGAGAATACTCTCTAGTGGATGTCGCAAATTCTTTTTTGAATTTTTCTTTTTTTCTCTTGTTGGCAATCCACAATTTGATATTTGATCTAATGATTTAAATGATACCATTCTAATATCAAATGAAACTGAATTATATACTTCTTCATTTTCAATATAATCGGCAACTATATCAACATATTTGATTTCGTCTTGATTATACATAAAAAGTATTTTATCATCAGTTCCTCTTAGGCTGAATATCAAACTATCTTTTGTATTGGTAATAATATTTACCATATGACCAACATTAGAACAACCCCCTAAATTCTTTTTGTAGCAATAGTTTACATCAATATAACTATTGTTACAATCGTCAGAACTAACAACACCAATGCAAGATTCATCTTTCATTATTAATGACAAATAAGGAACATGTGAGGTGTCAATAACCCAATATTGTTCATTGTGTATTTTACAAGTAGGTATTGCTATTAATTTGGATCCTTCAAATAAAGAACGGTCTATTTTTTCTATCGATTGTATTTGGTTTTTAGTTATACATTTTTCGAAAGCCTTTTTCGCCAAAGAGTCAATTATTGCTATATCGCGTTCAGTGTATTTAATTTTTTGAGCATTACAAGTAATAGCAAACATGCAGACTATTAGATTTATAATTTTTTTCATGGTAAGCTGTTATTAAAAGTTTCGGCTGATGGCTTCAACGAAGTAAAAGCGATTTATTAATGTTCTTGAATATTGTCCTTTTGCAGAATCCATAGTAAATAATCGGAAATATAATTTACCGTTTGCTCGTTGCCACATTTGCATTTTATTAACAGCTGTCATATGTCCAGTGCCGTCTCCCCAATCTGTTGCATGAAAAGATAGTTTTCCATTTTTTAGCTTTTCAAATGCTTGACAGCGGTCCTTTGTTGTAGTAAACCTGTATCCAGCTTTGTTTTGCATATCCTCAACACTAACCAATTCATTTTTTGTCTTCCCAATACTAGTTCTTAATTGTGTAGAAGTTCTAGGGTTTTCGGCAAATTTGCTCTCAATAGCTTCGGCCGATTTTACAAAACAATCATTACTACCTTCATTTGGGCAAAATGGAAGATTGTAATCTATTTCATCTAACAATGTGTTTGGTTTGCCATTCCAGAAATTGCAATCATTGTTATATGCTGATATGCCTCCAGCCAAGCCTCCCATTACACCGCCAGTTAGCCCACCAACATTGCCACCAATAAAGCCTTTCCAAACACCTTGTCTAAAAGAGGCTCCATTAAGCCAAGAATACCCAGCTCCTGAAATAGTGCCGCTAACTGCTCCAGCCGCTGCGCCCGATGCCGCTCCTGCTACAAAACTTGACCCTGCAAAATAACCTCCTACGGTGCTTCCTACGTAGGCACCCGCCGCACCGCTAGCTGCACCAACTATTGCACCACCGCCCATATAGCCCCATGTTTTGAGTTCGTTATAGTTCCATTTAATAGGATTGTATGTGTTGTTTGCCATTATTCCACCTATATATGTTCCAACAACTGCGCCTATAATTGCGGCAGTCAATACGGCAGACTCCCCGCTCGGGTCATTATACTTCAGTGGGTTGTTTAGGCAATACGAGTAGCGGTTAAAGTTCTGCAGGTTGGTGGGGTCTTGTACGTATGGGTCGGGGCTGAGGAAACGGCCGTTCATGTCTATCAAGCCAAACTGGTTCCAATGCTCGTGGGCGCAGTAGCCTCGGGTGAGGCCAAGCGTGTTGTAATTAACTGTCTGCTTGCCCCATGCATCGTAGGTAGCGTCGTATTGCTTGGAGCCTGCGGCATCGTATATTTTGCAGATGCTGCCAAGATGGTCGGTTTCAACGTAGTATGAGGTTGTGGTTGAGTCTTGCTCTTGAAAATATGAGATGCTTGTAACTGATATCATTTTAAAAAATTGAACTATACACACTCCCAAAGGTGCATGTATAGTTCATTATCGTTAGTATTTCGTTTTAAATCGCTTGTTTCTTCCGAAAAGAGCCATTAGAGGGTCATATACAGTGTGCATATATGAACTTGCATTATATATTTTGTAGCCATTATCGTTTTCAGAATGAGCCAACACAAATAATTTTTCATTTGCAATATACCAATAACAATTTCCTCCAAATCCATTGATGTCGAAAGCCAAATCGATTTTATTATTCCTTAGCTCTTCAAATAGTTTATAATGTGCTTTGAAGTATGTATTAACAAAAGCACTATCGTGATAAACTTCATCAAAAATATCTATTATACCCTTAAAATGAGTATCCTTAAATACTAATGCATATGTATATCTCTTGTTCCAATAATCTATTTTACAAAGAACAATATCTGGATTGTAATCGCATTCTTTAAATTTACTAGCCCAGACTTCAACTTCAAATATAAAGCTAACGCTATCACTATCAGCATTACCATGATTGCGGTATATTTTCTTAGCTTTCTTGTTTAACCATTTCTGATTTTTGGTGTAAGCCTTTGTAAATCTTTCAATAAATGCAGATTCGCAATCTTGAGATTGAACAGAAAAACTTACTAACATTATTAATAATAGCAATATATTTTTCATTTCTGTGAGGTTAAAAGATTGAACCAATTTTTAGGAAAGAGGTTGGTCCGCGCATGTGACCGCCTATTGGATTCCAAAGCCAACAGGATATGGCGCGAAATTCAAGCCAATACTAAATCCTCCTTTATTAATACCCCATGTCAATATCCATTCCCCGCTCGGGTCATTATACTTCAGTGGGTTGTTTAAGCAATACGAGTAGCGGTTAAAGTTCTGCAGGTTGGTGGGGTCTTGCACGTAAGGGTCGGGGCTGAGGAAACGGCCTACTACTGGGTCATAAAACCTGCCGTTCATGTCTATCAAGCCAAACTGGTTCCAGTGCTCGTGGCCAGTGTAGCCGCGGGTTATGCCTATGTAGTTGACGTTTACGGTTTGCTTGCCCCATGCGTCATAGGTGGCATCAAACTGCTTGGTGCCTGCGGCGTTGTATATCTTGCAGATACTGCCGAGGTGGTAGGTCTCAACGTAATAGGGAGTCATTGCCGCCGTGCCTTTCTTTACGTATATTGCCACCAGTCCGTCGGGACTGCTCACGTAGTGGTAGGTGCTCACGGTACCGTTTACGGTGCGCTGCTCGTAGTTATCGGCATAGAGCGTGGTTTGGGTTACACCACTGGTTGTGTAGTAGGTTTTAACCCGTTGCCTGTTGGGGCCGTAGGTTATGGTTAGCGTGGCACTGTTGGTTTCCACTTTAGCCACCTTGTTGAATGCGTTGTAGGTTACGGTTTGGTTGGTTGGCTTAAGGTTAGCAATGTTAGTTACGGCATGCTTCTTGGTGGCATCGTAGGAGTATGTGCCTAAGCTAGTTTTGCTGTTTATGTTGCCAGTTAACTTGTAAGTTACCTTATTGTCGGTACTGCCAACCTTTGCGTTTGTAAGTCGGTCAAACTGGTCGTAGGTGAAACTCTCAGAGCCGTTCATGCCAGTGCGTGCAGTAAGGTTGCCTGTGGTGCCATCAATGGTGTAGCTAAAGCTGTGGAGCGTTGTGCTGCCGTTTTTTATTGAGGTGCCTGTGAGCAATCCTTTAGTTGAATAGCTTTTTGTATGCGTCAAAGGTGCCGTGCCGAGATATGCCGAGCGTGTTGTACCATTGTAGCTATCAAGCTCCCACACACGGGTTGAGCCCATCTTAATGCATGATAGGTTGCCGTAGCTATCGTATGTGTAGTTTTCGGTCATGCCGTCGGGGAATGTTTTTGAAGATAGTTGCCCGTTGGAGTTGTAAGTATAGGTAAAATTCAGGGTTGTGCCATCAATTACGTATGACTTTTTTGTGATGCGGTTATAACTGTCGTAGGTATATGCTATTGACTGGCTGCCAGTAGTCTCTTTTGTGAGTCGCATGATTGTGTATCAAATTATTAAATGTTGCGAATGTTTTTGTTGTAAAGTATAATCATGTATCAACTCAAAATCGTTAATTAAAAACCTATTATAGGAATATTACCTTTACTACCATCTTTTTCGTTCCTTTGCAAAAACATCATCAACATGAAACTATGTACAACGTTTGTGTGTTTTGTAGTTCAAATTTGGGCGACAAACCCGAGTATGCTAAGGTAGCTACCGAGTTGGGACAACTTATTGCCAAACAAGGTTTTGGCATGATTTATGGCGGTGCCAATGTGGGTTTAATGCGTTGTTGTGCCGAGGCAGCCATACAAGGTGGTGCCGAAGTTACGGGCGTTATAACTACCTTTTTAGCCCAAAAACACTTAACCCAACAAGGACTAAAAGAACTTATTGTGGTTGAAACTATGCAAGAGCGCAAAGCAAAAATGGCAGAATTGGCCGATGCTTTTGTAATAATGCCTGGTGGTTTTGGAACATTAGAAGAAACTTTTGAAGTACTTACCGCTGCTCAACTTGGATTTCACAAAAAACCTGTTGTATTTCTCAATACACTAAACTATTACAGTTATTTGCAACAGCAACTAAATCACATGGTTAGCAGCAAAATGTTGCTTGAGCCGCACTCGGCAATGGCCCTATTTGCAAATACCCCACAAGAGGTGTTTGCTTTACTTAAAAGTTACAAAGCGCCAGTAATTGAAAAATGGATTGACGATATTCGCCGCGACAATGGACACAACGTTTAGTCGCGCATATCAATCACCTCAACATCAGGATATTGGCTCACATTGAAGGTGCAATTTGAATCCTCAACTTTTTGATTCACCTTCATGTTATTTAGCGTTAAAGTGATGCGTGTTCCGTCTTTTTGAAAACACTTTATTTGATAAAGGTTGTTGTTTGCATCAATCCAATACTTAACCTTAAATAGTTTTTGATTTTTGTTAATTGGCGATATTTCAGCCACTTGCATTTGTTTGCCAGCAACCATTTCGGTACCTACCAACAAATATTTGAACCCATTTTTATGATATGAGAACAACGACATTGGGTCGCTTAGCAATCTATCTTCAGGAGTGTCCGATTCTTTGGTTTCAATTTTGGTAATGGTAACCTCGTTGCTTTCTTTAAGGTAAACCCAACGACTTTTTCCATCGCTAAAAATGCTTGTACCTTCAAAATCGATATGGAATTTTTTACCCTTAATTAGCAAGGTACCTTGTTGGCTTTCAGTTTTTTCTTCGGCCAAATTCTCATAATCATAAACAAAATCGGCGCAAATATTCTTGTAGCTGTTAGCCTTTTGCGCCACTTTATCGAGCAGTTGACGACCTTCATCAACTTGGGCATTAGCAAAGGTTGAAGCAACCAATGCCGATATTATTAACAATAGTTTTTTCATCGTGATATTGCTGCTAAAAGTTGGTCAAGCGAAAATTCATCTTGAATCTGCACGCGACGAGGTTTGCTGCCCTCTTGTGGTCCCACAATGCCCGCACCTTCCAACTGATCCATAATGCGACCAGCACGGTTATAACCAATTTCGAATTTACGCTGAATGTTTGACGTTGAACCTGTTTGAGTTGAAACAACAAATCGCGCAACTTCCTCAAACAAAATATCTTTCTTGCTAGTATCAAAAGTTGCCGCCTCGCCACCTGTTTCATCGGGCAACTCGGGCAACATATATGGTTCAAGGTAACTTTGTTGCGATTTAATGTGGTTAACAATTGCTACAACCTCGTCGGTATCGACAAAAGCACATTGCACACGCTCAGGTTCTTGTCCGTTAGGCGAAATAAGCAAATCGCCTTTACCAACAAGACGCTCGGCTCCGTTTGCATCAAGAATGGTTCGGCTATCGATGCTTGACGATGTGCGGAATGCCATACGACCTGGAACATTGGCTTTAATTATACCAGTAATAATGTTGACACTTGGGCGTTGGGTTGCCAAAATCATGTGCATACCAACAGCGCGAGCTTTTTGAGCAATACGTGCAATTGGCGTTTCAATTTCTTTGCCTGCTTGCATAATAAAGTCGCCAAACTCGTCGATTATTATTACAATGTAGCACAAATACTTGTGTCCATTATTTGGATTAAGCTGACGTTTTATGAAACGGTTGTTGTACTCAACAATGTTGCGGCATTTTGCCTCCATAAGCAACTTGTATCGGTCTTCCATTTCTTGCACAAGCGAGTTCAAAGTTTGTTTCACTTTATCGCAATCGGTAATGATAATTGGGTTATCATCGGGATATTTGGCCATGTAGTGTTTTTCCAAATCCTTGTAAATGCTGAACTCAACCATTTTAGGGTCAACCATCACAAATTTTAGTTGCGAAGGATGCTTTTTATACAATAGAGAAGTAACAATGGCATTTAAACCAACCGATTTACCTTGACCAGTTGCTCCAGCCACAAGCAAGTGTGGAGTTTTGGCCAAATCGAACATAAACACCTCGTTTGTAATAGTTCTACCGATGGCTACTGGCAGTTCCATTTTCGACTCTTGGAATTTGGCAGTTTTAATCATTGAGCGCATCGACACCATTGATGCTTTTGCATTTGGCACCTCAATACCTACTGTGTTTTTACCGGGAATTGGGGCTATGATACGAATTTGCAAAGCCGACAAACTAAGAGCCAAATCGTCGGCTAAACTTTTTATTTTAGCAATTTTTGTTCCGCGCTTTGGCACTATTTCATATAGCGTAATTGCTGGACCTATGGTAGCTTTAATGCTTTCAATTTCAATTTTAAAATCGGCCAACGATTGCACAATCTTGTCTTTGTTTTCTTTTACCAACTCTTCAGAAACGCTATCGTTGTTGGTCTCGTACTCTTTTAGCAAATCGATTGATGGCAAAGTATAGTGCGACAATTCCAATTTAGGATCATAGTCTTCAAGAGGTTTATCGCTAATTGTTTTGGCCTCTTCCTCCTCTACTCCGTGATCAATTTCAATGTCGGTTTTGGTTGACTCGGTTTGTTGTTCCTTTGGTTCAACCTCATCTTGCTTTGGTAATTCTTCAGCTGGCGAAGTTTCAACCACCTCAAGATTATCTTCATAGTTGTTGTCAGAATCGCCATCATCGGTAATAACTGCGTGAGTTATTTCAAAATCGCTGTCAGTTGAACTTTCTTCTGCTTTTTCACTAATGCTAATTGATAAATCAACCTCGTTTACATTTGGTTGCTCATCGTTTTGGCTATCCAAGTTATCGTCAACAAGTTCAGCGTCATCAACCTCCGATTTTTCAGTTTCGACGTCAGTTGTATTTTCAACTTCTGGTTGGTCGGTTGGACCTATTGCAATTGGCTCAACTTCAACCATTTTAACATTTCGCAAGCTACGGACTCTATCAATTAAGCTTCGGCATTTATCAACAAAACCTTTTATGGTTAGCGACATTAATATAAACAGAAAAATAAGCAGCAACATAAAGGTTGATGCCCTACCAATTGTTGCGTTAAGCCATTCGCTAACAAAGTGACCTTGCATTCCACCGGGAGCAAATTGCGACGATTGGAAAAAGTATCCCATGGCAATGGAAGTCCAAATAGCATATCCGCTCACATATTCAATAATGGTGAGCAATGGCAATCGGTTTTCTTTTAAAAAGATATTGAAAACTGCGCAAAAGAGAATAATGACCAAACCAAAGGCTGCAACACCAATGCCTTTATACATGCAGCAGTGAGCTAACAATGCTCCTACTTTACCTGACCAGTTTTGCACCAAAATATCTTTATCGGAAAACAGAGCCGACAATGGTATGTCGAGCATGCTTTGGTCGTTTCGCCATGTAAAAAGATACGATACAAATGCAAAGGCCAACAAGAAGGTGAAGCCACAAAGAAACAATCCGCAAAAAATGCGAATTAAACTCATCTGTTCTTGTGCCGATGGTGCTTGTTTGGTAGCCATATTGAAATAGGATTAGATGGCTATTTGCTCAAATCTGAGAAGTATTTATCCATTCGCTCTCGCGATATTTCTTCATAATCGTCGGGCACGACAAATGCTTCATCCTCAACAGCAATTCTATTGTATTCAATAGCCTCAAGATACATTGGTATGCCAGCCATTTCAATATATAATTTCAGAGGCATGCCTTCTAGTTGGTCAAACACTGTGTTTTCATAAATCTGACCTACTGATATTTCTTTTGTATAATAAATTTCGAAAACCGAATCGGCGGTGTGCAACAAAGCGTGATGGCAATCAAAGCCAAGTATTTTGTCGGTTGTTTCGTCAATTTCGAGTGTTGTTTCGGCTGGCAATGTTAAACCATAAAAGCCTTCGCCCGGGTTGGTATGCAATTTGTGTTTGTCGCGCAAAATACGCAGTGTCATGTCGGTTGAATTGTCGGAATGTTTAATAAAGGTTGATTTAAATATCCGTCCATATCCTTCAACATCAATCACTACGCAACTATCTTTATATTTTAAAGAAAGTGTTTTTGGCAGAAGTCCCACAACTGGTTTTTCTTCTTCCTTTGATAAATAGGTTATTTTGTACTTAAAACTTCCAGAATTTGTATTCCCCGAAATGATGTTTGCTGTTTTGCCCCACAAACCACTCAATTGGTCTGCGCATACAATAATAGCAACAACACAAATTACTACTAGAGAACTTATAATCAATAATTTAATCTTCTTACTCACTATTTTCTTTCTTTTAGTTCAAACCGCGTAAAGGTAGTGTATTTTTTAACGATACCTTATTTTTTGTCAATTAGTTTATGTTTCGCCACAAAACGTTAAGCGTGCAAATGCGCTGTTGGTCTTTAAGTTTTTTTTTAACCAAAAAACTATTTTTGTGCGTTTTATAATTTTAGAATCTCATGAAATTCAACACACAAATAGCCAAGAATTTTTTGGCAGAATATGGGCTTTTAACCGTCATTTCGGTTTTGATTATATACTTGCCTTTTGCTTGGGATAATAAAGGAATGCTCGACGCTTCACTTTTGCCTCGACTATTGGTTGCAACCATTGGCATTACTATTACTTCAGCACTACTCTTAATAAAATTTATTCGTGGCGCATTCAAATTATCGGTCAGCCGAACCGAGTGCATTATATTCAGTGGTTTAGGGGTTTACCTACTGATGCAAATTATTTCATCGGTTAATGCCATAAACATTTACGAGGCTTTATTCCACATTTTTAAAGAGTTCACCTTTGGCATTTGGTTTTTTATTGTTTACGTAACAATGAAAAATCAGCCCAAAAGCCGTGACATTTTAATAAAATCGCTTATGGTAATGGGCGGCTTTTTTATAGCATTTGGTTGCCAACAATTATTGCAAGCTGATTTTACACCATTCAAAACCGCAACATCTGACTACTCATACTATTTTAATCTTGCGATGAACAAGATTATTTCGCATTGCTCAAACAAAAACCTTTTCTCGTCAATGTTGCTTTGCCTAACTCCATTGTGCTTATACGAAATGTTGCGAGGTAATATTATATGGCGCATAATTGCATCCATTGAATTGGTTCTTTCTATTGTATTTATAGCACTATTAAGCAGTCGAGCTACATGGATGGGTGTTATATTGTTTTTTGGAGTTTCGTTTTCGGCAGTTTACTACTACATATTTGTAGTTCAACGTCGTGCTGGAAAAAAACGCAGTTTAATAGTAAACATATTAGCAATTGCTATTCCTTTAATACTGCTTTGCGGAGCAACTGGATTCATTATTAAAAACCAAACAGCACGCAACTATGTGGTTGAAAAAATATCAAACGCATTAAGCAACGACGACAATCCCGACGGCTATAACAAATCGACACACATGCGCGTAACCGTTTGGAACAAAACCATGCAAATGGTTAAAGAGCATCCTTTTATTGGATCAGGAGCTGGGCAATGGCAACTGCTTATACCCAAATATGGCGTTGACGAATTTGAATACAACCTACGCGACGGTTCGCTTACCTTTCAACGTCCTCACAACGACATCCTTTGGATTTTATCAGAAAACGGCATCATAGGACTGTTTGGCTACCTTTTGTTTTTATTTGGCATAATGTGGCTCTGCTTGCGCAACACAACCAAAGGTTCGCTAAACTCAAGCACATTTGGCATTATTGCAATTGGCTTTTTTGTTGGATTTATTGCAGTATCGTTCTGCGACTTTCCGCACGAGCGAGTTGAGCATAACCTTATGTATTTAACAATTGCTGCCATTGTTCTTTTCGACTCATCAGACCAAAGCAAAAGTGAGCCTAAATCTTTGGGGCACAAAACTTCAATAGCAATTGGTATCACTGCTCTTGTTCTATTATCAATAGCCTCATTTGTTACCTATAAATACTACAACGGCGAAGTTCGAGCTCGCAAAATTCTTTCGGCTTACTATCAAGCTAATTGGGATCGAGTGATAAAACTGACAAATAAAATTGACAATTCGATATACACCATTAACAACTATAGCGCGCCAATACAACATTATCGCGGTCATGCATACATTCTGCAGAAAAAAAGCAAAGAAGCTGCCGAAGCCTACAAAAAAGGACTTGAATATGCGCCTTACCACATTATATCGCTAACCGAATACGCATCGTCGCTAGTGTTGCTAAACCAAAACGAAGAGGCTGAAAAATACTACCTAAAAGCACTAGACATTTCGCCCCGTAACAACATGGCGCTACTTGGAATGAGTGTAATGCGCTACAACCAAAACAAATACGCTGAAGCTACTGATTACCTGAAAAATATCACACCAGACGAGGCTCTGCCATCGAGCTACAAAAAGTTGTGCGCTGTGATATGCCGACTTGTAGCAAAACAAAATCTTGAACAATTTGACGCCAAAAGACTTGAACAATGGCTTGCCGACGAGGAACGTCAATACAAAACATTCCAAAAATTCCGCACGAGCGACAAGTCTATTACAGAAATACTTATGAGTGAAATTGGTGCAACCAAAGGCAAGTAATTTTACTTACTTTTGCGGCCCTATAAACAAAAACAAAATGCAATATTCAAACAACAGCCGCAGAGCATCACGCCAAGGCGGCAACCAAGAAGGAAGAAGTTTTGGCCGTAGCTCCGACCGAAAACCAAGTCACTCAGCCCGTCCACGTCGCGATGACTCTGACGGAGAACGTCCACGCAAATCGTTTGGACACAAATCGTTTGAAACCGACGAACAAGGTCAAAAACATTTCAGCCGCCACTCTTTTGAGAAAAAATCTGGCGCTCAAACAAAACGCTTTGGCGACAGAACCGAAGGCGAACGCAAACCTCGCTTTGCCAACGACTCTGACCGTAAACCTCGCTTTGGCGAAAGAACTGACCGCAAACCTCGTTTTGGCGAAAAAACCGACCGCAAACCTCGTTTTGGAAGCAAAAACGATGGTGAAAGAAAATCATTTAACACCAAAAAATTTGAAAACAAGTTAACCGACATTATACAAGACAAACCAACACGCTCACAAAATGCCGCAGTAACAATGAGCGACCCAGAAGGCATACGCCTTAACCGCTACATTGCAAATGCTGGAGTGTGCAGCCGTCGCGATGCTGAAAAATACATAACCGCTGGTGTTATTTCAATAAACGGAAAAATTGTAACCGAACTAGCAACTAAAGTTTACTATGGCGATATAGTGAAGTTTAACGACGCACCACTAATGCCCGAAAAGAAAACCTACATTTTGCTAAACAAACCAAAAGACTACGTTACCACACTTGACGACCCTCATGCCGACAAAACAGTGATGGACCTTATTGGCAACGCAGGACATGGAAGAGTTTTTCCAGTTGGCCGACTTGACAAATCGACAACAGGTTTGCTACTACTAACCAACGATGGCGAATTAGCCGAACAATTGTCGCACCCTCGCTACAACAAACAAAAAATTTACCAAGTAACGCTTGACCACGCTGTTAGCGAGGCCGACATTGAAAAACTACTAAACGGCATTACTCTTGAAGATGGTCCAGCCCAAGCCGACGACCTTGAATATTGCACTCCAGGCGACAAAACCGAAGTTGGAATTTTAATCCACAGTGGCCGCAACCGCATTGTACGCCGCATGTTTGAAGCACTTGGCTACAAAGTGAAAAAACTTGACCGCGTTTACTATGCCGGTTTAACAAAAAAGAATCTTCCACGCGGCAAATGGCGCTTTTTGGAAGAAAAAGAAGTAATTATGCTAAAACGAGGCACTTACAAATAAACATTTGCATAAGTTAACACAAAACGCTCGAACACTAATTCGGGCGTTTTTTATTCCCCAACAACCAACATTTGCTATTGAAACGCAAAAGATAATTGTGCACTTTTGAGCCAAAAGAAACTAACAATTATGGCACTTATAAGAACACTGAATGGCGTAAAACCAAAACTAGGCAAAAACAATTTTTTAGCAGAAACTGCCGTTGTAATTGGCGATGTTGAAACCGGCGACAACTGCAGCATTTGGTACGGAGCAGTTTTGCGCGGCGACGTTAGCGGAATACGCATTGGCAACTGCACAAACATTCAAGATGGGGCTGTGATTCATGGTAGTTTTAAAACATCGCAAACCATTATTGGCAACAACGTAACCATTGGCCACAACGCCACTGTTCATGGAGCAACAGTAAAAGACAATGTTTTGATTGGCATGGGATCAACCATACTTGACAATGCTGTTGTAAACTCAAACGTAATTGTTGCCGCTGGAGCCTTAGTGTTAGGAAGAACTGTACTTGAGGCAAATAGTGTATATGCTGGAGTTCCTGCAAAAAAAGTAAAAGACCTTTCGCCCGCACAATGCGAAGCAATGATTACCAAATCGGCCAACCACTATATCGACTTTGCCGAGTGGTATAAAGGCAACGAAGAAGAATATATTGACAATTAACTATTTGCCCCCCACTTTAAGGCCCATTTCTTGCCCTTTTTCAAGCATAAACGCATAAGCAGCCTCGTACGAATTTTCAATCTCTCCATCAAGAATAGCCTCTTTTATTGCGTTTTTTATATCACCAATAGCCCTACATGGCGACAACTTAAATGTTTCAATAATCATTTCGCCAGTAATAGGAGGTTGCCAGTTCCGCACCCGATCTTTTTCCTCTACCTCTACCAATTTTCTTCGCACAAGTTGGTAGTTATCAAGGTAACGACTAACCTTTTCGGGATTTTTTGAAGTAATATCGGCATCGCACAACAACATTAGGTCGTCAATATCGTCGCCAGCCTCAAACAACAACCGACGAACTGCGCTATCGGTCACAATATCTTCGGCCAAAACAATTGGGCGCATGTGCAACAACACCATTTTTTGCACATACTTCATCTTCTCATTTAGTGGAAGTTTCAACTGTTTAAAGATTTGTGGAACCATTTTACTGCCAACAAATTCGTGACCACGAAAAGTCCACCCCTGATCTTTAATATATTTTTTTGTTACTGGTTTACCCACATCGTGCAACAATGCTGCCCAACGAAGCCAAATGTCGTTAGAAGTTCGGCAAACATTATCAAGCACCTCAATTGTGTGATAAAAATTGTCTTTATGTCGGCAACCATCAATAACCTCAACACCTTTAAGAGCCTCTATTTGAGGAAAAACTATGGCAAGCAACCCTACTTTTTGAAGCAACTTTATGCCCACTGACGGCTGCGGCGAAAGCATAATTTTATTAAACTCCTCAATAACACGCTCTTGCGAAATAATTTTTATTCGCTCTTTATTACGCTCAATGGCGGCAAACGACTCGTCTTCAATCATAAAATTGAGTTGAGTAGCAAACCTTATGGCTCGCAACATTCGCAACGGGTCGTCAGAGTATGTGGTATCGGGGTCAAGAGGAGTGCGAATAATTTTATTTTCCAAGTCCTGAATTCCACCAAATGGGTCAATCAATTCGCCATAATGGTCGGGATGTAAGTTGAGGGCTAGTGCATTTATGGTAAAATCGCGACGACATTGGTCATCCTCTAAAGTGCCATCTTCAACAATAGGCTTGCGCGAATTTCGGTTATACGATTCTTTACGTGCACCAACAAATTCAACCTCAATATTATTGAACTTAAACATGGCTGTGCCAAAGTTTTTAAACACCGACACTTTAATGTTGCGATGCACTTTTTTGCCAAGGTATGCA
This sequence comes from Salinivirgaceae bacterium, assembly GCA_024405635.1. Classification (GTDB taxonomy): domain Bacteria; phylum Bacteroidota; class Bacteroidia; order Bacteroidales; family SZUA-534; genus JAKSOL01. The sequence continues at coordinate 88,443 of JAKSOL010000001.1, read as the reverse complement.
GCCACTTCAGTAGCCAATTCAATTCCACTACCAACAGTAACTATATCGATATCGTTTGATGGGCGTCCCAATTTCCAATCACGCACAAAACCTCCAATTACAAAAGCTTGCTGATTGCGTTGCCCCAAAATGGTCGAAACTGCTTTAAAAATATCGTTGTTGAGCAAATTGCCTACTTCCATCTACATTGATTTTAGCGGCACAAAAGTAAAAAGGTTTATTCAATGAATTTTTGATATTAGCACCTTTCGCATCAAAAAACTTTAACCATTAGCTAGCATAGTAACTATGCAATAACATTTGTCGTTTGTACAATAGGTCTATTTATCTATTATGCAAATAGGTGACATATTTTAATGACAAATGTCATTATTGAACAAATTATTGCTACAAAAAAGTTCTTTTTAACAAAAAAAACTTCTTAACAATGCATTGTGAATAGTTTTAATACATATTTTAGCAACACTATCACAAACCACAAACTATACGAATATGAAAAGAATACTTCTAACCATTGCGAGCGTTTTCCTATTCGCTCTGTGCGTAGAGGCTCAAGATGCGAAATACAAGGCGCTGTTTATCTATAACTTCACTAAACAAATAAACTGGCCATCGGCAGACAAGAATGGCGATTTTGTTATATGTGTTGTTAACCACAATGAACTTGCATCACAATTGACAACCATTACAACAGGTAAAAAATTGGGTATGCAAGATATTGTTATTAGAAAAGTGAAAACCGTTGACGAAATTTCAAAATGCCACATTTTGTTTTTAGGAACTGGTGTAAGCAATGCTGCAAACATGGAAAAAGCAACAGGTCTTGTGGCTGATGCTAGCACATTGATTGTTACTGAACGTACTGGTTCACTTGAAAAAGGTTCGGCTATTAATTTTTACGTTCAAGACGATAAGATTAAAATTGAGATTAGAAAAGACAACGTAACAGCTCACAAATTGCAAATGGCTAGCGACCTTGATAAATTTGCAAGATAAGTCTTAAAATTGTACAAAATAAAAAGCGAGGACCTTGAAAAAAGATTCTCGCTTTTTTTATGCCTTTTGTAATTCTACTGCCTATTTCTTAAAAATGAAATAAACTGCAAGAATAAGGAATACAAAACCAATTAGGTGATTGAGACGAAATGTTTCGGTTTTAAAAAACACCAATGTAAAAATGGTGAAGATAGTAAGTGTTATAACTTCTTGAATGACTTTAAGTTCAACCAACGAAAAAGGTCCACCGTTTTCGCGAAAACCAATGCGATTGGCAGGCACTTGACAGAAGTACTCAAATAGTGCTATTCCCCAACTAATGAGAATTACAGCAACCAATGGTAGCGCACTAAACCATTTCATTTCTTTGAACTTAAGGTGGCCATACCACGCAAAGGTCATAAAAGTGTTGCTCAACACGAGCAAGGTAATTGTAAGAAACGTTTTCATACTAATATTCGTAAGGGTATTTAATGTCAACTAAAAAAAGTCCTTTTGCATCGGCAGAGGTGCCTGCACAGCCTCGGTTATGGCTTTCAACAATGTTGTAAAAATCGTTAACCGATATTTTGCCTGTACCTACTTCGAGTAATGTTCCAACTACTGCACGCACCATGTTTCGCAAAAAACGATTGGCTCTTATTGTAAACACTAGCAAATCGCCTTGTTGTTCCCAATGTGCCACGCTCACTTCACAAAGTGTGGTTTTAATGTCGCTACCGGCTTTGCAGAAACTTGCAAAATCGTTGATGTGCAACAAATGTTCGGCAGCTTGGTTCATCAATTCGATATTTGGCACGTTGCTACCACGTTGCAGCATTGCAAAATCGAGCCGAAACGGGTCTTTTCGTGTTGTGAGATAATATTTATATGTGCGGCAAGTTGCATCAAACCTTGCATGCGCTTCGGTCGGAACTGGCGATATGCGTTTGATGCAAATATGATATGGCAGCATGCTATTAAGTTGATACAAGAATTTACTATCGGTGTGAAGGTTGGTTTGTTCGGCATCAAAATGTGCAACGTAATTAACTGCATGCACACCTGTGTCGGTGCGGCCACAACCAGTAACCTCAGTTGGTTGGTGCAACAAGGTTGACAAGGCTTGCTCAATACAACCTTGCACAGTTATTTGTTTTGGTTGCCGCTGCCAGCCAAAAAAGTTGGTTCCGTTGTAATCGAGTACCAAAAAGTAGCGCGCCATATTCAGTTTATTGAACAATGAATTTGAATGTTGCTGAACCTTGGTTGTTTTCCAAATTCAAGAAGTAAACGCCTTGAGCCCAATTGCTAACGTCAATAGTATTTACCATTTCAGCTGCATCAATTTTGCTAATAACCATTCCTGCTGAATTCATTATTACCAAGTTTGAACCTTGCAATTGATGTGGCAAATTTACGTTAAGCAAGTTTCGCGCAGGTACTGGATATAGTTTCACCATTTGAATTTGCACTTCTGAAATGTTATCGTCGTCAATGCCTTGGTTGTTTTCTAAAACAAACGACACCGAACTTGTAAAGCTACATCCTTGTGGAGTGGTAAGTGTAAGTTCGTATTTACCAGAGCCAAATACACTTATGCTGTTTGATGTTGCTCCAGTGCTCCAAAGGTAAGCCACGTCGGAAACTGCCGATTTTGGGGCCTCAATGGTGTAAGGAGACTCTTTCGACTTAATTTCGGCATGTGGGAAAGTAAATTCAGGCACTGGATAAGCGCTCAAGTTGTATATGCTTGTATCTTTTGTTTCGTCGCCTATTGTTAAGATGAATTTGACTGCATAGTCGCCCGATTCGGCAATGGTTAGTTTATTTTTAAAGTCGTAGTTTATGCTTGCACCATAAACAAAATCGGATTTAAGAGTCAAGTCTTCTGAAACATCGGCATACTTGTCAACAATGTAATGTAGATGGATGTCGGTTCCAGCATCAACAACTTTTTCGCCATTGTTCATAATAACCACGCTTACTGTTTGGTTGTCGATGCTGCCACAAACCGAGTTTGGTGCTTTCATATCGATAATGGCCACAGTTGGAGGAATAAAGTGGAGGTCAACGGTATCGGCAGCTCTACATCCATGTTGGTTGGTTGCAGTAACCCAATAAGTGCCGCTTTTGTCAACGGTTAGAGTTTGTCCGGTTGATTTATTGCTCCACAAATAGGTGTTAAACACTCCTGAGGTTCCCATTTCGAAACTTGATTTCAATGTTGATACGTTACGAGTTAGGAGTTCGCCATCTTTGTCGTTAACCACCTCAATGAGTTCAACTTTAGGGAGTTGCCAAACGTGAATCATAACAGGTCGCGAAACGCTTGCTGCGCCCTCAACCGATGCTTCGATATTAACCAAATAGCCACTTTCGTTTGCGGTGCTAAAATCGGCTTTAGTTTTAAACACTACAGGAATTGTGTCTTTTGGTAAGATATCGGTAGTTACTTCATATTGCTCGTTAATTGTAGCATTTGCGCCAATGGTATATGCAATGTCTATTTTGCTACCAACATACAATGTGTCGTTACCCGAGTTTGCCAGCAAGAAACCAACCGAAACTGGGTCGGTTGTGCTACACATGTCGTTAAACTGATAAAGGTCGGTTATCTCGAATTTTGGTTCGGCAAAGAACACAAAAGTTTTGCCTGTTGTTTGGCAACCATTATTGTCGGTTGCTGTAACGCTGTATGTTCCTGTTTCGTGGATGGTTAGTTGTTGCGAGTGTTCACCGCTAACACTCCAATCGAAACTTACGAAATTAGGACCTGCATCAATTACGTAGCCTTCTGATAGTTGGTTGTATGTTTTAACCTTATCGAGCAATGGTAAAGGGTAAGCGCCAACTCGCACTTCCGACTCTTGGTTATTGTTTGCAAGGTTAACGTCGCGATGACCAAGCATTTCAACGCTTGTGGTTAATTGGTAGTTGCCAATTTCAGGTAAGGTTATTGGCACATCAAAACTAAAGTCAACTGGCTCGGTGTGCGAAATACTAGGAGCTGTAATAGTCTTGCTATCGGTGTAGCCATTTACACTAAAGGTTACAATAAAGGATGTTGTTTCGTCAATTTCGTCAAGCGACTCCATTACAATTTGGCCTTTAACGGTTTCACCTTCAAAAGGTTCGCAGTGTGCAACTGCACCTTCAGTTATGTTAAGCGCAACGTCGTGAGTGTAAATGTTGAATGTGTCGGTTGAAACGCAGCCATACTCGTTGCTGATACGCGCCCAATATTGAGTTGAAGCGGTGTATGGCAAGGTAACGTCTGCGGTTTGCTCGCCATGACTCCACATATAGTTTACATATCCGCTAGGCAACGAATAATGCAAAGTATCGGGGCGAGAAGTGTACATATCGTCGCCCAAGTTAAATGACTCTGGGTGTTGATATTGCTTAATTTGAGTTGATAGCGAGTTGTTGTCAACGAAGTGATCTTCGTCCCAATCGAGACGAATTTTGAACGAGTGCTCGTAGTTGGCATTTAGATTAAGGTTGTGATTGAAAAAGGCAATGGCAGTTGCACAAGAATCAAGGCCTTCGGTTAAAACAAACGTTTCGCTCTGCTCTACTCCGTTATCAATTGTAAATTTAAAAGACAGTTCGGTGTCTGGCAAAATAGCGCTCATACCGTTGTTGCGAATGCGCAATTTAATGGTGCTAATTCCAGCAATGTCGCACGATGTAGTTGGCGACAAAATTTCTTCTACATAAATATCGGTAGTAACAATATCGACTTGTGCAAAAGAGCCCTGACAACCATGAATATCTTCAACCTCGACATAATACGAAGCATCTTCGTTGCTAGGTATGGTAAATGTTTGGGCAGCAGACTGGCCACCATTCCAACTATAACTAGCCCAACCTGCGCCTGCATCAAGAGTAATGGTATCGGCACGGTGAGTGTAAATTATAGGATCGCCAAGGTCAACGTCTTTCACCTCCCACAAGTTTACCGTTTCGAAAATTTGGTTGTTTGTACGGTCGATGTCGAAGTTTGGAGTAATGGTGAGTTTTATGTTATAAGCTCCAATGCTTGACATATCAACTTTGGTGGTACTTAACGTGCATTCAATTTCCTCGTATGCACCAACATTGTCAGGCAAAGCAAATTGCTCGCTGAAATTTTTTGTTCCAAATATTACATCGGCTTTTAATGTGGTGCTAGAAGAATAAACATTGGCACTATTGTTTTTCAAAATAAACGACACTGCAATGTCACTTTCGGGGGCACAAATATCGGTTGGCGAAGTAATTTCAACCACTTGCCAATCGTCGGTTTTAATATCGGTTTGACCTAAAACTGTGGCACAATTGTGCGAATCGGTTACGCGTACTTCATAGTGAGCCGAGGCTGGATTGGTAATACTTAATGTTGGGTTGGTTGATCCGTCTTGCCAAACGTAGGTACAAGGGAAATCGTTGGTGGCATCGAGTGTAATGGTAGTAGGATCGGCTACTTGCCAATAACGAGAGCCCAAGTTTACTACTGGCACAGGATTAACTGTCATATTGAGCGTTGTGGTGTCGTTATCGTACTGAATATCAGCCTCAACCACTGTAAAGAATTTTACCTTTTGCTCTCCGCTGGTAATAAAATTCAGTTTGTTGGTGAATTTGTATCGGAAACTTTGGTTATAGCCAATTGTGCCTGGAACTTGAACCGTTTCAACAGTTTTTTGTTCGTGGCCTTCTTCGTCGTACAAAATGTAACCAACGCCCAATGTTTCGCCCACACGAAGGTCTTCGCGATTTGAGAAGTTGGTAATTGTAACGGTTACCTCGTTGTTTAATTTGTTAATACAAATAGAGCCATTGTTGGTAAGGCCTTCAACTGCCGACACGCCAATATTACGCACCGAATTGATTACCACAATGGTGTCGCGCGAAATACAATTGTTGCTGTTTTGTACTTCAATAGTGTAAGTTTTGCGGTCGGTTCCATCGGCAAAAGACACACCGTTTATTTTACGGTTTGTTGAAACCTGAGCACCGTCGCACTTCCACACATAACTAACAAAATCGGAACCGTTTGATTGTTTACCGCCATCGACCACACAAGTTGCTGGATCAAGTGTACCAATATCGGGACCTAAAGTGTAGGCAGGTTCGCCAAGTACCGAAACTTGAGCTGTAGCTTGGTCGTTATTTATTGTGCTGAATAGCAATGTGTCGCCATACAATTCGGTGTAAGCCACAATGTTATATGTCTTTTTGTCGTACATGTTGAATGTGGTGTCGAATGTAAATGTTGCAGATTGGCCAACCGGTATATTGGTGCTTGCAAAGAATTTTTGATGGAATACTTTGCTACCCAATTCAACAGCAGCGCTCAACGTGTCGGCTGGAGTAATGGCGCGAATACCATAGTTTTTAATGCTTACGCTAATTTGTTGTTGTTTGCTCAAATAGCAATCGCTTGTTGGCGAAGTAATAGCAAGCACGCCAGCATCAACAGGGCACTCAAATACTTTAAAGTTATCGATAGCAAAACCGTCGTAAGGAACTATCACATCAACGTATTCATCGTCTTCTTCGCCATCTCCGTTTTCTATCTTCTGGGTAGTAGTTTTTGCTGCACCGGTGGCAAACATTATTCGGAATTTTACAGCCGACTTTCCTGCCAATTCAACAGGCAAAAGTTGCTCAATGTAAGTCCAACCAAATGTGCCACTAAAGCCGCTAGAGCCTAAAGCTGAAATGTTAGTGCTTTTGTTGTACCAATGTAGTTTGCTGTACTCAACACCAGCAGGTAGCAAAGTCCAAGTACGACCGTTATCGGTAGTATAATAAACTGCCACACCATCTTGATTTTCAATTGAATGACCAGTTATTGCAAAACTCATCATTGGGCGTTGCACGTTGCTAAAATTAAAGCAAGGGCTCTCTAGATAAACAACATTGTTTGCCTCATAACCATTGGCAGGTTTAGTAAACCAACATTTGTTGCTTTTGTATGCCGACGATATGTTATCGCCCGTTGGACGGCCATATTGCCAAGTTGTGCTGTTGCCTATATTTCGCCAATAGCCATCGTTTTCTTCAAATTCTTCAGCATAAGGGAGTTCAAAGTATGGAATAGAACGAATTACAGTACTTACTTCGTCGTTTTTAGCATACTCGTCGTCGGGCAATTCTACACGAACTGTAAGATTGTGGTTGCCAAGTGCCGAAAAATCTGCTTTCTTACTAAAAGTGTAAACAAACTCCTCGTCGCGTACAAGAGGATGATTAACCGTTTCGGTTACCCAATCTTTACCATCGAGCGAGTAACTCACTTTATAACTGCTACTTATGTTACTATAACCTGTATTTTTAATGGTAACACTAACCTCTTCAGCCGACGAAAGACCGCAATCGTCAATAGGAGAATTGATGGCGGTAACTGCAGCATCAACATAAACAAAGGTACCAACCACAGCAACGTCGTCGATATTCCAACCCGAAAGGTGCATCAGCTCGCCCGTTGGTCCTAATGTAAAGCGCAGTTTTACGCTTGGTGCGCGGTCGGCAAATTTGCCCAACGATATTTTATGGAAACTCCAATCGCGTTCTGAAATATACACGGCATTTTCCCACAATGGGTTCCAAGTGGTTCCGTTATCAAGGCTCACGTCAATAGTTGCGCTATCGCCAAAGCTTACATTAAACCAACGATAGAACATAAGACTGATGTCTTTGTAGTGGTAGCAATTCAATTCAGGAGTAACTGCCTTATACCCAGCACCTTCAATGCCGAGTTCGTAGTCTCCGGGATAAGTTCCCAAACCGCTAATGTCGGTTCCTATCATTTTTTTGCCACTATGAGCATAACTTGGGTCTTTTGCTCCTGTCGATCCGCTGCCCAAACCTTTGGCTTCTGACCATTCAAACTCGCCAGTGAAAGTCCACCCAGCAATTGATTCCTCAAAGTCGTTAATCAAAATTGATTCGTTAATAGTACGCTGACCTGTAGGGTTCAGTTCGCTCGACGGATAATTTATTCCGTTTATTGCTATAGCATTGGCATCAACCGAAAAGTCGATGTTGTAACCTTTAAGTTCGTGATTATTATCTTGCTTAACATCGCAAGCAACCCACACATACGAGTTTCCGTATGGCAAGTCGTAGTTTATATTGTTAAAAACCGCTTTTCCGTTTACTATTGATGCTGTACCAAGTAGCGTGTTGGTGCTAAAATACTCGGTTGTTGTGTGATAAATTTTTACACCATTGGCAGGTACTGCATCTTTGGTTTGCATAAGTGCATTAACTGTCAGTTTTTGCAGCATTAGCTTGTTGTCGTTACCCATAACTGGGAATCGCAAACGCAACACTGGGTTGTCTTTTGAACCAGTTGGCACTACATTAACGTTTGGTTGCGACGCATAAACATTCTCAATATATTTATTAACTACTTGTGTTTCAATAATTTTAATATCGTCGATGCATACACCCAAACCCATTACCTTGGTTTTTCCCAAAAAAGCAATTTGAACTTGACGGTATTTGCAAAGAGTGTCGGGTAAGTAAATTGAATCGCCTCGCCATGGGTACATTTCGGTTGTCATGTCAGAGTATTCTTTCAGCTCAACCCACTTTTTCGATGTACCATCGAGCACGCGATAGCAAAGCGAAAATGTAAAGCAATCGGCTTTATCTTCTATAGTTAACTGACTAGCCATCAACGAGTAGTAAAACACCAACATTGGTTTATGCGCAAACTCAAGGTCGATGGTTGGTGACACCAAATAAGTTTCTTGCGTGTATCCCAACGATCTACGATAAAAGAATGCGTTGTAGTTGCCACCATGCGCACTTGATGGTATTGGTTCTGCATAAGCACCAGCAGGTTTTGTTCCGCCATTTTGGTAAGTCCAACTCAAATGCTCATTACCGTTTGATACATATTCCTCGGTCCATCCATCGGGACGCGAACCTCCGTTTTCAAAGTCCTCTTGAAAAAATACCGTTTGTGCGCTAACTCCTATTGTTGCTAGCATCAATACCGATAGAAAAAATTTCTTCATTGTTCAGTTTTTTATAAAACACTCCGAAAGGTAGTTTTTACCTAACAAAGCAGTATATCTATTTGATTATTAATCTATTATTTGTTACCAACTAATTCAAGCCCAACTAAGCCTACCAATATGAGCAACGAGAAAAACATTCGTAGCAACGATGCCGAATCGCCAAAAAACAATATGCCGATAATGAATGTAAATATTGCTCCGCAACCTGTCCACATGATGTAGGCGGTGCTTGTTGGAATGTTAAGTTGTGCCAAATAAAGAAAAATTCCACTCAAAGCCATTGAAATGGCCGAAATAATAATGTAAAACCAAAAATGCTCGGCATGCGTACCAGCCAAGCGAAAACCAAGCGGCCAACCCACTTCAAAAACAGCCGCAATAATAAGATACAACCAAGTTAACATGCGCGTAATAATTTGTATATCAAACAAATACCCACAACAACAAGACTATTGTAGCATTTGCTGATTTATGGCGCGAATTTACTCGGTTTATTGAGGTTTTAAAAACTCTTAATCAACCTATTTTTTACGGTATTCGTTTGGCGTACAGCCACAAAGTCGCTTAAAGCTTTTGCAAAATTGTGTTTGCGATGCAAATCCCAATTCGTCGGCAATATCGGCAATGCTGGCTTGCGAGTAACGCAAACGGTTTTGTGCCTCAACAATAACATATTCGTTAATCCAATCAACAGCACTTTTGCCGCTCATCTGCCTAATTACCTGCGAAAAATACTTTGGAGTTAAACCCAATTTATCAGCATAATAAATCACCTTATGCTCCTGATTATGTTTCTCTTGTAGCAATGTAATAAACTTGTTCATTAGCGAATTGTTGAGCATAACGGGAGCGGTTGTTGAATCGGGAATTTGCGAACTTGGCATGTGATGGTCAAATGCAAAACGCAACGACTCAACCAATGCTGCTACCAAACTGCGACGCACCGATGAGGTGTCGCCCTCCTCGTCGTCAATTGAAATTAGTATGTTTGATATTTTCCAAATTCGGCTAAAACAATTGTCGCACAACGGAATAACCACTCCGCCTTGCAACGAAAAATAGTATGGCAAATATTCTTTCAATTCAAGTTTAAGCGCCATTAAATAATCGACTGATGCTATGAACAACATTGCATCAAAATCGGCACTGGTGTGGGTTACGCGCAAAAGACTATCGGGTGTTACTATTGCAAACTGCCCCGTGTGAACTGCGTAGTTTTCGGCATTTACACTAAATTCTACTGTTCCTTGCCAACAAGCCATCATTATTATGGCGTTGAGCCGCAGTGGATATTCATACACCACTTTAAGTGTGCTCATATCGTTAAACACTAGCACATCGTTGCGCAACAACAGGTTAAATTCTTCGCCTTTAATGTAGCGCTGAAACACATCTTGAATTGAGTAATTCATATTTAATAGTTATTGTGTTTTTTCCTTTTTTTCGCATAAAGCCGATGCAAATATATCATTTTCCGACTATTTGACGATTTTTTTAGTCAATATCGGCAATTAAAAGTGATTATTTATTAAATAATTCGACCAAAAGGAAAAATCTGTCAACTTAAAGGCTACAACCAACCCAATAGGTAACCACATCTTTGCAGTGTTGAAAACAGAAAAAAATATTGAACAAATAATACTAATCTACTATGAAAACAAAACTGCAAACATTAGCAGCAATGGCACTAACAGGAATTTTGATGGGTGCCTGCGGCTCTGCCGAGCAAACCGAAAAAGGAACAAAACCTGTATCGGTTAATGTATTAACCATTCAACTAACAACAAACAATCAATCAAAAGCTTACGTTGGCACAGTTAAAGAATCGTATGGTTCGGAACTGAACTTTGCCGTACCCGGTTTGGTTGAAAAGGTTTACGTGTCGGCAGGCGAAAGTGTAAAGCAAGGACAACTGCTTGCGGTGCTTGACAAAGAATCGCTTGAAAGCACAGTTGCCGCTGCCAAATCGACTTTAAACCAAGCCGAAGATGGTTACAAACGCATGAAAGACATGTACGACAAAGGCTCGCTTCCTGAGGTTAAAATGGTTGACATTGAAACCAAAGTAGCAAACGCAAAAGCCGCTTTAACCATTGCACAAAACAACTTAAAGAACACCGAGCTTCGCGCTCCTTTTGCTGGTGTAGTTGCCGCTCGCAACATCGACGCTGGCAATTATGCACTACCAACCTCAAGTGCAATAAAGTTGGTTAAAATTGACAACATCGACGTAAAAATTTCGGTTCCCGAAAACGAGATATCGAAAGTACAAATTGGACAAAAAGCCACATTCAGCGTTTCGGCACTTGACGGACAAACCTTTGAAGGCAAGGTTACCGAAAAAGGAATAAGCGCCAATTTGTTGTCGCACACTTACGAGGTTCGCATCACCGCGCAAAACAGCAACAACGCCATTATGCCAGGCATGGTTTGCTCGGTTAACCTACAAACCAACAACAACCAACAACAAATTATTGTGGTACCAAACAGCGCTGTTAAACTCGACTCAAACAACTCAACCTACGTTTGGGTTGTGAACAACGGAATTGCACAACGCCGCACCGTAAAAGTTGGTAACGCAGTTGCATCTGGCGTTGTTATTACAAGCGGACTTGCCGAAGGTGACCAAGTGGTAACCTCAGGATCGCAAAAAATTAGTGAGGGTTCAAAAATTGCTGCGCTATGAAAAAACACAAAATGTCGCTAGTTGAAATGGCAATGCACTACCGCCAGATAGTGATATTGCTAGTATCGGCACTCGTAATCTTTGGCATTTACTCGCTAAAGGTGATGCCTAAAAACGAGTTTCCAAACATCACCATTCGCCAAGGTTTAGTTATTGCTGTTTATCCCGGTGCAAGCGCCGAAGAGGTTGAAACTCAAGTTGCTAAACCACTTGAGGCGTTCATGTGGCAATATCCCGAAATAAACAAAGAGAAAACCTACACCCAAAGCATGAGCGGAATGTGCGTTGCTTTTGTTGAACTAAAAGGCAACGTAAACGACAAAGACGCCTTTTGGAGCAAATTTAAACACGGACTTTCAACCGCTAAAATGTCGATGCCTAGCGGTGTGTTGGCGCTTCTTGCAAAAGACGACTTTGGTAACACTTCGGCTATTTTGCTTGCCATGGAAAGCGAAAGCAAAACATACGCTGAACTTGAAGACTACTTGGAGTCGTTGTCGGACAAAATACGTAGCATCAACTCGGTTTCAAACATTCGCACCTATGGATTGCAAAAAGAGCAAATTGCCATTTATGTTGACCGTGACAAACTAACCGACTATGGTATTTCGCCACAAACCCTATCGGCAATGCTGATGGGCGACGGACTAAAAACCACAAGCGGAAGCATTGACAACGGTCACAACACAATGCCAATACGCATCAACGAATCGATGAACAGCATAAACGACATTGCCGAAAAAATTATTTACTCCGATGTTGCTGGAAATGTTATTCGTGTTCGCGACGTTGCTACTGTGGTGCGCGAATTTCCTACCCCATCAGAATACATTACAACCAACAAAAACAAGTGTGTTGTGTTGTCGCTCGAAATGAGCAACGGATTCAACATTGTTGAGTTTGGCAACGATGTAAAAAACATGGTTACCGAATTTGAAAACCAACTGCCAAACGATGTTAAGCTGCACTACATTTGCGACCAAAGCACCGTTGTTGCCGATAGCGTGAACACTTTTCTACGCGAATTGCTAATTGCCATTTGCGCTGTTATTCTGGTAGTTATGTTGCTTTTACCATTGCGAGTTGCTTCGGTAGCTGCAGCAACCATTCCAATTTCAATTTTCATTGCCATTGGTTTGTTCTACCTATTTGGCATCGAAATTAACACTGCCACACTTGCTGCAATGCTGGCAACATTGGGCATGGTGGTCGATAACTCAATTGTAATTATCGATAGTTATCTTGAAAAGATTGACGAAGGTGTTAGCCGTTGGAACGCATCAATACAAAGTGCTCGCGAGTTTGCACGCTCAATTATTGATGCAACTTTGGCCATCAGCGTAACATTCTTCCCTCTGTTGTTTACAATGGAAGGCCCAATGCTCGACTTTTTGATTCACTTTCCATGGGCAATTTCAATAATTTTGTTTGTGTCGTTGCTTGTGGCCGAGTTTTTGGTTCCTTACATGCAGTTCTATTTCATACGTCACGGACTAACACCTAAAACAAACTCAGGCAAGCCAAAGGTTAAAAAAGTGTCGTTTCTCGACTTGGTACAAAAAGGATACGAGATTGTTATACGTTGGTGTTTCCGCCACAAGGCATTTACACTTGGCTGCGGTGCCGCATCAATTATTGCAGGAGCGTTAATCTACACCATTTTACCACAACGCTTGTTGCCAATTGCCGAGCGCAACCAATTTGCTCTTGAATTCACCTTGCCCGAAGGCACTTCGCTTGAGCAAACAGCCGCCGTTGCCGATAGCATGGAATCGATTTTACGTGCCGACAATCGTGTAACCGCCATCACAGTGTTCTACGGAAGCAGTTCGCCTCGTTTCCACACAACCTACGCACCTAGTTTGCCAGGCAGCAACCGTGCTCAATTTATTGTAAACACTGTGAACAACGCTGCAACTGTTGAACTGCTTGACGAGTACGCTGAAAAATATGCCGAGTATTTTCCTGAGGCCACAATCCGTTTCAAACAAATGGACTACAACGCAGTAACCTCGCCAGTTGAAATTCGCTTTTACGGCGACAACCTTGACGATTTGCGAAGCATTGGCGACACCGTGCTAAACATGATGCGCAACAATCCAAACCTTTGCTTTGTTCACTCAAACTTTAGCAATGCCATTCCAACAGTTCGTGTTGATATTGACGAAAACGAAGCCAACCGCATCGGTGTAAACAAAGCGCTGCTATCGTTGCAACTTGCTACTAAATTCAGCAACGGATTGAGCATTACTAACATTTGGGAAGACGGCAAAGAGGTTCCTGTGGTATTAAAAGACATGAAAACCAAACAACAAACCACCGACGAACTAATGAACACACAAGTTAGCGGTGTTTTGCCTGGTGTATCGGTACCATTGCGCCAAATTGCAAAACTTACTCCTAGTTGGGAAGGTTCAACGGTAATTCGCCGCAACGGTGTTCGCTGCATCTCGCTAATGGCCGATGTTTGCCGCGATGCCAATGTAAATACCGAAACCGAAGTTATAAGTTCTCAATGCCAAAAACTAACCCTGCCCGAAGGTGTTCGCATGGAAATTGGCGGCGCAATTGAGCACGACAACGAAACCATTCCAGGAATAATTCTGGCTCTAACCATATCGGTTGCCATCATCTTCTTAATCTTGTTGTTCCACTACCAACAAGTATCGTTGTCGCTCACCATTTTGGGTGCTATTGCCCTTTGCTTGTTTGGCGCCACATTTGGAGTTTGGGTTATGAATCTCGACTTCAGCATAACTTCAGTGCTTGGCGTAATTAGCCTGATGGGCATCATTGTACGTAACGGCATCATAATGTTCGACTACACAAACGAACTTCGCCACAAGTACAAAATGAGCGTTGAAGATGCCGCGCTTAAATCGGCCGAACGCCGTATGCGCCCTATCTTCCTTACTTCAGCTGCCGCATCAATGGGCGTTATACCAATGATTATTAGCCACAGCGAACTTTGGTGCCCAATGGGAACGGTTGTTTGTTTCGGCACAATGATTTCAATGGTTCTGATAATAACCGTGTTGCCAGTTTACTACGCAGTGCGTTACAAAAACGAAAAATAAACTTTAACCATGAAACGAATTTCTTACATCATAATGGTAGCGTTAATGTTGACCAACATCAACAACGCTACCGCCCAACAACAACTCACTCTTGAACAATGCCGCGAAATGGCATTGCAAAACAACGTGAAGATTAAAAATGCTGACCTTGAAATTGAGGCCGCACAAGAAACCCAAAAAGGTGCTTTTACCAAACGACTTCCAACCGTTAACGCTGTTGCCGCTTATGTAAAAAGTTCTGACAACATGCTCAACACCGACAAAGTTGGCGACGACATTAAAGGCAACATTTCATCGGCTAAAGAGCAAATAACTGCCGATATGACCAACAAAGCTATGCAACTTGGCGCTGCAGCTCAACAAGCAGCGGCTGCTGGCGATTTGGCAGCTGCCCAACAATACCAAGAACAACTAACTCAACTAATGGCACAAGCCTCTCAGTTGAGCCAAATGGGATCGGCCATGAGCGAAATGCTATCGCCAATGTTAAACTCAATGATGAACGGCATCGACATTACTGGCGGACCTATGGCTTCGCTCAACGCAATGATGCCTTTGTTTGCTGGCGGACAAATAAACAACGGCAACAAACTGGCCGACGTGGCTATTGAGGTTAAAGAAATTCAAAAGAAACAAACCACCGACGAGGTTTTGCTTACCACCGAGCGCTACTACTGCCAACTGATTACCTTGATTCAGAAAATGAACACGATTAACGCACTCGACTCAATGCTACAATCGATTGAGAAAGATGTGAATGCAGCTTTGCAAGCAAAAGTATGCCTACGCAACGACTCGCTTCAAGTTCAACTGAAGAAAAACGAACTGCAAAACAGCCGCATCAAACTCGAAAACGGAATTGAATTGTCGAAAATGGTGCTTGCACAATACATTGGTCTTGAAACCGACGATTTTATGGTTGACACTGCAATGCTATCGCCAAACAATTTGCAAACACCCGACCAACTAAAAGTTGACCATGAGACTGCGCTGCAAAACCGCGCCGAATTCCAATTGCTTGAAAAGAAAGTGGAAGCTAGCCAATTACAAATGAAAATGGAACGCGGCAAGTTAATGCCAACCGTGGCTGTAGGCGGCTCGCTTGTTTACCACAAAATGGCTTTTGATGCCAACACAACATTCGGGATGTTGTATGCAACCGTATCAATTCCAATCTCCGATTTGTGGGGATCGACCTCTCACGATGTTAAAAAACATAAACTTGAGATACAATCGTCACAAAACACACAAAAAGACTTAAATAAAATGCTAATTATTCAGATGCAACAGTCGTATAATTCATTACAACAAGTATATTTGCAAGTGCAATTAGCACAACGTTCTATTGAGCAAGCAAAAGAGAATTTGGAGATAAACAGAAACTCGTACAGAGCAGGCATGTTATCGGTAAGCGATTTGCTTCAAGCACAAATGTTGCTACAAAAAGCTTACGACATGTTAACCGACTCGCTTAGCGAATATGCTGTTGCTCTTACAAATTACAAAATGATAACTGGCCAGAATTAATTCTAAAAATAAAATGGAGCACCCCCTATCTCCATACAATTCAGTCCTCTTTTCTCAGGGACTATAGGGGGAAATGATTAATTGTTTGTTTTTTGTTAGCACCACACCTAAAAATGTGGTGCTTTTTTTATGCACTTGCCTCCCCAAAAAGGGAGAGCCAACTGATGTTGACCCTCCCCCACGCTAAAAACAACAATACACATCGCCTACAATTCGGCACTTTCGACACACTTGTACCTAAAATTGCAGAACACAAACACTGAATAGGCTCGATATTCTCCACCTTTGGTATATGTAATTTCAACATCGTAGCCCGACACTTGGGTTGTTTTTAATTTAAACAACGAACTCAAATCCCAATTTCGCAACATGTTGAGCAACGATTCAACTGTGCAACCATCGGTGCGACAATAAAAGCGCTCGCGCACAATTTGTTCGCCACTCTCGGCATGTATTTCGTTGGTACTAAAAACAATAACCCCATACAATGCCACAATAAGTAGCAAAGCATCGGCAATCACCAAAAAAGCATAAATGGCATAGTTCATCTGCAATCGATTTTGGTGCAACACAAATGCAAAAAACACACAAACAATTACAAATGTTGAGTTTGCCAGCAAGTTGCCAACCGAAATTTTTCGTATTATAACATTCTGATTCATAACACAATAGCATTTACCGATTTTAATAAAAACAAGTTTAGACTCTAGATATTTGTGTGTGGCGCGAATTGCGTGGAACAGCAGATTTTAATCTACCCCTATGCCTAAATAGCCTACGCAACCTCAACTCCGATTGTGGCGACAACACACGCCTAGGTCGCTTGTTTTCAGCAGTGCCAATCGACAACATAATTGCCAGCATAAACAACAATATTGTAATTAAAATAGGTTTGCTAAACGTTAGCAAAGCATTGTTGTTTAGCGACATAGCATCGCCGCTTACAATTGAACCGAAATTGTTGCCAAAAGCAAACACACCAATTGTAAGTAGCACCACAATGCCAAAAATGATGTAAAATATAGTTTTGCGCATAACAATTCTCTTTTTTAACAAATTAACAATCAGACACATACATGCACAGCACACCAATTTTTACATTGGTTGCTTTGTGGCATGCCAAGCAGATTGTTATTTGCTAAATGAGCAACTTGCGCAATGTGTAAACATAATAGTCGCAGGCGCGACATTGTACTATATGATGCGCGCCAATGTTTGACAAGAGTTTGTTGGCTGCTGCAAACTGAGCAAAACTATTTGCCTCAACATGGCGTGTTTTATCAACTACTTCAGATTCAACCGTTTTTACATTTCGAAATGCAAATTGCACACCGCTAACACACTCGCCAACCAATTCAACATCAACAGTGGTTGCAAGAGTTGCACAAACTGCGCATTGCTCGGGCAAACAATCGGTCATTTGTTGGTCAATTGAACTCAGCGAGTGCCGTAGCAATGGAGTTGCCACCAAACCAACCATAATGGCCATAAAAAAGCATCGCAAATATGTAAACAGTTCCCTCTTCATAGCACTCCAAATATATTGCATCGGTACCAATAAAACACTGATAATCAGTTGCCGAAACCAAACATTTATTGCACATTTTCAACCGTTTATATCAAAATAATATTACGGTATAACCACCATCGCAACTTGACCACACAGCATCGGACACAACAAAATTTGCCTTTCAAATTCGATATATTTGCCACCCAAAAAAAACACCAACTATGAATATTGAAGAGGCACACGACCTTTGCATCAGTCAACCATACGCCACCGAAGACATGCCATTTGGCGACGACGCTATAGCCTTTCGTGTAGGAGGAAAAATATTTGCACTTATGATGCTGATGCGCAACGAACAACTATCGCTCAAATGCGCCCCCGAATTATCGGAAGAACTGCGAGCCTCCCACACTTCAATTCAACCCGCATGGCACTTAAACAAACGCCACTGGATTCAAATTGACCTTAATGGAACCGACATAAACAACGCACTTGTAACCGAACTAATTGAGCACGCGCACAACCTTGTGTTACACAAACTTAGCCAGACTCAACTGGCCGAACTTTACAAAATGAAAAGATGAAAGACGTACGAATTACAGTAATGCGAATGGCCAACTATAGCGACTTAATGGCCCAATACGAAAACCCAATTGAACACACATGCGACATGGTGTTAGGTCAAACTTTTATAAGCCACAATGCCCAACGCCCAACCAACATGTGCGACAGCGCATGGCAATCGATGGTTGAATTTGTTACCGAATTGGCCATCGGTGGCGGCAATTTTTACAACGGTTGGATGCAAAATCCACATTCGGCAATGATTTCGTGTAACGATGGTTTTCGCCCTGTTAGTTTTTTAATTGAAACAATTGAATAAAATGGAAATAATTGACCAACTACGTGCGCTTTGCGACTCCGACACACAAAAACTTGCTGCATTTCGGCAATTTCAAGCAAAAATTATAAAACTGCCAACCGAGTTGTTCATTGGCGTTCGCAATCCCGACATTCGCACATTGGCAAAACAACTTGCAGGCACAAACGAGTCTTTGGCTTTTATGCAACAACTGCCCCACTCATTTCACGAAGAAAACATGCTGCACGACTATCTAATATGTTGTTGCAAAGACTACCAAACCGTGGTTAACGAACTTGAGCGCTGGGTACCATACATCGATAATTGGGCAGTTTGCGACAGTCTATCGCCAAAAGTTATTAAGCGCAACACCAACCATTTTATTCAACATATTGATTGTTGGCTACACTCGGAGCATACTTACTCGGTTCGCTTTGGCATTGTTATGCTTATGGATTTTTATCTTGATGCGCCAGTGTTTAAGCCCGAATACTTACAACGCGTTGTTGCTGTTTCCAACACCGAATTCTACGTACAAATGGCTCAAGCTTGGTACTTTGCAACAGCTTTAGCCAAACAATGGGATTCAACCTTGCCAATCATTACAAGCCAAAAACTGCCTGTTTGGGTTCACAACAAATCGATACAAAAAGCAATTGAAAGCTACCGAATTACACCCGAACAAAAGGAACTACTTAAATCGCTTAAAGTGAAGTAAATTAATAAAAAAATCACTCATTTAATAATGAGTTGAGAGATGTCAAGTAGCGCTCTAATTATTTATTACACTCAAATCAAAAAGCTTCATCTCAACATTTTTGCTATATGAAACATACAATAAATCATTATCGCAAACAATATCTTCTTCTACCCAATTTTCATCAATTTCTTCGATTGAATTAAGGATAGTTTGATTATCAACTTTCTTAAGACAAGATCTTATCAACTTAAAAAACTTCACCTCGCTATATTCTACTTTGTTATCAGCATATATTGTCTTTGCTGCTATTGTTAGAAGTTGTAATTCTTCCTCGATGGATAGGTTTTGTTTTGACAATTCGTCTATGAATTTTTTCATGAAACCCAACCCTTGTTCGTTTATCTCTGTAAGCAACACCTCTAACCTTTGAGTTAGATTGATATCGCCAAAAAGATGGTCCTCATTATTCATTTTTTCTATGAGCGCAACTTCTTCTTTTGCTATGTCGCCGTCACTAGACATGCAAGCAAAAGCAGTCCTAAGATATAATTCATTTATTTCCATGTTTTTTAGTATTAAAATCCTACTTTCTTCCTTGTTTGTTGTGGAACATCACCTTCAAAATATCTTCTGATGTTTTCGTGTTCCTCCACAGATTCTTTCGTCAAGCTAGGCTTAGTGTTTTTTATCGCCTCCATCAACATAAGTTCTGTGATTTTAGTTTTTTGTCTAAATGCCATTCTTGCCGAAGTGTCAACAATCAATCTGATATCAGCAGAAATGTATCCATCTGTCATTTCTGCCAATTTCTCGTAGTCAATGCCAAAATCCACCTTTCGATGACTTAGTTCAATTTCAAACATCTTTTCTCGAGTAGATTTGTCGGGTAATGGAATGTAGTACTTCAATTCTAATCTACCGGCACGTAGTGCAGCTTCATCAATTTCGCCAGGCCTGTTTGTAGCACCAATAACAAGAACGCCATCATGTCCACAATTATTAAGCTGTGTCAAGAATTCATTTACTTCGCCAGCTTCACTGACGTTGTTTTGCTTACGCCTATCCTTTATCATGGCATCAATCTCATCAAAGAATAGAATCGTTGGCGCATTTTTTCTTGCGTTGTCGAAGACTGCGGCAATCTTATCCTGCCCTCCATGAATGAAAGGAGATGCAATATCTGAGCATTTTACATATTGATAATTGCAACCAATCTCTTCTGCAAATTTTTCTGCAAAGAATGTTTTCCCACATCCTGGAGGTCCGTAAAATAGCAGACCATTGGGAATGGATATCCCTAGTGACTTCGCCTGCTCTGGGTCCTGGAGCAAATCAATAACGTCAGATTGTAATTGGTTCTTCAACTCTGTCATACCTGCCACATCAGCAAACCCATTGCCTTTTTTTATATTGATTTGTTGTTGCTCTTTAGTGATTCTTTGTGTTGGACTTTCTCGTTTGCTAACCTCTACCGTAATTTCTCCATTGAGAGCCTTTATGAACTCGTCTGCCGATTGGAATCTGTCATCGACATTTATTGATAACGCTTTTGATATAATATTCAGCAGTTGCTCGTCAAGCTCAAATATATCGATGTCCGGTATTCGCAATGGTCTTTGTCTTGCTTCTAATATTGCATCAAGTTTTTCAGACATGTTGGAACAATCAGATAAGTCTACGTGATATGGCAACATTCCATACAGGAGATGATAAAGCATAACTCCTACAGAAAACAAATCCGACCTAACAGAATAATCGCCATTCAGTGCTTCTGGGGCAACGTAGAATAGATTCAACCCATCTTTGTCAAATGCACTGATACCCATATCCATATATCTGGCATAACCAAAGTCAATCATCTTCGCTACTGGTATTCCGCTCGTCATGTCAAGCATGACATTTTGTATGGTCAGTTCATTATGGATAACAGGTCTTTGTAACGAATGAAGATATTTTAATCCGTTAAGAACACCAAGAACAATTTGCTTAGCATCATATACAGAACATCTTTGTTCGCGAGTCACCTTCTCCGCAACAGTCTCACCACTGATGAAGTCGAAAACAATGTATGCATATCGCTTGTTATTCAATATTATCTCTCCGCTATCATGATATGAAGTGATATTGTCATGATGCAGTTGTTTTGCAATGTCAACTTCAACTATATTCCCGCAGTTATCAAATTGTCTTCGGTTTAGTTTTGAGCAATTGATAAGTTTCAAGAAATAGTTTTTACCATCAGCACCCTTTACCCTGTATGTTTCAGCGTAAGCACCCTCCTTACAAGGGAAGGTTATTGTGTAGTTTGCTATGTGTTCTTTTTTCGGTAGCATAGGAGTTTATTCGTAAATATTTTCCATTTTTTTTTTTGCAGCTTCATCACCTTGTTCTGTTGCTTTTCTCCACCAATATTTTGCGCGCTCAATATCACGTGGCAAAAGCCAGTCATCATAATATGATGACCTAACACCAATTTCTTATAGATTACCTAAAAAATTCTGACTTTTTTTCTCGCCAATATTGGCCGCTTTTTTTTATCCAGTCCACCCCTTTCTCTTTATTCATAGGAACTCCCATACCTCTAACTTATGCATCTGCAAGATTCCACATAGCTTTGACATTACCACCTTCCGCTACTTGTTTATACCAATATGCTGCTCTTGCTCGGTCGATAGGTTCCTTCATAATCGTGATACTGCCGTCCCAATCTTGGTCCGCAACCAGGTCGTCTAACTTCGCACCCGCATAAACACACCCAAGAGTGAATTGTGACTGGTGCTCCCCTTTTTCAGCTGCATTACGCAATATCTGAAATGCGACATTGTTACATAAATCCCAGTTTTCATGATACCAATCTCCGACTTTGTCTTTGTATAAGTTTACAATCACACCTTTTTCATATGTCTTCTTGAAAAGTTTTCTTGCAATTGAGTCTGCTTGGGTAATGTCTTCAAATGCGAGTTCCTTCATCAAATTGATTTGTTCCTTCTGGCGTTCAACTTGGCAGTCGTATATGTAGGATTTCAAGACTTTAGGCCCTATTACGAACGAAAAATAATCAAACACACAAGCAACTATTATTGTGGCTACAACTATTAATTGATATGTATTCTTGCTTGTATTGGTAGTATTTGACGAGAACAAGCCTTTAACATTGTCGTAGTTGTTCTTAATTGAAAATAGAATATCGTTACTAGCAACAAACTCCTTGTCTGCATCAATATTCAAGGATGCTATTTTTTTGTGTCTGGATTTTATCATCACGTAGATGAGAATTCCACTCCAAAATAAGACCAAAAATCCCACTACAAATCCCTTCGCGTATTTCAGACTGTCAGATAATATTTCTCCATCGACAATTCTTGCGAGTATTGGCATAGCTATTGCGAATGTCAATCCAGCTATAGAAGCCCATTTTGTTATTTTGATCCTATTGTTCATATTATTTTATTTTTAAAACCTAACCGTTCTGCGATTTCATTCAAAATGTTTTGTTCTTTTCCCAAAACATCAAGAATAAATTTTGAATCAGTTATAGTCACAACTCCATCTTCGTTGATTGACACTTCAGGGTAGTCAGCTAGCTTGCTTGTGATTTTTTCTACTTTGTATTCTTCACCGTAGCCATTATGACATAAGTGATCACGGAGAGCCTTGGCATACTTTTTTACGAATTCATAATCTGAATATGTAGCTTGTTTAAGCTCAAGATGATTTGTTGAGATATAATACTCTAGAGACTTGTTGACATTCGATTTTGCGAATATTTTTTTCAATGCGCTTTCATAATAGATATATGTCATCAAGAACATTGACTTATAGAACATGTCTTTTTCAAGTTCGCAAGAGTCCAAGGCAGCTGATGAATAAGATCTATACATTTGATAAGCAGAATCGCTTTCATTAGGAAATTCCGTTTGAGCTAATTTCTTGAATTCAGAATCTATTTTATCTATCCAGTCTTTTTGTTGTTCTGGGAAACGACAAATCAGAGACCGAATATAATCGGCCTCTTGATTAATCATTCTTCGTATTGGATGTTGTATTGAAAATGCCATAATTATCCTATCTTCAACTTCTCACTTTCTGGTTCATCAAGCAACTCTATCACTTGACATACAAGAGGATGCAACTCACCTTCGTTAGGATTATTTCCTATAATTTGCATTCCTTGGTTGAGTAGCCGACGAGCTCGGCTTGCGTCTTTCCATTTGTACTGATTAAAGTCCGAACTATAGTGGCGGACAAAGCCGACAAGCTGATAGATAAGTGTAACCCCTACAAATACAGATCGAATATCACTCAATACTTGACGTCCCATATCAGCATTCTTTTGACGTATAGCTATATCTGTCTGCTTGCGAAGGTCTTCTACCTGTGAATCATATTTGTTTCCAAGGTCGTTATTAGCCTTTTCAAGTTTGTCAAATTCTTCACGTAGCTGATTCTCTATGGATTCCCATTCATGTGCATTCTCAACTTCTTCTATTTTTAAGAATGCACGACGTAAGTCTGCAAGCAAATGCATCTTTCCGTCTTCGGAATTTTTTTCTCCATCAAAACGATTTTCGACATCGTTTAGTGCAGCTTCTGCTTCTGATGTTTCGCTTGCCGATATCCCGCTTGACTTAAGACCCCTTAATTTGCTCTTTGCTTCTCGTATTCTTGAAGACAGGTCATTGGCATCTACACCACTTCTTTGTTTAACCTCAATGATTTTTTCAACGGTCTCTCCGATAACTGGGAATGTGGTTTCAAGAAGCATTCCCTGTGATTTGTCCACTTTGATAGTGATGTCGATATCGCTATTGGCAGGAACAAGCGCAGGGACATCATCGCCAGTTATCTCAACGTCAAACACATGGTCGTTGTATATGGCACTTGTACCTTCAGCGTTATATTCGCCTTGATAAATAGGAATAACTAATCTGTCTGCAGTCATGCCAGGGCGAATCTGACGTGAAGTTTTCAGGCCGTTTCGGATTCCAACCGCTGGTATTGGCTGATTTTTTTCCAGTCCCTTCATAGGAATAAAGACATCTTTATTCCTCGCGCTATCATGAACTTCTATGCCGATTCCGTATGGTAATACAGCATTGCCTACGACAAGGCCTTGCATGATATTTACTTCGTTCGGGAAGCATGGGAGTACCGTGCCTTTTTCGTCGTATGCTACAATAGCAAACGAATTTGCCTTACCTTCCATGAGCTGACATTCAATGACATCTCCTATCTCATTAATGGAAACTTTTCCGCTCGACCAGCCTTTGTCATTGCGTGTGAGTTCTACGAATAGTTGTGACGGCACATTACCCGTACATTCATTTCGCAGTAGTTTTACCGATACAAACTCAACTTGTTCGACAGAGCTCGATTCATACGAAAGATCCAACGCGATAGTCCCAGCTTTTATCTCTTCTTTGGCTTCGCTGTCAATACTTGAAGCATAAAGCGCAGCACCTTTTGCAACAGCTGTCATTGGATCGATACTTGTATCAACACCGGACGTTATTTGCTCTTTTAGCATCTGACGTAGCACTGGTGAATATGTCGGTCCACCAACAAGTATCAGCGAGTCAAGATTGTTGCCAGACAAGTTGTTTCGCTGCAACAAGTCCTTACATATATCTATTGCCTTTTGGAATACAGGAGCAACTACGGATGCTATTTGGCTCTGAGTTACAACCATATCAAGTTCTATCTCATTGCCTTCATCATCTTCTCCAAATTCATCCAGTTGCGAAGTGATGTCACATTTTTCTTTGAAAGACAATTGATTCTTTGCCTGTTCGGCATAGAACTTCATGGCATCGCGAAGAATTTCTCTTTTGGTGTCATCTGACAATATGCCGTCAATTTTATAGTTTTCTTTCAAGTATGGTATGATAACACCATCCACTATTGCATAATCCAAGTTCTTGCCACCGAGATAATTGTCCCCCTCAGTATCTTTCACTTGCATAATACCATCTTCTACTCTCAAAAGTGCAGCATCGAACGTGCCACCACCAAAGTCAAAAACCAACCACGTGCCATTCTTTTGTGCCGAACTAAGTCCATAAGCCATAGATGCAGCAATAGGTTCTTGCAGGAGTTCGCAATGGTCAATGCCGGCCATTGTCGCTGCTCTTTTTGTTGCAGCAATTTGGTCGGCCTTGAATTTTGCCGGTATAGTGATTACGGCAGCATTTATTGCGTCTTCAGAAACAAACGACTTTAATGCCTTCAGAACTTCTGACGACAGTTCTTCTGACGAATACGACCGCCCCATGTTTGAACTCTCGTGTGGAGTGTCAAGGCCCATTGTGCGTTTGAATTCAATAAAGACATTTTCTTTACCTTTTGCCAGGGTTTTAGTTGCTCTTGATTTATCTTGGCGTAAATCGTTGTATGCGCTATCACCTACTTTAATAACTTGCTTTTTTGTGAACGACACACATGAAGGCAGAGTATCTTTAAGTGTATCAGTTTTCTTAATGGATGGTTCGCCATTCTCCATTTTGCATATTGCGGAATTGGTTGTTCCCAAGTCAATTCCGTATTTCATTTTTACTTGTGCCATTGTATTTAGTTGTTTTGACTTACTGTTATTTGTGCTGCTTGTATCATTACACCTTTGTAGTTGATCTGAGGCTTGATGATTGCTGTGATGATTTGTTTGCCTAGTTCTATTGAATCGTCATCAATAAAATTAGCAGTTGCCCTCATTCCTTCATTATACTCTTTACCTAACATATCTACAAGCTCGTAGCCATTAGCCAGCAAATTATCTTTCATCTGTGCTATAGATTTAGACAATTGCTTGTAGCCCCTTACGTCTTTGTCCATTTTATAGAGTGTCATTTCCATAAATGTAATGCGGTCGGCAAGTGTCTTGATGAGCGAGTGGTCTTGTTCTGCATTGCCGTTAGACTTCTGCACGTCGGATAGTGCACTAAGCGATGCAGAAATCTTCTGCATTTCGTTCATTTCAACAGAGAACTTGTTGAGGATGTCTTCATTGATTTTTTCTGCTTTCTGTTTTAGCTCGTCAACATCTGTATGACTCTTGCTTATGCGTTTGCCAAATACGAACGCGATAACTGCAAGGATAACAGCAAGCAAAGTCAGTAATATAAAGCCTATGATTGATTTGTTTTGCAAATCGTCGTTGTTGGCTTTTGCGTTGAGAGAAACTTTTGTTTTGTCAATTTCAACGCCAAGTTGATCAGCAGTTTTCTTAATATTTTGCTTATTCTGCTCAATCATAGACATAAGGTTCTCAACAGAAACTTTTTGCTCTTCTATAGCCGATTTGAGGTTTGTCAAGTTCGCTTGAACAGAATTAATTTGGCTTATAGAAGCTTTCTCATTAATCATTTTGTCCAATTCTGACAACCTTTCTTGTTGAACGTTTAATTTCTGTTCAATAGTTATTATCTGCTGCTTATCGAAAGCAGTGCTGTCGATTTGTGCGTAAACAAGTGCAGGTGTAACGCACATTCCGATAATGATTAGATGTTTTAGTACTTTCATATTTTTAATGACATTGTGAGATACAGATGATTATAAAAACGATTGCTGCGACTATCCAACACCCCCAGTTTTCGTCACTGTTGTTGAAAATGCTAGTGCTTGTTTTTATGCCTAGTTCATCGCACATTTTTTTTAGTGTGGTGCGATTCATGTTATAGCGACTAGACTTGAAGTCACTTTCCATATCAAATTTATCCATTAACAAAGTGGCTTCCCATGCTGATTTAAAGACTTCTGGTATGGCTAAGTAGTCTAGATTTTGCACGGCATTAACTTCCTCAATAATATTTTGAAGTGCCTTGCTGACGATGCCTGTAGATATTTTTAAGTAGTAATCGTTGTATGTTCCTAATTTAGCCTTCATGCTTTGTAGATGAGGCTTTGTGTTGTTAAGCAAATCCTTGGCATGACATATTTTGTCAGGCAACTTACAGAATTTGACTAACTCGTTGGTTATGTATTTAACTTCAGAAGCTACTTCCTTGGGAGGTAAATCTTTCTTTTTCTTATTTAGAATATCCACATTCTCTTTGCATCTGCTTTTTAGCATCGAACCGACAGCAACAGTTTCTGCATAGTGCTGCAATTTGTATGCTTTATCAATGGAGATGTAGTCATCTTCGTCTGTTTTGTTGTAATAGTTGATGCCGCATTGAAGGATGGTCTGTGCCAACTTGTCTGCCAGCATTTGATATTGCAAGTCGTCAGTCCCCAATGTGGATTTAACTACATCAAGATGCTTCTTTGTTGAAGTCATGAGTAGTAATCCTGCATTAAACTGGGATTCTGCATCGTTGTTCGCGTCTTTTGCTGTCGCAATAGCATTGTTTATTGCAGAGATAGGTTCACCAATGGATAGCTTTGCGACATAGTTTTTGTCTTCACTTGTTGAATGTGGATTTTCGAACAATGATGGCAGCTCGGATGCATTGGCAACTTTCGCCAGTTCGTCTATGAAAAGATGGATTAATTCATCTTCATCAATATGAAATGTATCTCCACAAACGGCACAGATGAGGCCTGTGCGGTATGTTTCGTCATGGATAATCTTAATAAGATTTGTAACGTACCTTTTTTTGTCACCTTGTATAGAAGCAATTACGGCTAGATTAAGAAGAGATGAGAAGGTTTCCTTTTTGCCGAAGATGTCAATAGCTTTATCTGTATCACCAGATTGCAAATGTCCCAATGCAATGCCATCCATCGATGTGGCATTAACAAACCAGAAAAAGGCATTCTTAAGCTGGTCTATTGGCATATTCAAACTGGCAGATGCTTTTTCTAATTCGTCCATATCACGATGGACGGCAGGAAGCATGTGGTTTAAATCCGAAGGGAATTCTATGTTTTTGCCAACTTTAGAGTATGCCTTTATTTTATTTGCATTGGCGACACGATCCTTGATGGATGAATTGGAATATATACCAAGGAATCGATATGGGTTATTTGCTATAATGTTAGACATGCTTTGTGCCTTTCCTATAGTCAGACTCCCGATGACTAGTTTCCTATATGTACTATTCTCCCCATATACAAAACAAAAACGTGGAAGTCTTACTCCGTCTGTCCACTATCCGAGGCCTACCACAGCCTTTACAGCTAGACAGAAAGAGAGACACCCACGCTGTTGGATATATATGACCCCATAAGTGTACTATGAGCATTGCTCACAGCACACTACGGAGTGAATATACCACCCCGTGGCATCTACCTCTTACCATGTCATTGGCTGTAAATTCAAAAGTGGTAGTTTCGAATAGTCAACTGACAAGGCGAAAATAAACGCCAGTCTTGTATATGTTCACATACACGCCCGCACTCTATTGTTTGGAGCCCTCAGCGTGTGTGTTATGGCAAATAAACGATTTTTTTGGCAAAGAATACGTTTCTGTGCTACAAATTTGACAAAATTAACTTTTGCATTTTCTGTACATTTTGCAAGTTGACGCAAATGATAATATTATATGAAGACAAAAAGAAATTGAAAAACTCAATGAATCTGACGCCATAACCAAAATATATTCATGAAATTATATACCACAATCACGGCATGCATTACATCCTATGATCTAAAAAAAACAACAAGCACTCTCGTACTTTAAAATGTGCATTAAATACTATAATGTCTTTTTAATAATTAGCCCATATTACAATTTTCATTAAAAAACCGCCCTTGCACCTAATGGCACAAGGGCGGTTCAATTTTTATGGCAAAGATGGATTAGTATTCCATCTTGGTCATGCGAATGTACGATTGATAGCGTTTTTTAGCCATTTCCTCGCATGCTGCGTAAAGTTCAGCTGCCTCAGTTGGGAATTGTTTCTTAACTGATGCAAAGCGAACCTCACCCTCAAGGAATGTTTGGAATCCGCTCCAATCTGGCTCTTTTGAGTCAAGAGTGAATGGGTTTTTACCTTCAGCCTCAAGTGCTGGGTTGAAGCGCCACAAGTGCCAGTAACCGCATTTTACAGCTGCAGCTTCCTCAGCTTGTGCGTGACCCATACCTTTCTTCAAACCGTGGTTGATACATGGAGCGTATGCAATAACGATTGAAGGACCTGGATAAGCTTCAGCCTCTTTCAAAGCTTTAAGTGTTTGTGCTTGGTCAGCGCCCATTGCAACTTGAGCTACATAAACATAACCATAAGTTGTAGCAATCATACCAAGGTCTTTTTTGCGAACACGTTTACCCGATGCAGCAAATTTTGCAATAGCACCAAGAGGTGTTGCTTTTGACGATTGGCCACCGGTGTTTGAGTAAACCTCGGTATCAAGAACCAAGATATTTACGTCGCGACCAGATGCAATAACATGGTCAAGACCTCCGTAACCGATATCGTATGAAGCACCGTCACCACCAATAATCCATTGCGAACGTTTTACAAGGAAGTGGCTCATTTCGTCAAGTTGTTTGCAAACTGGGCAACCAGCTGCAGCACTCTCTTTAATAAATGGAATCAACTTTTCAGCTGCAGCGCGGCTACCTGACGCGGTATCTTTGTTTGCAATCCACTCTTTTGCTGCCTCTTTGTAACCCTCTGACGATTTGTCGCTTTCAATCATTTTGTTCAACAAAGACTCGATGCGTTTGCGCATCTTCTCGTTTGCCAAATCCATACCAAGACCAAACTCGCAGAAGTCCTCAAACAATGAGTTTGCCCAAGCTGGACCTTGACCTTTAGCGTTGGTTGTGTAAGGAGTTGAAGGAATTGAACCTGAATAGATTGACGAGCAACCTGTAGCATTTGCAACCATTTGGCGGTCGCCAAACAATTGGCTTACAAGTTTAACGTATGGTGTTTCACCGCAACCAGAGCATGCACCCGAGAACTCAAACAATGGTTGTGCAAATTGTGAGTTTTTAGCGTTTGCGGTAATGTCAACCAAATCTTGTTTGCTGGTAACGTTCTTAACGCCATACTCCCAGTTAGCAGCCTCAACTTTAGCTGACTCTGATTCTGGATCAAATGGAACCATTTTAAGAGCATTTTTGCCTTTCTCCTCGTTGTTGCCCAAGCAAACATCAATACAGTTGCCGCAACCCAAGCAGTCCATTACACCAACTTGCATACGGAACATCATGCCCTTCATTGTAGCTGGAGCTTTCATTTCGCGAACCTCACCTTTAATGCCTTTAGCCTCTTCAGCATCCATTACCAATGGGCGGATGCAAGCGTGAGGACAAACAAATGCGCAACGGTTACACTCTGTACAATCTGCAGCATTCCATTGTGGAACGAATGCCGATACACCACGTTTTTCGTATGCTGCAGTACCTTGTGGCCATGTACCATCCTCAATGCCTTTAAATGCCGAAGTTGGAAGTGTATCGCCATCTTGTGCGTTGATTACACGAACTACGTTGTTGATGAAATCAGGATCGTTGTTTGCTGCTTTTTTGTCCTCGGCCAAGTTTGCCCAAGCTGGATCAACTGCCAACTCTTTGTACTCGCCACCTCGGTCAACAGCTGCATAGTTTTTGTTTACAACGTCTTCGCCTTTTTTGCCGTACGATTTTACAATAAAGTGTTTCATCTCCTCAACTGCTTTCTCAACTGGAATAACACCAGTAATGCGGAAGAATGCCGATTGAAGAATAGTGTTGGTACGGTTACCTAGACCAATCTCTTGTGCAATTTTGGTTGCGTTGATATAGTAAACTTTAATGTTGTTTTTAGCAAAGTAAGCTTTCACTTTGTTTGGCAAGTTATTTGCCAATTCTTCGCCGTCCCAAATGGTGTTCAACAAGAACGAACCATTCTTTTGCAAACCTTTGGTCACGTCGTACATGTGCAAGTAAGCTTGCACGTGGCATGCAACAAAGTTTGGTGTGTTTACCAAGTATGTTGAACGGATTGGGCTGTCGCCAAAACGCAAGTGCGAGCAAGTGAAACCTCCCGATTTTTTAGAGTCGTATGAGAAGTAAGCTTGGCAACGTTTATCAGTTGTTTCACCAATAATCTTGATTGAGTTTTTGTTTGCACCAACAGTACCATCAGCACCCAAGCCATAGAATTTACCCTCAAACATGCCTTGTCCACCAACTGCAACTTCCTCTTCTTTTGGAAGGCTAGTAAATGTAACATCGTCAACAATACCAACGGTAAAGTGATCTTTTGGTGTTGGTAGAGCCATGTTTTTGTAAACAGCAATAATTTGAGCAGGTGTGGTATCGTTTGAACCCAAACCATAACGACCTCCAACAATTACTGGAGCGCCCTCAACGCCATAAAATGCGTCTTTAACGTCAAGCAATAATGGTTCGCCATTTGCTCCTGGTTCTTTAGTGCGGTCAAGTACAGTAAGAACTTTGCACGATTTTGGAACTGCAGCCAACAAGTGTTTAACTGAGAATGGGCGATACAAGTGAACTGCAACCAAACCAACTTTCTCACCTTTTGCAGCAAGATAGTCAATTGTTTCGCGAATGCACTCGGTTACCGAACCCATTGCTACAATCACACGCTCTGCATCAGCAGCACCATAATAATCGAACAAATGATATGAACGACCTGTTATTTCGCTCACTTTGTTCATGTATTCCTCAACAATTGCAGGAACTGCTTCGTAATATGGGTTGCAGCTCTCACGATGTGTAAAGAATGTATCAGGGTTTTCTGCCATACCACGAGCAACTGGATGCTCAGGAGTAAGAGCACGGCTACGGAATTCAGCCAATGCTTTTTGATCGATAAGACCAGCTAGGTCATCGTTCTCAAGCATTTCAATCTTTTGAATCTCGTGTGAAGTACGGAAACCATCAAAGAAGTTCAAGAAAGGCACACGGCTTTTGATGGTTGAAAGGTGAGCAACACCTGCAAGGTCCATAACCTCTTGTACTGAACCCTCAGCCAACATTGCAAAACCGGTTTGACGGCAAGCCATAACGTCTTGATGGTCACCAAAAATACATAGCGAGTGAGAAGCCAATGTACGTGCTGAAACATGGAACACGCTTGGCAAAAATTCACCTGCAATTTTGTACATATTTGGAATCATCAGCAACAAACCTTGCGATGCTGTGAAAGTGGTTGTTAGAGCTCCTGCTTGCAATGAACCGTGAACAGCTCCTGCTGCTCCACCCTCGCTTTGCATTTCTTGCACTAACACTGTTTCACCAAAAATATTCTTGCGTCCTTGTGCTGCCCACTCGTCAACATACTCTGCCATGGTTGATGACGGAGTAATTGGGTAGATGGCTGCAACCTCGGAGAACATGTAGGCCACATGAGCTGCGGCTTGGTTTCCATCACATGTGATGAATTTTTTCTCTTTTGCCATTTTATAAATATTTAAAATTCAAACTATTAGATGTTTCGTTTTATCTCTTATCTTTCTCAAAAATCATACCACATAAAATGTGTATGCTAATTCGCAAATATAAAAAGCTATTGCGCCATTCGTTAACGTTAACGTCTTTTTTTATCAAACAGAATCAACAACCTAAAATTACCATCTAAACCGCATCATATAAAGGACCTTGGCTTTTTTAGGAAGTCAACTTTATCAAAAAAAAATTAGGCTTGATGGGCAATCGGTTCTAATTAAAATTTCAAATCTTTTTTAAACCATAACAAAACAAAAAAAGCCGCGCTTTAAGGCACGGCTTTTTATCAAAACATTGATTATCTACTATTTAAAAAGAGCTTCAACTTTTTGTATTATTTCGCTTTCTGGCAACGATGGATCTAGAACCAAATGTGGTTTTGCATAAATAACATTGCCTTCTGATTTTGCTAATTCTTCGCCGCCACCTGTAATGTTTAGCATAACCACATCGTCGGCACTAATTGCTTTGTCTTCAATAGCATGCTGCAAACTTGCTGTGGCTACTGCTGCGGCCGAATAAATGTCAATTCCTTCTTCTTTTTTGAAGATTGCTTGCCATTTTTCAATTTCGGAATTGCTAATTTTATACATATCGCCACCAGCATCTTTAATTGCATCAAACAAACCACCGGCCAACGAATATGGAGGTTTGCGGTTTGACAATACTTTTGCGTGAATTATTGCTGCTTGTGAGCGAGCATCCTCTGGCGACAAATCAACCAATTGACGTTGATTTAGTTTCCACGAATCGTACATAATGGTAAATGGATCGTTTTGTGATGGAAATAGTTTCATCTTTTTGCTTCCAAATCGACCATCTTCTATTAAACGTAGGCTGTTTTCCCAAGCAGCAATTGCGCCTGTACCTGAACCTACGGCTTGGAAATATGCATCAGGAATACGACCAATTTTTTCAACAGCCGACAACAAAGTTGTTCCCATTCCGTCGCGACGAGCTATATTTTTTGCACCGCCCTCAGCCATAAACATTGGCGACTTGCAAGCCGCATCGCCTAGCGCTATAGCATCAAAATAATCAGAGCCCTTTGGCGCTGCTATTATCTTAACACAATCGTTGAGTGGTTTTTTGAACCAAAGTGCCGACATGTTGTCTTCTGGAACCGAAAGCAATAATGGAATGTTGTTGTCGGAACAAACTTTGGCAAAAGCGCGGGCTGTGTTTCCTGCCGATGCTACAACTAGAATTTTGTTGTTGTCTTTTGGCAAACGCGCACAAACCGAATAAGCTTCAGTTTCTTTAAATGAGCATGTTTCGAGCAAAGCTCCTCGTTTTGGAAAATAACCCGAAAATGTGATATACAAGTTATTCAAGCCTAAATATTTAGCTAAGCCTTCGCTCTTAAAAGTAACAGGAGCATGCGAGTTGCTAAGAGTACGTTTTATTGGCAACCAATTGGCATAACGATAAAAACCGTCAAGATCTTCACGTGGCTCAAACTTTTTGTTTGCATAAACGGCTCTAACCAACGAAGGTTTTTCCGATTGTGGATCGGCTAATGTCCAGCCTGTATCTTCTAATTCGCGACCATCGGCCACGTTAACTAATTTATACTCAGTAGGTTTGAATGTTTCGCTCATATTTATACGTATTTAGCGCAAAAATGCCAACTGCTATGCAAAAGCAAATACGTATTTACACCTATATTTTGAGTTTACACAATCGCTTTACCACCCAATTTTTATGGTCTATAATGCGACTCGTTCAAAATTTTTTGATAATCGTTTTCGCGCATCAGTTGCTGAAGTGTAACTTGCGAATTATGATCGAGATATGACATTACTATCTGATAGCCAATCCATTGACCAACTCCACCTGGCGATTTTTGCGAAAACGATGCTGTAAACGGACCTTCGCCTACCATTCGACTTATTTCTCGCCCCGAAGTGCTAAACAATGCCTTTTTGTCAACAATTGATAACCACATCGATTGCTCGTTTTTACGACACCACTCAAGTTGTTGTTCGGTATAACCCCACTTTAAAGTTTCGTCAACATTAGGCAACAACGCATCAATAAGTACGTGTAATTTACCGTAATACAGCATATTAGACAACATATTGTCGGTTATTGGGTTAAACTCAAACTCTGATGTGCCAAGCGCCAACACCACATCGGTTGCTATTTTTTGCGGATGCATATTCTTTTGCTGATATTGGGGCAACCGCAACATTTGGTAATATTTGTTGTTAGCTCCCAAATATTTGTCAAGACTAACACTTATTAATCCCGAATCGACAACCATACTTTGATTAAGCCCTGAAAGATGTGTTTGCACATTAGGAGCCTGTATCTCAGGAAAATAGAAATTAAAACGAGACCAAGCTTCAGTTAATTCATTAGAAAATGGCAGTTTGCCTGTACCAAACACTCGGTTAACTTCAGCTAACATTCCAGTGATATCCATATCGGTCAAAAAACCAGATAGACGGCTATCATAATCCATTTGGTTTGTACCACCGATGCGTATAATTTGCTCGTTAAAAAGGTCGAAAAATGCTCCATATTTTTGCTCAAGCTTTGGAACCGACTGCCATACGCTATCGGGATTAACCGAAAACAAATCTTGTTCAAAACGATTGATTTCCAACTCGTTATTGACATCGATTTTTATATCCCAACGATTTTTTGAGCATCCACAAACTAGTAAAAACAGAAATATTGAAAGTATCCAAGCCTTTTTCATATTCAACGTTTCTTATAAAAATTCATCTCATCGATATATTTCCAAACTGCCTCTGGTACAAAGAATTGCACATTGCGTCCTTCTGCTATGCTTTGACGAATAAAACTCGATGATATTTCAATTTTTGGAGCATCAATCAATTTTACTTTTGGATGATTGTGCATTTCGGTTTTTGTACAATTTGGACGCGGATAAACAGTCAAAGAATAATCTTTCAAAATCAAATCAGCATTTTTCCATTTGTGAAAATTGACAAGATTATCTTCACCCATAATTAAAGTAAAATCATGTGTTGGGAATTTTTCACGCAGGTATGCCAGTGTATCAATGGTGTACGAAGGTTTTGGCATCGAGAACTCAATGTTTGATGAGCGAAACTTTGGAAAATCTCGCAAAGCAATGTTCACCAAATGCAAACGTTGCTGGTCATCAAGCAATTGTTCGCGCTGCTTAAATGGGTTTTGCGGACTCACTACAAACCATACTTCGTCAACATCGGTGTAGGCTGTTATATAGTTTGCCAACGCCAAATGTCCAATGTGTATGGGATTAAAAGATCCAAAATAAAGGCCTGTAAGCATCTTTATTTCAAAAAGTTAGATATTACATCAAAAGCTTTTTGACATGCTTCGTCAAGGTTGTCGTTTACAACTGTAACATCAAACTGCGGTGCGTATGTTATTTCTTCAGCAGCCTTTGCCAAGCGTTTTTCAATATCTTCAGCCGAGTCTGTTGCTCGCCCAACCAAACGTTTACGCAACTCGTCGATTGACGGAGGCATAACAAACACCGATAGTGCGTTGTCGC
Source organism: Salinivirgaceae bacterium (assembly GCA_024405635.1). GTDB lineage: Bacteria > Bacteroidota > Bacteroidia > Bacteroidales > SZUA-534 > JAKSOL01. The sequence continues at coordinate 52,228 of JAKSOL010000001.1, read as the reverse complement.
CAAAAATGCGCTTTATGTTTACTCCTCCTTTTACATCAACATCAAAAAGAACAAAGTTGCCTTTACCCCAAATGCGCTCCAATTCCGATTTCAACGTTCCATAATAACGACCGGCATACACTTCTTCCCATTCAACAAAATCGTCGTTATCAATATGTTTGCGAAATTCTTCTGCGCTCATAAAATAATAATCCTTACCATGTTGCTCTTGTCCGCGCAATGGTCGGCTTGTTGCCGAAATTGAGAACTCCATATTCAAACCTTTCGACAACAAATACTTTACTATTGTTGTTTTTCCAGAACCTGATGGAGCAGAAAATATTACAACTTTTTTATTCATAATTAATCGCAAAATTATTTACAACACGTTAAGAATCTGCTCTTTAATTTTCTCCAACTCATCTTTCATTGCTACAACAATTATTTGCAAATCGGAGTCGTTAGCTTTTGAACCCAAGGTGTTTATTTCGCGTCCAATTTCTTGAGCAACAAAACCCAATTGACGTCCAACAGGACCACCTTGCTGCATAGTTTTCAAGAAGTAATCGCAGTGATTCGCCAAACGTACTTTTTCTTCAGTAATATCAAGTTTTTCAATATAGAAAATCAGTTCTTGCTCAAGTCGATTTTTATCAAGATTTTCTAAACCTACCAACTCTGCAATGTCGCCTTTAATTCGCTCTTTTATGCGGTCGATGCGAGGACGTTCGTACTCTGGAACTTTTGCTAGTAAACTCTGTATCAAGTTAATGCGTTTTGTTAAATCTTTTTCCAATGCTGCACCTTCTTGTGTGCGGAATGCAACTAACGCATCTATTGCTTGTTGAACTGATTTTGCAACAATGCTCCATTCATCCTCGGTTAAATCTTCGTGCTCAGTTTTCAATACGTCGGGCATACGCATGGCCATTTCAAACATTTGAGCACTTGAACTATCAACTCCTAATTGTTGCGACACCGAAACAAGTTGCTCATAGTAAACTTTAACGGTTTCCGCGTTTATAGTTGAAACAGTTTCTAAGTTGCTCATTTCTGAGTACATCACAAAATCAACCTTTCCGCGTATCATACTGTTGTTCACCATGTTGCGAACTTCAAATTCTTTTTCACGATAAAACGACGGCATGCGGCAATTCAAATCCAATTGTTTACTATTCAAACTCTTGATTTCAATTACAAGATTTTTATTTTCTAATTCACATACGGCTTTTCCAAAGCCTGTCATCGATAGTAGCATATTATTTAGTTTTGTTTATTATTTCACTGGTTGCCAACAATCTAAATCCCTTAAATATCAAATAGATATCGGTTTGTATTTGGTAATCTTTGGCATACAACAAATTTATCTTTTCGCGTTGTTCGTTGGTCGCATTTTTGCCAATTTGTACCATGCATTGACTAATTACTCCTTTTTTAAGTTTTGGAAGATAGGGATTCGGTGGGCAATTATTGTCAAACCCCACCCATGTTTTTGCTCCCAAAAACACATTTAATATATTAATATACAATTGTTTAGCCGGCTTAGTAAACCATATTATTAAAGGCGAAAAAACTAGCAAGAGTATTGCAACAATAACATCTAGTGTTCGCTTATTGCGTCGATTTTGAGGTTTTATTATTGTGTTAAAATCAACCGTATAAAGATCGCCAGCCGTATCTATCGAATTACTTCCTATAATTGAAAGGCTTTCTGGTGGTGCTATTTTAAAATGAACCTCGTTGCTATCGAGTGAAAGCATAAGACCTATTATCTGTTGTGTTGTCATATCTTTTGAACAAAAGATCAATTCGTCAATTTTGTTCACTTTCACAATATCAGCTATTTGATCAATAGTGCCAATTGCCTTTCGTTCATGCATTTGCGATTGTAAATCAACCAATCCAACGTAATTGTATTTCAGCGACGATTGGTTCAAAATTCCAATTACTCTATCGGCCTCAGATTGGGAACCTACCACCGCTATATTGGTCTTTTTACTTGAGTTGAAACAAAACAAATTAGGCACAAAGCAATGCATCATTAACCTATAAATGTTAACAATGAACATATTGGCTATTGTTCCAAAAATGATTATTGCTCGCGAAAAACGCAAATCTTCAGGCAATAGCGCATATGCTACCAAAATAACAAGCGCACCTGCTCCTATTCCTTTTACAATCGACATGGGGCTCGCTTTTGACTCGTATCCGCCCGCATAAAAAACCGACACTATCCATACCAATATATATATAGGTAAGGCAACTGTATAATAGTTATCGGGGAAATAATCAGCAACACCAAATGCCGCCACAGGCCAGCGAATTGCCAAAAACAATAAGCACAAATACATTAGCAATGCATCAACAAACGGCACAATAGCCTTGCTCAAAAATCGGCCAACCAAAGCCAACGCTCCACGGAAATATATGGCCATGTTTATTGCAAGAGAAAAAACACTTGCATTTTTTTTGCTCAAATGCTTGCGGGCAAATATTATCATGGCATTATAAAACATTCGCACATAATTCACACTGCCCTTCTTTGTACTCTCGCCTTTATAGTGAATAATGGTTGTTTCTGGATAATAATAGTTTTTGTACCCACCTTTTATTATACGATACGACAAATCAATGTCTTCGCCATACATAAAATAATCTTCATCAAGCAAACCTACCTTGTCAAGTGTTTCGCGCCGCATCAACATAAATGCTCCTGCAAGCACATCAACCTCTGCTATTTTGTCGGCACTTAAATGCCCCATATAGTATTGGTTGAATTTGCGCGAATGTGGGAATAATCGCGACAAACCAAACATTTTATAAAATGCCACCATCGGCGAAGGAAAACCGCGCTTGCTCTCAGGCAGATAATTGCCCTTGCCGTCAATCATTTTTACGCCCAAGCCTCCAGCATCGACATGCGAATCCATAAAAGAAACGACTTTCTCAAACGTATCTTCCTCAACAATTGTATCGGGATTGAGCAGCAAAACATATTGACCAGTAGAGATTCTAATTGCCTGATTATTCGCAACCGCAAAACCTGTATTCTTCTTATTTTCAATAAGATGTACTTGCGGAAATTTTTCAGCAACCATTGCACATGAACCATCTACCGAATTATTGTCAACCACAAACACTTCGGTTTCAATGTTTTTTGAAGCAGCAAAAACCGAATGAAGGCACTGCTCCAAAAAATACTTCACATTATAATTAACGATTATTACTGATAATTTCATAGCGCAACTATTGCCGATGGCGAAAGTAGGAAATAAAGGCAAAAAACAAGCGCCCAACTTTCCGCTGAAATTAGACTGCCAGTTTGGATCAAACAAAAAAAACGGAACCGATTGTTATCGATTCCGTCAACATCTATAACGATTAATTAATTTATAGCGCTGATGTTATTTCATTTATTATCTCGCTAATAATTTCAGGAAATATAGCTGACATCGAAGTTAAAGCTATACTTGCAACCGACAAGGCAAACACAACAATTGCAATTACAAAAAACAGTACAGTGCCCGACAAGCACAAGCCTATTATTCCACATACCTTAGCAGCCTTTGCATTTTTAAACGAAACTAACGTATACAAATCAGGGGTTGCTTGGTATTCTTTCACTCCTTCATTTCCCCACACCACTGCTAAAATAGCCAGAACAAGGCTTACAATGAACAAACCTATACAGCAACACGAAACTATACTCAAGATACCAAAAACTAAAGCTACACTTGACTTGTTTACAGCACGAGGCGCAATTGTTTGATTCGACATTTGATCATTCATTTCTATTGATTCCATAATTGTACGTTTTAAATCAGTTTTACAATGTAATTAACTGATATAATGACGACGTTCAAAATGAATAGTGACACTAAAATTTCTGTTCCTCGCTTAAATTTGAAAAAAAGATGCAACACAAGAAGCAAAAACATCAGCAACACTGGTATTAAAGCTGGGAAGAATTGAAGACTCTCCAACAATTGACCTTGCAAAAGTTTATGTAACGACCGCTGAAAGCCACACCATGGGCATTCAATTCCTATATAAGTTTTATAGAAACAAGGTATATCAAAATTATACACGAACAACACTATTACAAATTATAACCCTAAATCGGCCAAACGATGCTCTGCTGTTACATCTATCATGATATCAAGCACCTTGTTAACATTTCCATAAGAATCAACTAATGGTGTTAAAGTATGCTGCAACCAAAATATGCTCAATGGATTTTTCAACTCAATTGAAATTGTTTTTCCCGATAAAACAGCACTCCATACATTTTCAAATTCACTAAGTTGAGACTCATCAACAAAGCGTTCAATAAACGTTTTGCCTACATAATCAACCACTTTGTTTTTGGTTTTCCTCTCAATCATTTCATTGATGTTAAGAATAACACCCGAGTAGTCAATTGTTGCCGAAACAACTGAATTGTTCAATGCATCAAAGTTAAGTTGAAGTTCAGCCTCACGACGAGCTGATTCCTCTTGTGTAGCCTTCAACTCTTCCATATTTTGGCGCAATTCTTCTTCTTGTGAGGCCAATTCCTCTCCTTTCATCTTCGATTCTTCATACAATCTAGCGGTTTGCTCAGCTGTACGAACATTTGAAATGGTTAGCGCCACATTTTCGCCCAAAGTCTTCATAAAATCAATTTGGTACGATGGAATATCGTTAAACGATGCAACCTCAATAACGCCAAGCACTTCATCATCTTTAATAAGTGGGGTTAGTAATAATTGGCTTGGTTCTGCACCACCCAATCCCGAGGTTAAAACAATATACTCGTGAGGTATTTCTTTAAGGTAAACTGGCAATTTTTCAAATGCACAACGGCCAACTAATCCCTCGTTAATTTCAAAGTTGGTTCGCAAATATTTTTCACGGTTATATGCCACGGCACTCTTCATTTCAAAGAATGGATGAGTTGAGTCATCGTTATTCAAAATATAAATTGCACCCTGGTTAACACCCAAGTAGTCAATCAAATGGCGCATCAAATTACTAGCCAACAAATCCATGTCGCTAGAATTTTGGCGCAATATGTCGCCAAAGTCTGCCAAACCTTTTGTTTCCCAGTTTCTAATATCGTCTTCAGCTTTGCGCTTGCGGTTTTCAACATCAGCATCACGAAGATTGCGGCGCATATCAAGCAATGCATTACCTAATGTATCTTCTTCGCCAAGAGCCTCGTAATCCGAATCAAATTTGCCGTTACCTATTTCAACTGCAAATTCTGAAGTTCGACGCAACGAATCAATAAATCCATTCAAGGCATCTCCCATATCACCAATCTCATCGTTTGCGGTAACTAGTTTATCTTTTGGCAGCACACCTTTTGTCATCGACACCAAGAAATCTTTAAGGGTATTCAATGGCAACACAATGCTTCGTGTAGTTAAAACAGTTACAATCACAATAACTGCAACAATTATTAGCAACGACACAAACACAAAGTTTTGGAACCATAAAAACGAATCCATCATATTGCGGTTGGCCGTCTCTGTTTCTTTTGATATTGAAGCTGTTAATGCCTCTAGTTGTGCCAAAATTCTATCGGTTTGTTCCACCACAACGCCTCCTTGCTCAACCATTGGTGTAATTTCCCATGTCACCATAAGGTCGTCATAATCTGAAAAGTTTTTCAAACTATTCATAATGAATTTGTGGTTGACAAACAAGGTGTCGCCAATGGCTTTAAGCACCAACTGCAATTGTGCCCTATCTTCTGGGCTCCAAGTTTTTGAAACTTCGTTTAAGTTTGCCTGTAACGAAGGATATTGCACATCGTGCATAGAAACAAGTGCACGTTTATCTTTGGTGTCCGATTGTTTTTCAATATACACCCAACTTTTTATTAGCATCAGCGAGTTGTTTACCATGTTATAACAATCGCGCACGCATGACAATGAGGGGTTGTATATATTTAAAATATCCTCGTTTAGTTTTCTGTTACTATTTGATGTAGAATAGGTTACCAAACCATTGATAATCACCGTTAATACCAACGATCCAAAACCAATGAGAAGTTTGTTTGAAATAGTTAACCGTGCATTCATATTCGTCTATTTTGTATTCTCCAAAAATAGGATTTTATTTCACTTTTTAATTGCACAATATAAGCAATTTATGTTTTAGGCTGCAAGTGTTTTTTCACTTTCGCAACTTAATTACATCGCCCACGCTTGGCTGAGTTCCTTGCTCCATTCCATTCATTTTGTATAGGCTCTTTAATTTTATAGCATAACGCTGCGAAATAGAGAGCATTGTTTCTCCCTCAGCAACTGTGTGTGTGCTATATTGCGCAGAAGCCTTTGATTTTTTAGCTTGAATATACAAACGCTCACCTTCGTTTATTGGCGTATTTTTTGGCAAATCATTGTATCGGTAAATTTGCGCAGCTAAAATTCCATAATGTTCACTTATCGATTTCATGTCATCGCCTCGGTGCACAAGCACATAATCAACATTATTTTCGGTTCTAACATCGCCAAATGGTGCAACTTCGGCCTCGTCGGGAGCTAATTCTGCATATGTTATAGCACTAGTTTCTTGGTTTTTCTTTCCTCGTTTAGATTTGCTTTTTTTGTCGGTTTTTGACGCATTTTTATCTTTTACACCATTCGTTTTATCAGTTTCAGCCTTTGCCAAAGCCTTATTGGGTTTATCATATTCATACAATTTATTTTCTTCAATTATCTTAATGAGCATAGTTGCGTAGGTATTACTTGTTGCATACCCTGCTTTTTTTAAACCGTTAGCCCATTTTTTATAATCGGTTGTAGAATAGTCAAATAAGAACGCGTAACGCTGATGTGAGGTTAAAAAATCAGAATGATCAACATACGATTCGTTAGCATTTTTGTACGAGCGAAAACATTCATTTGGGCGGTCATCGTCGTGGTAAATTGTTTCTCCTTGCCACCCGTGACATTTTATACCAAAGTGATTATTGGCATTGCGTGCGAGTGTACTATTTCCATCGCCAGACTCAAGAATTCCTTGCGCCAACGAGATACTTGCAGGCACGCCTGTCCTATTCATCTCATCAATTGCTATTTGCTTGTATTTTTCAATATACTCGGCACGTGTCAAATTTTTTTGTGCCGAAACTTGCAACGCCATAATGGCTACCAAAAATGTCAGCAGTTTTCGCATCTTGTATGTCATTTTTTTTGATTGGCGAAGATAATGAATGAGCAACAAAAACAAAGGCTTGACATCGTATGACATCAAGCCTCCTGTTCACCGTTAAAACCCTAAAATCAATTATACAAATATCGTTTTATACTTTTCTTTGGAGTTTTTACAAATTCCTCGTTCTGCAATTCGATTTTTGCAATCGACATGTAGTTAGGCATTTGTTTATTAAGTTCTTTTTGGCTTTGCTCAATTGCAACTTGAACCTTTTCACGATCTAGGCCATCGCGCTCAGCCTTTTCAATATCAGGAACAATAAGCGCATGCAACTTACCTTGTCGCTCAACAACCAACGATTCAGCCACGTATGGCAAATTGTTTATTTGCGATTCAATTTCTTCTGGATAAATATTTTGGCCCGATGCTCCTAGAATCATATTCTTGCTACGCCCTTTAATTGTAACATATCCATTTGCATCCATAACACCAAGGTCTCCTGTACGCAACCAACCCTCTGAGTCGAAAGTTGCGTTTGTTGCATCAATATTTTTATAATAACCCAACATTACTTGGCTACCTTTTACTAAGATTTCGCCCTCAACATTTTGTGGATCTGGACTATCGATGCGAACTGTACAGCGACGAATAGGATAACCGCAACTAAATTTCTTTACTCTATTCCAAGGCGAATAACAAATAATTGGCGCGCACTCGGTCATGCCATAACCAACTGTATATCTGAATTTTATCTTATTCAAAAAACTTTCAACCTCTTTGTTCAAAGCCGCGCCTCCAACAATTACCTCAAAAAAATTATCGCCAAACGCCGATTCGAGTTGGCGACGAACTTTTTTGTAAACTATTTGGCGCAACAAAGGAATTGCCAATAGTATTTTTGGTAACCCACTACTTATTGCAGGTTTAACCTTCGATTTGTAAACTTTTTCCAAAATTAACGGAACAACAACAATCAAACGCGGATGAAGTTCTGCAAATGACTGAAGTATAAGTTGCGGAGTTGGCGTTTTTACAAGGAAGGTAACGTGACAACCTTCAACAAATTCGGTAAGGAATTCAAAAGCCAAACCATAAGCATGAGCCATTGGCAACATTGATACAATGTTATCCCCTGGATTAAAATGGAACATCTCTGTACCAAATTCAACATTTGTTGCATAGTTACCATGTGTAAGCATCACACCTTTTGAATGGCCCGATGTTCCTGAGGTATAACTTATTGTAGCTAACGCATCGTGCGCAATATCTTTTAGCTCAAAAGTATTTGCTGTTAACCCAAGTGTTTTGCTTTCAAAGTCGGCAAAAACTGTTTTAACATTTTCATCAATTGCGCTCAAAACCCTCCAATCGTCAAGGGAAATAAAGCCTCGAATATTAGGGAACTTGCTAATATCCAAATCTTTATAAATATAATCGGACACAAACATTAAAACCGAATCCGAATGATTTACTGTGTTCTCAATATCTTTAATTGAGAAATCTTGCAAGATTGGAACAGAAACAGTTCCAAAAGTTACAACACTCAAAAACGAACAAGCCCAACTTGAAGTATTGCGCCCAATAATTACAATTTTATCTCCTTTTTTTATGCCAAGTTGTTCAAAGGCCGAATGAATCTTTTTAATAGTTTCACCAACTTGACCATAGGTCATTGTTGCTCCTTTATAATTTGATAGAGCATTAATATCCCAATTACTTACAATGGCACTTTCGATGTAATTAACAAATGTTCGCATATTGAATATTTAACCTTTAATATTTAGCAAAAATCGCGCCAAATTTAATTGATTACTAATCTTTTTATTTGATTACCACACTTTTATATCATAAAAGCCACTAACACCATCAACAACAAATATTTGTTTAGACAAAACAACGACTTTGAATAACTTTGCCCAAAAGCAAAAGAGATGAAACTTATTATTGAAGCAGGCGGAACAAAATGCAAATGGGCAACATCGCAAAAAAACATAATAACAACCACAGGATTTTCGCCCAACACTGCTCACATTGACAATCTTATAAAGCTTGCTCGCGAAGTTGAAAACAAATTGCCCAACGAGCCCGACTCAATAATATATTATGGGGCTGGCTGCGGCAACTCCGCAAACCAACAATTAGTAAAAAAGTCACTTGCTTCTGTTTTTACAACCAACAACATTCGCGTCACCTCCGATCTTGAAGCTGCGGGATTTGCGCTTTGGAACACACAAAGCGGACTTGCGGCTATTTTAGGCACAGGCGCATCAGCAGGACTTTACAATGGAAACGAAATAGAAAACCAATCACCATCTCTTGGCTATTTACTCGGCGATGAAGGCAGTGGCGCATATTTAGGCCGCGAACTTATACGTAGCATAGTTCGACAACAATGCCCAACTGAAATATCAGAACTATTTTTTGAACAATACAACTTATCAACAACTGATTTAATACGTAACGTTTATGCCGCGCAACAACCCAACGCATATATGGCAAGTTTTGTACCTTTTATGGCGCAAAATTGCAACAATCAGTTTATCAACGATTTATTATACAACTCTTTCACATTATTCTACAACCACCACATTGCCGAATTAAAAAGCAAATCGACAAACTTAGGATTTGTTGGCGGAGTAGCATATACCTTCCAATCGTTACTTAAAAGAATAATTGAGCCTAAAGGTTTTGAGTTGAAATTTTTAAAAGACGCGCTTAGCGAGCTGGTCAAATAACCCCTCTTAAGACAAAAAAAGCCAACCTTGTGGTTGGCTTTATATTACAACTTCAAATTTGCGAACTCCATTTTTTCGTACTTGCGAAAAACATACGAAATACCATATTCACTACATTTTTCGCGCTTAGTATCAGGTAGATTTTCAGAATAATGCTCTTCTATCTCATTCCAAAGAGTAAGGATAATACCATCCGCCTTACTACGCAAATCAGAAATACGAGCCAAAGCTTTTGAATTTGAATCTTGCAGACCTTTTTGCTGAATATTAATGCGAACAAAATTTTCATAATGAACCTTAACACGCGCAATATTTGGATTGGTAATAGGCGGCTCACCCATTGCAGTGCGACTTTGCTCTCCGTTAATAATTTTTTCGCCCCACTCTATCACATCTTGCTCTGTATTTAGCTGCGGAAGTTTATTCTCATCTTCGGGCAAACCAAACAATTTTCGAGTTGAAGGTTTCATTTCACCACGCGCAATAGCCATATTCAACACTTGAATAAAGTGCGACACATACAAACGAGCAGAACGAAAACTTTCTTGATGTTTCTGTGTTTTTGAAGTTTGACGTTCAAACACATCACGCTGCATAAGCATTGCTTGCTCAAATTCTGGAACAAAATTCCTCAAATCCTGCAATGTATTTGGACTATATGGCAAATCCATTGGCAACAATCGCTCTGATTTTGAAAGTGCAGTTTTCATAGCACGCAAACGTGCCCTATCCGTATTTGGAAGTCTTCTGTATGGCATATAAAAATTGTTTTGAAAAAACGGCACGAAGATATGCGCCATCAATCAAAAATGCAAGTCATTCGCAGCAAAAAAGTAATTGTTTTTCAAGAACTTGAATATTTGCAACAAAATCAGCGCAAAAATCATAACTATTACTAAACAAAAACTCAACACAAATAAAACGTTTGACAATCCTTACAATAAACACGATATTAACAAAGTTACTAACACGCAAACAGACACAAAAACACCACTTGCGGCTCTTTAAACCACAAAATCAAAGCATCTCACCGAAAAGTATAGTGCACAAATAATTGAAGTACAACACATTACGCGCGCACTAAAAAAGGGGAAAAGAAAAAAATGAAAACTACATCATTCTATTTGCATACCACTGATGCAAACAAATCAACGCCCAAACGCGATTATACAAATGGCGTTGTCCTTCGAAATAAAACCTGCTACACATTTCCTCTACACTACTATAATCGACTAAACCAGCCGATTCTACTAAATCTCGATTCAAATACTTTTCACGTAAAGGCAGCAATTCATTAAGTAACCAATCGGCCAAAGGAACGCTGAACCCCCACTTTGGAGCATTAAACAATTCTTTAGGCAAATACCTATACAGCAATTGTTTAAGAAGATACTTCTGCTCTCCGTTGCGTATTTTCATATTAACCGGTACCCCTGCCGCAAACTCAACAACACGATAATCAAGCAACGGCACTCTCGACTCTAGCGAATAACGCATCGATGCCCTATCTACTTTTGTCAACAAATCGTCTGGCAAATAATATAGCATATCAAAAACCGACTGCAGCTCAGCAGCCGTCAAATGATCAACCTCCGACAACCCCTTAACCATTGCCGTCACATCAGGTTTATTGCCAACAAATCGTTGCAAATCGTTTGCTGAGAATAAATACTGCTCTTGCGAAAAAATATGCGACGGAAGAAAATCGTCTTTTTGCCAATCAAACATTAAGCCTATGCGTTTCCACCTATCGTTCAATAGTTTCGATGCCAAATAAATCGGTTTTCTTAAAGTGCGCGCCAATGGATTTTGCAACCTTTGAGCCCAATTATACATGCCATAACCCATAAACAACTCGTCGCCACCATCGCCGGTAAGAACCATAGTAACCTGTTGACGAGCCATTTTTGAAACTAACATACTTGGCAAAGCCGACGAATCGGCATACGGCTCGTCGTAATAAGAAAACATGTCGGCAATTTGATCAATAGCATCATGGCGAGTCATTCGATATTCATGATGATTAGTACCCAATGCCTTTGCTACTGCACGAGCTTTTTCTGACTCATCGTGCTTAGCATCATCAAAACCTATTGAAAAAGTATTCAACCCACCACCAGATACCTTATTGGCCACCGCAGTCACCAAAGAACTGTCAATACCTCCGCTCAAAAAAGTGCCAAAAGGCACATCAGCAATCAACCTATATGACACCGAACTCTCAATCAACTCTTGCAGATAATCAAGCGCTGGCGTTTCACTTGTAAATACTGGATTATCAACAAAATCATTCAGCGACCAATAGTTGTGTACATGTAAATCGGAGCCATCATACTCTGCCCAACAACCTTGTGGAAACTTATACACATTATTATATATAGTATTAGGTTGAGGAATGTAACCCAAGTGCAAAAACTGTCCAACTGCCGATTTGTTTATTGATTTATTACACTGAAAATCAGACAATTTTTCAATCGCCTTCAATTCTGATGCAAAAGCAAAAACTCCATTTTGCTGATAATAAAACAGAGGTTTTACACCCAAACGATCGCGGAAGAAAAAAAGACGTTGGGTTTCAACATCGCAAAACACTATTGAAAACATTCCATTGAGCATTTTTACAAAATCTGGCCCAAGTTGCTCAAAAGCTTCAACTATGACCTCTGAATCAGAATGTGTATTTGTGCTTATGTTGAGTTGCGAAGCAATTTCACGATAATTATAAACCTCACCATTAAAAACCATAACAGTGCGCCCAGAATGAGAAAACATCGGCTGATTTGCGCGATCAGAAAGGTCGATAATACTCAACCTACGGTGCCCCAGCAACACTTTTTTACCAACATATTGGCCAGCAGCATCAGGTCCACGATGAACAATTGAGTCCATCATTTGTCCAAGTTGGACCTCGTAATTAATTGAGTTATTGCAATATATACCAACAATCCCACACATAATTATGAAAAAGCTTTGCGAGCCAAAGTTTCAGAAAAAAATGTCAAAGCAAAAATTTTTGCAACTTTTTTAAAAAAGCTATTGCACGAATAAAATTAAGCACTACTTTTGCAACGCTTAAATGAAAAGCGCGGGGCATAGCACAGCCCGGTTAGTGTGCCTGCTTTGGGAGCAGGAGGTCGCAGGTTCGAATCCTGCTACCCCGACACTTTTAAAAGACTTGACCGCAAGGTTGAGTCTTTTTTTTATTTTCCATTCTTTCCAAACATTATTTTCTCAATCTCTTATTAAATAGCAATAACATAAGTTTTATGACTATTATCAATATACGAAAATACATTGCTTTGCTATTAGTCAAAAAAGCATGTTTTGCTTATTGAAAGTTTAAAGTTTGCAATACTTTTGTAGTCGATGAAAGATAACAAAACAAACGCGCAAACGATTAATAATTTAATTATCAAATATTTACATTTACTTAAATCTATTAAAAATGAAAAAACTTGTTTTAGCAGCAATGGCTGCAGTATTGAGTTTGGCATCTTTCAATGCTTCTGCAATTGAAAATCCAAACAACGTAGGCGACTTCAACTTGAACGCTTTTGTAGGTTTTGTACCAGGTGTAGGTATTAACGTATCTGGCGACTATGTATTGGTTAACTCATGGTGGAAAGGCCACTTCACCATTGGTGGTATGGCAGGTTTCAGCACAAGAACTGAAGATTACAATGGTTGGGGTTACAAATACGAAGAAAAATGGTCTAGCACTGCAGTAATGGCTCGCGCAACTTATGGCTTGAACATCACCAACAAATTTGAAGTTCATGCAGGTGCTGCATCAGGTATAGCATTCCGCTCTTGGAAATATGAATGGCACGGAAACGAAGCTCACGGTGATGATGACACCGATGTTGTATTCCAAGGTGCAGGTATTGTAGGTTGCCGTTTCTTTGTTACCGACAAATTGGCTCTTTCAGCTGAAATTATTGAGGGTTGCGAACTTAGCCAAATGAATCTTGGTGTATCGTTCAAATTCTAATAATCTGAATAACAACTAATAGAAATCCTCGCACCAAATGGTGCGGGGATTTTTTTTTGCCATATAAGAGCCTACACACATTGGGTTGAGATAAGGAATGAACTATATTTGCGCCGCTAAAAAACAGAAAAAAGATGCTACCTAAATTCATGCTTGCCGAGAACAATCAAGAGCGCATCGGCTACTTATATGTAGTTCATAATGAAGCTCCACGATTTGTTTTAGAAGGCGACGAAGAAGATTTTGAATCGGACTGCACACTCTATTGGATTGACGAACCAAAGTTAACCCAAGAACAGATTGACGAACTTGTGAGCGAAGCTATTGATTTTATGTACGATGAATATGACGCACAAGAATCAATATATCGCGACCAAGAAGAAGATGATGATGATGATGACGAAGAGTTTGATGACGATGAAGAGTTTGACGATTCGGAAGAAGAAGAAAATGAGCGAAGCATCAACATTAAATATGTATATCCGAGTAAGTAATTGATTATGAGTTTAAAAGAAGAAATTGAACGCCGACGCACATTTGCAATTGTAAGCCACCCTGATGCAGGTAAAACAACATTAACCGAAAAATTGTTGCTATTTGGTGGCGCCATTCACGTAGCTGGAGCCGTAAAATCGAATAAAATTAAAAAAACTGCCACATCGGACTTTATGGAAATAGAGCGCCAACGTGGTATTTCGGTTGCAACTTCGGTTATGGGATTTGAATACGATGGCGTAAAAATCAATATTCTTGACACCCCTGGTCACCAAGATTTTGCCGAGGACACTTTCCGCACGCTAACTGCAGTTGACAGTGTAATTGTGGTGGTTGATGCCGCAAAAGGCGTTGAGGCACAAACTGAAAAACTGATGAAAGTTTGCCGAATGCGCAAAACTCCAGTTATTGTGTTTGTAAACAAAGTTGACCGCGAAGGCAAAGACCCTTTTGACTTGCTTGACGAAATTGAAAAACAACTTGAAATACATGTTCACCCTTTAAGTTGGCCTGTTGGAATGGGACAACGCTTACAAGGCGTTTACAATATTCTTGACCGCAAGATGTACTATTTTAGCGGCGATGATAAGACGAAAGCCGAAGAACCACAAGAGTTTAAAGACATTAACGCTCCTGAGGTTGACAAAAAACTTGGCGAACGAAATGCTGAAAAACTACGCGAAGACCTTGATTTAATTACCGGTGTTTATCCAACTTTTGACAACCAAGAATACCTTGATGCCAAAGTTGCTCCAATATTTTTTGGTAGTGCGCTTTACAATTTTGGTGTTAAAGAGTTGCTTGAATCGTTTATTCGCATTGCACCATCGCCACAACCATCGCAAACTATTGAACGTCAAGTTAGTCCATACGAAGACAAGTTCAGCGGATTTGTTTTCAAAATTCACGCAAACATGGACCCCAACCACCGCGACCGCATTGCTTTTGTAAAAATATGCTCAGGTACATTCCACCGAAACACCAACTACACTCACGTGCAACTTGGCCGACAACTAAAATTCTCGAGTCCAACCGCATTTATGGCACAAAAAACATCGGTGGTTGAAGAAGCTTATGCTGGCGACATTATTGGTTTGCACGACACTGGAAACTTTAAAATTGGCGACACTTTAACCGAAGGCGAAAACATGCACTTTAAAGGACTTCCAAGTTTTTCGCCAGAGATGTTCCGCTACATTGAAAACAGCGACCCAATGAAAGCCAAACAACTAGCCAAAGGCATTGACCAACTAATGGACGAAGGTGTAGCACAATTGTTTACCTTAACAATGAACGGCCGCAAGATTATTGGAACTGTTGGAGCACTACAATTTGAGGTTATTGAATACCGATTACTACACGAGTACGGAGCACAATGCCGATACGAGCCTGCTAGCCTATACAAAGCTTGCTGGGTTCGTCCAAACGACAAAGCCGAATGGGAAGATTTTAAGAAACGTAAATTCAAATCGATTGCTAAAGACAAATACGACCGCGATGTTTATTTGGCCGAATCGGCTTACGAACTTCAAATGGCACAAGAAAAATTCAAAGGACTTGAATTCTTCTTCACTTCGGAGTTTTAATAAAAAAACATAACAACCAAAAAAGTCGTTCTTTTTCACAAAAAGGGCGACTTTTTTTATTGATAAAATCAATAAATTGCCACAACCTTTTTAACCACAAAAATTTATGAAACGCGTATTACTACTCTTACTTGCAAGTTTTGTCTTAATTTCGGTTAGCGCACAAAGTGAAGAGACCAAATACCTTAGATACGGATACCGAGCATTTGGCGACTTATCGTTCACATTAAACACTGATGGAGAATTATACTACACATTAACTACAATTCACGGAAGGCAATTGAAGAAAAACGACAAATGGTTTGTTGGTTTGGGCGGCGGATTGCCTTTTTATGTAGCAGAATGGGAAGCAGATTTAGTTGGTATCGTAGGATTTGTTGATACTAGGTACGAATTCAAAAATGAAAAAGTTTCACCATATATCGATTTACAACTTGGTGGATGCATAACATTTGGAGGAGCCGCTCATTTTAGGAGTGTATATGGTGTTCGTGTCAATCATTTTAATTTTTTTGGAGGATTTGCCCTTTGTCCTTACTCAAATAACCCTTCGTTAATTGCGGGCATATCTATTGACTGGAAAGCGAGATATCATAATTCTCCTTCAACAAATGATGTTGATATAGAAATTATTGACAAACACATCAATTACCCAAATAAAGGATATAGAGGAATTGCAGAAGGAACAATAGGAGAAAAAAACTTAGGACCATCAATAACCCACGGATACCAATTTAATCCACATTTATTTATTGGAGCCGGTCTTGGTTTTAATCTTGTTGCTTTGTACGCTATGGAAGTACACAATGCAGCAGAAGCCAAAGTTTTTGGAACTACTCGATATGAGTTCAAAGCAGAAAAGAATAGCCCATTTGCGGAACTGAGACTCGGTATATTTTCAACAGATTGTAGAGGATTATATACACGACCATCAGCTGGATACAGAATAAACAAACTCAGTTTTTTTGTAGGAGTTGAAGGATTCGTTTGTTACGACAGTTTTACTCACTTTATCACGGGCATAGCCTTTGACTGGGGATCAAGACATTAATCTCACCATTTAATAACAAATGAAATCTGATTTTTGTAATCAAAATTGAATTTTTGATACGAAACGACTATTTATTCAAAACTTGCAAAACTGCATCAACCTTTTGCTCTAAAGGCAAGGTTCCATCAATCCAATTTATATTAAATCCATTACGTTCCATGTGGCGAAACCAAGTCATTTGACGTTTAGCAAATTGACGAATAGCAATAGCCAAATGTTCAACCATAAAATCGTACGAAATTTCGCCTGTTAAGAACTGTGTTACGAACTTGTACTCAAGTCCATAGTAAATTAAATCTTGAGGAGCAATACCTCTTTCAAGCAACATTTTCACTTCATCAATCATGCCATCGTTCAAGCGTTGCACAAGACGCTTGTTAATACGATCGATAACTATTTCACGTGGTGTGTTAATGCCAAATATTACGCTATCAATAGGCTTTCTATCGGGCAATTGTTCCTTATTATCGCGCTGATACATTGCAATTTCAATTCCACGTATAGCTCTTTTTTTTGTATCGGTATCCGACGTGTTATGCAACGGTTTCAACTCGCCAAGCATCTGCGTAAGTTGTTCCAAACTATATTGTTCAAGTTCATCACGAAGTTTTTGGTTTACAGGCACATCGGTCATTTGATAGCCTTTCAGCACAGCTTCAATATACAACCCTGTACCTCCACAAAGAATAGGCTGAACCCTCCTACTAACAATCGACTCATAAACAGAATGGAAATCGCGCTGATATTCAAATACATTGTACTTATAACCTGGCTCTGCAATGTCAATTAAATAATAAGGAATATGCTTTCCATCTACAATATAATCGCCCAAATCCTTTCCTGTACCTAAATCCATTGATCGGTAAACCTGTCGCGAATCTGCACTGATAATTTCAGCATCGAGTTTTGCCGCCAAAGCAGCCGCAAGTGCAGTTTTACCTGTGGCCGTTGGGCCTAAAATGGTAATTAGTTTTCCGTTATAGTTCATATTGAGAGGAGTGTCTTTGTTCCTAATAGTTGCAAATTTAGATTATTTTCGCAGTGATATTTTAGATTGATGAATCCGAAAGCATTATATAGAACCATTATAGAGCAATTTCGCTCGCCGCAAAGTTCGGTAACAAACTTTATAAGCACATCGCCACAACCCATAGCAATGCTTGTTAAAGTAATTATGCCTTTGCTTGCCATTTCGTTTATATTCAATTTTTTATGCCGATTTATTTGGGAGATTGGCAACACAAGCAACTTAACAATAATTACATCACAAGTATTACCCATTGTAATTGCTCAATTTACTACCATATTAATTAGTAGCATTATACTAAACAAACTACTATCATCGATAGTAGGTAATAGTAATTATAAACAATCGTTGTATTGGGTTGAATACGCATCATTACCAATGTTTACAACTAACATTGTGGCTTGCATATTATATCAACTTTCAGCAATGATAACCTGCTTTGGTTTATACTCGCTATTTATTCTTTGGCAAATAATAAAAAGTAAACAACCAAACTTAAGCAGAACCAACATTTTTAAAATAGTTTTTTCCTTTATACTAATGTTGTTGAGTTATACAATGACACTCAACCTCTGCAAAACCTTATTATAAGAAAGCATTATGGCAAACGATATAAAGTTACGCAACAAACGAGCATTTTTCCAGTACGAGATTACTGAAAAGTTTGTAGCAGGAGTGCAACTCACTGGAACTGAAATAAAATCAATTAGGGCAGGCAAAGCAAGTTTAACTGAAACATTCTGCTTTTTTCAAAATAGCGAATTGTTTATTAAGAACATGTACATTGCCGAATATGACCACGGTGGATACACAAACCACGAGCCTCGTCGCGAACGAAAACTATTGCTTAACCGCCGTGAGTTGGACAAAATGGAAAAGAAAATAAAAGAAAAAGGGTTCACTGTTGTCCCTATTTCGCTGTTTATTAACGAACGAGGACTAGTTAAAATTGAGATAGGACTAGCACGTGGTAAGAAAGTGTTTGACAAACGAGAGGACATTAAACAACGTGACAGCAAACGTGAATTAGACAGAATTAGCAAACAACGACGATAATCATCACTACAACATAAAAAAAACAAAAGCCATCTAAAATAAATTCAGATGGCTTTTTTATATGTGTTAAAATCCGATTATTGTTTAAAGAAGAAGTCTTGTAACTCACTGATATCAGCAGGAGTAAGTGTGCTTTTTCCTTCAAAAATTGCATCAATAGCAAGTTGCAACTCCTCGTGCGAAATATATCGGTCTCCATTTATATCAACATGCTTAAATTTATCAGGAATACCCTTTTGTTTTACGTCATCTTGCTCCTCTTCTGAGTCAGTTGCAGCAGCTTCAGCTGCATCATTGTATATCTTAACTTTATTACGAGTAATAGCGTCAGGATTATACAATAATGAAATAACTTGTGAATCTGACATTTTTACACCATCGGCATCAACCACAACATTTTTTCCAATTGGAGTATCTTTTTGCTTGTCAAGATAATCTGGAACGCCATCGTGGTCGCTATCGACAGGGCAACCATTAGGATAAACCTTAACTTTTGCAGGAGTACCTGGACACTCATCGTTAAAGTCATCAACGCCATCGCCATCTTCGTCCATATGGTCGGTTACGGTAAATTTCAAGTTACGGAAGTTTTCAACTGCCACCAACTCCTCATCAGACGAGAACAAGTCAACCGACAAGGATACGTATGTATTCATCACAATATCGTTTTTCCAACCCTTGCCACCTTTAACATTGTCAACATAATCAGACATCAGCACGTGAACTGCAGCACCTGTACGGCAAGTAACACGGTTAGTTATGGTAAAGTTAACTCCCAAATCGAAAGGAATAGCAACTGTTGTTTTTGAGTAATTTTGGTCAGTCAGTTCACGCAATCCAGTTTCGTATTCGTAATCGCGAGAAATAACATTACCAGAAGCGTCGCGAATTGAACCGTCTTTCCAATAATTGTAGCAGTTGCCGTTTTTGTCTTTCAAATCACCCTTAGGCGAAAACTGAAAGACCTCCAAACCCAACGACACATAAGGATGAATAGGTCGTTTACGGATAAGCAAATGGTTAAAATTGTAATAAACCGAAACGCCACCCATAAACAATTGTGAACGGAAATTCAACGTATCGGTTGCAGAACCATTGTATTGATTACCTCCAACCGAGCCCATTGTTCCGTGGAACTCCATATCGAAACACTTGCCAATAACACGGCTAATTCCCAATCTATAACTAGTTATGCCGTTTGCTGGAGAGCTCAAATAATCGGTTACATCGCCAAAAAACGAAAAGGAACCCACACCTAAACCAAGAACTGGTTTGAAAGCAAGATTTGAATCTTCTTCATCCTCCTCAAGCAAAACCGACAAATAATCTTCGTCAATGTCTTGAGCATTGACCGATGGGAGGATAAATGTTAGTAAGCTGAATAATATTACCGCAACCTTTTTCATTTCTCAATATTTCCTTTCAACCTTCGTCGCAGTGCTATTTATACCACTTTTGATTTGATATCATCAAAGCCTCTTGAACAGTGATGCGCAATCCGTTGTTGTATGCAGTTACAAAGGCATCTTGAATTGGAGTATTATTCCAAACATATACTCTGTAATCGCGAGCATCTTTGTACTCGTTAAAATGACCAATGGTGTACTTGTTCCAACCATTGTGCGCCTCAACTTGAACTTTTTCTTTAATATTTAGACGCTTGAAGTAGTTTTTGCCAACTAATTTATGACCAGCAGCAATTTGCACTTTATAAGCTACGCCACGCTCCGGTGCTGGAGTTGATACTTGCATTGTTTCCTCACCTCGTTTTTTACGAGTTTTGCTTGTTGATGCACCATTAACACTAGAACTAGTTCTTTCAGCCAAAGTTGCTGTTGAAGAATAAGAAGACGAGCTGCTATAGGAATCGCCACTTGACGAAGCGTTATAATACTCACTATTTGTAGAATTTGCAAGACGAGTTGCTTGCGAATTATCGGGAACCGAATAGTAGTTGCCACCAAACGAAGCAGCTATGTTAGCCGCATTAAGCGCAGCTGCATACGGATTGGCAATAGATTCTTCCTCATCAATTGGTTTCTTTTCTTCAACCACCAATTCTTCTTCGTTAAAGTTCTCAAGTTCAACGCTACGTTCAGCTATTGATAAAGTTTTTGTTCTGTCACTTTCGGCATACGAAAAAGTACCAGTAATAACAAAAGCTTGATCAGGAACTTCACCTTCTGGCACCAATTTGTATGAAACAATAAATTGAGCATCAGTAGGCATGTTCATCCACAAGAATTTTACAATGTGGTTTTTGAATGTAAAAATTGAATTTTTTGAACGAATACTCTCTGCACGATAACCAACAGGAACTTGTTCTTGAATTTTTCCAAACTGATCCAAATCACCCTTATTGACCATTAGATTAACAATAATCTCGTCGTCGTCGTTCAAATATGGTTTTTGGCGAATACAATCAACCGTTTTGATACTAACATTTTGGTAAGAGTATGTTAACTGATCGACCATTGCCACCGCCGCAGTATCTTTGTTTACTATTTCAATTGCAGAACTCTCAAGATTAGCAGTTTGCACTGCATTATCCATAATGTATGAGAACGTTCCATCGATGTCAAAAGTACCCGAAATTGAAGGATCGACTTGAATTGAATATGAAACAACAAACTCGCGATCGTAAGGAACTCGCATCCATTGAATTTTAACCTTTTGATCGACGAAAGAAAAGTCGCCATTTGCTGTTTGACGAGCAACTGCAGTTAAACCAACAGGCAAAGTTTGCTGAAAACGTGCAAAGCCTTCAACATCACCTTTTTTGATTGTTACTTCAACCAAAAATTCACTACCTGCATCGGCAGTTTCTGGCATATTTGAGGATAAGGTTACCGGCTCGCCTATCAGTCCAAAAACTGTGAACAAACTGATAATTCCTAAAATCAAATTCGTTTTTAACATAGACTGTTAAACAGTGTAATCAATAATTTGCTAAAGTACTCAAATTGAAGATACCACCAAGATTACAAGACACTTTGTATTAACTTTTTTTGTGCATAAATGAAAAAAAGTTGACAAGAATGATTTTTGCCAACTTTTTACATGAAATAAATTAATATTTAAAACTACTTCCTCCCAAAAATTCACGCAAGATTGACGTTGGTGGAATCTCGTCGTCGGGAATTGGTTTTACATAACTAAAGAACTTGAGTAAACGGATTGCCTCAGCATAAGCAGGCGAATTTGGTGGCACTTGCGAGATTATTGGTTCGGCATAACGTTTTAGTACGCCTGTCTCGTAAGGCAAAGCTGTATTAAACATCACATCGGCCTCTTCTTGGAATGGGAAAATATGCCTATCCTCACCGCGACGAACGCTTGGCCAACGACTAATTGTATCAAGAGCACTATAGCCTCGCGTGCGATAATCGCGAACTATACGACGAATAAGCCGAGTATCGGTTGTCGGAATACGGTTTTGGTCGTCGATTGAAACGGTTGTGAGCGCCGATGCGTAAATCTTAAACTTCAAACTATCGTCAACTTGCGACGTTAAACGAGGATTAAGTGCGTGTATTCCTTCGGCAAGAATGATTGTATTTTCATCAATAGACATTGTTTCTCCATCGTAATATCGTTTGCCTTCAATGAACGAGAATTTTGGTACTTGAATGGTTTTACCTGCCAAAAGAGCGTTTAAATCTTCGTTCAACTTTGGCATATCAAGAGCTTCAATACACTCAAAATCGTATTCTCCATTTTCGTCAAGAGGAGTTTTTTCGCGATCAACAAAATAGTTATCGAGCGAAATGGTAACTGGCGAAAGGCCAACAACTTTCAGTTGCACAGCTAGCCGTTGAGCCGATGTTGTTTTTCCCGATGATGATGGGCCAGAAAGTAGCACCAATCGTGGACGAATTGGGCGGTTGCAAATCATATCGGCAATGTTGGCCATTTTCTTTTCGTGCAAAGCCTCCGATATCTTAATCAACTCGCCAACTTGGCCACTATCAACCTTATCGTTAATATTACTTATATAGCTGATGTTCAATATTTTGTTCCAACCTTTAAACTCATGTAGCACTTCAAACAATTTGTCTTGAGCAAGCACGTCAGCTGTTACAGTTGGGTCTGATGCTTTAGGAATCATGAGCAGCATTCCATCGTTGTATTTTTTCAAGTCGAAAACCGAAAGGTAACCAGTTGATGGCAACAAGCATCCGTAGAAATAATCTTCTTTGTCGGCCAAACGATAGATTGACGAATACAAGTGACCGCGTGTACGTAAGAGTTTAGCTTTTTCGTGAGCACTTTTATCTTCAAATATTTTTATAACATCCTCAGTCAGAAGGTGTTTGCGCTCGTATGGCAAATCTTGTTTAACCAATTCGTGCATGCGTGTAACAATATCAGCAACCACTTTATCGGTCAAATCGGAGTTAAAGCCATCTAATTCGCAATAGTAACCTTTTGATATTGAGTGTTCGATGCGCACATGACCGTCGGTAACATCGCCAACGGCTTTTTGAAGCAAAAAGCAAAGCGAGCGAACGTACATGCGCATTCCGTTAACATCGGTAATATCGATAAACTTAACTGTACGAGAGTTATATACCACGTAGTCAAGTTCTTTCAGTTTGTTATTCACATAAGCGCCAAAGATTGGGTATTTAAGTTCAACTCCTAAATCTTTAGCCAATTGGAGCAACGAAAGTGGTGTTTCAAATTGTTTGCGCACTCCGTTGTTTTTGCAGATAATTTCAATCATACCTATGATTTTTTAACGATACTCACCAAAGGTAAAAATTTACTTCAAAGTGCTGCTTTGTTTTTTCGAAAACAAACTGCCTAGCAATATTGTGTCGACTATCTTATTTTAGTTCATTTTTTAAGTACTGAACGGTATATCCAACGCCCTGTTTTACAATTTGTTCAGGAGTTCCTTCGCACACAATTTGGCCACCAGCTGCACCACCTTCCATTCCCATATCAATAATGTAATCGGCCATTTTAATAACATCAAGATTGTGCTCGATAACAACAACTGTATTGCCTTTTTCAACTAATTTATTCAGCACTCCAAGCAACACGTTAATGTCCTCAAAATGCAAACCCGTTGTTGGTTCGTCAAGAATGTAAAGTGTTTTGCCTGTATCTTTTTTAGCAAGTTCTGCTGCAAGTTTTATACGTTGACTTTCGCCTCCACTCAAGGTGGTTGATGGTTGACCAAGTTTAATGTAACCCAAACCTACATCTTGCAAAGCCTTAACTTTTTGGAGAATTTTTGGCACATTTTCAAAGAACTCAACAGCCTGATTTACAGTCATATCAAGCACCTCAGAGATTGATTTTCCTTTAAAACGTACTTCAAGAGTTTCGCGATTGTAGCGTTGGCCATTACACTCGGGGCAATTTACCAACACATCGGGCAAAAAGTTCATTTCAATTGTCTGAACGCCAGCACCTTTGCAAGTTTCACAACGACCGCCTTTTATATTAAACGAAAAACGACCTGCCTTGAAACCTCGAATTTGAGCCTCTGGCAAACGCTCAAACAACATACGTATATCGGCAAAAAAGCCGCAATAAGTTGCTGGATTTGAACGAGGTGTGCGGCCTACAGGTTCTTGGTTCACATCAATAATCTTGTCGATATTTTCAATGCCAATAATGTTACCATACGGCAAAGGCTCTTGAACCGAATGGTAGAAATATTTGTTCAGAATTGGCTGCAAAGTTTCGTTGATAAGAGATGACTTTCCGCTTCCAGAAACACCTGTAACACAAACAAATAAGCCAAGAGGCAACTTTAAAGTTACATCTTTAAGGTTATGCCCAACAGCATGTTCAAGAACCAGATATTGACCATTTCCGTCGCGACGTTTAGCTGGCACTGCTATTGATTTTTCGCCATTCAGGTATTGTGCAGTCAACGAATTGCTTTTCAGAATTTGCTCGGGAGTTCCTTGTGCCACAAGATTTCCGCCACGTCGGCCTGCAAAGGGACCTATATCAACTATATAATCGGAAGCTAGCATCATATCGCGGTCGTGCTCAACCACAATCACAGTATTACCAGCGTTGCATAATTCGCGTAACGAATTGATTAGCTTAGTGTTGTCACGTTGGTGCAAACCTATACTAGGCTCATCAAGAATGTAAAGAACATTAACCAACTGAGAGCCGATTTGAGTTGCAAGGCGTATGCGTTGACTTTCGCCACCCGACAAACTACGCGATGTACGGTTTAGCGACAAATAGCCAAGACCAACTTTCACAAGAAACTGCAGTCGGCTGCGTATTTCTTTTAATGTTTCGGTTGCTATTATTTTTTGCTTATCGTTCAATCTATCCTCAAGACCAACAAGCCATTCAGACAACGATTTGATGTCCATTTCGGCAAGTTCGGCAATGTTTTTCCCATCAATTTTGAAGTGGAGTGATTCTTTTCGCAAACGTGCACCGCCACATTCGGGACAAGTACATAATTTCACAAACGAAGAACCAACTTTTTTATCGTCGTCTTCGCGTACATCTTCGTTCATGTCGCCTTGCAAATACATCAACACGCCTTGAAAGCTCATATAGTAGCCAGAGTTCGAGCCAATTGGAGTTTTAAGGAGCGCAAAAGGTTGATCGTAACCATTAAGCACAGCATCAAGAGCCTCGTCAGACAATTCGGCAATGGGGGTGTCAATTTTTTCTTGAAACTTTGCCAACACTGCTTCAATTTGTGCAAAAAACAAGTCGTTTCGATATTTTCCCAAAGGCACAATGCCGCCTTGTTTTATACTTAGGTTTCGGTTGGGAATAACTTTATCAACATCAATTTTATTAACTACCCCCAAACCTTTACAAGTTGGGCAAGCGCCCAATGGCGAGTTAAACGAAAAAGAGTGAGGAGCAGGCTCATTGTATGACAAACCAGTGTCGGGGCACATTAAATGTTTACTAAAGAACCACTCTTGCTTGGTTTCCATCTGTTGAACAGAAATTGTTCCTTGTCCCTGACGCATAGCCACTTGCAGCGACTCGGTAATTCGTTTGCGGTCTTTTTCGTCAATTTTTAGTTTATCAATCACCACGTCAATTGAGTGGTTTTTGTAACGGTCGAGCCGCATGCCAGGCCTAAGGTCAACAATTTCGCCATCGACACGGGCTGTAAGGTATCCGTGCGACATTAGTTTTTCAAACTCTGCCTTGTAATGTCCCTTGCGGTTTTTTACAATGGGGGCAAGCATATACACTTTTTGCCCAGTTAGCTTGGTAATTATATCTTCAACTATCTGTTCTTCAGTGTATTTTACCATTTTTTTGCCAGTGTTGTACGAGTAAGCCTCGCCAGCGCGCGCAAAAAGCAAGCGGAAGAAATCGTATATCTCTGTGGTGGTTCCAACAGTTGAACGTGGATTTTTGTTTGTGGTTTTCTGCTCAATAGATATAACTGGGCTTAATCCTGTAATTTTATCAACATCAGGACGTTCCATTACGCCAAGCATTTGACGAGCATAGGCCGAAAATGTTTCAAGGTAACGGCGTTGACCTTCGGCATAAATAGTGTCGAAAGCTAACGACGATTTACCACTTCCGCTCAATCCTGTAATAACAGTGAGTTTGTTTCGCGGAATTTCAACGTCGATGTTCTTCAAATTATGTACGCGAGCACCATAAACTCGCACAAAATTTTCGTCCTCAACTATCTTGTTCATAAGCAGAAAAATAAAGCGTGCAAAGATACTGAAATTGAATGCCTTTTTACACAAGGGGCAAGCTATTTTGGACAATAAAAAACCTAGTGCGCCACAACAAATTCTTCAACTATTGGCAACCAAATGTTGGTGCCGACATTTTTATAACTTTGGCCCGATTTTAACACACAAATAAGTTGAAAAAGCATTTTTTACTTTGGGTTGCAATTGGCGTTGTAAGTGCATTTGTTGGCTGCAACCAAGAGATTGTTGACTGCAACGACCGCATTCCTGGACTCAACTGCAAATTTATCGACAAGTCTGGTGGCAGTTTTGATTCAACAAGCGTAACCTTGTTAGGAACTTCAAACGAGGTGATTTATGCACAAAAAGGATTTCCTTATGGGTTACATTTGCCACTAAACATAAATAGCGATTCAACCGAATTTTGTATTAAAACATTTACATTTACCACTACCACAACCGAGGTAAATGCCGATTATATGGTTGTGTATGCAAAGCCCCAATTAATGGTGCGCAACATTGAGTGCGGTGCTTTTTACGAATATGACATAACCGAGCCAATACATTTTGGTGCGATTGATAGTTTGCAACGAACAGCTATCGACTCAATAAAACACAAAATAAACTGCCACGTTGGACAAGATGAGACAACACATGTTGAAATATATTTTTAGCACACTTGTTCTGCTAAGTATCAGCAGTTTGGCTATGGCGCAACATAATATTTTGCCAAGTCAACCACGCAACTCATTGCAAATTGTTGACGAAACACAATTGAACAAGCAAAAAGAAAAAAACGCCAAAATTGTTGATATGCCAACTCGTAAACGTTATGTGCGAATAGGTTGCGACCTTTCGCGTTTTGCGCTTCCTCTTATTGGCGACATCAGCTCAAGCGGAACTGAATTTTATGTTGACGGCGAGTTATTTTACAAATGGTTCCCTACTCTGGAAATTGGCACACAATCGGTTAAGCACAACCGCATTGATACAATTAACTATAAAATGAATGGCCAATATTATCGTATTGGATTTGACTATAACATTCTTAAATATGCTCACCGGCTTGACCGCAACACGTTTTTTATTGGCGTTAGGTTGGGCATTTCAAATTTTAAGCACGAAGCCAACGACTTACGAGTTGAGACTTTTCATGGCATAAAAATGTCTGAGATTGAATCGACAAGCCACAGCAAAGTTTGGGGCGAGGTTATGTTTGGCGGAAAATGCGAATTGGTTCACAATTTGTTTATGGGGCTTAACGTGCGCGTAAAATGTATGCCTAACCGCAATTGCGGAAACCTTACGCCTTACATTATTCCTGGATTTGGCAAAGCTAAAAACCGTGTAAATACAGGAATAAGCTACACCATTGCATACGCAATTCCTTGCGGCGAAACTAAGCCTAAAACTGCTGTTGTTGAATAAATGAACCGACCTCTTTCGACCAGTGTTCAAAACTAAATTATTACAATAGTTTCGGTTTTTACCCAACCTTTGTTGCCATCAGAAAGTTTAATTTCAAACCAACCATCAAGGTTTTTAGAAACTTTAACTTTCAAACCTTCGTGAACAACAAAAAGTTCAACACCGTTAACATCGGGCGAGCCTTTTACTATTACCGATGGAGCTACTACAATAGCATCGGGAGTGCTAACCATGGCATCTTTTTGTTTGCCCGAAAAACTAAAACCTAGCACCGAGACAATTATTGCCAACACTCCAATCCAAAACGAACATTTGCGCAGCACTATGCTTTGCGACAAAAAGAAAACCAACAAAAGTGTCAATCCAATCACAAAACAAGCAATGCTAATGTGTGCCCACTGGTTTGTTGAAAAGGTTTGAACAAATGTCTGTCCCCACGATTTTAGGAAGAACTCTGGCAAAACATCAATTTTATCAACTACGTATGTATTAGCCAATTGCAAGTTAAACTGAATATCCTCATCGGTTGGATTGAGTTTCAATGCACGCTCGTAATTAACTATAGCCATGGGAAACTTGTTTGACTTGAAGTAAGCATTGCCAAGGTTAAAAAAAAGCTCGGCCGACTCAAATCCATTGTCAACAATCTGCTCATAGGTAGCAATAGCCTGCTCGTAACGAGCCGATTTGTAGCATTGTTCAGCCGTATCGAGTTGAGCTTTAAAATCGGCAGCCGAAAGTGCATTTGTAAAAAAGCAGAACGCAACCGCAAAAAGTATATTTAGTTTTTTATTCATCTGATTATCAAATTTTAAGCGTTATTTAACCTTCTGGTCTAGAACCGAAATAATGTCATCGGTCTTTTGGTAAATCTGTTTCATTCCTCCTTGTACAGCCGATGGCGCATATTTTGCAAATTCACAAGCATTAAGCAATTCCATCAAATCGGCAATTGTTTGAGAGTCAACCGAATGCGTTTCTAGTATTCCCGAAACATTATCTTTTGACAACGATGCGAATGGAATTGACAGTTTATCGCTCAAATAACCCCAAATTGCTCGCAAAATTTCGTCGTAAAATTCGTTTTCCTTGTTGTCTTTCATGTATTTAGCAGCAACACGCAAACGCTTTTTCGACACTTTGTTGGCTTTTCGGTTTCGAACTGCAGCTTGGTTGGCATTTTGTTTTATTTGCGCCAATCGGAACAACACAATTGCAATAAAAATTAGCAATGGAACAATGTAACAAGCATAAAAGGTGCTTGTGCCGTACATTACGCGTTGTTTTGCTGTTAGTTTTTCAACTGGTTTAATAAAACGTATGTCTTTTCCAATAAACTTAACATCCTCTTTTGTAAGTGCCTGAACAACACCAGAGTTATTCTCTTCTTCGGCATTTCCGCGCTCAACATCAATCAAAAACTCCGATGTATTAACCGTTTTGTAAGTTTTAGTTTTGGTGTCGAAATAACTAAATGTTATTGGCGCAATGCGATACTGACCTGCGTAACGAGGAATGAACAAATAATCGAACTGAACAGAACCCGACTGACCAGACTCTGAATGCTTGATGTTTTGAGTAATTTTTGGATCGTAAACATCAACATCGGGTGGAAAATCGATTTTTGGTTTGTTGATGAATTTTAAGTTGCCTTGACCACTTATTACAACTTTAAGTGTAACAGCCTCGTTAGCCTTAACTTGCTGTTTATCAACCGATGCTTTCATGTTAAGCGCACCCACGCCCCCTGAAAAATCGGCCGGTTTACCAGCTGGCAAAGGCAACACATTTATCTTAACCGGTTTGCTAACCACCTTGTTTTCAACATTTTGGTACGAACCTCCAAAAAAGTCGTCAAACGGATTGTTGCTACGTACTCGGCTGCGACTTATTAAAGTTATTTCAAATGGTTCAATAGTGAGTTCGCCAGAGCGCTGTGGCATAAGCAAAACTCGTTTTATAAGGCCTGTTGTATAAATTTGGCCATTAACATTCTCGCGTTGAAGCGATATTTGAGTTGGAGACTCAAGGTCGTAGCTCCAAAAACCGTTAAAGGCAGGGAACTTTATGTCGCTGAAATTGTAGATTTCCTTTTTAGTGTAAATTTTAATTGTAGCCACCATATATTGACCTTGGTAAAGGCTTTTTTTGTCAACTGTTACGGCGGTAAACATATCGGCATTTTGACCACCAACGTCAACAGTTTGTGGCTGCGAAGTTTGTTGCTGACTTGGGGCACCTTGCTGCTGTTGAGCCGATGGTTGGGCACCACCTACAACCTCTATTTTGTACTCTTGTGTAACATATTGCTTGCCATCAACAACAACGCTTGCTGGAGCTATTGTGTAAATGCCAGCCGAATTAGCCACCATTATGCAAGTGTAGGTTGTGGCTACACTTTTCGACATTTTGCCATTAATAACCTGAATGCTACTACTGCTAGATTGGTTTGGTCCCGAAAGAATAGACAATCCACCTGTCTCGCCCAGTTCAAAGTTGCTACCCTTTGCATTAACCGAAAACTGAATACGAAAACGCTCGCCCACCTCAACCGCACGCGGTGCATTAACGGTAAACTCTACATTATCGGCATAAGCAGCCATTGTTGTTGCAAAAAAGCAGATGGTGGCAAACAACATTTTTACTGGCGCAAATATCTTATCTACAATTAGTTGAATCATATACTATTTACACTTTTTCGTTTCTCAAAAGAACCGCAAATATAGCATTACCAATCTTTTTGTGTACGACGCTGAACAGGCTTAGCCTTCTGCTTCTGCACTTTGTCTTGCACATCTTTTTCGTCGTTTTCAAGAGCCTCAAGAATCCTCATAGCATCTTCTTTCGACATTTGGTGCTCGTTTTGTTCGCCTTGTTGCTGGTCTTGATTTTGGTTTTGCTGATTTTGGTTTTGCTGATTTTGTTGCTGATCTTGATTTTGGTCGCTATCTTGTTTTTGTTGGTCTTGCTTGTTATCCTGATTTTGATTCTGATCTTGTTGATTATCTTGCTTTTGCTGGTCTTGCTGCTGATCTTGATTTTGGTTTTGGTTCTGGTTTTGCTCGTTTTGCTGGTCTTGTTGCTCCTTCAATTTGTTTTGAGCCCAAGCAAGATTGTATTTGGTTTCAAGATTGGTAGGATCGTTGCGCAACGACTCTTTGTATGCCTCAATAGCAGCTTGAAGATTGTTGCCCATAAGCATGCAGTTACCTAAGTTATGATAAGCGTTAGCTCGTTTTGTTTTGCTATCGATATTACGCTGAGCCACAGCTTGATACTGACGAGCAGCATCTTCGAGTTTACCTTGACGAAACAAAGCATTAGCCAAGTTGTAACTAGCGTCCCAGTTATTTGGATCTTCTTCCAAAGCTTTGCGATAGTAATTTTCGGCATCGGCATATTTAGTTGAATCGACTGTAACCGAATCGATTACCGCTTTGTTGTAAGCCGAGTTACCTCTACGAATATACTTACGCTCGTTTTGCGCATTAACTGACGCAATTGAGCCCAGCACAAACAAACTGATTAGCAATAATTTAACCTTATTCATCTTTGTTTTGATTATTATTCAGAAACGAAGTTTGAAACAAATTGATGGAGTTGAGTTTGCGGTTTTGGCGTTGAAGAATAAACAATTCAACTAATAGCAAAAGCATTGCAAAGCCTAAAAAATATTGGTATTGCTCCTCGTATTCCGAATACATTTTAGTTTCCATTTCAACCTTTTGCATATTGCCAAGTTCGTCAAACAAGGCGCTTAATCCGCTTTTGGTGTTGTTGGCTCTAATGTATTTGCCACCACCAGCGGCTGCAACTTGTTTTAGCACTGTTTCGTCAAGTTTTGAAATCACAACGTTACCTTGACCGTCGGTGCGATAGTCGCGTTGGCCATATTTATTGTAAACCGGAATTGGCGAACCTTGAGCTTGTCCCATTCCAACCATGTGAACCACTACTCCAGCCTCAGCTGCTTTGGTTGCCATACCAACAGCATCGCCCTCATGATCCTCGCCATCGGTTATTATTACAATGGCTTTGTTTTTGTCTTCGCTAGGCGAAAACGATTTAAGAGCCAAGTCGATAGCCGAAGCAATGGCGGTTCCTTGATTGGTAACCAACTCGGGAGTGATGCTAGCTAGAAACATTTTTGCTGCGGTGTAGTCGCTTGTCATTGGCAGTTGAACAAAAGCATCGCCTGCAAAAACAATTAGAGCAAGTTTGTCGTCGTGTAGTCCGTCAATAATTTTTGATATGGCGCGTTTTGCATTTTCCAATCGGTTTGGAGTAATATCTTCGGCCATCATACTATTCGACACATCGAGCGCCACAACTAACTCAATGCCAGTGCGTTTTACCTCGCGCAACTTTGAGCCGAATTGTGGGCCAGCAAGCGCAATTATAAGCAACGTCAACGCCACTAGCGTAAGCGACATTTTAACCCAAGGACGAACTTTTGAGTTGTCGGGCATCAGTCGTTTCAACAAATCGGCCTCGCCAAAGTTGGACATTACTCTACTTTGAATAACCCTACCTGCAATGAACAGCACAAGTACAACTGGCACCAAAACCAGAAGCATTAAATATTGTGGATTAGCAAACTGAAACATAGTTTTTCGGTTTTAAGGAACATTGCGCAAAATGGTGTTACGCAATAACAATTCGGCAGCAAAAAGAGCTATTCCGGCCAAGAGCCATACAAAGTATTCCTCGTTCTTTTTGCTGTATTCTTTGGTTTCTATTTTCGATTTTTCAAGTTGGTCAATCACCTCATACACTTCGTGCAAACGCTTGTTGTTTGTGGCTCTAAAGTATTGGCCATCGGTTATTTGAGCAATTTGGCTAAGCACTTCTTCGTCAATTTCAACCTCAACATTTTGGTAGTGTTTGTTACCAAATTGGTCGCGAAACGGATAAGGAGCCTCGCCCTGAGTGCCAACGCCAATGGTATAAACGCGCACACCCATTGCTTTTGCAACTTCGGCTGCAGTAAGCGGTGGTATTTCGCCTTGATTGTTAACTCCGTCGGTCATTAGTATCACCACTTTGCTCACCGCATCCGACTCTTTCAACCTACTAGTTGAAGTTGCCAAACCATGGCCTATTGCAGTGCCATCTTCAATCAGGCCACTTTTTACGTCTTTAATAAGATTTATAAGCACCGAATGGTCGGTTGTGAGCGGGCACTGGGTAAAACTTTCGCCAGCAAAAACAACTAAACCGATGCGGTCGTTTGGACGACCCGAAACAAACTTTATTGCGTCGTTTTTGGCAGCTTCAAGTCGGTTTGGCTTAAAATCTTCGGCCAACATACTAGTTGAAACGTCAAGTGCAATAACAATGTCGATGCCCTCGGTTGTGGTGTTGCTCCAATTGTCGGTTGATTGTGGACGAGCCAAGGCTACTACAAACATTGCCATTGCCAATGCTCGCAATGTAAATGGAGCATGACGCAGGTATATTCTTGCAGTTTTAGGTGCCGATGCCAAACCTTTCATTGTTGACATGCGAATGGTTGCGCTCATATTTTTGTTGCGCCACACATACCACACCACCATTGGCACAAGCAACAGTAGCAAGTAGAGCAAATTTGGATTATTGAAAGTTATATTCTCCATCATTATTATTCTTTATTCTGCTTATTATCAGCATCTTCGTGTAGTTGCTCAACTAATTTTGTGCTAACCACAAATCCTTCAACAAAACAATAACTATCCTCGTTCTCGTTGGCCAAAGCCGATGCCTTTGCAAACTTTACAAAGTCGGCACGATAAAGCAGTTGTTTCAGTTCATCTTTCTGTTCTCGGGTTATTTCAGAGCAAGGACCAACTGCCCGCAATATTTCTTCTGACGTGCTTTCCATTGCCTGAATGTTGAATCGGTTGTCGAGATAAACACGCAGAATGTCAACCAGAGACGAATAGTATTCTTTAGTCAACCCACGTTGCCACAACTTTTGCTCTTTTAGGGTATCAAGGTCGCGCAAGGCAATAACGTGTGCGGGTTCTTTTGGAGCCTCTTTAACCATAAAGATTGACTCTTTGCCGCCCAACTTGCGAACAAGCAGATAAACCAACGCCACAATCAGAATGCCTAGCAACGAGTAAAGCAACCATGGCAACACCTCTTTAAAAGTAACAGGAGCTTCTTCAAGCGCCCTAATATCGGCAATGGCATTAGGTTGAGTGGTATCAATTGGCATTGTCATTACACCAAAATACAAGTTGTTTGAGTAAATGGTATCAAACGAGCCATCGGGCATTGTAATTGCTAATGGAAATTGCGGAATTTGATAATAACCACTATCGAAACTTGTAACCACATAAGCCTGATTTATAATCACTTGTCCATTAACAGTTGTTGTGTCGAAGGTTGATGCTTCAATCACTTCAAGTTGACGGATAATGGTATCGGTTAAAATTGGCATTTGCACAGCCATACCTTCGGGGTAAGTTGCTGATAATCGGAGCGTTGTTTGATCGCCAATAAGCAGCATAACAGTATCGATTGATGCTGATATTTTTACCTGAGCATTGGCTTGCATAACGCTTGAAAGGCCAAAGAGCAAGAACAGAATTATTTTTTGTAATCGTTTCATTACTAACAAATTAACTATGCACCGCGATGTTTAAACAAATTCATAAGCGGTTTAATATAATCGTCGCCAGTTGCAACCGACGCATAATCAACTCCGCTGCGCTTAAAAGTGCGCTCAACTTCGGCAGTATGGTTTTGCCACCAGTTGGCATACGACTCGCGAACCGCGCGGCTTGACGTATCAACCCACTGATTTTCACCGGTTTCGGCATCGGCCATTTGCACCAAGCCAATGTTTGGCATCTCTGTTTCGCGTTGGTCAAATAGGCGCAATGCCACCACATCGTGTTTACGCGATGCAATGGTGAGTGCATCTTTAAAATTGGTGTCGATAAAGTCTGAAATCACAAATGCAATGCAACGTTTTTTTACCGCATTGGTAAAGAATTCAAGAGCCGCCGAAATGTTTGTTGTTTGGCTAGTTGGTTCAAAATCAAGCAATTCTTGTATAATTCGCAGAATATGTTTGCGACCTTTTTGCGGTGGAATAAACTTTTCAACCTTGTTGCTAAACATTATAACGCCAATTTTATCGTTATTGTTTATGGCCGAAAACGACAACACTGCCGCAATTTCAGTCATCAACTCCGATTTGTATTGGCTACGGGTGCCAAAGTTGCGCGAACCACTCACATCAATCAACAACATTACTGTTAATTCACGCTCCTCTTCAAACACCTTAATAAATGGGTGATTGAATCGTGCGGTAACGTTCCAGTCAACATCGCGAATAGCATCGCCGTACTGATACTCGCGCACCTCGCTGAATGTCATACCTTTACCTTTGAAAGCGCTATGATATTCGCCCGCAAAAATCTGGTTGCTCAATCCTCGAGTCTTAATTTCAATATGGCGTACTTTTTTCAGCAGTTCGGAAGTTTCCATAATAATCAACTAATTTAATTACAACAAGTTACACACAAACCAACTATGGAACTTCAACTTTGTTCAAAATCTCGTTTATAATATCTTCGGCGGTTATGTTTTCAGCCTCGGCTTGGTAAGTTAAACCAATGCGGTGACGAAGTACATCGTGGCAAACAGCACGCACATCTTCAGGAACAACGTAGCCTCGGCGTTTAATGAACGCGTAGGCCTTTGCTGCTTTTGACAAGTTGATGCTTGCGCGAGGCGAACCACCAAACGCAATCATATCTTTCAGGTTATCAAGACCATAGTCGCTTGGGTAACGTGTTGCAAAAACTATATCAACAATGTAGCGCTCTATTTTTTCGTCCATGTAAACATCTTTCACAATGTCGCGAGCTTTTACAATATCGTCGGTTGAAAGAATTTTGCTAGGAGTTGGGAAATTGCGCGAAATGTTTTGACGCACAATAAGTTGCTCTTCTTCTTTCTTTGGATACGAAATAATAACCTTCAACATAAAGCGGTCCATTTGAGCCTCTGGTAGTGGATAGGTTCCTTCTTGCTCAATTGGGTTTTGTGTGGCCATTACAAGGAATGGTTTTTCGAGTTTAAAAGTGCTGTCGCCAATGGTAACTTGCTTTTCTTGCATTGCCTCAAGCAAAGCACTTTGCACTTTGGCAGGAGCACGGTTTATCTCGTCGGCCAATACAAAGTTTGTGAATATTGGGCCTTTTTTTACTTGAAACTCTTCGGTCTTTTGGCTGTAAATCATTGTACCAATAACATCGGCAGGCAAAAGGTCGGGAGTAAACTGAATGCGATTGAATCCTGCATCTACAATTTTAGCCAAAGTATTGATTGCCAATGTTTTTGCCAAGCCTGGCAAGCCCTCGAGCAGAATGTGGCCATCGCTCAAAAGACCAATCAACAAACTTTCGGTAAGATGTTTTTGACCAACAATCACCTTGTTCATTTCCATAGTGATAAGGTCGACAAATGAACTTTCGCGCTGAATGCGGTCGTTAAGTTCTTTAATATCAACAATTTCGCTCATAGTATTTATTTAATGTGTGTTTACTTTTTTAAGCATTTGATGCAACAAATTTGAAAAAACATTTGCACACCAAAACATATTTAACAGACTTTAACCACGGTTTAACATTTTGTTAAGAATTAAAGCATGTGTGCAAAAATATCAAACATTTGCTTTTGGGTATGACCATTGCTCTACATAAACACATTTTAATTGCGATATAACAAGCAGTTGCTCCCCCAAAGAATTGCTTTACATTTGCGGCACTATGAACAAATTTTTTGGACACTTACGAACCATATTGCATCACCGCCATTTGGTAATGCGTGGTTGCTTTAATGTTGGGCTATACAAGCAAGGCCTAATGCACGATTTGTCAAAGTTTTCGCCAATCGAATTCTTTACTGGTGTGCGTTATTTTCAAGGCGACCGTAGCCCAAATGCCGCCGAGCGAATTGAAAAAGGTTACTCGCTATCTTGGTTGCATCACAAAGGGCGTAACAAGCATCATTTTGAATATTGGATTGACTTTGGTTTTAATCCTGGCGAAAAAATGGTTGGTTTGAAAATGCCTGTAAACTACGTAGTTGAAATGTACTGCGACCGCGTGGCTGCTTGCAAAACCTATCAAAAAGAAAAATACACCAACCGCAGTGCTCTTGAGTATTTTGAACGTGGATTGCCCAAATATTTGATGCACGACGACACTGCTGCTCTTTTGCGACAGTTGCTTACTCATCTTGCCGAACACGGCGAGGAAGCTACCAATGAATATATTAAACGTGAAATCCTAAAAAACAAATAGCTATGATTCAACGCATTCAAACCATTTATCTAATTATTTCGGCTGCAATTTGTGCTGTTCTTTTTAGCCACCCTTTTGCATCTTTTAACATCAACAATCCCGATAGCATTATAACCGCCACCGTTTGCCACACCATTCCCAACGCCGGATTAAACGCAAAGTTGGTGCCTCTTGCTGCTATTTCAACCTCGCTACTTTTGCTTACTGTAATTGCAATTTTTATGTTCCGCAACCGCACCAAACAAATGCTTGTAACTCGCATCAACATTGTACTTTGCATTGCACAACTTGCACTCATGATTGGCTCGTTTAGCGCATTAAAAAGCAGTTTGAATTCCGATTTCAATGGTTTAGACTTGTGGCTAGCGGCTCCTGTAATTATGATAGTGTTGCAATATCTTGCATATCGCGGCATTAAAAAAGACGACGACCTTGTAAAATCGGCCGACCGATTGAGATAATTTTTACAGCAGAACGGTATGAAATTGCATCGGTTTTGTGTGGCATTGCTGCTTGCTTGCTTTTGCGTTGGCGCATCAGCTCAACAAAAGCCCAAGTCGCAACCTTTAACACCAAACCAACTTGCAATGCAATACTACCGCAACGGCGACTACCAAAAGGCTGGCGACATTTTTTCTCAACTTTTTAACCAAACGGGCAGCGACGTTTATTACTCATACTTGTACTCGTGCCTTATTCATACAAGTAATTTTTCTGAAGCCGAAGTTCTTGTAAACAAGCAACTTAAAGCCACAAAGCAAAATCCCAAGTATGTTATAGACTTGGGCTATGTTTACTCAAAAACCAAGCGCGAAGAAAAAGCCGAAAAGCTTTACAATCAGTTAATTAAAAAAATTGAAGCCGATGCCTCGCAAATAACAACCTTGGCCAATGGGTTCATTAACAAAGGGTTGTACCAATATGCCGAGCAGGTTTACATCGAGGGCCGCAAAGTTTCAACATATCCATTTCACACCGAATTGGCGCAAGTGTATATGTATCAGCGCAACTATAGCAAGATGATTGACGAATATCTTGAACAACTGCGCGTTAGCGACGACTTTTTGCAAAATGTACAAAACCACCTTCAAGCCGCCGTTTACAACGACATCGACAATAGCCTGGTCGATTTGCTAAAAAGCAAACTGCTGAAATACACGCAAATCTACCCCGACCGAACTGTGTTTGCCGAACTGCTTGTGTGGCTTATGGTTCAGCAAGGCGAATACGAAATGGCTCTTTTTCAGGTTAAAGCACTTGACCGACGACTTGAAGAAGGTGGCCGCCGAGTGGTTGAACTGGCACGACAAGCCACAACTGGCAACGACTTTAACACCGCCATTGCCGCTTACCAATACGCTATTGAAAATTGTAGAAACCGTGAGTTTATGTTTGCCGCTCGTAGCGAAATGTTGCAAGTAATGTTTACTCGCATCGAACTTGAATTAGACAACTCAATTGCCGATTACGAACGACTTGAAGAAGCAATTACCACAGCTCTTGACGAAGAAGGAATAAGCGCCGACAACATTGACATGGTGCGCAACCTTGCCAAACTAAAGGCCTTTTACCTAAACAAAACTGCCGACGCACAATTTCTGCTTGAAGACATTAAAGACCGCCGCGACATTGCAAAAACCGACCGCGGAGAAATTGAAATTGAACTTGCCGACGTGTACCTTATGCAAGGCCGAATGTTTGATGCCACAATAGCCTACACCCACGTTGCCGATGCCAATCCTAACAACGATGTGGGTGCCGAAGCTAAGTTCCGCAAGGCCAAACTGGCTTACTACATTGGCGATTTTGGTTGGGCACAAACACAACTTAACGCGCTGAAAGCCAGCACCGAAAAGTTCATTGCAAACGATGCTGCCGCCTTGTCGCTTTTAATTGAAGAAAACACCGGTTGGGGCGATTCTACCGAACACGCCATGCAACTATATGCCTCGGCCGACCTGCTTCACTACCAACACCAAAATACCAAAGCGCTTGCCACTCTCGACAGTTTAATAACCCTTTATCCCGAAGATGCACTAAACGACGAAGCGCTTTATTTGAAAGCTCAAATAATTATGGTTCAAGGCGATACCGCAAACGCAAAAAGTCTTTTTGAAACAATTTCACAAAAATGGCAATACGAAATTCTGGCCGATAACGCGCTAATGCAAATTGCTAAAATTGAAGAGCAAAACAACAACACCCAAGCTGCCATGAATATTTACCTTCGCATTATGAGCGAATACGAAAGCAGCATCTTTGTTCGCGAAGCTCGCTCGCGATTCCGAAAACTTAGAGAAAACTAATAACGCAACAAGATATTTTGCTTTGATAACTCGCGACGAAAAAACACAGCTCCCATTGTGTAAAAATCGAGCGACAAAGTAACTCTCTCGTTTCCAATTATTTCAAGCCACGCTTGCTCCATATCGGCATTCTTGTGAATATCGTCAAAAACAAACACCGAATTATTTGACACACACGGCAAACACAGTTTAAAATACTCTATGGTTGGTTGGCTGCGATGATTAGCATCGAAAAACACAAAATCAAGTTTATCGGCATTTGCCACCAACTCTTTAAGTTTTACCGATGCATCGCCAACCATCTGAGCTACATTGCTAATGTTCAGTTTTTTAAATGTTTCGGTAGCCACATTTGCCAACTCAGCCGAGCCTTCAATAGTAGTAACTCTACCCTGCCGAGCCGCCATTGCCAAATAACTGGTTCCCAACCCAATACAAGTACCAACCTCAACCACATTGCAAGCATCGGTAGTTTGCATCAACCTTAC
This sequence comes from Salinivirgaceae bacterium, assembly GCA_024405635.1. GTDB lineage: Bacteria > Bacteroidota > Bacteroidia > Bacteroidales > SZUA-534 > JAKSOL01. The sequence goes on along the minus strand of JAKSOL010000001.1, from coordinate 11,968 downwards.
AAGCAAACGCCCGTCGCTAACCGACGATGTGCTATGTTTGGCAACCGATGCAATTGTTCTACGGCCATTCTTCGCAAACTTTGAGCCCGAACCTAAATCGCTGATTGTCAATTCAGTTTTGTTACATTCGAGCTGTTTTCGCAACAATTCTATTTCGCCAAAGCCATTACCTTCAAGCGGTTTGTGCAAACTATTGGTTATCAGATTAAAAAGAAAAGGAGAATGAATGCCATGACCTTTTTTGCTATGGGCATTCCAAATCCAATGCGCGTAACTTGCTATATTGTGCTGCGAAATCATAATGAGTGCAAAGAAAAAGGATTTAGCACAAATGACGCGCGCAAATGCTTTATTTTTGCACCAAACAACTACTTATGAATAAAACCAACGCAGTTCGATTGCTTGAAAAAGCTGGCATAAACTATCAACTTACTGAATATGAGGTTGATGAAAACGATTTAAGTGCCATTCACATTGCCAGTCAACTTGGTCAAGACATTGGTCAAGTATTTAAAACACTGGTACTTAGAGGCGACAAAAACGGCATTTTTGTTTGTGTTATTCCTGGTGCCGAAGAGGTCGATTTGAAAAAAGCCGCAAAAGTATCGGGCAACAAAAGTGCTGCAATGATTCACGTTAAAGAACTTTTAGGGCTCACTGGATACATTCGCGGTGGTTGTTCGCCTATTGGCATGAAAAAGAAATTTCCAACCTTTATTGACGAAAGTTGCCAGCTTTACGACCAAATATACATAAGTGCCGGTGTGCGCGGAATGCAACTGATTATTGCTCCCGACGACCTTATTAGCTTTGCCGAATGTATTGTTGACGACCTAATTGTAACAAGCCGAAACTCAGATGATTAAAGTTAGCATAAGCAACGAATTGCGAGCCAAGAACCCAACCATGCAACTTGGTGTTATTGAGGCCAACGTTACTAACTCGCCCACTAGCAACGATTTGTGGACCGAAATTGAAAACCTATGCTCTCACATTGCCAACACCTTGACTTTTGAAAGCATTAAAGACCAGCCACAAATTGCAGCCACTCGCGCCATGTACGTTACCTGCGGAAAAGAACCTAGCAGATACCGCCCAAGCGCCGAATCAATGATGCGCCGCGCCGTAAAAGGATTGAGCCTTTACCGAATCAACACCCTAGTCGATTTGGTGAACCTTGTGTCGCTTAAATCGGGCTACTCCATTGGCGGTTTTGATGCCGACCGAATTGTAGGCTCATCGGTTTTGGCCAGCATTGGCACAGCAGCCGACGAGTACCACGGCATTGGTCGTGGCATTATCAACATTGAAAACATGCCCGCCCTACGCGATGCAAAAGGCACTTTTGGCACTCCAACCAGCGACGAAGAACGCACATCGATGTGCGACAACACTTGCCACTTACTTATGGTGATTAACGCTTACGACGGCGGCATTGCTTTGCAACAAACCATTGATTTTGCAACCTCGCTGCTAAAAAAATACGCCTCCGCCGAAATAACCAACTCCCTGATTATTAAATAACTATGACCGACGATAAGTTTCTCACCATTGCCACAACATCAGAGGGTGTTTACAAAGAAAAAGGCAGCCGTTTTTTGGCCTTTGCCTACCCTGTAACCACCGAAGACGAAGTGCGCGAACTCATTAAGGAACTTAAAAAGACTTACTTTGATGCCCGACATCACGTTTACGCTTTTCGACTTGGCTGCGACATGAAAACCTACCGATGCAGCGACGACGGCGAGCCTTCAAACTCTTCGGGGCCTCCTGTTTTGGGGCAAATTCAGTCAAACAACCTAACTAACATACTAATTGTGGTGGTTCGATACTTTGGCGGCACTAAACTTGGTGTACCTGGACTCATAAACGCCTATCGCAGCGCTGCAGCCGATGCCATTGCCAACAACCAAATTGTTGAACAATTTGAAATGGACACCTTCACCATCAGTTTTGGCTACGAAACCATGAACAGTGTGATGAAAGTAATTAAAGACGAACAGCCCGAACAACGCAACCAACAATACGACAATGTTTGTTCTATTACATTGTCAATCAGAAAGATGAACAGCGAAACATTGCGCAACAAACTATTGTCAATTGAGGGCGTTACAATAAACGAATAAACACATTTTGCAATGTTTTTTGCTTGCCAATGCAAGATTGTGAGTGGCGATAGCTATTGGCTGGATACAATTAACTTAGTTGCTTGAATGAACCAACTTACAAGGCAAAAACTGACAAACTTGTGAGGTAAAAACTGACAAACTTGTGAGATAAAAATTGACAAGATTGTGAGATAAAAATTGACAAGATTGTGAGGTTTTTAATAACAACAATTGCTTACAAATCAGCCATTTACTCCACACTACGCAGTTAAACAATTAAGCGGAACCACCAAAACACCATCGGGGCGCCTATATGCTGGACCTGTAGCAGTAATAACCATCATAAACTCAGGACCATTACCTTCTGCAATGTCGCGTTGCATTTTCAAAAGATGCGCAGCTCCTTCGTTAACCAAATCATCGCCGCCCAACTTAACCTCAACCAACGCCCATCTACCATCATCAAGCACAACAACAGCATCGCACTCCAGCCCTCTACTATCGCGGTAATGCATAACACTGCCACCTAGTGTTGAAACGTAAGCCTTTAGGTCTCTAACCACCATATCTTCAAAAAGCAAACCAAACGAATTTAAATCGCGCATAAGCATTGCTGGCGATATTTTCAACGCTGCACATGCTATTGACGGATCAACAAAATGGCGCGTTGGTGTTGTTCTAACAACGGTTTTACTTCGCAAATTCGGATTCCAAGCCTCAATATCTTCAATAATAAACAAATCGCGCAACGCATCCATGTAGTCCTCAAATGTATTGGCGCTCATTGTGCGACGGTTCGATGCCGTAACATCAGCAATTATTGTTTGTATCGATGCCTCGGTTGATATGTTTCGTGCATAACTACGAAGCACCATTTGCAATATCTCAGGCTTTTTGTTCCTAAATTTCTCGTTCTCGCTATACTCAAAGTTAAACAACCCTTTGTAGTAGTTTTTGGTAACATCAAGGGCCACCTTGCGATTGCTGTTTAACGACAATGGCCATCCGCCGCGGCAAACAAAAAAAGCGGAATCTGACAATTGATGCCCTTCGTTCATATCAAATACCTTAGCGTTTTGATTTGTAAAAAGCTCCGTCAACGAAACCGTTTTTTTTGAATCTTGCGACTCCGACAACGACATTGGCAACATTTTTACAGTTGTTATGCGACCTGCTCCTGAATGGTGAATCTGTGTTTTATCGGCAGGAGTTGAGCTGCCTGTTAGTATAAATTGACCAAACTTGCCCACTTGGTCAACTTTAGCACGTACTTCGTTCCAAATGTCGGGCACAGTTTGCCACTCGTCAATTACACGAGGCACATCGCCTTGCAGCATATTGCCAGGCTCCATTTTTGCCAATCCGATGGTTGCTGCGGTATTTAAACTAATTGCACTTTTGGCAAATTGCATTGCCGTTGTTGTTTTGCCACAGAATTTTGGGCCAGCTATCAACACCGCTCCCGACGACGCAAGCGCCCGTTCTATTTCAGCCTCAGCATAGCGTTTTAAGTAATTAGCCATAATTAACTGTAAAACTTAATGTTAACGCCACAAATATACTAAAAACTGACAAACTTGTGAGATAAAAATTGACAAGATTGTGAGGTGAAAACTGACAAACTTGTGAGTGATGTTAGCCGAGTTAACTGTGCTGTTTTTTATGCATCCTTTTGGTCCAAGTTTTTGGATTAGGATATTACATACAGAGTTTTTACAATATTTAACCTACACTTAAAACTTCTGGCTTAAGATATTCATATAAGAATAGAGGAAATGCGCTAAGGACTGCCACCCGACTTGGTTCTTGGGCAACATATTTTGTGAGTTGATTATTAAAAATACGTATTTGGCAAACATCGTCCTTTTTTAATGGCAACTCATTTCTTTCAGTACAAATAAAGTTGGCCTTTGATACATTCATTGGTATGATACCTACCCAATTTTTCTTAACATCAACCAATCTTTTATCTCTTTTGTTTTTTGACTCCCAATCACTTTCAGAAAGTGCAAAGTGGTCCACTGAATAAGCAGAAAATTCCGATGTCAATCTCTTAAATGTCATACTCTTTTCTATGTCTACTAGATAATTGACATAATCAGAATCAGGGATGTGTTTTATATAACGATAAGCCTCCAACATAGGATAATTTATATAGAGTTTACCATTCCCAGTTTCGTCTGAAAAGTACAACATCATTTCAAGTAAATGGTTGTTATTTTCTTGTAGAGTACCACGCTTATCGTGAAAATCATAATCGAAAAACAGAAAGACCTCAGCAAAAACCTCATTCACATAAGGCTCCAATGTATAATCTCCAGACTCAAGAAGCAACTCGTTCAGTACACTAACAATGTCAAGTTCATTTGCTATTTCCGACTCAAACACACTATGTTTCTTTAGTCTTGAATAAAGAGCATAAATGTTGCTACGAAACACACACACTATTTCATGCTCGTTGCTCATGAACAAGTGCTTTAGTGTTTTGAAAACTCTTTCTTCGGCTTCTCCCTCAAAAATGAACAATCTCATACAGCAAAGATATTGCCTCTATATAGTTTCTCAATATTGTGGCCAAAACGCAAATCCTTGTCTGTACATTCGTTCAGCGGTTTTATTTTATTGTCAGTGATTATGAAATTACAATCTGGACGCAACAATGTGTTAGCCATTAAATATGTATTGTGCGAAGACAAGAATAGTTGACAATTGCTTTGAAAAAGAAGTCTGCATACCTCTGTTGACAATTTAAAATGATAGAATGCATCAAATTCGTCAATGAATACAAAAGATGCAGAGTCAAGTTTCTTTGTCCAATAAAACAATAGAAGTAAAGCCTCTGTTCCCAATGACATTACTACGCTGAACAATGCGATATGCCCATCTATTTCACATACTAGTTGCTTGTCTTTGTTTGATTGATTAACGAAATGGTATTTTTGTCCACTAACCTTCTCTAAATAATCCTGAAAATCTTTGATGTAGTTGTTTGAAATGACAAATTCTTCTAGTTGTGTAGGTGTTGTTTCCAAGCCAATAAACTCATTCTGACGAAGAGAGCGGAACCACAACATAGAATCTACAAATTGTTTCAACTTTATTAGATAACTATCCTTGTCATCTATTGGAACGTACATGAGTATAAAACCTAGTATAGATACATTACTAACATTAATTTCCAACTGACGTTTCATGTCATTTGCTATTGGAAATGTCTTGGAATCTATACTGAGTTTGCTTTCGGCACGACGAAACAACTCTATTCCATTTACAGAAAGAGACTCCTTTCTTAACTCTCCTTTTGTATCCTTAGAATAACAATAGAACAGTTCTATACTAGAAAATTTAAACGTGTATTCAAAATCAACAAAATAGTTTGGTGCACCAGCATATACGAAATTCTTTGAATAATAGTCTGGATGACGCATCTTTTGCGAAAGGTGATTCACTATATCAAAAATAGCAAGTCCTAAATTTGTCTTTCCACAACCATTAGGCCCATATACAATGCCATTTTTTACAATGCCATTTTTAATAGCAAAATCATTGAATTCGTAATTGGCTGGATGAGATAAGTCCAACTCTATCTTTTCCTTGAACCCTCTATAATTTTTAACTGCAAACTTGGCTAACATGTTCGTCTTTTATATTGTTCGCAATTACAAAAGTAATAAAAATAACACCCTGCCGTAATTTTTTTACGGCAAGATTGAATTTTAGGTACAAACACAAATGTAACTGCGACACAGTTGCAGCAATTGTTGGTCTATTCTATATCAAATTTCTTTTGGTAGAAGATATATGCTCTTATAACAAAACAGATTGAAGAACTTATTTTATTCCCAAACTATTTAGATATTCAACATACTTTATGGCTATTTTATCCCATGTGTAGTGGCTTACTAATTTGGTATAGTTGGCATCTACTTGTTCTTTAAGTTTTTGAGGATTACTTATAGCATACTCTATAGCTTGTGTCAATTCTATTTCATTTTCAGGTGTTACATAAATTGCGTCATTTCCTAAAAACTCTTCGTTGGCCTCAATGTTTGTTGCAATAACTGGAAGTTTGTATGAGGTTGCTTCCATTAATACTATGCTTAACCCTTCGATGGTTGATGGCAAACAAAAACAAAATGCGTTTTTTAATATCTGCATCTTATCCTCACCATATATTGCCCCGGTAAAAACTACATCATTATTAGCCATTTTCTTTAGTTTCTCAACATATTCAGGACATGTGTCATTACTACCTGCAATAACTAATTTATAACCCAAAGTTTTTACCTTGCCAAACGCTCGTATCAAATAATCTGGATTCTTATCTTGAACCAACCTTCCCATAAAAAGGAAATACCTTTGAGGCTGAAGATTATATTTTTCCAAAATATCACTATTACAAGTTGCCGATACATTTGGTAAGACTACCGCCCCTGGAATACAAACCGCGGTTTTCCCATACTGTTTTTTAAAATACCTTACTTGGCTCTCGCTACACATAATAAGGTGATTATTTATGTGAGCCGTAAACCATTCCATGTATTTCATTATAGTTTGCGACAACTTTGAATACTTACTTCTTTGCCATTCTAATCCATGACCTTCCATGGCAGTTTGTATTCCAAACATTCGTGGCAGCCAATTCCATAACGATGCAGGCCACGCATTATAATGCACAAAATCAACATTTTTTTCATGCATTAGGGTGCGCACTGTAGCTTTTAATCCACACCAAGGTTTGCATATTAAATTGCTTTTGGGGCCTGGGTGATATATAATCTTAACCCCATCCAAGTATTCCACCTCACGATGGTCGCTTTCACACCAAACCACACATTCATGGCCCAACTTTGCAAGTTCACGTGTTAGGTTTAACATATAGTTTTCAATGCCTCCCAAAATATGAATGCTTCGTCCTCCTATGAATATGATTTTCATTTATTGTTGTTTGTGGAGTTAAGAATTATATGGCTATTCTTTTGTGATTATTTATTACCACAACATTAATCTGAATTTCCCACATTGGGACGCAATCCTTGCAAATCGTTATTACCCACATGAAAGAATGGTACACAATGAGTATCAACCTTACCACCTGTAAGTACTTTCAACTTGTTTTTTATTACCCATGGTGCAACCTTACTCATATACTTTCTCATTACAGGGCTTGCCGAACCTATCATCCAACAACTCTTAGGACAATGTGCCACCTTTTCGCGTACTTGCTTAGCTTTTTCGCCGTTCCATATTTCTTCCCACGACTGCTCGTTCAAATTACCCATGGTGTCGAACCAGCAACTCTCTTCCATGCCATTGCAAGGTAACACGTTGCCAAATGGATCAACAAAAAAGTTTTCGTTACCAGCTTCACAAGGAAGCATTCGACGACCATTGCGTATGTAGTTTATTAGGCCCAAGTTGAAGAATGCTCTGAACCACGATTTTGGTGAATTCTCGCGCATAAGTCGCTGTATAAGTTCATCAAAGTTGGCACAAACTTCCTCTTTATTCGTTACCTCATTGTCGGTTTTGTGGAAGTAAAATGAGTTATGAAATGTAGCTGTAGCAAACTGCATACCTAAATTCCGATTCAACTCATAAAGGTTCAACATATCGTCAGAATTGTTGTTTGACACAGTACATCCAAAACCGATATCCTTAATACCCAAACGTCGCAGTTCTAACAATGTTTTTAGTCCCTTATCAAAACCTCCCTGACGACCTCGCAACTCATCGTTTTTGCATGCAAGTCCCTCAATAGAAATACGGTATCCAACATTTGGGTGTTTTTTTGCCATATCAATTATACGATCGCTGAAGAATCCCGATGTAGAAAATACAATACGGTCGGCTTTCTTTTCTAATACTTTTACTATCTCCTCAATATCCTCGCGTACAAATGGTTCTCCTCCTGTTATATTACAAGCTTCCATGTGTGGCAATTTTTCAAGCAATTCTGGCTTAAATTCTTCGCTTGCCTTTGTTGGGTTGTCCCAAATATTACACATTTTGCATCGCATTGGGCAGCGATACGTTACTATAATTGATCCATCCATGTGTTATTTCTTATTTATTTAATACTGATGAATAAAAACCTATCAATTCTTGATAGTGGTGTTCTTCTGAAAAATTCTTCTCGTAGAACTTAAATGCAAAGTTACTCATTGCCTCGTATTCTTTTGATGAAATAGCTGCCACTTTTTCTATCTGTTCTACAAGCGAGTTTGTGTTTCCACTTTCAAACAGCACACCTGTCTTTCCTTCGTTAATAATCTCTGGTATTCCACCAATGTTGGCCCCTATTACAGGTGTTCCTAATGAATAACTCTCTATTATGGTCATTGGGTTGTTTTCATACCATTCTGATGGTACACAAACATATTTTGCATTACGTACCAATTCAAATAGTTCTTTGCCGCTTTTATATCCTAAAAACTCAACATTTTCTATATGTTTTTCAGCCTTAATCTTTTGTAATTCTCCATCGATAGGCCCTGTACCTACAACCTTTAGTTTTACATTTGGCAGTTGACGCATTGCATCTATCAATGTATGAATACCTTTTTCATAACTCAGTCGGCCATAATACAATAAATAATCTTTTTTTTCTGTTGTAGGTTCAATTATGGGTGTGGTATAGTTATACAACACTATATTGTTGGCCGTTTTAAACTTGTCGTCATGTTGCAAGTGTTTTTCCTTTGCAAAGTTGCTTACAAAAATAAAGCCTGAGATATTGTCAACTGGGTGGTACTTTTTGTTTCTATAAATCATTTCAGCCGTCATCAGCGCACTTTGTACCAAACTACCCTTTGAACATTTACCTATTAAACAGTTTTTGAAACTACCTCCTCCACATTTCTCGCATATTGTTCCTTTTCCATTTTTGAATGTATATGCTGGGCACACCATTCGGTAGTCATGAACAGTATGTACCAATGGTATTTTATGTTTTTTCAGCACTCCAAATATACTTGGCGACATCAATCCCCAAAACAGATGCACATGCGCAATGTCTGGCTTTTCTGCTAGTATAAGTTTCTCCAATTGTTGAGCTGCATCTGCGTTCCAAAAATAGTTTCGCATCTGCTTCAATTTACCTCCTATATTGGGAAAATACACACTCTGCTCACTCGGTATGTTCTCCTCTCGCTTAAAACTGAAGAATACCACCTCATGACCATGCTTCTTCAGTAGTTCAGCGGTATTAAAAAACACAGCTTCACTTCCGCCCTTACGGTAGAATATATTATTGATTAATAGTACTTTCATATAATAAAGTTATCATTATCCACTCTATTTAACAACCATAATGTTAACTACTATTTAACCTTAACAATATCCTAACTTAAACTATTTTTTTACAACCTTAACCTAAATTTTATAGGGATATTATATTTTAAGGTTAATTACTCACAATCTTGCTTAAGACATATAACACCTATGCACAATTGTTACAGATAGTTGATGTGTACTCTGTTAAAACCATGCTGACTAACACTGCTTATTTTTCTTTTACTAGATGACGTCAATAGAGATGCAGTATCCTTTTACTGGAAGCCTTGCCCTATTGATAATACGGCTGCTAAAAAAACTATAGGTAGATAATACAATCTTGTTTCGTTTCCAGAACTTTGCCCTTCACCTCGATAAGGTTGACTATCGACAATGCTCAACACTAGTTTTGTTACTTGCCGCCATGTGGGGCAATTTCTTTAATAAACTCAAAAGAGGTCTCTTTCTGTCGATTGGTAAGATTATCCTAAATGTTACACGTTTTGCATCAAATACGATAGATACACTTTGCTATTATTGATGCTTTCTTCTTTTAATGATGGTATTTGATTAATACTACTTTATTTTTTCTTCAATCCTACGCATAAAAGCAATGGCTTCCAGTTTATCTTTTCGAGTATCTTTGAAACTAAGACAGGCGCATAAAGACCTAGTGCAATTGATACTATATATCCTAGCAGCCATGGCAGTTCATATCTCATTGTAACCATCTTTACAACCATCTGAGCCCATAGTCCCATCAGGTAAATCTGCATAGTGTAGTTCCTGAATCCGCAGAACATTTGAGGCACATACTGGTCAAGTATCTTCGCCAGTGCAATTGAGAATACGATGGCAGACCAAGGAGTTATTATTGGCAGCTCAAACACCCTTGCCACAACATAAATTGCCCCCCCCAATACAAGAATTGCAATGTTTGGAATCTTCACTTTGGCTCCATTATTGCTAAAATCATATTGCGATAGAAGCATGCCGCCATAAAAGTAACACATTCTTGAACATGCACTTCTTATTGCAAGGAAATCTGTCCCAACATCGACTAATGAGAAACTAATCAAGAAAGCAAATGTTGCAAGAGCGATATATTAATTTTTTAAAGTGATCTTCCACAGCGGTGCTAACCCAAACATCCAGAACAATGCACCTAGAAACCAGAATTCACGCACAGGACCGTTGTATGGATATAATATAGCATAAGCAAATTCCATTATACTCAATTCAGAAGGTCTCTCAACCTGTGACGCAAAAACCGATTTTATTACCATACCGATTAGTGTGAAAAGGACAAAAGGAATTCCGAAACGCTCCAGTTTCTCCATTATCATCCTGCCGTATGTCCATTTCTTGGATGCATCTTCGCTTATTCTCGTAAAGTAAAACAAGTATCCTGACACAAACATGAACAAAGCCATGTGAAATGAATACGCAAAGTTATATAGTGCTAAACCATAAGAAGGATAATCTGCAAGATCATTACAAGGCCCTGCGTGCCCGATTACTACCCATAACATTGCCCATCCCTGAAGGATAAGCAGCCAGTTTATTTTCTTTATTCCGTTTGTCATTTACCTCTATTCTTATGGTTATTAATTGCTTCTGTATAAACACTCTCAAAGAATTTTTCACGTTCTTCCCAAAGATATTTTTTTCTGTTCTCCAAAACATTCTCAGCCATAGACCGCAACAGACTCATACCATTTGATTGCTGTAGTTTTATAAGAACACTTGCAATATCATTTACAACCTGTCTGTAGTTGTTTGGCTTAATTAGGAAACCAGTTTCGCCATTCTTTATTGTGTCATGAAATCCGAAGTGATCGAGTGCAAGAGTCGGAATACCCATTGCCATAGCCTCCCATATTACTGTAGTATTGGCATCCATCAGAGAAGGTAAAACCATAAGGTGAGAGTTGTTCATGATCTCAAATACCTCTTCTCTTGGAACACGCCCATGCCAGTTGACAACACTATCCAGTCCATTTATGCTTGTATAAGCTTTATATTTCTCTATCAAGTCGCCATCGCCAAGAATGTGAAGGCTTACTTTCGAAGTGTCTTTCATACGTTTCAAGGCATCCAAAATCAGTACAAGAGCTTTTCTTGAATCTATCCAGCCTACGAATACCAAGTCGATTGTTTTAGAATTGAATTTAGAGTAGTTGATTGGATACGTTCTATTAATACAGTTTTCAGGCCTATAGAGAATCTTGCTGTGATGTTTTTTGCCTGCAAGTTTCTCTACATAATTCTGCCACTCTGTGGTGGCGCATACGACAACATCTGAATCTTTTATGGCTCTGTGCACTCTAAGATTTGTAGTTGATTGTATCTTATTCAAAACTCCCTTTAGTAATAAAGCGATAGCGCCTTTTACGGAAAAAGCAGCCTTCCATAACTTCGGGGGAATCATGCCAAAGCCCCCAATAGGGCCCCATATATAAGGAATATCCAGATCGTGTAAAAAGCCAGGCTCTCTATAGCCGATTGGACCAAGATAATGTATTAGATCTACCCGTTGTGCATTAATAAAAATTGAAAAAAGTTATTCATAAAACGAATAAAAA